>JBJTQJ010000077.1:0-15942 GCA_046075565.1 Verrucomicrobiales bacterium | reverse complement strand
TGAATTTGAGGCCTTCGCCAAACAAGGCGGTAATGATGTCATGAGCGCTCCGGCGACCTACCGGTTCGTCGTGCCCGAACCGGGCTCGGCCGCGCTGCTTCTCCTTGGTGGTCTCGCTGCTTTCCGGCGTCGCCGATGATGTAAAACCCCGATCGCGTGGGGAAGGAACATGGGCCTGCCCCACGCGATCAACATCTTTCGGGTGAGGAATGCGCGAACTCCTTTTCATTTGGCTTCTTCCGGCTTGCCAGCTTTCGGCCGGGCCGTTGCTCACCACCCAGCATGTCGATATCTCCCTCGCCAATGGGAGCAATCTCGAAGCGCGCTGGTATAACTCCGATGCGAATGCGTTCTATCCCGTCACCGCTGCAAAGGGTTACGTGGATCCAGTGGCGGGGGTCGCCCTGCGCCCGGCGTCCTCGTCATGGGACTTCATCGGTGTCGCGGCGGGAGAACCCTTCTACCGCTTGCCAGCCGGCCAGAATCCCAAACTGCTGTATCTCGGCTTCGGTGCCGAACATGCAACACTCAACGCCTTTCAAACATGGAATCCGGGTGATCCGGCCCGTAACGTGAATACCTCCCAGAAGTGGTTGCAAGTGCGCCTCAATGGCTGGCGCGGGCCGGGCCAGTTTTCCGTTTACACCGTCGTGAGTGGTGTGCCGCGCGTGTGGATGGCATCGTCGGACGGCGTCGCACCTTCGAACACCAGCGACAGCCTCTACATTCTTGAAGGCGGGCACACCCACTACAATTTCGCCTTCACCGCCCGCGGGGATTACGAAATCGATATTGGCATTCATGCGCGCCAAGGCGGCCAGGAAGTTTCGACCACCGCCACCCTGAAATTCACGACCGAACAAACACTCGAAATCAATACCCTGCCGACCAGCGAGGTTGAACTGAAATGGCCATCTCTGTCCCTGGGTTTCAACCTCCAGCAGAGTAATACACTCCAACCGGGCAGTTGGACGCCGGTGGTCTTGCCCCCGGTGGATGACGGCGAGTTCAAACGCGTGGTATTGCCTCTCTCCCCTCCGACAAGGTTCTTCCGCTTGGCCAAACCCTGATCCTGCTTCACGCCAGCATCTCCACGAGATCAACGGCGGTGATGGCGGTAAGGTCGGGAACCGCACGATGGGCTTTGACCAGGGATTCCACGGGGTGGGTGGTGCCAACACCAAGCACACGGCAGCCTGCGGCAAGGCCGGCATCGATACCGACAAAAGCATCCTCGATCACGACGCAAAATTTCGGATCGGCCGAAACAGCGGCGGCGGCCTTGAGGAAGACCTCGGGATGGGGTTTGCCCCGGCTCACATCACTGCCCGTGATGATGGCGTGAAACCAAGGACCGAGACCGGTCATCGACATCACCGCATCGAGATTCTCTCTCGGGGTGGACGAAGCCACCGCCCGGGGAATGCCGAGGGCGCTAAGCCCTTCTAACAAGGCAATGACACCCGGCAAAGGAGAGAGTCCGCGCTCTTTGAGCTCGCAGCGATAGAGTTCCTCTTTCCGAAAACTGAAGCGCGCGATTTCTTCAGGCTCCTTCGCCCATCCGAGCAAATCCGGGATGATGGTCTCGTTGCGCATGCCGAAGCTGCGTTTGAAGAATCCTTCGGGTAATGAGCGGCCGAGTTCGGCGGCCCAGAGCTCCCATGCGCGTTCGTGTTGTTCGTGCGAGTCGATGAGCACGCCATCGAGATCAAAGAGCACGGCCTGGAGGGCCGGTGGTTCGGACGTCGAAGCCATGGGAAAGCGGGAGAATGCCCACCTCAGTCGATGCGGGAAAGCGGCGCGAGTCCGGCGCGCATGAGACGCTGATCCACTTCCTCGGCGAGGGCGGCATCCAGATAGAAAACGGGATCCTCGGGTGCGGTCGTGGTAAAGGCGTGGCGTCCTTCGACGGGTTTCATGAGCGCCTGATGGAGATCGCGGATGCAGCCGATGGGTTTGCCGTTCACTTCTTTGATGATGCGCGAGCTGACGCGTTCGTAGCCGATGTTGGCGTCGGTGGGGATGGCATAGCAGAGGACAACGAGTTTCCGGCGGCCCTCCGCGTATTCGTCCTGATTCGATTCGGCATGGCGCAGCACGACCGGGGCGTTCTTTTCCCACTCCTTGAAGGACTGGAGATAGGGGCGGCTGAGTTCGGCGAAGACGAGACCACCCACGACCACATACCGGGGCGCGCGATCGAAGACCCATGGATCCACCAGATAATCCTCGGCATTCCGGCGCTCGAGTTTGACAGGAATCTCCACTTTCGCGGCATCCCGCCAGACCACGGCGGTGATGGTGTCGCCGACGCGATGGCGGCCATTGACAATGTGCCCGAAGTTCAGGGTGCCGAATTCGGGATCCTCATAATAGCCGCGCCGGTCGAGGGCGTGGCCATCGAGGGAAAGCAACACATCGCCGGTTTTGATACCCGCTTTGTCGGCCGAGCTCGCTTTTTCCACCTTGCCGACGAAGACGCCGTTGGCATCATCGGCCAGCTTGAGCCAGCGGCGAAGCTGCGGGTCGGTGGTGCGGGCCACCCGGATACCGAGCACCGGGAAGCCGGTGTAATCACCATCCGCGAGATCGTCGAGGAAACGCCGGATGATCGGAGCGGGCAGGATATCAGCGAGCTGGTCGTTGGCATTGTAGCCGAGCAGGAGTCCGGTGAGTTTGCCCTGTCGCACCGCAGGGATGATGAAACTACCGGCTTTGTTCTGGAGCGAACCCTTGAACTCGTAACGCAAGAAACTACGGTCGGGCACGAAATAGGCGCCGGTTTCGACGCGGGCGAGGGTGCCGGATGTCACGACCGGGCTACCGTCATCTTCGAGTTGCCAGACATCAAGCGCATCACCGGCGCGGGCAGGGCCATCAAGAGCCACCGGTTTCATGCCGCCGAGGAACGCACCATCCTTGTCAGTGCCTTCAAGCAGGGCGAGGTTCGATTCATAGTCGCGGGCGACGACGCGGGCGGTTTGTTTTTCGCCGTTGGACGGGCGCTCGAATTCCACGAACGTGGCATCGGAGACGAGTTCCGCCGTCACAAGCACACGACGGTTTTCCAGCACGATCCCGAGTCCGCGTTTGCGCACGGGCGGGCTTTTTTCCCACGGTTGGGTGAAGCGCGGGCGTTGCGAAGTCGTCATCACGTAGACCAGTGAATCAGAGGGCGAAGATGGCGAAGCCACTGCGGACGGGAGCGGCGTGGCGATGGCGACAGCGAGCAGGAGAAAAAATGATTTCATGGCAAAAGAAAGTGGAGTGGAATGGGATGCTGCTTGCGTGGTCACCAGTTGAGCCCTTCGCCGACGCGGCCTTCGAGTAAGGAGTCACGGCTCAGTCCGTATTTCGAACGAATACGGGCCTGGGCTTCCTTCATGGCAGCACCATCGAGCACGAGAGGACGCTCGGTTCCGCGGCAGCGGATGACGATAAATTCGGGCAGCTCGCTTTTTTCCAAGGGGGTCAACAGCAAGTCCATGATATCTTTCATCGAGCCGACCTTCTTGCCATTGATTTCCTCCACGATGAGTCCACCGAGGGACGCAAGTTCGGTATTGACGGTATCCGGCAGCACCTGCGTCAGCATAATGACGTCGTCGCGATCCTGGTAGAGCGCGTCGGCGGTGTAACGCTCCAGCAGGTGACGGACTTCGAGAGAATCGAAGCCGTAGGCAGCGAGCAAGTTGCGCGAGAAAGGCTGGAAGACCAGACCGCCGAAGACAGCATAGGTCGGGCGGGTTTCGTATTCGGTGGCAAAAATCCGCGCGGGCGCGAACTGCGCGAGCGTGGCTTCGACACGGTTTTTTTTGCCCTCGCGGAGGAAATCGATCACGACCTTGTCGCCGGAGTATTTGCGCTCGACCACTTCGTGCATGTTCACCATTTGCCCATCGATTTTGACCTGGCCATTGGAGAACACAGGATGGTCATCAAGGGCCATCACGATATCGCCCTTTTGCAGTTTGCCATCAACGGAGCCACCGGGCGCGACATTCGCGACGAGAATGCCGCGGTCATCATCGGGCAGTCCGAGGGCGGCACGCTGGGCTTGGTTGACCACCTCGAAGTCGGTGAAGCCGAGGTCAACATAGTGATCATACTTTCCGTCTTCGACATCCTTGAGGAAACGCTTCACGACCGGCGTGGGAATCATGTAGCCGGTGTTGTCGGCCTGCAGGAGACCCTGGAAAGCGACACCGACGACTTTTTCGCCCTGCAAGACGGGGCCGCCGCTGTTGCCCGGATTGATCGCGGCGTCAATTTGCACGACCAAATGCTGGTCCACCCCGCTGTGACTGTAGGTGCTGAAATCGATCCGGGAAACCACACCGCGGGTTACGGAAAGTCGCTCGCCACCGACCGGATAACCAATCACGCGCACTTCACTCTCGAGGGCGGGCACTTCGCCGAAACCGAGCCGAGTGACTCCGTCGAGGACCTTCGGGTCTTCCAGTTCGAGCAGGGCAAGGTCGCAATCGTGGGCGATGTGGAGCAGACGGGCGCTGTAAACGGCCGGGTCACCGTGTTTGCGGATGATCAGGCGTCGGCTGTTGCTCACAACGTGGGCATTGGTGAGGATGCGGTTTTCGCCGACAACAAAGCCGGTGCCGCTACCGCCGCCATAACGTCCGCTATTCCAGGGGGAGCGGTAGTCGAACTGCTGGGCTGCCGCTTCAATGCGGAGCACGCTCTGATAAATCGTGTTTTCCGGGGCATCCTCCGAAGATTTTTTTTCGCCGGAAGCGGCAGGGGCAGCGAACGCGGGAAGAACGGTGGAGAAAACCAGGGTGGCCGCCAGAAATGCGGCGCGGGAAGGATGTGGACTCATGTGTGTGAAAAGAAAGCGTTGTGAGGGAGGCTCATCATCTAGGAAACTACCGGGAAATTACCCACGGAAACGCGGGCGTGGAGAACATAGCAGCGCCTCGCCTCTTGTCGAAGGAAAGGCAGGGAGTTACGGGGTTGCGCGCCTGCCGGGAACACCGATGCTTTCGTCGGCAGGATTGGGAGCGACCATGGAGAAGGCAGCACAGGCGAAAATCTGCATCTCCAACGCAGGCCGACGGGGACGTCGGCGTTCCCAGGGAAAGACGGGGCGGTTGCCAAAGACCGAGGCTAGCCCGCATGTCTCACACTTTTCCTCACAAGGCGCCCGTTATTGCCGAATTCGCCTTTTCGGCTTCGGTGAGGCGGGCTTTCTCCCGTCGGGCGATCAGGCGTTTTAATTTTTCCCAGTAATCTTGGCCGACGATATAGCCGACGCACTCGGGAGAACCACAGCGGCAGGGGTGGTCCTCGAAACTTTCGAGATCGAAATTGTAATCGAAGAAGAGTTCATCGCCTTTCTTGATGTCGTGCAGGGCGGTCACCCAGATGCGGCGCTCCTCGTCGATTTCGGTTTCGCAATTTGGCTCGCATGAGTGGTTGATGAGCCGCGCTTCATTCCAGGGAAAATTCCCATCGAGGTCGTGGCGGCCGTCGAGGATGAATATATAAACGGACGCTCCTCCAGTGGTGCGAGATTCCTCCAGGAGGGCGCGGCCGCGTTTGCCGGCTTCGCGTTTGGTGATGACTTCACCGACGTATTCGATGATGGGCTTGCCCTTCGGGATATCGCGGGTGGCAAAGACGCCTCGCCCGTGAATATCGGATCCACGCACCTCGCACCACGGCGATTTGCTGGCTTTGCGGTATTCCCCGGCTCTGAGATTGCTCATTCTATCCCCGGGGTTCGGCGGCCATGACCTTGCGCATCTCTTCGGCTTGGTCGTTGAGCTTGCGCAATTCGCTTTCCTGACGATCAAGGATCTCGACCATGCCTTTTTTGATGTCGTCCATGCGATCCTGGGCGGGCGAGGCTTCGACGCGATCGAGTTCCCGGCGGAGGCGGGCGAGATCTTCCTGCATCCGCACGAGGGTGGCATCGTTTTCCTCGAGCATGGTCTTGACCCAGTCACGGCCCAATCCGAGGTCTCCCGTCTCGTCACCAGCAACGGGTGCGGCAGGCGAAGTTTCGCTTTTGCCTGAGCCGGGTGATTTCGTATCGCAGGCGGCTAAGGCGAGCGAGATGGTGCCGAGGGCGATGGCAATCATTGGTCTCATGGTGCAGAGTGTGGCCTCAAGGCCAGCGGGTGGCAAGGTTGGATTTTATCTCAGGGTGCTTCTTTGGCCCGAACGGAGACGGAATTCCCGTGGGCATCGAGTCCCTCCACGCGGGCGAAGGTGGCGACAATGGGCGCGGCGGCTTTGATACTTGCGGCATCATAGCGGACCACGCTGGTGCGGCGCTGGAACATGTCGGTGGTAAGGCCCGGAAATGCCTTGCCCGCGCCCCCGGTGGGTAGTTCGTGACTGGGTCCGGCCAGGAAATCGCCCACGGCGACCGGCGACCAAGCACCGACATAAATGGCTCCGGCAGTGCGGATTTCCGGAAGAACGGAGTCCGCATCGGCGACCACCAGCGACAAGTGCTCGGGGGCGTAGGCGTTGACGAGCCGGACGGCCTCGTCGAGCGAACGTTCGAGCACACACCACGTGCCGGCATCGAGAACGGAGCGCAAGGGCCCCTGACGGCTGAGAGCGGCGGCTTGATTCTCAACCTCGGAAATAACCGCATCCAACATCGCCGGGTTGTCGGTCACAAAAACGATCTGGCTGTCCTTGCCGTGTTCGGCTTGGGCGAGCAGGTCGGCGGCGATCCAATCGGCCCGGGCACTGGCATCGGCAAGAACGAGCACTTCGCTGGGACCGGGTAGAAGGTCCACTCCGACCGCCCCGAAGACCTGGCGTTTGGCCTCGACGACGTAGCTATTTCCCGGGCCATAAACTTTTTCCACCGGGCGAATACTTTCAGTGCCAAAGGCGAGAGCGGCAATGGCCTGCGCACCGCCGAGTTTATAGACTTCGGCCACACCGGCTTCGCGCAAGGCATAAAGCAAGGCCGGATTGACCGTGCCATCCGCTCCACAAGGTGTGGTAACGACGATCTCCGGCACACCGGCTTCCGCGGCGATGGGGACGGTCATGAGGGCGGTCGAAACGAGCGGTGCAGTGCCGCCGGGCACATAGATGCCGACGCGCGACAGCGGATGATAAACCTCGCCGACCTCGGCACCTTCGGTGTTCGTGCCTTTCCATCCCTGACGAAGGCCCTTGCGGGCAAAGGAACGCACATTCGTGATGCTGGCGGCGACAGCGGTCTTGAGGTCCTCATCAGCGGCGGCAGCAGCGGCGGCAAATTCTTCTTCGCTCACCCGGAGTTGCTGCGGAGTGAGCACGGCGCGATCGAACTTTTCCACATACGAGAGCAAGGCATTGTCACCACCAGTGCGCACGGTGAAAAGGATTTCGGCGACGGTGTCGCGGAGCTTGTCGGACGGGTATGCGCGCCGGTCCATGGCCGCAATGGCCTCGGCGTAATCAGCATCGGAATACCGGATGATTTTCATGAAGTGAATGAAGCGCGGGCGCGGCCCGGAAGCAAGCGCGGGGAGCCTTTCGCAACCCCCGCCTGTCTCAATGCAAGAAGTGGCGGTAGCCGGTCATGACCATGGCGAGGCCGCGTTCGTTGGCAGCGGCGATCACTTCCTCGTCGCGGATCGATCCGCCCGGCTGTATCGCAGCGGTGGCCCCGGCTTCGGCGGCGGCAATCAATCCATCGGCGAATGGGAAAAGCCCGTCGGAGGCCACGACACTGCCCTTGAGCGAGAGCCCGGCTTCCTGAGCCTTCCACACCGCGATGCGGCTGGAATCCACTCGGGACATCTGCCCGGCCCCGATGCCGAGAGTGCGATCCTTGGCCGCGAAAAGAATGGCATTCGAACGCACGTGTTTGGCGACGCGCCAGGCGAAGCGCATGGCCTCGATTTCATCGGCGGTCGGCGGTCGTTTGGTCACGACTTTTTCCTCGATGTCCTGCAATCCCATACAACGGGCGTCGCGATCCATGACCATGAATCCGCCGGGCGCGGAGCGCAGGATGGGTGCCTTCTGGGCTTCCCCGTAATTGCCGCCCATACGGATGAGTCGGAGGTTTTTCTTCTTCTGCAAGATGGCCCGGGCCTCGGTTTCGAAGTCTGGCGCGATGATCACATCGGTGAAGATTTCCGAAATCACCCGGGCCACGGCTTCCGTCATCGGACGGTTGCAAACAATGACCCCTCCGAATGGCGCCTGGCGATCCGTTTCGAAGGCTTTTTGCCACGCGGCGCGGAGATCGTCGTCATCGCTGCCCACGCCACAGGGGTTCAAGTGCTTCAGGATGGCGAGTGTCGGTTTGCGAAACTCGCTGATCAATTCTGCGGCGGCTTCCACATCGAGCACATTGGTGTAGGAAAGGTCCTTGCCTTGGAGCTGCTCGAAGTAATCGCCGAAATTCCCGTAGAGACGCGCGGCCTGGTGCGGGTTGTCGCCATAGCGGAGTTGGGCGTAGAGCGGTGCTTTCAGATTATACTCATCCACCGACGGCGTGCCACCGGAGAGGAAACCGGCGATGGCCTGATCATAGGCGGCGGTGCGCTGGAAAACCTTGATGGCCAGTTGCTCGCGCGTTTTGAGCGAGGTCTCGCCGCCATTGGTTTCCATTTCCTCGATTACGGTGGCGTAGTCGGCGGGATCCGTCACCACGGTTACGGATTGGTGATTTTTCGACGCTCCCCTCAGCATGGCGGGTCCGCCGATGTCGATATTCTCGATCGCCTCCTCCATGGTCACACCCTCGCGCGCGATGGTCTGCTCGAAGGGATAGAGATTCACCACCACCAGATCGATGGGCGGGATGTTGTTCGCCTTCGCTTGGGCACGGTGGGTTTCATTCTCGCGTTGGTAGAGAAAGCCACCATGGACTTTGGGATGCAGCGTCTTCACCCGCCCGTCGAACAATTCCGGTGCGCCGGTGTAATCGGAAACATCAATCACGGGCAATCCCAGCTCGCGCAGGAATTTTGCCGTGCCCCCGGTGGAGAGCAACTCGACCCCGAGCGCGACGAGGCGGCGGGAGAAATCTTCAAGACCGGTCTTATCGGAGACCGACAACAAGGCACGTTCAATCTTCATGGGTTCGCGAGTTGAGAAAAAATGCGGGATGAATGGATGGGGAAAACCAATCGCATGCGAAGGGGCAGCGGCAAGGATGAATTCGGACTTTCACGGATCCGCCTCCGGGAGCAACAGCCCATCGTTGGGCTCGGCGGGTTCGCCCAGGCTGTGGTAGCGCCGGTCCTCACCGACCTCCCGGAAAATGCCGCGTTGGAGATTTTCGGGCCGCACGCCCACCATCAATAGAAGGCCCGTGGCCGGCTCCACGGGTTTGTCAGCCGGGGCAAAGACCCCGAAAGCCCCGGAATCGGTCGTGCCCACCCGCATCATCGCATCGGCGCGCATTTCCCGGGCCACCCTGCCCTGCGGGTAGAGGGGTTTGCCCCGGAAATGCGCCAAAGGCAGACCCAGCAATTCGGGAGCAAGGCGATCCACCCCGGAGGGATGCCAGGCTTTGTCGCCCAGTGCGGTGGGCAGAACAGTCACCTCCTCACCGGCGCGGCGGCTTTTGTCCACCAAGGCAACCCCGGCGGAACCAACCATCAGGGCGGCCATCGCCGCAAGGTATCGGAATGGCGTGGTCCGCCGGTGGTTCCCTTCAGAGTTCGTGCTCATCGGCGGGGTGTCGCCACTCTCAGCACGGCATTCCCGTCTGGATCATTTGCCAGACCTTCGAAACCGCATAGGCCCAGAAGACAAAAATCCCGTAAACAAGGACAAAACCGCAGACTTGGATGGAGCGTTCAGACATAGGTGAAAAAACCGGAAATTTCACCTAATTCATCGTCGCTGACGCCTCCGGAGGCAAGCGAATTCTGCCCATTTTCGTTGGAACAGGTGCTTGTCAGACCAGCCACTCGGTTCCATCGTACCCATTCCTTACATTCCTGACCACGTCATGCAGCTTCCCGATTCGGCTCCATTTTCCGCCGCTCAACGCCAAGCCCTCGCGAACGCATTGGCCGGGCTCAGTCCTTTGCAGACCGGTTGGTTGAGCGGATGGCTGGCCGGCTCTGGATCAAGCGCCCTCTCCTCCAAAGCTCCCGCGGCCAAGCCAAAAGTCACCCTGCTATATGGTTCGGAGTCCGGCAACAGCGAGCAGTTGGGCGATGGAGACGTGAAAAAGCTCAAGGCGGCCGGATTCGACGCCACCCTGCTCAACATGGCCGATGCCAAGGTTTCCGCGCTCGCCACCATGTCCAACCTGCTCGTCATCGTGAGCACCTGGGGCGATGGGGAACCGCCCGACACGAGCACGACCTTTTACAACGAACTTCTTGCCACTAGCGGCCTCGACCTTTCGGGGACCAGCTTTTCCGTCTGCGCGCTCGGCGACACCAGCTATGAAAAATTCTGCCAATGCGGGAAGGAAGTGGACCGCAAACTCGCCGAACTCGGAGCGACCCGCCTCACCGAACGCGCCGATTGTGACGTCGATTACGAAGCCACCCACGCCGAGTGGTTCGGGCGCGTCCTCGCAGCCTTGAAGGCGGCCGTGCCTGCCGCCAGCGAGACAACGGCTGTCTCGGAGGCCGCCATTCCCGCCATCGCCTACGGCAAAAAACACCCGTTTCCATCACCGCTGAAACGCAAGTTTCTGCTCAATGGCCCCGGTTCGGCCAAGGAAACATGGCATCTCGAATTCGACCTTGAAGGTTCGGGCATGGGCTACGAACCCGGCGATGCCCTCGCTATTGTTCCCAAAAACGCTCCCGACGTGGTCGAGGCCATCCTCGCGGCGGGAAAATTCAGCGCCAATACCCGGATATCGCTGAAGGATGACGAAACCTACACTCTCGCCGACGCGCTGACCGGCCATCTGGACATCACCGGGCTTACCTCCGTGGTTCTCGGCAAATACCAGACCATCGCGCAATCGGAGAAAATCGCCCGTCTGCTCGACCCGGAAAACAAGAAGGAACTCATCGACTGGTTGCACGGTCGGCAGATTGTTGATCTGCTGGAAGAATTCCCCTGCTCCGGCCTCGACGCCCAAGCCTTTTGCGGATTGCTGCGGAAATTGCCGCCGCGTCTTTATTCCATCGCCTCCAGCCTCAAGGCCCATCCGGGTGAAGTCCACCTCACGGTCGCGGCTGTTCGTTATGAAACCCACGGACGCCTGCGCAAGGGCGTGGCCTCAACCTTCGTCGCCGATCTGCTCGACCAAAGCCATACCGCATCGGTTTACACGCACGCCAACAAGAACTTCAAACTACCCTCCAGCGGCGACACCCCCGTCATCATGGTCGGTCCCGGCACTGGCATCGCCCCCTACCGTGCGTTCGTCGAGGAACGCGCCGCCAACGGCGACGGCGGCAAATCGTGGCTATTCTTCGGCGACCAACATTACACCTACGATTTCCTCTACCAGCTCGAATGGCAGGACCACCTCAAGTCGGGTGCGTTGACCCGCCTCGATGTCGCCTTCTCACGCGACCAGAAGGAAAAAATCTACGTGCAACACCGCATGCTCGAAAGAGCGCGCGAACTCTGGGCCTGGCTCGAAGAAGGCGCGCACTTCTACGTCTGCGGCGACGCCAGCCGCATGGCCCAGGACGTGCATGAAACCCTCATCCAAATCGTCATCAATGAGGGCGGCCTCGATCACGACGCGGCAATCGCCCGTGTGGAGGAGTGGAAAAAGACCAAACGTTACCAGCGCGACGTGTATTGAGACCAGGTCACCCCTGCGACTTGTGGGCAAGACCGCTCGCGCTGCAGAGGGCGAGTTTTAGAATCACAAGACGCTCGGACTAGAGATGGACTACGGGTCTCGAGTGCCCGTGTGGAAAAAATGCATGGCGTATTACTTTCCCAGATCATCCCACGTCCGCAATCCCGTGGTGGGGAGGAGGGCCGCCGCCGCTTCGTTCCAGGCAGGGGTTCCGGCTTTTTGAAATAGGTCGTAGATTTCTTTTTTCGCAGCGGGATCGGCAATTGAGCCGGGTTTATTTCTCCAAAGCCCGAGCCTCAAGCCTCCCTCGTGCGCGTGATCCACATGACGATGGTAAATGAACGCGTCCACCAACGGGACGCGCTGGCATTTCTCCCAAGCATACGCGAATGCCGCTGCTTGGATTTTTTCCCCATCGGGTAGGCCAAGGGTATGGAACCCCTGTTCGGAAAGAATGATCCGTCTTGGAGACCCTTGATACAATAACTCCGGCCGCTTCAGGTATGCGGCCAGCACTTCCAGATTCTTGAAGGTGATCTTGGGCGTGCTCGCCTCCCGGGTGACCGTGGGATCATTCCAAGTGCGGGGATTGCCGAGGTCTTCCGGATACGGATGCCACGCCACATGCCAATCCAAGTCCCCTTCCCTTCGGATGGCCGCGGCAAAAGCGTCGAGGAATCCACGCCCTGTTTTTGCTTCCAGCGGATCGACGTTATGCATCCCAATCGACCAGTGATGGTCGAAAGAAATATACAACCGGGCCGAGGCAGAAGATTTGCGCAAGGATTGATGAAACAACCGGAATGCCCGGGCGTAGCTTTCGGTGGCCTCTTCCAGGGTGACATTGCCGATGTTATACCACTGGAAATGGGAGTTCACTTCATTGCCGACAATCCATCCCCAAACGCGGCCGTGTGATGAATCCCGACCTGACCAACGCTCCGCCAACAACTCCGTGACCGCGATGGTCCATGCTCGACCAATTTCGGTTCCTGCATTGAATCCGCCGATGCCGAATTTGTAGTCCTTCCTGTGCCCGGGGTGCAGGAGAATCGCGTCTTTCTCCGGATCCTTCGTGGGATAAGCGAGCAGAATAGCATAGACGACGACGCCCGCGTCACTGAGTGGTTTGATCTGCTTGTCCAAAGATTCCAAATACACCCGGTTGAATCCGAAGGTGTGGGTTCCCACGGTTCTCGTGGGGTTGCCCGGCTGGCCGGACAGATCAAGCAGCGCACTCAGATTCACATTGATTGCCGCATGATGAATCCCGAGGCTCAAGGCATCCGAAGTCATCTGCACCTGCAAACCCTTGATGTTTGGCGGCTTCGGGAATGGTTCGGGATTCGGAGCCGCATGGAGGACCGTCAGCCAGAATACACAGCCCACCGACAGGGAAAGGAATCGGTTCATCAGTCTTTATAGACGTGGACCGGAGGAATGCCAAATGGGTTTCGTTGCGAACGGGAAATGAAAACCGCGGATTTCCCGCGGTGATCATCCTTGCAGCTCGTGGGCGAGCACGCTCAGGCTATAGAGGGCGGCGGTTTCGGAGCGCAAGACAATGGGACCAAGGGTCATCGGCTGGGCTCCCGCACCCATGGCGCGGTTGATTTCGGCGGGCGTGAAGTCGCCTTCCGGCCCGATCAACATCAACACACTCGAAGGTGCTTTGCCGCGCATGGAGGTGTGTTCTTCCAAGAGGGCCTTCAAATGCCGCGAACCATGTTGCAACGAGGCGATGATCACCAATTCATACGAAGATGCCTGCGCGGCGAGCAAGGCCTCCATGGTCAGCGGCAGCGAGACCTCGGGCAGAAAATTTTGTCCGCTTTGTTTGCACGCCTCGATGGCGACCCGTTGCCATTTCTCGCGTTTGGATTCCGCCTCCTCGCGTTCGATGCGCACGACGACCCGTTCCGAAAGCACGGGGAAAATCGCGCCCGCTCCCAGTTCGGTGGCTTTCTGCACGATGAGATCCATGTTCTTGCCTTTGGGAATGGCCTGGGCAAGGGAAATCCGGCAGCGCAAGGGTTGCGATTTCGCCACCGGGCCGGGCGAAAGTTCGATGAGGTCGCGCCCGATGGAAGCCACCTTCACCGCTTGTTCGTTACCGCGTCCATCAAAGACCACCACCGCTTCGCCCTCGCGCACGCGCAGGACATCGGAGGCATGGTGCGCTTCCGCGCCCGTAAGCGCGGGAGCCTGGGGATTCCATGATTCGGGAGGAAGGTAAAACCGGTGGGCCATAGAACCGCCGATTATGGCGCGGACCTCCCCCGTCGGCAAGCCCGGGAAATCAATCCGGATTTTGAAATATTTGAGGCTGGAACGGAAGGGGGCCCAACTGGAACCCGGAAATCATGCCAACGATGCCGCAGGCAGGGCCTCATCAACACACAAAACAAACGAAAAGAACCAACGGGAGGAAAGTCGTGACGATACCCTCCCGCATCAAGATTTCGTGTGTTTCGCGTGTTTCGTTGGCCTATCTTTGTGGTCTTCTCAACCAATCGTAGTTAAACGATGGAACCAACCATACTTTTCAAGGAGGAATCCTACCGAATCATTGGTGCCTGCTTTGAGGTCTATACAGACAAGGGGTGCGGATTTCTCGAACCGGTCTATCAGGAGAGCCTGGAACACGAATTGGAGATACAGGTAATACCCTGGGAGGCGCAAGTGGGATTGCCGCTCGCATACAAAGGTCGCCCGCTCAAGCAGCGTTACTTTGCCGATTTCATTTGCTTTGGGAAAATCATCGTTGAAATCAAAGCGGTTTCCAAGCTGGCCAGCGAACACCGCGCCCAAGTCCTGAATTACCTCAACGCAACCGGATACGAACTCGGACTGCTGGTGAACTTCGGTCATTATCCAAAATTGGAATGGGAACGGATCGTCCGCCCGACAAGACCATGAGTTTCGCCTGAATTCGGCCGATCACCTCACTTGCCGTGCGACTTTCGCACCGCCACTTTTGGTCAGCAATGGTGCCGCCGAAAGCAGGTCTCCGCGAGCACCGTGGAAACCACAGAACTTTTCCGCTTTCCCGCCTTCTTGGGTTTTCCTCAGGCTTAATCCACCGCTGGCGGTTTGATGGCCAGAACCGAACACTCGGAACGATGGATCAATCGTTCGGCCGTGGTGCCGAGCAACAGGGCATTCAATCCGCTCCGCCCGGCCGTGCCGAGCACCACCAGATCGGCTTGGACCTCCTTGAGGAACCGTGCGATGGCATCGGACGCCCGCACATCCTCGAGAACGTGGGTTTTCCATTCCGAGGGAGCATCCGGGCAAACGGTCACCAGATGATTGGCGAGACGTTCGCGCATCAACGCCCGGTATTGGTCGCGGTAGCCCTCTTCCGGCACACGCTGCAAATCATACTGGATATGCACCGGTTGCAGCCAGACGGGATAATCCACATGCACCAGATCCAGCATGGCACCCTCCTCTCGCGCGAGCCACCCGGCGCGCTGGACCGCCATCGTTGCGGTCGGGGAATAATCCGTGCAAGCCACGATGCGATGGAACGCCCCGTGGTGATGACGGCGCACCAGCATGACGGGCAGATTCGCCTTGCGCACGCACCGCGCAGCCACCGTCCCAACCGAACCCGGGTTGTGATCCCATCCTCTCGAGCCGAGCACCAGAACATCGGCATGCACGGCTTCGACCACTTCGATCAAGCCGGTGAAGGGCGAACCAACAATCACCCTCGCCTCCACGCCATGGTCGGCACCATTCACCGCCAGATGGCGGATCAGATTCGAGTGGATGCGGTCCAACGCCTGCTCCGCCGCCACCTGGTGGAAACGAATCTGGTCCTCGATCAGTTCTTTCTCGACGACCTCGACCGCCACCACCCTGCCGCCATCGCGGGCCAGCCGAATCGCTTCCCGAAGGGCCGCCAGTGAAGCATCGGAAAAGTCTATTCCGACCACAATCGTCCCGAATGTTTTCATGACACTAACCTCCTTTCTTCCCCTGTAGCAGCTTAAACGCGGATGGAAAAGGAAAATCCGAGAGAGGCGGACCCGAAAGTCCGGCCAGTGGCTAAGCTATGATTATGGTGGTCGGGTGCGGGTAACAGCCCTACCCCGACTTTCGCAACTGGGAGTGTTTTTGGTGCCCTGAGACCCGCGCTTGCTTGATTTCGGGCGCAAGGTCTTCACTACACGGGGTGGCGCTCAGTTGAGGGGTTCGAGGGTTTGCTGGCTAGT
>JBJTQJ010000076.1:0-10756 GCA_046075565.1 Verrucomicrobiales bacterium | reverse complement strand
GCGTTCGGCATCAGCGACGCACCTTGAGGTGATCTAACAGACGGGTCGACACTTAATCCTCGGGCATCGGTTTGCCCTTGGTCTCCGGCAGGAAGGGGAGGACGACAAGGCCGAGCAGGAAGATGCCGCACATCAGGGAGGCGGCGTCGCGGAAGGCGTCGATTTTGGCAATGGCCTCGCTTGCTCCGATGGCCTTGGCTTCGATGGCAGCCTTATCCGCCATCTTTTTGGCCAGCAGAGCCAGCGTGAGCGGGCCTGTCGCGGCCAGATACCGGCCCACGTTGTAGCAGAACGAAACACCGGTGGCGCGCAGGCGGGTCGGGAAAAGTTCGGGCAAATAGATGGAGAACCCTGCGAACACCGACAGGTGGAAAAAGCCCATGAGAGGAGCCATCCACAGGATGTCCCAGCGACCACTGACCTTGCCCATCATCTGGAAGACACCGATCGTCACCACGAATGCCCCAATGAAGAAGAAAGTGAAGGCTTTTTTCCGACCCACCACTTCGGTGACGCGGGTGAAGGCGAGCATGCCGACAAAGGCCCCGATGTTAAAGAAGAGGAGGTTGAGCGAGCCCCAAAGCTGTCTGCCCTTGAGCACTTCCTCCTTGGCTTTGCCGGCTTCCGTCAGACTCTGACCCACGATGTCGCCCACGAGGTCGGTGGAGAAAACGCCGATACCCCAGAGACCGATGACCCCCGCGCAGGAAAGGACCATGCCCAGCAGGGCGTGCCGTTTCCACACCGGATGGGAAAAGAGATCCTTGTAGGAACCTGCCTTTTTGCCCTGCGCGGCTGCCCTATCACGTGCCTCGATCCATGCCTGGGGTTCCTTCATTTTCATCTGGATGGTGGCAACCAGGAATGCCGGGAGCGCGCCAATGAAAAACAACCACATCCAGTAGTTCGGCGATTTGCCCAAGGCGGTCAGGGCGATGGTGATACCAATGAGTCCCGCCGCCACGTTACCAACCGCCGAGAACGATTGGAGCACGCCGAGCGCGCGAGGCCGGACTTCATTCGGCACCGTATCGGCGACGAGCGCCACGGCCAATCCAAAGACCCCGCCAACGCCCAGGCCGGTAATAAAACGGAAAATCGTGAAGTCGAGATAGTGGGTGGAGAGATCCTGCAGCCCCGGAATCTTGTTCAGCGTCAGCGCGCCGGAGATGGTGGGCAGGTTGGGGAATCCGGCCAAGGCGGAAAGTCCGGTGGCCAGCGAGTAGAGCAGCACGGTGACCGCAAGCATTTTGGCCCGGCCGTAGCGATCGCCCAGCGAGCCGAAAATCATGCCACCGGTCGCCCATCCAAGAACGAAAATGGCCGTGGCAATGCCACCGTAAAACTTGGTGTCCTGGCCGGGAGCCAGCAGCGCGGCCATGGCAGGGTTCCGCGCCAGATTGAAAAGCTGTTGGTCCAAACAGTCGAAGAGCCATGCGAGCGTGGCCACGACAAAAACAAGCTTCTGGTAGGGCTGCAAGCGGCCCCACCATCCATCAGCTGAGGGTATTGACTGGGTCATGAGTGTCGGAATGTTTTCGTGAACTGAGAATGCCTGCAGATAATGCAGTCGGAGACGACCGAGGGTCAAGCGTTCTTTCGTGGACTGAAGATCAAAATCGAACAATTTTAGCTCCCGGAGCGCGAATTTCCTATTTTCCCCTCATTTCCGGAACATGAACCACACCGCCGCCACCATACAGAGCCCGGCCCAGACGAAGTTCAGCCGGAAGGGCTCCTTAAGGTAAAGCATGGCGAAGGGAATGAAGACCCCGAGGGTGATGACCTCCTGCAGGATCTTGAGCTGCGCCACATTCATTGACATGTGGCCGATGCGGTTGGCCGGCACCATGAGGCAGTATTCGAAAAACGCGACCCCCCAGCTCAGCAGAATGACAATCCACAGTGGCTTGTCCGTATGGGCGCGCAGGTGGCCATACCAGGCGAAGGTCATGAAGATGTTGCTGCCAACAAGGAGGAGAATGGTTTGCAGGGCGGGGGGCACGGGGCTAATGATGCTGGCAATTCCCGCCCGCGCCATGAAAAACAAACTTGAACCCTTGAAAGAAAAACGGAACCACGAAGGGACACGAATGGGCACGAATTTCAAAATGTTTATGAATCATGGCTGCAGTATCCTGCGTCCCAGTGAAGCGCTTCCCGCAATTCTTTGCTTTTCAATTTTTCGTGTTTCTTAGTGTCTATGATGAGGCCCTGGCTTCGCCATCGTGGTTTCTCTGTTTCGCTTCCCATGGACGCCCCTGAACCATCTCCCCACCGCCGCCGCCTTCGTTACCGGGGAACCCACCCGCGTCGATTCGGGGAAAAATACAAGGAACTCGATCCGGCCCGAGACCCTGCCACGGTCGCGAAGGTTTTTGCCTCCGGTAAAACCCCCGCCGGCATGCACGTGCCAATCATGGTCGGGGAAATTCTCGCTTTCCTCCAACCGGCACCCGGCCAGGCCGGCCTTGATGCCACCCTCGGCTACGGCGGCCATGCGGAAAACCTGCTCGCCCGCCTTGCACCCGGGGGCAGGCTGATCGGACTCGATGTCGATCCCGTGCAGTTGCCGCGCACGGTCGAACGACTTCGTTCCCTCGGTTACGAGGAACCGGCCTTCCGCGCCATTCGCTCGAATTTCGCGGGCCTGTCCAAGGTTCTGGCCGAGACCGGTCCATTCGATTTCCTGCTCGCCGATCTTGGATGTTCCTCCATGCAAATCGATGATCCTGGCCGCGGGTTTACCTTCAAGGCCGCTGGTCCGCTCGACATGCGCATGAACCCCGAACGCGGACTCTCCGCCCGCGAGTGGCTGTCCCGCGCCAAGGCGGAAACCCTCACCACTGTGCTGCGTGAAAATTCCGACGAATCCCATGCTGGCGAACTCGCCATACGGCTCGCCGGAAAAGATTTTCCCGATACCCTCGCTCTTGCCCGTGCCATCCGCGCCGCTCTGCCCGGACAATCCGAAGAGGCCATCGAGTCAAGCATCCGGCGGGTCTTCCAAGCCATCCGCATTGCCGTTAACGACGAATTCGGAGCCCTTGATGCGTTCCTGCGCGTCCTTCCGCAAGCGATCAAACCCGGAGGACGCGTCGCGATCCTCACATTTCATTCCGGGGAAGATCGGCGGGTCAAACTCGCGCTCCGCGAGGGACGCCGCCTCGGCCAGTGGGAGAACGGAAATGAGGATGTGATCACCGCCGGACCGGAGGAACGCCGCGCCAACCCACGTTCGCAGCCCGCGAAATTGCGCGTGGCCATCCGCGCCCGCGAATGATCCTAGAAACCACCAATGGACGCTAAGAAACACGAATAAGAAATTGAAAACCAGAGATTTATGGAAGCAGCTTCACTCATCCGCAGTGTGATTAGGTCTTTCGTCATAACCTTCTGAAAATTCGTGCCCCTTCGTGTCCATTCGTGGTTCCATTTTCCTCTTTAGAATGATAGTTTAGCCGATGGAAAAATCCGCATTGCCGCCGCTCTGGTTGCGTTTGATTGCCCTCTCGGGATTTCTCGGTGTCGCCCTCGGGGCCTTCGGAGCACACGGGTTGAAGGATTATTTCACGGCCCATCCCACCCACGCCGAGTGGTGGCAAAAAGCTTCGCTGTACCACCTCACGCATACCGTCGCCGCCCTCGGTGCCCTCGCCCTCGGGGCACGCCGACTCCCCATCGTCTTGTTTCTCTTTGGCATTCTGATCTTCTCCGGCACACTTTATCTCATGGCCCTGACCAACGAACGCTGGCTCGGAGCCATCACGCCCATCGGCGGCACCGCCCTGCTCGCCGGCTGGCTCGCGCTGGCGTTCATGCCATCTCCGGCACGGAGGGGAGATGGAGATTAGCCGGGGTGCGTCTATTCAGTCCGTGGTCGCCAGGTCCCCCTGGGAACGCCGAGCCCTAGTTCGGCTCCGCTGGAGAATTCATCGGCACCGCCACGACCCGAAAGCGCCGTCGTTGGTCGCCAAAGGCTCCCTCTGCCGGCGCAGTCCGACACTTTGGCCGCCCATACGCTTCATCGCTTCGCTATTGAGTGCTTCCCGGTCTTGTGTCTTGAGTCTTGCCGTCTTGAGTCTTATCCCCATTTTCCCCGCTTGCACGCAGGCCTCCGCCGCGCAACATGTCCGCACGCATGACAGTTCCCCCCGCAACGCCGGCGGCTAATCCTCCCAAGGAGAACCCGCTTCACAACTTCCTCCTCAATGTCATCATCCCGGTGGTGGCCTTGAGCGCGCTCAGCAAGGAAGGGACAAGACCATGGCACATCGGTCCGGTTTGGGGGATGACCATCGCCATTCTCTTTCCCCTCGGCTACGGCATTTGGTTTTACTTGCGCACGAAAAAAGCGAATGCCTTCTCTTTCATCGGACTCGGTAGTGTGCTGCTCACCGGTGGCATCACTTTGTTATCCTGGCGGCCCGATGGCACCATCCATCCGAAAGCCGCACTTATGTTCGCGCTGAAAGAGGCATCCATCCCGTTCGTTCTCGGCCTTTGTGTCATCCTCTCGCACCGGACCCGTTCGCCGCTCGTACGCGTGCTGCTCTTCAATCCCGACATCTTCGACGTCGCGAGAATCGAACGGGTCATCGCGGAAAAAGGCCAGCGCCCCGAGTTCGACCGATTGCTCTGGCAGGCTGCGCTCGCCTTCGGGGGATCCTTCCTCATTTCGACCGCCCTCAATTTCTTCCTCGGCATGTATTTCCTCGGTTCGGTGGATACAAACGCGCCGGGGGCCCGCGAGGCCTATAATGCGGCGGTGGGAAAACAAACCTTCTGGGGATTCATCGTTATTGGCGTGCCTATCATGATCATGCTCATGGCCACCCTCCACCGTATGTTGAAAAAACTCTCCGAACTCACCGGCCTCGACCGCGACTCTATGCTTGTGCCGAGGTGAGGGATATCTGGCAACCATGTCTTTCGCCAAGAGATTTTTGGCAAAAAGACGTGGGGCAAAAAGATGGGAGAAAGGGTTCGGGTGGACGAGATTAATACTGGCTTCTATAGCGCAATTTGCGATTGCTTTTGCTGCGCCTCTGACCCATTCCTTGGGGGCGAGAGCGAGACGCTCTTGCGATTAACCCGGAAACCCAAAGGGATTTGGCCTGGTAGCATCTATCAGAGTGGTAGCAAGACCGTCCCGGTCTTGCCTTGGGAACAGGCATTCATCCATTAAGATTGGTGCAAAGCAGACAGTGTTGGGCGGAGGCGCTCGCCAGGGACTTTTTTGCGAACGAATTCTCAATGCCCCTGTCTTTCTTTAAAAAAGCGGGCATATTCGGGAATTGCTGAATATGCACGGACCAGCTAAAATTGATAGCAACCCAATTTGGAAAGGCCTCAAGAAGAGGCTATTCGGAGAGAGTTTGGCCGAGCGATTTTTGTCCCGCCCGTCGGTCGGTCTTGACATTCTTCATGAGCAATCTGGCTCAAGTGTATCCTTGCAAGCGTGGCAATCCGTCTGGATTGCGGCTGCTCACAATCTAGGGGTAGAGCCGGGGAAACTTCGGCCACAGGATCGGCTTTGCGAAGAGCTTTCCAGTCGCGATGGTTGTCTTGGCGTTCATGCCGAATTGGAAAACTTATCCGACTGGCTGGAATTTGAGTTGAATTCGGGAACTAGTGGATTCCATGCTGAAGAATTTGTTACCCTGAACGATGTCATCGAGCGGGTGGTGCAAGCCCGTAATGTTGTCGAGAGCGATTCCATCGCGCTGGACGCCCCGCTCGGCTCCCCCACGATGACTCTAGAACTCGTGAAGGAAATTCTCTCGGAATGATCAGTTCTCCTTCAGTTCTCCTGTCCGCAAACCTCCTGCTGGCTTTTGACTGGCCTTCCTGGCTTTCCCGTCTCCTCTAGTTTCGCGACGTTACCGAGCACTTGACTTGGTTTCCTGCGGGTGAGCATTTCATCATTCCGCATGCTGCTGAAAATCTTTTTGCCAACCATCTTTTTGCCGTCTTTCCCTCAGCCCTGAAATCTTTCAAGCACGCTTCCTCGATCTGGTGTAAACTTCCGGTCCATGCCTTTTACCTCCCTCGGGCTCGAGCCCGCCATCCTCCAGGCCGTCAAGGACGCCGGCTATGTCGAACCTACTCCGATCCAATCCGCCGCCATTCCGGTGGTGCTCACCGGCCATGACGTGATTGGCATTGCCCAGACCGGCACGGGCAAAACCGCGGCCTTCACCTTGCCCGTCTTGAGCCGTATGGCCAAGGCCAGTGGAGGGCGTCGCCAGCCTGGCATCCGCACCTTGATCCTCGCCCCGACGAGGGAACTTGCCGCCCAGATCGAAGAGAACGTGAAAAAGTATTCGGCCCATTTCCCTGTCCGGGTGGCCACGGTCTTCGGCGGGGTGGGGGAGCGCCCGCAGATCGACGCGCTGCGTGCCGGTGCGAATATCATCATCGCCTGCCCGGGCCGCTTGCTCGATCTCATGGGCCAAGGGCATGGCGACTTCCGCGGGCTCGATTGCCTCGTGCTCGATGAGGCCGACCGCATGCTCGACATGGGTTTCTTGCCATCGATCAAACGGATCGTGAAACACATGCCCACGCGGCGACAGACTCTCTTGTTTTCCGCCACCTTGTCGCCCGAAATTGAAGCGCTTACCAAAGAGTTCCAGCACTCGCCGAAGGTGGTGCAGGTGGGCAAACGATCCAACCCGGCGGAGTCGGTGGCCCAATGGGGCTATGAAGTGCCAACCCATCTCAAGCTTGCCTTGCTTTCGGAATTGCTCAAGGATCCGGTGATGGACAGCGTGCTCGTTTTCACCCGCACGAAACATGGTGCCGACAAAGTCGCGAGAAAACTCGAAGTGCAGGGCATCCGTTGCGGCACCTTGCACTCGAATCGTTCGCAGAACCAACGCCTGCGCGCGCTCAAGGAATTCAAAGACGGGCTGGTGCGTGTGCTTGTGGCCACCGACATTGCCGCTCGCGGCATCGACGTGGAAGGCATTTCCCATGTGATCAACTACGACTTCCCGCCGCAGGCGGAGGACTACGTGCATCGCATTGGACGCACCGGTCGAGCCCGCGCGGTGGGTGACGCGATCAGTTTCATCACTCCGGATGATCGTGCGTCGTTGCGTTCGCTTGAGCGCTTCATCGGACGCGGTTTGCCCCACCGCATCTGCGCCGGACTCGACCTGAGCACGCCGCCGCCACCACCACCGCAGTCCCAGCGGACGCGCGGCGGCAATCAGGGCCAAGGTCGCGCGCAGGATTCCAGTCGCGGTCAATTTTCGGCTCGCGGAGAACGTTCGTCCTCCTCGCAGGATCGACGCCCCAACTCCGGGCGCGGTCGGTCAAGAAGGTAAAAATCTGCAAGGGGTCGTGGCCCCTTCGCGTAACAAATCACAATGTCGAAGATCCATCTCTCCGCTGTTGTGCTTATGGCCGCCTTGATTCCATCCCAGATTTCCGCAGCGCTTGCGGAAAAGGAAGCGCCGGAGGCGCGGGAGGCCCGCATGGGGTGGTGGCGGGAGGCGCGCTTCGGGATGTTCGTGCACTGGGGCCTCTATTCCGGTCTCGCCGGCAATTGGAAAGGGAAAAAAGTCGCCGACTCGGGTGGCATGGAGTGGATTCAGCAACGTGTCGGGGTGGATACCAATACCTATTTTGCCGAAGCTGCCCCGAAGTTCCAGCCGAAGCAGGGCTTCGCCACCGAATGGGCCGATCTCGCCAAGGAAGCCGGCTGCCGCTATCTCGTTTTCACGACCAAACACCACGAAGGATTCTCCCTGCACGATAGCAAGGCGGGGAATTTCGACGCGGGAGATCTTTTGCAACGCGATCTGGTGAAGGAGATCACCGAGGCCACCCGCGCGGCCGGACTGAAGGTCGGTTATTACCATTCCGTCATCGACTGGCATCATCCGGAATATGATTTCACCCGATCCACGAAACTTCCTTATCCAAAAGAAGCACGCGAAAAAGCCACAGCCCCGCGGGACCACGCGAAGTATATCGAATACCTGCACAAGCAAGTCGGAGAATTGCTCGCGAACTACGGCAAGGTGGATGTGGTCTGGTGGGATTACAGCGCCACCGATTTCCAGGGTGACGAGGCATGGAAAGCAAGCGATCTCATGGCCATGGTTCGGAAACACCAGCCCGCCACCATCATGAACAACCGCCTCTACCGTTTGCCCGAAGCCGGGTTCGATGGCATGGGCACCCACAATATCACCACCACGCTCGATACCCGCTACGGCGATTTCATCACGCCGGAAAACCATGTGCCGCCCACCGGCATGCCGGGCACCGATTGGGAGACGTGTATGACCATGAACACCACATGGGGATACAGCATCCACGATAAGAAATGGAAATCGGCCGCGGATCTCATCCGCACTCTTTCCGACATCAGTTCCAAAGGAGGCAACCTTCTCCTCAACATCGGGCCGAAGGGCGATGGTTCCGTGCCGGAGGAATCGGTGGCGAGTCTCCGCCGCATGGGCGAATGGATGAAAGTGAACGGCGAGGCCATCTATGGAACAACGGCCGGTGGAGCGGTGATTCCGAAAGCCGATGCCCGCCTCACCCGCAAAGGGGACGTGCTTTACCTGCACCTCCATGACCTCAAGGGAAACACCGAAGTCACCGTGCCGGGCAAATTCTCCCGCGCCACCTGGCTGCAAGGGGGAACGCCAGCCACCATCCGCATTGAAGGTGAAACGACCATCGTAGAAACCGGCGACAAGCTGCCCGACCCGGATGTTTCCGTGATCAAGTTGGAGCCGTGAGGGAAAACAAGGTCTCGTCGCGGATCATTTGACCTGCTGTTTTCCGGTGGTGCACGCCGTCGGCGAATCTGCCTTTGCCCTCCGGGTCGAGAAACCGTCAGCATGGAAAGCCTCACGGGCGTTCCCATGCCATCCGGCGACATTCCTCCCCGTCTTGACAAAAAACCCGTCCCGGATACAGTTTTCCTCCCGTGAATGGCAGGGTAGCTCAGTGGTAGAGCAGAGGACTCATAAGCCTTTGGTCGGCGGTTCAAATCCGCCCCTTGCCACCAAAGATTTCCACTTTGGAAGAAGGCTGGCAGCGTGATTTCCCCTGGAATTGCAGCTTTATCTGGCAATAAATGGCAACGGGGTCTCGATGGCTACCCCAAACGGGCCGACCAACGGGCCGCACCGCGCAGCAGGGGAAGTTCGGCTTTTACATCGCTCTGGATGCGGGTCATCACCGTCTGGCAATCACGTAGGATGCGGAGCGCGTCTTCGCCCATGTCCGAGCCGGCGAAAAGCTCAGGGAGGTCCGTCCCGAAATTCAAACCGAGTTGCAGAGCGCCGGACGGAATGGCCACGCCAATGTCAAAATTCGTCAACAGGAGTCTTTGGCGCGGATTGGTGGTTTGTCCGCAAGCATCAAGGAACCAGGTCGGCGAGCCGGTGGAATCCACATGCAGAAGTTGGAGCAATTTCTTTTCCAGATGCCACAGCTCGCGCAAGGTGTCTTCTTTCACGTTTAGCACGCGCAAATATAGAAGCGTCCTCAGGAAAGCCAGATAGGCGTCTGAATAACCCGCGCCCTCGAGCACGGGTAAGACAAATCGCGCCATCAAGCCGTGGAGGTAAACCGGCGGGCGGTTGAGGGCTTTCGCCATGTCGCCGAGGGTGTGCATGGATGAACTTACAGTCGAGGAAACGACAGTTGCCCGTTGCCCTGCGGACTATATATATGGCACGTCACGGCGTTGGTGCCGTCTATTTTGAGGTGATCTGGATGTAGGAGCTTCTCGAAGATCTGGGCGTCTCCGGCGAACTGGCACATCCGAATCACGGATTCTCCGCTTTCTTCTCCTCCTTCGGCGCCTCGGGGGCGGCGGCGGGCGGAGCGGCGGGGGCGTCGGCGATGACCTTTATTTGATCCGGGCCGGTGATTTCGATTTCCGGGCGATCTTTGTGGAGTTTCACCTTGCCGGTCACCTCGATGGTTTTGCCTTGGGCAAAGAGTTGGTCGGGAGGGGAGGGGAATTTGCCGTAATTCTTCTTGAAGCAGACGACGGTGAAGCCGCCTTCGAGGTTCAGGAAGGTGATGCCGCCGTCCCAAGCGTTGGCGCGCTGGATTTTGCCGGTGACGGTGGCGGTTTTATCCACGGCCGCCTTGAGGCCTTCCCTGTCGGTGGCTTTGAGGACCACTGGTGCGGGTGCGGCCTCGGCGGGAGCCTGGGCGGCGGGCTCCTCTGCGGTGGCAAAACCAGCGATACAGAGGGCGATGATAACGGTTTGGCTAAAAAGTTTCATGGAGTGAACGGCTAATTTATGGATTCTAGCGCGCGTAAGTCGGCGCAACAAGCAATCCTTCGGCAAACTTTTTGCGAAGGCGTGGTCCGACCGGGGTAGAATTCTCAGTATCCGTTTAATTTTCGTAGGAATGAGTTCGATTTGTAGGGAAAAGACCGGAGAAACCATATTTGTGGGGGCAAAAAGGCCTGATCACTTGCTAAAATTTCTAAACGAGGGTCATAATACGCTCATCCGAAGCATTCCATTGATTCGTACGAATTTCCCTAGCATCCACATCCCCGAAAACCTGAAGATTGGTTACGGCTGCACGGAAGTCGCCCGAACGTCTGAGGCCATGGACCTTGGGCTGTGCAAAACTTTTTCTGTAAAAGTCACCATGACCTATAGTTGAAGTGTGGGCTGTGGTTCTTTGGTTCTGTTAGCTTTGTGGTTTGAGGTAGGATTTTCCGGATTCCCAGGCATCGGAGATTTCGACAAGGACGGCG
>JBJTQJ010000075.1:0-4000 GCA_046075565.1 Verrucomicrobiales bacterium | reverse complement strand
TCACCAGCGTGGTTCGAGACCGGATAGAAGCCATGATTCTACGGGGGGAGCTGGCGGCAGGGGAAAGGCTGAATGAAATCGCGCTCGCCGCGAAATTGGACGTGAGCCGTGGTCCAATCCGAGAGGCCACGCGCCAGCTTGCGGAGGCAGGATTGCTGACGGTGGTGCACAACCGCGGGGCGTTCGTCCGGCAGATCAAGCTGGAGGAAGTGCTGCACGTCTACGATGTGCGCGCCGGGCTGGCGCATGTATCCGGAAAGCTGGCCGCCCTGCGCGCGACGCGTACCCAGGTGGCTGAATTGCGCCCGTATTGGCAGCAGATGGAGGACGCGATCAGTCCCACCGTCACTCAGGCTTCAGCCCCGCCCACCCCCGCATCCCACGGAAATGACCGAAGGACCGATTTTCCCGATGAACAACTTTGATCATATCTGGACCACCGTTATCAAGGAATGCGGGGTGGAGAACCGGCATCTGGGTTTCCATGGCATTGACCACTGGCGTCGGGTGGAGCGCAATGGCCTCATTCTTTCCCACGAACCCGGGGTCGATCTCGAAGTTGTCCGTTTGTTCGCGGTCTTCCACGATTGCCAGCGCCTGAATGACGGCTGGGATCCGCAGCATGGCGCGCGTGGGGCGGAATTCGCATCCAGCCTGCGCGGCAGGCTTTTCGAGCTGGAAGACCATCGGTTTGCCCTGCTTGAACATGCCTGCATTTGGCACACCCAGGGAGGGCGTAATGACGACCCGACCATCGGTGCCTGTTGGGATGCGGACCGCCTTGACCTCGGCCGGGTCGGCATCATCCCTTCCGCGGAATTCATGAGCACAGACCTGGCCGCTGATATTGCCGATCATGGCTCGATTGACCCATGGTTGCCTCTCGCGGAGGCCTTTGGCGAGACCGAATCGAAGGCCGACGAGGGTGCTTGAAGGAAAGTCCCTTCTCCCCCACAGCAGAGATTTTCGGGGAAAACGCGAAAAATAGTTGCATTAAATCATATAGTGGCGTAAATACTGTCACTGGCGAGGGTCGCCATATCCCGGCAGGGAAGGAGGCCGGCTCTTGCGAACAAGCCCCGTTTTCCAACCATGAATCTCACCGAACTCATCCGGCAGGCCAACGACAAGCTCATGAGCCTTGGTCTCGGCGACCGCGTCCGCGACGGGCGGGTGGCGGATATGTTCACCGAACGGAATGTCCGGTTTCTCCGCCAATCGGGCGTGCTTTCATCTCCCGAAGGTTACGGTCCGGGAGCGGAGTGGACGGAAACACATCTGCAGCAGTTGGTCACGGCCAGGGCGCTGCAGGCCACCGGCAAGTCGATTGTCCGCATCGTGGAGATGACCACCGGTTTGGATGCGGCCGCCCTGCGGAAGCTCGAAGCCTCCTCCCTCGAGTCCCTCTCGCTTGAGCCGCCCCCGGAACCCATCCCAAGCTGCTCCGCATGGCAAGTGACCCCGGAGTTCACCCTGGTGGCCAACCGCCGCATCACCCTTTCACCCGCCAAGCTCAACCAGATCAAACGCATTCTGACCAATGAAAACAACAGCAACCCAGAATAACATGGAATCCACCGCTACCGAATACGGACTGTATATTGACGAAGCCGGAACACGCTCCGTCCGCCTTCCGCTCAAGGCGGTGGATGCTCGATTCGAGGTCTGCGGTGACGCGGCCGAGGTTTCCATCGGGCAGATCTTCGAGTTCAGCGGCCCGAATCCGGTGGATGTCATCTATGTCTTCCCGTTGCCCGGCGATGCTTCGGTGCACCGCTGTGAAATGAAGGTGGGAGACCGGGTGGTTTCTGCCGTGGTCAAGCCCACCGAGGAAGCCCGGCGCGATTTTGCCAAAGCCAAGGCATCCGGGCATCGTGCCGCTCTCGTCGAAACCGTGCGCCCCAATCTCTTCGAATTGCGCCTCGGCAATGTCCAACCCGGGGATGCCATTAGCATCGTCTTGTCCTATAGCCAATCGTTGGCGGGCGAGGGCAAAGCGCGCCGGTTGGAGATCCCGGTCTGCCCGGGTGTGCGTTACATCCCGGGCCACCCGGTCGGCGCGGATGGTGGAACCGACTTGGTTCCGGATGCCGGACGTCTCAATCCCCGGCGTATCGGCCGGAACGATCCGGATGCCGCATTGTTTTTCTGTGTCGGCAGCCTGCGCGGTGCCGGGAACATCACATCACCGAGCCATCCCATGGAAATCGGCGAAATGCGAATCGATGGGTCCATTCCAGTCTTCTTGCGCGACCACATCGAGGTGCCGGATCAGTCGCTGGTGGTGAACTGGACGACCACGGCGGCTCCCATGGCGCTCGTCAGCAGGACGGATGGCTCCTATCTGCTCTGCTCGGTCCAAGCCCCCGACGACATGCCATCTGCACGCGGCCAACGCGACATCCTCTTCCTGCTGGATTCCTCCGGCAGCATGGAGGGAGACAACTGGAGAGCGCTCACCCGGGCCATGATCACGGTATTGATGGATATCCCGTCCACCGACCGTATCGCCGTGAACCTCTTTGCGAGCAAACTCCAATCCATAACCAGCGGATTCATTCCGGCCACCGAGAAGAACACGCATGAGATTGCCAGTGCTTTGATCACCCATCGTCCGAGTGGCGGAACGGAGTTCACCAACGCCTTCGGCCAATCCATCCGCCAGGCGGGGATGGCAAACCGTCCGGTGATCGTGGTGATTACCGACGGCCAATTCGGAGATGAAGCACGCGCTTGTGAACTCGCCGCCGGGTGTGGTATCGAAATCCATACCATCGGCATCGATGCCAATGTGAATGACGATGTGTTGAGGAAAATCGCAAGGCGCACGCGGGGCACCTGCAACCTGTGCTCACCCGATGAGGAACTGCAGAACTCCATGCGGCGGCTGATCCGCAACTTGCTCAGCCCCGCGCTCGACCGTCTCGACGTCGGCGAGGGCTGGACAGTGGTTGGGAACCCTCCCGCCCTGCGCGGAAACCAGGGCGCGCTGGTTCCGTTCACGAGGAATTCCGGAAAGCAAGATCAGGAGATCCCATCCCACATCGACCTGGACATGCACTTTACCGATGGAAGCCAGCGCCAAGCCCGCGTTCCGGTCACCTTGACGGATAGCCGCGCTCCCATGCTGCTGGCCGCCAAGGCGGAAATCACATCACTGATCGACAGTGGCAAGTCGGATGAAGCCGTGGCCGTGGCATGCCGCCAAAACATCCTCTGCGATGGAGCATCATTCATCGCCGTCGATACCATAAACATGGTTCCCGTGGCTACCGTCATCATGGAACAACCTTCGATGGATTTGGGTGACTGCTCAGAGCATCCGCTTCCATCTTGCTCGCCGATAGAACCTGCATTTTCGGCTGCATCAATGTTCCAATTTATCCGAAAATCCAGGCCCCGGAGCTTCTCCATGTCGAGGGTAGAATCCTTGATCAGCCGTGCCAGTGCGCCACCTTCGGATATGCACCTTGAATTCGGCTTTGAATCGTCGGATCCCGCGGACTTCACGAGAGGAGCGGCCGAAGCCATCACCTGCTTTGATCGGCGGAAGTGGATGGAACTCTTCACCAAGGTTCTGCTCGTCTGGGGTATGGGTTCCGATGAATCAGGCCGGATCCTCGACGAAATGCTCCAGGCTATGCTCGCAGCGCAGGGAATGCCCGACAGCCGTGAGAAATGCATCCTCTTCCTCCGTGACTTTGCGACTTTCTTTCCGCAAGCGCAGGCTTCCGCCATCGGCACGTTCTGCGACGAAATGGAGGGCGCGGATGATTCTCCAGTTTAGGGAACTTCCATTCCCACTCGCCTACAACCGTGCGTGATGGCGGGGGCGTTCTCAAAACTCTCCCCTGTTGCCCCCGGCACAGCAGACCATGAAACCCCCGTGTGGTGAGCGAGACCGGTTCACTGCTTCAGGCGGCGACGCTGGTGCGGGCCGGTCATGCCGCCGCCATCCTGCCCACCCTCATGGCTCCCGGCTTCGACGCACGTTCGGTGG
>JBJTQJ010000074.1:0-38144 GCA_046075565.1 Verrucomicrobiales bacterium | reverse complement strand
GGGGTGGGGGATTGGCCATGGAATCGGAAAGTTGATCAAGGTTCCTGTGAAGGTGCGGGAGATTTGGTGGAGGAAGATCGGAGGATGAGTTTTTCGTCGTAGAGATCGCGGTTCGAGGCCTGGAACTCCGCCTTCAGTTTGACGTTCAAGTAGGATAAATCGACGAGGTCCCAACCCAGGAACTTCCAATGACCGTCCGCGCCATCATGGTAGATACCCACGAGCAAATGGGCGGCATCTTCACCGACCTTCGAGGTGCCTGGATCACTGGTAAAGTAAAACGTTCGCAGCGTGCTTTCCCGGCTGGCCCGTTCGTAAAGTTTGGGGTCGAGATAAAAAACCTTGCCGCTAACGGGGTGAAAGATACGCAGGTCAGGATAGCCGCTCCGTTGGACTTTACCCGTCGCTGAATGGGGGAATCCGCATTCAAAGTCGGGATGCTCGTCGATGCGGCGGCGCAGACCTTCCTCGAAGAAGGCCGAGGCCTCGTTGATGCGGCGGAGTCCGGATACGGGCGAATGCTCAGCATTCATCTCCGACAAGATGGCATTGAGCGAGGCGGCGATCAGATCGACCAACGCGGCATGGACGGGATCGTTTGCCATCATCGGAAGCAGGCGGTGGCCGGTTCCAACCTCGATCACTTTCGGAAACGGCATATCGATCTCGTTTCCTCCGGAGCGCATGATGGAGTCCACCATGGACAGGGTGGAATCAGTGGTGGCAGAGGATACCGCGGGTTTTTCAGGAGGCGGATTCTTTTCAGCCGTGCCAATTCCACGGGCGAACCATCCGGCGGCAAAACCGCCGGCGAGCGCGGCGATAATCCCTGCAATGAGCCATGGTTTCATGATGACACGTTAGGGAATGACCGGCGAAGCTCAATCACGGAAAGCCGTGGCTAGAGGGGGAGTCAGTGGCAGGCGCAACCGGAACCGCAGCCTTTGAGAGCGGCGAGTTTCTTCTCGATGGCGAGTGATGTCGGAGTGACGGCGAGTCCTCCGAGGGACGTGCAGCGATGTTCACGAGGCATTCTTTCAGCGACCGCCTTGGCGGCATCGATTACCTCGTCGAGCGGGATCAGTGGATCGAATCCGGCCAAGGCCATATTGGCGCAGGAGAGCGCGTTCGCGGCAGCCATCACATTCTTGCCGAGGCAGGGAGCCTCGACGCGATTGGCAATGGGATCACAAATCAAACCAAGCATGGATTGGAAGGCGAGCGAAGCCGCGGCGACGGCTTGGTCACGGGTTCCGCCCGCGAGGGTAACGAGGGCGGCCGCAGCCATACAAGCGGCCGCGCCACCTTCCGCCTGGCAACCACCCACTTCCGCCGCGAAAGTCCAGCGGGTGGCAATAAAGACACCGATGATTCCAGCCGCCAGCATGGCAGCTGCCATTTCCTCCTCGCTCTTGCCCATGGTTTCCGCCACTGCGATGACCGCACCCGGCAAAGCCGCGCAGGCTCCGGCGGTCGGGGCGGCTACGATCACGCCCATCGAGCTTTTCACTTCCATAAGCGACGTCACATACAGGATAATCCGGTTCAAGGCGCCGCCATCGAGCAGGCTTCCCTTTTCCATCAAGGTCTTGAATTTTCCGCTCTGATGATGGAGAACCCGATCCTCATACGACGTGCCTTCAATGCCCTGCGCCACGCTCTTGCGCAGGATGCGGACGATCTCGACCATTTTCGCCACGACTTCCTCCTCGGAGAGTCTTCCCCGCGCCCGCTCGTATTCGACGGCGAGCCGCCACAGCGGGGTTTCACGCGCACCATCTTTGGCAAGCATTTCCGAACACGAGGAAAATGGCACTCTTGCCGCCTTGCTCGATGGCACAGGAAGCACCGGAGCGAGTCGTTTGACCGCGATTGGCTGGAACGGAGCAAGCAGGGTATCATCGACAAAAACGGCAGCCTGGACCTGCACGATTACCCCTCCGGAATGCGAATGAACATGGACCGCGTCGGCAATGAGGGATGAAGCGAGTGCGTCTGATTCTTTATCCAGCCAGATTAGGGTTTCGTGATAGCCCCCATCCATGGCCATCGGCACTCCATCGATGCTCAACACTTCCATCATACCTCCGCCGGTAGAGATGGCGATGAGCGAGTGCTGCTCGCGGGAGTTCTTCAGGGTCAACCGGTAGGTATTGGGGTGAGGGTCTCCCACATCCACGGTCACGATGCGCAAATCGATACCCGCGGCAGCCATGGCTTTGCCCGAATCCGGCAAACGTTCGTCGTCGGCATTCCAACCGAGTAGCCCTCCAAACAGTCCCATGTCGGAACCCTGGCTATCATGGGTCGTGGGAAGTGAGCCGGAACGGTCGAACTCGACAAGCACATCCTTGATCTCGCCATCCATGAGATCGCGGGCGAGGCGGCCGATACGCAATGCGGCGGCACAGTGGGAGCTCGACGGGCCGCGCATCACCGGGCCGATCACATCGTTGAATATGGAAACGTGGTTCATGGAGAAAGTTTGTGAGGGTAGGATGACCGCCTATGGGGCGGGTGCGTGACCAGCGGTTTTCGAGGTAAATTTGCCATGCCTGCCGACAATCGCAATCTTCCACTTTGCCGGTTCACCCCCCGAGTTGCCGGTCAAAATCATCGAAAGCCGGGCAGGGAAGGGAGCGTAAACCAACGGTCACGGCTTGGGATGCTTTGAGTGCGGATGCGCCTCCGGGCCCACCCTCGACGGACCAACCCATGACTCCCGCACGTATTTTCCCATCGCCGCTCCATCCCGGGCCTGCTTGCCCGCCGCGGTTCCTGTTCGGAAGCCGCACCCTATCGACCCGGTGTTTCTTGGCGGTTCTTTGCCTATCCTTGGGATTGGTCCTCGCCCCCGCCGCTCTCGCCGAGGTGATTGATTTGAGCGGGCAGTGGCGTTTCGAACTAGACGGCAAGGACGAGGGAATCAGCGCCAAGTGGAACACCCGTGAACTCGGAGATACCGTCAAACTGCCCGGAACGACCGACGAGAACCGCAAAGGCATCGAGCAGGCTGAAAAGCCCGCCGATCGTCTCATGCGCCCGTGGTTTTGGAAAGGACCCGCTTGGTATCAGCGAGACGTGGCCATCCCCGAAAACTGGAAAGACAAACGCATCCTGCTCTCGTTCGAGCGGACGAAAAACACTCGGGTCTGGATTGGTGATACTTTCGCCGGCAGGCGTGATTCCCTAAGTGCTCCCCACGAGTTCGATGTCACTTCGATGATCAAAGCGGGGAAAAACACCATCACGGTGCGCATCGACAATTCAAAATTGCCGCCGGTTGGTCCATCGCACGCGGTGGATGAGCGAACCCAGACCAACTGGAACGGAATCCTCGGGAAAATGGAACTGCGGGCCATGGATCGCGTCTGGATCGAAGGAATTCGCGTTTTCCCTGATATTACAAAAAAAGCGGCGAGGGTTAGGGTTCAGATGGGCAATCTGACCGGAGAACCGATGCAAGGCATGCTTTCGATTCGTTGCCGGAGTTACAACGTGGAAAAGCCGCAGGAGTTTGCTCTCCAGCAAGTCCCATTCTCCCTCAAGGCAGGGGAAGAGTTCGTCGAATTCACGCATGAACTGGGAGATGGCGTGCCGCTTTGGGATGAATTCTCGCCCGCGCTTCTGAGGATGGAGATCGCACTTGAGGCCAATTCGGCGAATCAGAAGTTCGCCCACCAATCGGTCACCCGTTTCGCCATGCGCCAGTTCACTCGCGACGGCGCACGATTGCTCAACAATGGCCGCCAGGTCTTCCTGCGCGGACGCTTGGATTGCGCAAATTTCCCGCTTACCGGGTATGCGCCGATGGGTCTCGAGGAATGGAGGCGGTTGCTGCGTATCACCCGCCATTGGGGGCTCAACCATTGGCGCTTCCACTCGTGGTGTCCGCCGGCGGCCGCTTTCGAAGCGGCGGATGAACTTGGATTCTATTTTCAAGTCGAACTGCCGAACAAACGGAGCGCGTTCAATGCCCCCGATAACGCCGAGGCCGCCCGCCATAACATCGATTACCTCGATGTGCTCGCCTCGGAATCGGAAACAACCCTCTATGACTTCGCCCTGCGTGAAAGTGATGCGATTTTCCGACACTTCGGGAACAGTCCTTCATTTGTCATGTATACCCTTGGTAACGAACTCGGCCGCACTCAGGGCATGTTTGATTTGATCGCACGATTCAAGAGAAGCGAGCCCGGCATCCTCATGGCCCAAGGCTCCAATAACATGCATTGGGCACCTAGTCTCGCCGAAGGGGATGACTTCTGGGTGACTGGTAAAATCGGAAAAGACAGCAAGGCGCTCCGTGGGTCCTTCTCGTTCTTCGATTTTCCCGACCCTCACATCGAGTCGAAGCCACCTTCCACGATGGTCGATTTTTCGGCTTCCATCGAAGGCGTGGCCGTGCCCGCCATCGGCCATGAGACGGGTCAGTTTCAGGTTTATCCCGACTTCCGAGACATTCCCAAATTCACCGGTGTCCTGAGGGCGAGGAATTACGAAATCTTCCGAGAGCGATTGGAAAAAGCCGGAATGTTGGATCAGGCTGCGGACTTCGTGCGGGCCTCCGGAGCATTGGCAGCCATTTGTTATCGCGAGGATATCGAAGCTGCCCTCCGCACTCCTGGCTTCGGTGGCTTCCAGCTTCTGGACATCATGGATTTCCCCGGCCAGGGCACCGCACTTGTCGGGATGCTCAATGTTTTTATGGAAGAGAAGGGGGTGGTGGATCGGAAAAAGTGGCTGGAGTTTTGTTCGGAGACGGTTCCGCTCCTGCGCATGGAGAAATACGCGTGGACGAGCGATGAAACCTTCTCGGCATCGGTTCAGGTCGCGCACTACGGGCCACGGGACCTTGCCGATGCCACCTTGACCGGGGAGCTTTTGGATTCCCAAGGAAAAGTCCTTTCCACTTTCCAACTTCCGAAAGCCACCCTGACGGCCGGAGGAATCCATGACCTCGGTAAGTGCGAAATCCCGATTGAAAAGCTCGGTATCACCGCTCCGGCCAAACTTGAGTTGGTGCTTCGTATCAAGGACACGCCCCATCGCAACAAATATTCGATTTGGATCTATCCTCCGGAAAAAGAGGTCAAGGTGCCGGAGGGCATCCTCGTTACTCGAAAGCTCCATGATCCGGCCACGCGGGAGCATCTGGAGAAAGGCGGCAAGGTATTGCTCGTTCCGGCGCATGATCGACTGCCTCGTTCCGTGCCCGGTGGGTTCCAGTGCGAGTTCTGGTCCCCGATGTTCGCGGAGGCCGCCGTCAAACGCGGGGAGAAGAAACTGCCTCCGGGCACTCTGGGCTTCTTGTGTGATCCTTCGCATCCCGCTCTGGCTGCATTCCCGACCGAGTTCCACGCCAATTGGCAGTGGTGGCATCTTTTGAAGAACTCGCGGCCCATCATGTTCGATGGAAGTCCTGCCGGGTTCCGCCCAATCCTGCAGATGGTGGACAATTTTGTCCGCAACCATAAACTCGGTCTCATTGCAGAAACAAAAGCCGGTGGAGGCTCAGTGCTCATTTCTGCCATCGACCTTCCCGGTCATAGCGACATTCCCGAGGTCAGGCAGATGTTCTGCAGTCTCCTTTCCTACATGGACTCCGATGCATTCGCACCGAAACACGAACTCGAATCCGCATTGCTCAAGGAGATCTTCCCCGACTGAACCATGGTTATGCGATACTTATCCTCATCCATCGGCATTGCCCTTCTCACCCTTCTGGGCAGCGGCCTCTCCTGCGCGTCCGCGCAAACCGCACCCATCGATCCGTCCTCCACACTATGGTATAACCGCCCGGCCAAGGATTGGGAACGTGAAGCCCTGCCGATTGGCAATGGACGGCTCGGCGCCATGGTTTTTGGCGGGGTGCGGGAAGAGCGGTTCGCTCTCAATGAGGAGTCGATGTGGTCGGGCTCGCCTGGAGATGACAACCGGGAAGATGCTTCGAAGAACCTCGCTGAGATCCGCAGGCTTTTGCTGGAGGGGAAAAATGTCGAGGCGGAGGAACTGGTCAATCAGACCTTCATTTGCAAAGGGGCCGGCTCCGGTCGGGGGCGAGGCGCGAATGTTCCCTTCGGATGCTATCAGGAACTCGGGGATCTGAGGATCCGTTGGAAGGCCGAACCGAAAAGTCAATCCGTCGATGAAGAAAGGGAGCCTCGGAAATACCAGCGCCAACTTGATCTCCGCGAAGCTGTCGCTTCCGTTCACTACCATCGTGACGGCGTGACATATCGACGGGAAGCGTTTTCGAGCGCACCGGCTCAAGTGATGGTCTTCCATTTCACAGCTGACAAACCCGGAGCCCATTCCTTCTCCATCGTGTTGGACCGAGAAGAACGCTTCGAAACCAAAGCGGATGGAGAAAACGGCCTGCTCATGGTCGGTCAACTCAACAGCGGTCAACCCGGTGTGGAAGGCTTGACCCATGTGACCCGCCTGCGAGCCATCCCTACCGGGGGCAACATCCGCGTGGATGGCAACACCTTACATATCGAAAATGCGGACCAAGTGATGCTGCTCGTCGCGGGTGCGACCAACTACCAGGGCTTCGCAGGCCGGAGCACAGCCGATCCCCTGGCCGCCACCGCCAATGACATTGAGAAGGCAGGCACGAAATCCTATCAGGCGCTACGCGATGCCCACGTGGCTGAATACAAGGGTTTTTACGATCGCGTGGCCCTCGAACTCTCCGACGGGAAAGAAGAGTCAACCAAAGCAGCGGCCCTGCCAACCGACCAACGCATGAATCTCCTCGGCCAAGGAGGGAAGGATCCCTCCCTCGCGGCACTCTACTTCAATTACGGACGATATCTGCTCATCAGTAGTTCGCGCCCCGGCACGATGCCCGCCAACCTCCAGGGCATCTGGGCCGATGGTGTCCAGACCCCGTGGAACGGCGACTACCATCTCAATATCAATGTGCAGATGAATTATTGGCCCGCCGAGATGTGTGGTCTCGGTGATTGTCATGTGCCCTTGGCCAAACTTATCGAATCGTTGCAAGCTCCCGGCGCGAAGACGGCCAAGGCCTATTATGGCGCGAATGGTTGGGTGGCGCATGTGATTACAAATCCTTGGGGATTCACCGCACCCGGCGAAAAGGCCTCCTGGGGCGCGACCTCCAGTGGCTCGGCGTGGCTGTGTGATCATTTGTGGGAGCATTATGCCTTTTCCGGAGACAAGGATTTTCTCCGTAAGGTTTATCCCATCATGAAGGGATCGGTGGAATTTTACCTCGACATGTTGATCAAAGATCCAAAAACAGGTTGGCTTGTCACCGCGCCGTCAAATTCTCCGGAGAATGCCTTCAAAACTGCCGATGGCGGCAAAGCCAGCATTTGTATTGGCCCGACCATGGACATGCAGTTGCTTCGCGAGTTGTTCGGCAACTGTATCGAGGCGGCCACGATTCTCGGAGTGGATGATGAATTCAAAAATCGTCTTGCCGAAGCCCGTGCCCAATTGGCGCCCAACCGGATTGGCAAACACGGTCAACTCATGGAATGGCTCGATGATTATGAAGAAGCCGATCCCCACCATCGCCATGTCTCGCATCTTTATGGCCTGCATCCGTTCGGCGAAATCACACCCGACGGCACACCCGAATTGGCCAAGGCCGCGAAAGTGACCCTCGAACGCCGCGGCGATGCCAGCACCGGTTGGTCGATGGCTTGGAAGTCGAATTTTTGGGCTCGTTTGCACGAAGGCAATCGAGCCAACACCCTCTTGAACCTTCTCATCACCAAGGGTGGCAACAACATGCTGTGCCTGCATCCTCCTTTCCAGATCGACGGCAACTTCGGGGGCACTTCGGCCATCGGCGAAATGTTGCTCCAAGGACATGGGGGTGTCATCCGCCTCTTGCCTGCGCTCCCTGACGCCTGGCCAGCGGGAAAAGTCACAGGCTTGCGGGCTCGCGCCGGACATCATGTGGACATCGAATGGAAAGAAGGCAAAGTGACGAAATTCACCATCCGCTCCCCAGAACCTGTGGAGGTCACCGTCCAGGTGAACGGAGAAACCAAGACAATCAAAACGGAAAAACTCTGAATGCAAGACGGGCGGGCGACCGTCAGAAAAACTTTCAATTCAACCAAAACCAGTTCGAACATCATGCACCAAGACAAACACATGCAGATATCCCGCCGGAGTTTTCTCCGCCGGACCAGTGCCACCGCCGCGCTTACCGGACTTCCGCTCTGGTTTGTCCAACGGGAAGCGGCTTTCGCGCAAGAAGCCGCGAAAATCGTATCTCCAAATGATCGCCCGAATGTCGCGCTCATCGGCTCCGGAGGCATGGGCACGGGCGACGCCCGACTGGCGAGCGCCTTCGGCAACATCGTGGCCGTCTGTGACGTCGATCAAAGCCATTCCGCCCGCGCGGCCGGTCGGCTGGCCAAGGATGGCGCGAAAATCGATACTTACAGCGACTTCAGGAAAGTGCTCGACCGCAAGGACGTGCATGCCATCGTCAATGGCACCCCGGACCACTGGCACTCGCTCATCAATATCGGAGCCGCGCTCGCGGGCAAAGACATCTATTCGGAAAAACCGCTAACCCTGACCATCGACGAGGGCAAACAAGTGGTGAAGGCCGTGCGGGCCAACAAGGTGGTCCTGCAAACCGGAACCCAGCAGCGCAGTAGCCCCCGGTTCCGCCTCGCCTGTGAACTCGTCCGCAACGGGCGCATCGGCAAACTCAAGGAGGTAGTCGTGTGGTTGCCGGCGGGTCGACGTGGCGGACCTTTCGCCACCGCACCGATCCCCGAAGGTCTCGATTGGGACTTCTGGCTTGGCCAAGCCCCGAAGGTCGATTATGTGCCGGAACGTTGCCATGTCACTTTCCGGAATTGGTATGATTATTCCGGCGGCACCATGACCGACTGGGGTGCGCATCACATGGACATTGGATACTGGGCCATTGGACTGCCTGCTCCCACCAAGGTCGAGAGCAAGGCGCTTACCCAACCCGTGCCGGGCGGGTTCAATGCCATCAGCGATTACGAGGTGAAGTTCACCTATCCGAATGGGGTGGTTTTCTACGTGCGCACCACTCCCGACGACAGTCCGTTCGGCGAGGTGATCAAAGCCGATGGCCAGCGCAATGGCATCCGCTTCGTCGGCGAAGATGGCTGGATCTGGGTGAACCGCGACGGCATCGACGCCAGCGAGCGCGACCTGCTTCGTAAGGATCTCCCCGAAAACGCGGAGCGTCTTTACGTCAGCGACAATCATATGGGAAATTTCTTCGACTGCATCAAATCGCGCAAAGACCCCATCGCCGATGTGGTCACCGGACACCGTTCCGCCAGCGTCTGCCACCTCGGAGCGATCTCCCTGCGTACCGGGAAAAGCCTCACCTGGGATCCGGAAAAGGAACTCTTTACCGGCGAACACGCGGAGGAAGCCAACGGCTACGTCGCTCGCGAAATGCGCAAACCCTACGACTACGATTTCGTGGGGTGGAAGGTTTGAGGTCCCGATGACCGGAAAATCCATGGCATCCCCGATTTTGCCGGGATGCCATGGATGGATTCTGAGGCAAGTCGCTGTTTGAAAACATGCGGAGGGCGCGGGAAAATGGCAGCCAAGCCGTGACAGGCAAGGAGGTCGAAGGTCCCTCATCTGGCCCCTGGGAAGGGGTTCTCGTGATTCTCCAACATTCCTTGACAATTCATGGAAAAAAGGAGAATGTATGGGCGCTATATATTGAAGAACTCAGATTCCCATGAAATCCTTTCCCTTCCTCGTGGCTGCTGCGGTCTTGACATGTACGAGTGCATGCTTCCCGCCAGCCAATCAAGCCACCAACTCAGCCTATTCCGGCCAGAACCGCTACGGCTACCGTGGCAGCCAGACCGACCCTTCCGGCCAGCTTGGCACCCCGAGTGCCGGTCCCGATGGGGCAATTGCCCAGGCGATGGCTCCCCAGCCGAACGCCGGGACTTTGGCCCTGCAAAACGGCAGCACCATTCCGCCGGCCGGAGCAAACGGCAATTCCTTGAGCGGCCCGATTCTTCCCGGTGCAGGTAACACCGCCACCCGCCCGGCTGACACCGGCCTCAATCCCACGGTGCCCTCCGCACCCCCTTCAGCCCCGACTCTGAACCCGGACAAGCCGAAGCCCCCGCAAATCGGAACCAGTTCCAAACCTCTAGATGCTCCCGTGCAGAACAAGCCGAAAGATGACTACCCCTATGGCATCCCGGTTCCCGGCAAGGACGGGATGGTCTACAGCCCCTTCGACAAAGAAGCGGGTTACGTGGACGTCCGGAACATGAAGCCGGGTGCCTTGGTCGAAGATCCTTACACCAAGAAGCTCTTCCGGGTGCCGTAAGACGGACGATTCCCCGCGATTTTAGCCGCGTGAGCCAAGACCGGTTCACGCGGTTTTTCATTTCCCGGCTTTCGCCCGAGGGGTTGCGCGGAACGCCCGGCAATCGTAGTTTATTCGCCCTTCCGATGGATCTCCTCCTGCTAGCCAGCGCCACCATCCTTTTCGCCGTGAACTTCGCCCTCGTGTTCACGCAAGTGGCGCGTGGACACTTCCGGGTGACCGTTCCCGGGTTGGTCATCATGGCCTCCGCTTTTGCGATACAATGCAGCTTTCTTTGGCAGCGCGGACAGTGGAGCAGCCGCTGCCCGATCACCAGTTCCGGCGAGGTGCTGGTTTTTGTTTCGTGGGCCATGGTTCTCTGGTATTTCCTTCTTGGTTCGACCTATCGCATGTCGCTTCTCGGACTGCTCACTTCGGGCTTGGCCGCCTTCCTGCAGGGGCTGGCTCTGCTTCCGGGCATGATCCCGCCCCCGAATACGGGGCCTCGCGCGAAAGTGGACCCTTGGATTGAGTTGCATGGCTCGCTTTCCCTGCTTGCTTATGGGGCATTCGGAGTGGCCGCCCTGGCGGGGATTCTATTCATCATCCATGACCGGCAATTGAAAAAGCGTCCCCCTCCGCGGGTGTTCCTCCATTTGCCGCCGATTACGCATTTATTCCGGGCCATGATGCTTGTTCTGACCCTCGGCTGCATCATGCTCGCCGCGGGTATGGCCGCGGGATATTTTACGCCCACCAAACCTTCGGGCTCCAAGCACCTCGTCTCCTACATCGTGCTCGGGGTTTATGCGGCAGTTATCGCCATGCGTTGGGCAGGAACCAGCCACCGCCGGGTCGCCGCAGGTGCCGCGGGCGGATTTGTCTTGGCGGTTCTCAGCTTATGGGTCTTTTCCCGGTGACCCCGCTTATTCCATGAATTTCCTTTGCCTAGGCCTGAACCATCAAACCGCCCCGCTGCAATTGCGGGAGCGTCTGGTGGTGCCCGAGCAGCGAACCGGCGAATTGTTGGCAGAGTTGTTGCAGGTTCCCGGCGTGACCGAGGCGGTGGTGCTCTCCACCTGCAACCGCGTCGAGGTTTATGCGGCGGCCGAAAACAACCGCGTCTCTGGAAAAAAGCTATTGGCGAAGCTGGGGGGTGAGGCCGCGACGGACGCGGATACAAGCGGCCATTTTTACATCAGGGAAGGGGAGGAAGCTGTTGGACATCTCTTCTCGGTGGCCGCCGGCTTGGACTCCATGGTGCTTGGCGAAACGGAAATCTTCGGTCAGGTCAAAAAAGCCTATGAGACGGCATCGGTCTGTGGAGCCACCGGCCCGATGCTCAACCGTCTCTTCCAGCGCAGCTTCGCGGTCGGCAAACGCGTGCGCAATAGCACCGGGATCCAGAAGGGAGCGACATCTGTTGGCTCGGTTGCGGTCGAATTGGCGGAACGTATCTTCGGCGATCTCGAGCGATGTGCGGTGATGTTGTTAGGAGCCGGAGAAATGAGCCGGGTTACGGCGCGCAGTCTTCTCAGCCGGGGTGCCCGCAGCATTTTCGTATCGAATCGCTCCTTCGAGCGGGCGGTCGAACTCGCGGCGGAAATGGACGGAGTTGCCATGCGATTCGACGATTGGCCGCGCAAGGTTGCCGAGGTGGATATTGTCATTGCCTCGACATCGGCACCGCATTTCGTGGTGACCCCGGATCAAGTGTTGGCGGCACGAAAGCTGCGCAAAGGCCGTCCTCTCTTCCTCATCGATATTGCGGTGCCCCGGAATATCGATCCGAACGTCAACGCCATCGACGATATTTACCTTTACGATCTCGACGCCCTGCAAGTGCTGGCGGACGAGGCACGCCGCCAGCGCGAGGAACAAATCCAGCTTTGCCGGGGAATCATCGGCGAGGAAGTGGTGCGCTTGACCCATCAATTGAGCCAGGCGAGAAACATCAACGGAAACGAGAACCCCGGCACGGTATGAGCAAAGCCTCCAGTCCCATTCTCCGCGTCGGCACACGGGGCAGCGAACTCGCCCTTGCGCAAGCCGAGCTTTTCGAGAGCGCCGTTGCAGCTGCACGTCCGGACCTTTCCATCAAACGTGTCATCATCCGAACGACCGGCGACCAGCGCCAGGATATCCGGTTGGCCGAACTTTCCGGAAAGGCCGGGACTCCCGTGGACAAAGGTGTCTTTACCAAGGAACTGGAAATCGCTCTGGAAGCAGGCGAAATCGACGTCGCCGTGCACAGCCTGAAGGATGTGCCGACCGAGGTCGGGGAAAAGTTCAGCATTGCCGGTGCCATGGAAAGAGCGCCGGTGGAAGACGTGCTGGTGGTCGCCGATCATCGGTTGAGGGGGCTTTGTGATCTCCCCGCCGGAATGATCGTTGCGACGAGCAGCCCGCGCCGGAAGTTCCAATTGTTGGCGATGCGTCCCGACCTCAAGGTTGTGGAAATCCGCGGCAATGTGCCAACACGTTTGCGTAAGGTTGCAGCGAACGGTCAAGGCCACGCGCTCCTCCTCGCCCGAGCCGGACTCGAGCGGCTGGGCTGGGATCCGGCCAGCGGTGAGATCGCCATCGATGATTTTCGTCTCGGTTCTTCGATTCTCCCGGAGCGGCTGATGCTTCCCGCGGCAGGGCAGGGGGCCATCGGATTGGAAATCCGGGCTGGCGATGAATCGTCCGCCTCCGTCGTAGCTGCCATTACCCATGCGGAAACCTGGGCGCGTGTGCGTTGCGAGCGTGAGTTCCTGCGTTTGCTCCAGGCCGGATGCCATACCCCGGTTGGTATCCGCACCCGCGTGGACAAAGCGGGGCGCTTGTCCGCCGCTGCGGTCGTCTTCTCCGAGCACCAACCGTTGCAAACTCCACTTCGTGCCCGTGCCTCCGGCTCTGCCCGCCGACCACTTGCCGTGGCCGCACGGCTGCACCAATCCCTCGCCTGATTTATTCTTCAAAGTTCTCCCTAACCATGGCAAAAAAATCCACCGGTCTTTGTTCTCTTGTTGGTTGTGGTCCCGGGGACCCCGGCCTCGTTACCCTGCGCGCCCGCGAGTGCATCGAGAAAGCGGATGTCATTGTCTATGATTATCTGGTGAATCCGAATCTGTTAGGCTGGGCCAAACCCGGCGCCGAAATCATCTATGCTGGAAAGGAAGCCGGCAACCACACCATGCCCCAGGAGGAAATCAATGCCATGCTGGTGCGGATGGCTCTTTCCGGAAAGCGCGTGGCAAGGCTGAAGGGGGGAGATCCTTTCGTCTTCGGTCGCGGCGGAGAGGAGGCCGAGGAGTTGGTCGAGGCCGGAGTGCCCTTCGAGATCGTGCCAGGCATCAGTTCGACCATTGCCGGCCCGGCCTACGCCGGCATCCCGGTGACCCATCGCGAGCACAACACCGTGCTGACCATTTTTACCGGCCACGAGGATCCGACCAAGGAACTGAGCTCGCTCGACTTCGCAAAACTGGGCTCCGCCGACGGCACCAAAGTGATGCTCATGGGCATCGGAAGGTTGCGTGAGCTCTCCGCCCGCATGATCGAGGGTGGAGCCGACCCCGTCACTCCGGTTGCTCTCGTCCGATGGGCGACCACGCCACGCCAGGAAACCCTGGTGGGCACGCTCGGCGACATCGCAGGAAAAGCGGAAGCCGCAGGATTCAAAGCCCCGGCTGTTTGTATCATCGGGGGAGTGGTCGGCTTGCGGGAACGTATCCGCTGGTTTGACACGCGCCCGCTCTTCGGACGCCGCATCGTGGTCACTCGCACCCGTCGCCAAGCCGGTGAACTTTCCAAACAATTGGCTGATCTCGGGGCCGATGTGCTCGAGTTGCCGGTCATCCGGACCGAACCGCCAACTGATTTGCGTGCTTTCGCGGAACTGGTCAAGGATGCCCACACCTACCAATGGATTGTCTTCACGAGTCCGAATGGTGTGGATATCTTTTTCGAGTGGTTCTACAAACTCTATCAGGATGCCCGCAGTATCGGCGGAGCCCGCATCGCCGTGGTCGGGCCCGGCACGGCCGCACGAGTCAAAGCCTACCATCTCAATGTGGATATCATGCCGGAAAAACATGTGGCTGAGGCGCTGGTGGAGACTTTCAAAAAGGAAGTTGGTTCGCTCGAGAACGAAATGATTCTGTGGGTTCGCCCAGAGGGTGCGCGCGATGTCGTGGCCCAAGAATTGGAGAAACAGGGGGCCATTGTCGATGAAGCGATCGCCTACCGCACGGTGGCGGAATCCGAGGATACCACGGGAGCCAGGAAACGACTGCTGGACGACGGTGCCGACGTTATCACCTTCACCAGTGCTTCCACGGTTGAACATTTCTTCAACCTCGGCCTACCCATCGCTCCGGGCGCTCTTTTCGCGTCCATAGGCCCCATTACTTCGGCCGCATTGATCGAACGCGGGCACAAACCGCATATCGAGGCAAAGGACCACGACATCCCAGGCTTGGTCGAAGCCATTCGGCGATACTACATTTGAGGATCCGCAAACTCTCCGCTGCTTTTACGGCTTGCCGGAGAACCCTGGGATGTTCAGGCTTTTCATCATCTCCTCGTTGCGTTTCTCTTCCTCCTCCCGATGGCGGAGATACGTCTTCATCTGTTCGGGTTCGAGGATGGCGGACAACTCGGTATCCTTTGCCGGCTCTGGTTAAACTGCGGCCTCAGCTTCTGGATCCTGAGTGCCAGCCAAGGCCCGGCGAGTAAAAAGCTGGAAGATTTTTTCCTTTTGCTCCTCGTTTACGTCGATCACCTCTTCGATTTCGTCGAGCTGATACTGGGCCGTGTCTCGGGCATCATCTTCCTTGCGCTTCTTCTCCATGTTCGCGAATTCGGCCTTCTGCCTATCGTCCAGATGCTCCTCAGCCCAGCGTGCGATGATGTCCTCCTCCGATTCATAATCAAAATCCTGCACCATCTCTTCTTTCACGCCTTGTTCCGGATTTTTTAAGAGTTCAAAGCCCTTCTTCATCATCTCGAGTTGCCGTTTGCCTTGGGCCGTAAGCGCTGTTTCCAGGGTTGTCTTTTGTTCCGCAGTCAGTTGCAGTCGCAAGGCGAGTTTGCCAACGCGGGACTTCGTCTGGCTATTGAGACTTGCCTCCCACACGTTTCCCATTCCGCCGATCGTCATGAGTTCGGCCATACCAATTGACGCGCCTGAAGACTCCTGTTTTGCTGTGTTGGCGGGGACTGTGGGATTTTCTTTACCCGCCGGGACATCCGTGGATTCCGGTTTCCATGGGGTGAAGGTCGAATTCCCCGTGGCGGCTGGCGTAGCAGGGGAGGCCATAACAGGAACCGTCTTCTGCCGATTCTCATTGATCAGATGCATGGTGGCGGCACCCACGGCGAAGGAGAAAACGGCGATGAAAAGCGTCTTCATGATTCAGTTTGCGGGGAAGAGGCAGGGATGTCAAAAGATCCGTCGTTTCAGGCGAGGATTGACCAGCAAAGCCGCCGCAGTGCCTCCGATCGTGTCGGCGAGCCAATCCCAGGGGTCATTGCCATAGCGGTTTTTCACGAATGACTGGTGGTATTCATCGCCCGCTCCGATCAGGGCGGAGGCGGCGATAATCAAGAGGACGCGTTTTCTCCAGACGGGCACCACATCGCGCAAAGCGATGGCAAGAAGGCTGCCTCCCAAAAAGAAGTATCCGAAATGCGCGAACTTGTCGCTGAATTGGAAGTCCGGCAGCTTTTGTGCCGGAAGGGATTGGGCGGAAAGCACCCAAAGTGTCGCCAGCCAAAGAACCCAGACGGCGCCGGCCAGCCTTGGCAAGATTTGGGAACGGACCGGGGCGGGGGTAGGGTAATCTTTCATTGACGCCGCAACTCGTCCTCGAGACGCTCCGCCAGCCACTGCTTCATCATGCTCTGGTAATTCAGAAAACGTGAGCGGGCGATGCGTTTGATGCGCGCGAGCATCCGGGGGTCGAAGCGCAGGGTAATGGTGGTGGATTCACGGGTGTCGGACCGGTGCAGCGACCCGTTCATGAGGGGAGCGCCGGGTGAGTTTTCCGACCACCAGAGCGCCTCGGCGGTCTCGTCGTCGAATTCCGGGATATCACGCCAGGTATTGAAGGTTTTCATGGTTTAGATATTCTCGGCATTCTTCCGGTCGTAGAAAGCGGATTCCTCCGGGGTCATATCCCGGGAGCAAATGACCCGAAAGCTTTTTCCATCGGTCCAGAAAACGGAAAAGAGGCCGCGGTTCGAGAGGGTTCTGCCGAGGCTGAGATACCGTGCCGCCCGGTCGCCGGACTCGAATTCAGGCAGCATACGGAGGGAAAACGGGTCCTCGAAGGATTCCTCGACCTCTTTCGGGGAAACCTTGCGGATGTCAAAAGGGGGGTCGATCCAGTCGAAGTCCATGGGGAATGCTGCATTGGTAGGGCGAAAGCGTTTGCAGCGCAACGCGAAATGGTGGAAGAAATATAAATCTTTCGGCCTATGACCCAAAAATCCACGTCGCCGACCCCTTGGAAAGCCGTTTTTGCCGCTGGCGCGGCATCGGGGCTGATTCGTGGGCTCGGCTTGACATGGAAAATCCGGCTCGACGACCCCCACGGGTATTCCGCTCCGGAAAAGTGGCGGCAACCGCTGATTTGGGCCTTTTGGCACAATCGGATTGCACCCATGCCCCTGGTCTATGAGAAATGGTTCCGGCACAGGCGCTGCGTCGTCTTGACGAGTCCCAGCAAAGATGGAGAGGTGCTGGCCCGGACGATGGGACATTTTCACCTCGGTGCGGTGCGCGGCTCGAGTTCCCGCCGGGGAGCGAGGGCCATGGTCGAGTTGTCCAGGCACATCCGCGACGGGACGGATGTGATTTTCACGCCCGATGGACCCCGCGGCCCGAAATACCACCTCCACCCGGGGCTGGTGCAACTCGCGGCCCTTACCGCCACCCCGGTGGTGCCTATCGTGGTCGACATTTCCCGATTTCATTCCTTCAAATCCTGGGATGCCTTCCGCCTGCCCATGCCCGGCGCCACCGCCACCGCCCGCATGCTGGAGGCGATTCCGGTGCCGGGCGACTTGGATGAAACCGGTTTCGAGGAAATGCGCTCGCTTGTCGAGAGCCGGTTGCGCGACCCCTCCTGTGATGTTACGGAGAGGGCATGAGTTTCACCCTGATCGACGGTAAAGAAATTGCGGAAAATGTGCTTGGAAAATGCCGCGAGGAAATCGCGGAATTAAAAGCGGCCGGTCGGGTTCCCGGTCTTGCGGTCGTGCTCGTCGGCAGCGACCCGGCCTCGACTTTCTATGTGCGTTCCAAGGACAAGAAATGCCGCGAGCTCGGCATCCACTCGGTCAAACACGAGCTGCCCGCCACAACCACACAAGAGGAACTGCTCGCGATCATCGGCCAACTGAATGCCGACCCTACCATCCACGGCATCCTCGTCCAGTCGCCGCCTCCCGCCCACATCGACGAGGCGGCGGTGGTGCTCGCCATTGACCCGGCGAAGGATGTCGATGGCTTTCATCCCGTGAACGTGGCCAAACTGGCCTTGGAGGATCCGACCGGATTTGTTCCCTGCACACCGCTCGGGTGCCAAGTGATGCTCGAAAAATCCGGGATCCAAGTGGAAGGCGCGGAAGTGGTGGTGCTCGGCCGCAGCATGATTGTCGGAAAACCGATGGCCCTCTTGCTCATGGCCTAAGGCAAAGCCGCCAACGCCACGGTCACGGTCGCGCATTCCCGATCGCGTGATCTGCCGGCCATTACCCGCCGCGCTGATATCCTGATCGCGGCCATCGGCAAACCCGAGTTCGTGCGCGCCGACCATGTCAAAGAGGGAGCTGTCGTGATCGATGTGGGCATCAACCGCGTCGAAGATCCGACCCGCGAATCCGGCTACCGCATCGCCGGAGACGTCGCTTTCGACGAGGTTGCCCCGAAATGCCGCGCCATCACCCCCGTGCCCGGTGGCGTCGGGCCGATGACCATCGCCATGCTCATGGCCAATACGGTGAAAGCCTGCCGGCAATCGGCGTGACGCCCGATGTTGTGGGCAGGTAAAATTCCCGTTGGCCAGATGAAGGGATCCCGTGCATGTTTGGCGCAATTCCCAGATGAGAGTGCGCTCCTCCCGATTGTTCCGTATCCTTGTGCCAGCCCTGGCCATGGGAGCAGCCACATCTTTTTCCATGGCCCAGACCCAGGAGATAATCGAAGAACAAGGCATCAAGGTCACGGTGGAAACGACCAGCGGTTCCGCGCGGGTTGAATCCGGCGGTCGCGTGGTGGTGCCGGAATTGCGTTGCGGCAACGGCGGCAAATTCACCAAGGCCGAGTGGGTGCAGTTAAACGAACCTCTGGGAGCGGCGCGCGCCTTGTCCCTTGCTTTCGGCAATGGACGCTCCGTTCTCCTCGCGGTGTTTCCCGGTCGTCCATTTCTTTGCCTGCGCCAGCAGATCAGCAATGAGGCGGAAACCGACAGCGACTTTGCGGATGAAACCGTGGCCGAACTTTTGCTTGATGCCGGAGCCGAACCAAGCGCCCTCCGGGCCTTCGGCACGGGTGGACTTAGTGCGCTGGACAAAAACCCGGGCAGCTACATGTATCAGGCTGTGGTTCATCCTGCTACGGGCAAAGGATTTGTCGGTGGTTGGTTGTCCAGCGATCGGGGGAGCGGCGTCTTCTTTACTGCCACCAAAGAGGGAAAAACGAGTTTAAAGGCCGTCACTCAATACGGTCGGTTACGTTTGAAGCCGAGGACATCGGAACGCGGTGAGTGGCTCGCCCTGGGATGGTTCGATGATGCAAGACTCGGACTCGAAGCCTATGCCGATGGCGTGGCTGCTTACCATGGCATCCGTTTGCCGGCCCAGCCCACCGGATACTGCACGTGGTATTCCCAGCCCAACGGCGGCGCGGGGGATGAAAAAACGACCGCGGAACTGGCAGCTTTTCTCGGCAAAGAACTCAAACCATTCGGTCTCGGTTTCTTGCAAATCGACGACAAATGGCAGATCGGCAAACGCCGGCAAGGACCAGCGAAAGACTTCACCGGTGCCGCTAGCAATGGTCCTTATCCAGCCGGCATGAAAGCCGCAGCCGACAGCATCCGCTCGGCGGGCCTGACTCCGGGTTTGTGGTTCATGCCCTTTGCCGGCGACCATGAGGACCCATTTTTCGCGGACAAAACGGATTGGTTCGTGAAAACCAAAGATGGCAAGGTCTTCGAAACTCCATGGGGCGGGACCTCCATCGACATGAGCCACCCGCCCGCTCGTGAGCATCTCAAGACCCTCGTGAACCGCTTCATCAAGGAATGGGGTTACGGCTACCTCAAGATGGACGGACTCTATACCGGGTTGGGTGTCGCCCAGGTTTATGTGCATGAGCACTTCAAGGAAGATGGCTTTGGTCAACAAGTCTTCGCCGATCCCTACCAAACGCCCGTTGAGATTTTCCGCGCTGCGATGGCGACCATCCGTGAAGCTGCCGGCTCGGAGACTTATTTGCTCGGTTGCTGTATCCCGCAGAATCTCCGCAGCATGGGAGCCAGCTTCGGCAAGGTGGATGCCATGCGCATCGGAGCGGACAACTCAGGCACCTGGAAAAAAGGTTCGGAAGGTGGCGCGATGGCTGGTCCTATCAATGGCACGCGCCGCTGGTTCATGCACGGGCGCATTTGGCACAACGACCCCGACCCCATTTACGTTCGGCCCTCGCTGACCCTCGATCAGGCTCGTTCCATTGCCACATGGTCAGCCATCACAGGACAACTCAATACCCACAGCGAATGGACTCCCGGGCTTCCGCCCGAGCGCTTGGAAATCCTCCGCCGCACCATGGGAGCACCTGCCTTCACCGCCCGGCCGGTTGATGTTTTTGAAAACGACCCGGCACGGGTATGGGTAACGGGGGCGCCCGGAACGAATGCACCGATCGCCGTGAGTCTCTTCAACTGGGAAACCAAACCGCTCGACCTCGATCTACCCATGGAGAGCTTGGGACTGAAATCCGATGCCGCCTTCGAAGGATGGGAATTCTGGTCGAACCAACCGGTGCTGGCAGTTTCTGGTCGTCTAAAGGTCAAACTGGCCGCCCATTCCTGCCAGGTCATCGTGCTCCGTCCCAAGGCGGCTACACCCCTCATCCTCTCCTCCTCCCGTCATGTCCTGCAGTCCATGTTCGGATGCCAAGAAGAGAGCTGGGATGGTGCGGCGAAACGACTCTCCGGTCAAGTCACCGTGATTGGTGGGGATGCACTTGAGTTGCGCATCCTGCTGCCCGACGAAGGCCATGACTGGAATGACGGCGCAGTCGTTCTCGCCGAGGAAGCCGCTGCCGCCGGTGTGCGCGCCAGTCTTGCCCGAGAAGGCCCAATCATCCGCCTCCGTTTTGAGTCTCCAGAGACTCGCTCCATCCCGTGGGCGTTGCAGTGGTGAAGATCCGCTAACCCATCTGCACGGCATCGTTGGGCAACTCGACGAAGTAAGCCCAATCTTTATGATGGAGGCGGGTGCGGCGCAAGCTAGTGGAAAGCGGGCGCCAGCGCGGGGGGCGCGGCGGACGCAAAGGCACCATACGGGCGATATGCGGCAGCTTGTTCGCCTTGCGGCTATTGCAAGGAATGCAGGAAGTCACCACATTTTCCCAGGTTGTCGGACCACCTTTATCCCGTGGAATCACGTGGTCGATATTGAGCTGACGGGGGTCGAAGCGATTGCCGCAGTATTGGCAAACGTAGGAGTCGCGCTGGAAGACATTGTCGCGGGTGAAACGGATTTCCTTTCGCGGGATGCGGTCATATCGTCCCAGCACGATGATCCTCGGCACGGCGATGCGGATGCGGGGGCCGTGCACGATATCATTGTCAGCCCAATCCGGCGACATGGAGTTTTCCAACCAAGCATCGAGATCGTAGGTGCGGATGTCCCCCTCGCCGTGAACGTGTACCACATCGGCATGGCCGAGGAAAAGCAGCCCGAGGGCGCGGCGGACGCCGCACACGTGCACCGGCTGCCAGAGTCGGTTAAGCACGAGAACAGACTGATCTAGGGTCGCATCCACGGCAATTTGGTTTGGGATGCCTAAAAGACTACCAGACCCCCGGCGGATCGCAATCCGATTCCTCAGCCAAAAGGCTTCATTTTCTTCCGACGATGTGGGATTTTATCCCCGAAACAGGCCGATCTTGCAAGAGTAGGGCATTTTTCCATGGCATTTCCTTGAACAAAAGCCAACAAGTCCCAAAGTGTTACGCCCGTCGTAAATGGCGATCGTCCCTCGTTCATGTCCGAGCCGTCTAACTTCCCTCCCAAAAGCTCGGTTTTCCCCAGCCCTGGTCCCGAGACCGATCCTGTTGCCCCCTTGGCTAGAGATGCGGTTGCTCTCGCGGCCAAACTGTTGAAGTCGGCCCGCGCCAAGGAAAGCCGGCGACAAAAAGACCAGGCGGCCAGGATGGCCCGCATGATGGACGACCCCGCCGGCAAGGCATTCACTTTGACTCTTGCCGATAGGCTTCTCCGCTTTCGAGGTTCCCAAAAGGAGGCCGAACTTTTCCAGCATCTCGTCGTCCGCCACGGTATTCCGAAATTCCTGCCGCCCATCGACCGATTCCTCATGGGTCTGGCATCCAGATTTGCGTCTGTTCTGCCCGGAACGGTGTTGCCCCTCATTCACAAGCGATTGATCAAAGAATACGCTGAATTCATCCTTCCGACTGCGCCGGAAAAGCTCCACTCTCATCTCGCGCAGCGGAAAAAGAATGGATTCGGGGTAACACTAAATTTGTTAGGCGGAAGAGCCTCGGGTGAGGATCAGGCCACACACCGCATGGACCGCATGGTTGCCCTTCTTCAGGACCCCGCGGTCGGTTCATTGTCGGTGAAACTATCCTCCGTCCTTCCACAGATGGAGGTTTTCGCCTTTGAAGAGACGGTTGCCGCGGCGCGCGAACGGCTTCGGCGACTGTTCCGCGCCGCCATGGCGAATCCTGCAACGCGCAACGATGGCACACTGGGGCCGAAATTCATTTGCCTCGATGTCGAGGACTACCGCGAATTCCATCTTACGGTCGAGACATTTTCCTTCACCCTTTCGGAGCCTGAGTTCGCGGGCCTCGAGGCGGGCATCATCTTGCAGGCCTATCTTCCCGATTCCCATACGGCGCAGAAGATGCTCACGGAGATGGCACGACTCCGCGTGGAGGCAGGAGGCGCGCCGATTCGATTCCGCCTTGTCAAAGGGGGGAACCTCTCCATGGAGAAACTGGAGGCGTCTCTCCATGGTTGGCCGCAGGCACCCTACAGCAGCAAGCAGGAGGTGGATGCCAGCTTCAAGCGTATGCTTCACCACGCGCTCCTGCCGGAGAATGCGGCCGTGGCACGCGTCGGCGTTGGCACCCACAATCTCTTCGATATCGCTTACGCCATGCTGCTGGCCCGGCATCACGGAACGAGCAGCTTCATGGAAATCGAGATGATTGAAGGCATCGCCAACCACCAGGCACGTGCCGTGCGGCAGGAAGCCGGTGGTTTGTCGCTCTACAGTTCCCTCGTCCAGCGCGCGGAGTCTCATTCCGCCATGCCCTCTCTCATCCGGCGCCTTGACGAAAACACTTCCGATGAACACTTTCTGCGCGTCCTTTTCGGCCTCGAACCCGGAACCCCGGCCTGGGAAAGCCAAAAGGAACGATTCCTCCGCTCCTGCGCAGAACGAGACCGTGTCTCAATCACCCCGCATCGGAACCAGGATCGTTCCCAAGTCGAGGGCCGCAAGCCTCGCTGTGGGGAAGGTGATCCATTTGTCAATGAACCGGCGACCGACTGGACATCAGCGGCGAACCGCGCGTGGATCCAAGATTGCCTCGCTCGGCTTCGCGAAGGCCCGCCAGCGGAAATTCCGCTCGTGATCGCAGGCGAAACCATCGCCGGGCCCTATCCTGCGATCGGACAGGATCCGTCACGTCCCGGGACCGTCGCTTACACCCATGCGCTGGCCAACGAAACTCAAGCCGACCAGACCCTTCAGGCGGCGCGATTGGCGGCCCGGACATGGTCAGCGATTTCCCTTGACGAGCGCCGGGCCTTGATCATTCGCGCTGCCGGTGTCATGGCCCGCGAACGCGGGGAAACCATCGCTGCCTTGGTGATGGACGCTGGCAAGTCAGTGCCGGAAGCAGATGCCGAGGTTTGTCAGGCGGTGGATTTCGCGAATTACCACGCTCGTGCTTTCGACAACAAGGAAGCCACCGCGGATTTACAATCCGTTCCCTTTGGCTCGGTAGTTGTGGCACCATCGTGGATATCACCCTATGCAGTGCCCTGTGGCAGCACCGTGGCCGCCCTTATGGCCGGGAATGTGGTGATTCTCAAACCCGCGCCGGAGACCGTGCTCGCCACATGGATGATGGCAAAACATCTCTGGGAAGCGGGTATCCCGAAAGATGTCCTGCAATTTGTTGCGGCCCCCGACAATCACGTGGCCCGCACATTCATGGCCAGCGGACTTTCCGACGCGGTCATTCTAACCGGTGCGCCGGATACCGTCCGCCTTTTGCAAGGTTGGAAGGCGCATCCAAGGCTGCACGCCGGAACATCGGGAAAGAACTCGATGATCATTACCGCTAGTGCGGATCTTGATCTCGCCATCAAGGACCTGCTTCTTTCTGCCTTCACCCGTGCCGGCCAAGAATGCCACGCTATCTCTCTGGCCATTGTGGAGGCCGAGGTTTACGATGATCCTGCTTTCCGCAGGCAGCTCAAGGATGCAGCCGCGTCTTTAAAGGTCGGAGGAGCTTGGACGCCAGGAGTGATCGTCACGCCCATGCTGCATCCACCGTCGAAGGATTTGCAGCGTGCTCTTCTCACCAACGATCCCGGAGAAGAATGGTTGCTCGAGCCAAAGGCGAACAGCCGTGGTTCCGCCGTTTGGTCACCCGCCATTAAACTCGGAATCCAGCCTGGATCCTGGTTTCACCGCACACCGCTGCACGGACCGGTGCTCGGTCTCATCCGTGCCCGCGACCTCGAAGACGCGATTCGCATCCAGAACGACCAATCCTTCGGATTAACGGGTGGCATTCATTCCCTTGATGATCGCGAGATCGAGCGCTGGCGCGATGCGGTGCAGGTGGGGAATGCTTACATCAATCTTCCCATCACTTCGCCGATCGTCCGGCGTCAGCCATTCGGCGGATGGAAACATTCTATCATCGGACCCGGGGCGAAGATTGGCGGGCCGAATCATGTGGCGAGCCTCTGCCAGTGGACGCAGCAGGACATACCGGTTCATCGGGCGCAGGTCCGGCCGGAGGTGGCGGAGGTTTTGCAGACGATGCATCGTTGGCTCAAGCAGGACCTGGAGAAAAGCGTGGCCGACGCGGCGGCGGCGAGCTATCAGCACTTCATGAACGTGGAATTCGGGGTGGAGCACGACCCGGCCGCCCTCGCCGGACAACGCGACACCTTCCGCTATCGTCCACTGCCCCGTGGCATTCTCCTTCGTCTGCGCGAGCCGTTCGAGTCCCTTTTGCTGGCAGGCGCGGTGCTCGCCGCCATGACCACCGGTGTGCAAATCGAACTGAGCCTCCAGCGTCCTTCCTCTCTGGCCGACGCACTCGGTTTGCCCATGACCATCGAGACCGAGGATGAATTGGCCCGTCGCCTGGAAAAGGATGCCGCCCGCTACGACCAACTTCGCGTCCCCCAGGGAACCGTCGGTGAAGTTTACCGCGCCGCGGGACGCCATCATTTGACCGTTATCGATCAACCGATCCTGGCCAACGGACGTATCGAATTGATAAATTACTTCCGGGAGCAGACCATCTCCGAGATGACCCATCGACACGGGAATCTTACCACGGAGCGCGAATCCTGATTCCATGAGTGACGGCAACAACGACCATCAATCTTCGGCAAGTCCGCCCCCGGGGCCCGGGGCACGCGGGCCGTTGTTCGGTTGCGCGGTCGGTCTCGTCGGTGTTGTTTTTTTCGCCGCTCTAATCGCGTGGACTTTCTGGCAGGGGTTGCAACAGAACAAGGCAATTGATGAGTTCACCCGTCCGGAACCGCAACTGCAAATTGTTGAAAAACTTCCCGAAGATCAGGGCACTGCTTTCGCCACGGAGATCGCAGGATTTACAAGAGCGCTCGACGAGGGAACACGATTGGAAATGAAAGCCAGCGCGGCGGCGCTCAACCATTTGATTGCCACCGAAGAGTCCTTGGCCAGCCTGCGCGGCCAACTGCATGTCAGCTCCATCAGCGAAGGAAAGATCAATTGTTCGATCTGTTATCCCATCAATGGATTGCCATGGGAGAACAAGAAGCGGTATCTCATCGGCAAGGTCGTGATGGTTCCTGAACTTACCGAGGGCCAACCCGCCTTTCGTGTCGAATCGTTGGTTGTTCCTGGTAAGGAGATCCCGGACTGGTTTACCAGCCAATTCTCGCTTTACCATCTTCTGGAGCGATACCAGAAAGATGAAAAATGGAATGAACGCATTCGCCAACTTTCCGCTTTGGCCGCCGAAGGGGAAGACGTCGTTGTCCGGACAAAAGCATGGAAGGAGCAGAAATGAAGAAAGCTGATGCCATGCAATGGACCTGCCGGATCGCGCTTTTCATGGTGATCTCGCTCATCTTCATCGGTGGACTCGTGCGCGCTACCGGCGCTGGTCTCGGGTGTCCGGACTGGCCGCGCTGCTGGGGTTCCTGGTGGCCGCCCGAGTCGGCTGCCGCCATTCCACTGGAAAAGATCAACCCCGCCAAGATTCCCGCCGAGTTCCGAGCAGCCCCGGACCCGCGAGTTTTCTTCAACAAGGAGAAAATGTGGATCGAATACCTGAACCGCCTCTGGGGTGTCTTGGCCGGATTCGCCGTCATCGCCATGGTCGTCGCGGCCATGGGTCGCTTGCGGGACAAGCCGTTGTATTTCGTGCTCTCTTTCCTGACCTTGTTGGCCATGGGCTTCCAGGGGTGGCTGGGAGCGCTGGTCGTGCGCTCGGGATTGAAGCAAAACATGATCACCATCCACATGGCCATGGCATTGGTGATCCTCGCTCTCATCCTCATCACCAGTTGGGTGGCCCACGGCAAACAGAAACTGGCATCGGGAGCGCCCGCGCCGGTCCGGAGGAAACTGGCCATTCTCGCCGGATTGTTGCTTATCACCACCCTGGGGCAGGTGCTCGGTGGCACGCATGTGCGCGAGCTGCTCGACCATGTCTCGGATACCCGGCTCGACTTGTCCCGAAGCGAATGGATTGACCACGTGGGCTTTTTCGATCACTTCCACCGGGCTTTCTCCTGGACGGTTTTGCTTTCCGCGGGCGGGCTCTGGTGGATTGCCCGCCGGCAGTGGGTCCCCATCGCCAAACGCGCCCGCCTTGCCTTCAATCTGGTCCTTGTCCAAATCGCACTCGGAATATCCCTCGCGTATTTCGAGCTGCCGCCGGCCAGCCAATTCCTGCACCTTGGCGTAGCCGCCGCTCTCGGCGCCGTCGCATTCCGGCTTGTTCTGGACTTCGTTCCGGGCCAAAGTCCGGCCCCGTCGGACTTGCACAAAGTAACTGCCGCCCGACCATCCCCATGATCCCGACCGAACACGACGACCCGATCAATGCCCGCATCCTAGCTGTCTCTGAAGACCGCGTGCAGGGCTTTCATGAAGACCCATTCCATCACATCAGCCGTGAATCGGGCGTGCCGCTTGAAACCGTGCTAGAGCGAGTGCGCGCCATGCTCGAAGCAGGAGTCATCCGTCGGGTCCGGCAGACTTTACTCGCCAACCAACTAGCCGAAGGCGCTCTGGTCGCATGGCGGGTGCCTTCGGATAGGATAGACGCCGCCTTCGATTTCATGTCGAAAGAAGATCCGTTCTCCGGCCACGTCGTGCTGCGCTCGACCGATCGTGAGATCAGCGGTTCGGAATATAAGCTCTGGACCACATTGAAGGTTCCGCAGGGCCAATCACTGGAATTCCATGCCGACGCGCTCAAGCGATTGACCGGAGCCGAGAAGTATATCCTCATGCCCGCGTACGGCATCTTTGCCTTGGGGGTCGGGCATGTGCGTCGTTCAGTCATGGAGCCAGGCGATCGCGCCGAGGAACCCGCGCGCATGATGAAGGTTTCTCCGGCCCGGCTTTCGGATGAAGAGTGGAATGTCCTGCTTGCCCTGAAGGAAGAGTTGAAGCCGGAGGAAATCACCGCCGACCCATGGCTTGGCCGAGCCAAAACCGCCGGGGTGGCGCGTGAAGAATTCCTCCGCATCGCTCGTGGACTCGATGCCAAAAAGGTGATCGGACGTTTCTCCACCTTCCTTGAACACGTGAAGCCGAGCGCCACCGGCAAACGGGTCACCCGTTTCAACGGACTTTTCCACTGGCGTGTTCCCCAAGGCATGCAGGAACGGGCGGGCGGGGAAGTCGGTCGGCATTTTATCATGACCCATTGTTATTGGCGGGAGGGCGGCGAGGAATTCGCCAATGTAAATATCATGGGGGTCGTGCATGGCACGGAGAAGGAGCGCGTGTTGGAACATAAAGCGGCCATTGATGCCCACCTCGCCGCCGTCGGCATTCCCGTGGACTACACGAATGTTTTCTGGGGCGGACGCAGCGAGATCAAACCCTCCGAAATCAGCCCGCGGGTTTTCCGCGACTGGCACGCCCGCCACGCCGCGACTTGAATCTCACTCCCATGGCCAAGGTCGCCATCATCGGTGCCGGCATGGCCGGACTCGCCTGCGCCATCCGTTTGCGCCAGCTCGGTGTGAAGACGGTCGTGTTTGAAGCATCGGACTCTCCCGGCGGACGCGTGCGCACCGATGATTTCGGGCTTTACCGCTTGGATCGTGGATTCCAAGTCTTCTTGAGCGGCTACAAGGAAACGGGCAAACTGCTGGGGAAAGACGCTCCCGCTTTGTATCCATTCTCTCCGGGGGCGATGCTGAGGGTGGGGGACCGCTGGTATCGTGTTCCCGATCCGTTCCGCGTCGAGTCATGGGAAGATTTGCTCGATGCCTGGCGCGCACCGGTGGGCACACTCGGGGACAAAATCCGCGTCGCTTTGTTGAGGCATTCCTTGGCCTCAACCGAACCGGTCTACGACACCGCCTACGGCGAAACGAGCGCGCTTGACTGGATTCGCGCCCGAGGATTCAGCGAGCGGATCATCCAACGGTTTTTCCGTCCATTCTACGGTGGCATCTTCCTTGAAAAAGAACTGGCAACTTCGGCGGCGATGTTCCGCTTCACCTTCGGGCATTTTGCTAGGGGTTTCGCCGCGCTGCCCGCCGGAGGCATGGGGCAAATTCCCGCACGTCTTGCCTCCCGAGCCGGAGCCATTTCTTATCGTAATCCGGTTGCCCGGCTTGAAGGAACCACGTTGATCCACACCAACGGCTCATCAACCCAGGCCGACGCGGTGGTCGTGGCGACCGAAGGTCCGGTGGCGGCAAGGCTAACCGGCCAACCGGAACCGAAAGGTCATGCCGTTACTTGTTTGTATTTTAGTTCCGACTCACCGCCCTGGACCGAAGCCATGGTCGGGTTGAACGCCGGGCCTGGACCGATCCACAATCTTGTGCCCTTGGATCGTGTGGGGCCGGGATATGCTCCGCGGGACCGGAGCCTGCTTTCCGTCACTGTTCTTGGAGAACATGACCCGGAAAGCCTGAGACCTGCCGTGGAATCGCAATTAGCGAACTGGTTTCCGAAGCAGCGCTTTGATTGGTTGCGTGGCTACCGCATTCCCTACGCCCTGCCGATGATTGATTCCAAAGCGAGAGGTGTATCGACTCCTCGCGAAAGGGTGCTTCTCGCGGGCGACTACCTCCAGCACGCGAGCATCGAAGGCGCGGTGATTTCAGGAAACCTGGCTGCGGCCGCGGTGTCGGGTATCTGAGCACCGCGGGCTATCCAGCGGAATCAGAAGCTGTGGTAAATCTGCTCCAGGGCGAGAAGCGCGTAGGCTGTAACCAGCACGCCATCGTCTTCCATCCAGCGCTTGGATTCATCATTCAACCAAGAACCGTCGCTTTTCTGGAGGTCAAACAACTTGACCGCCAGTTCGGTGCGCCAATCGACCGGCTCCGCATCCTTCTTTTCGATGCGGCTGACATTGGCCGCAACCAGAGCCTTGGCCATGGTGTGGTAGTAGTAGAAGAGGCCTTGCGCTCCCATGTTCGGATTTTCTTTGAGCGTGTAGTTCCTGGAAACCCAATCTCGCACTCCGACCACGCGTGGGTCATCGGCTTTCACATCCGCGTAAATCATGCTCAGCAGTCCGGCGTAGCTCATGCTGCCATACGAGCGCTGGCCTTTGCCACCACCGGGAAGAGCGACTTCACCGGCCTTCGATTCGGTCGGGGAGTATATGAATCCACCGTGGTCTTCAGCACTGGGGCTTTGTGCCCAAGCTTGATCGTTGGTTCCGGGCAGGTTTTGCGAGCGGGAGATAAAGGTCAAAGCAGCCTCCCAGTCGAGGTCGGCGGCTTGCTTGTCACCGCGGTCTTCAAAAAGCTTCTTCGTTTTGACCAGTGCTTCCATCGCGATCATCGTATTGGACATGTCCGGGATAGGGCGTGAGCCGTAGCCGAGACCACCGTCCAGCGGGTTGTCTTTCTGCCCGGGGACATCAAAATCATGTTGTTGCTTGACCAGATATCCGCGGGCCTTGAGCAGCGCGTCGTGGTGGGCGGGATCGTTCGCAGCCAGCAACGCCATCATAACAATGGCCGTGTTATAGCTGCCCAATCCGCGATTGTAGAAGCCGCCATCCTCTTTTTGCGTTTTCAGCAGCCAGTCAACCGCCTTTTTGGTCGGTTCGGAAAGCGGTTGCCCTTCCTTGCGGTTCGGGTCGCCGGCAATGGCGCGAACGGGCAGTGCGGTCAACGCTGGCATTTCCGCGTCAGACCAACTTCCGTCGGCATTTTGTTTGCTTTGCAGGAAGGCCACGCCTTTGGCCACCGCGCGTTCGATCTCCATTTTCAATGAGGCATTTCTTTCGGCAGGGGCGCTTTCCTGCGCGAGGGCGGGCAAGAAGGCAATTCCTGTGAGTGCGGCTGTGAGCAGGAATGGATGTTTCATGGTTTTGTTTCTTCTGAAGTTGGGGGTTTGGCAAAAGGCCGGATGTGGATGGTGACTTGAGTGTCGGGGGCTGGAATTCGTTTTTGATCAGCGAACCATTCGAGTTGGTGCACGATCTCGGATGAGACGGTATTGATGGAGCAAGCGGGTTCCGGGCGGATGCCGACAATGGCACCGCCGAGAGACTCGACTTCCAGTCCCATTTTCTCGTTCGAGCCGGTGAAAACCCAGTGGGGCGCAAGTTTTTCGAACCGAACCGCATCTTTGTCCTCAGTCGATTCCTCGCCCGAGCGGTAGAGCATGGCCCGGATATCCACGGGTTCCTTTTTGTCGGCCCAAGAGACGAAAACCTGCACATGTGATTCGGGAATAGCCGCCGGATAGACCGGGTCCGGCCATTCCTCATAGGGGGGAGGATTGTTGAAATCCACTCCGGGGTAGGTAGGAAAGACTTCGGGCGAGGCTTTAAAGCGAAGCAGACGCAGGGCGGTTTCCAGGTGCAAAGGCAATGCCTTGGTTATGAAAATGGCCTCATGGACGCGTCCGTTTTCATGGGTGATCGGAAATTCGATCATGCCCTCCTGCATATTGACCCGGGCAGGGAAACGGATTTCACGGGTCGCGGAGTCGAATTCGATGAGTCCGATTTTAAAGCCGGTATCGCCGACTTTTTCGACCTGCGGTGGTTCCGGCTGCGCAGGCGCGGGAGCGGCCGCTTCTTTCGACGGTTCCTCGGCCCCTAACGGGAGCAGAAGCGCCCCGGTAAGGACTGAGAGCCTGGCGATGGCGGCTATCGTAGACATGAAATCGATATATAAACGCCGCGGGCCGGTGTTTGGTTCTGTAAAATGTCACCGGGCCCCCTGTTTCCGGGGTTTGCCAGCGGACCGGTCGTGTTCCCTCAAAATACGGGCGACTTCGGAAATCGACTCCTCGAGAGCGAAAGCTCCGTGGTTACCGGGGACGAGCTTTTCCGAAAGAGCTTCCGGCACGTGGGCGCTGGGGTAGGGGACGATGCCGTCTGAGGTCGCTTCCAGCGGCCCGGCCTGCCCCCGGTTTCCGATGATGGAATGCACGGGAGCCTTCATCGGACGCTTCACCATGGTCTGGAGCACGGGCGAACTCGGCGACAAACCTTCGGCGCTGGAGGGAAGGCGGTCGGGAATGAGATTGAGCGCCCGCAGAGGTGAGGTGGCGATGGTTTGCGAGAGCTTGAGCGGGGTGCGGGCTAGCCTACCGAACCAGCGGACAATCGAGCGTTCGGCCATGGGTGAACCCTGGTGGGGAGTGCAGATGAAGATGGCGCGTTTCGCACCCGGATCCGCATTGAAAAAATAGGCTTGCCGTATGGGGTCGTTCTCCGGCATCTTGCGGAGCGCTTGTTCCGCTCTTTCTCCGAAGGTGTGCGTCCAGAACTCGTTGTCGCTATCGACAATCTGCATGCGGCTGAGAATCCCCCCCATGCTGTGCCCGACGAGCACGTAACCATTCGGCAATGGTCGGACCTTGCGCACCTTTTGCAGCTTTTCGCGCAACAGCTCCGCAGTCAAGATGGGTGACATTCCAGTGGGATAGGTGAAGGTGTAGAACTGGAAGCGGTCGCCGATGCCAGGCATGGCTCCGAGATCATTGATGACATTCTTCCACATGTCGGGAGTGGAAAAGAGTCCATGCACCAGCAATACCGGAATGCGCTCGGGATCATAGACCTCGGTTGCATAGATGGCACTCGAGGCCAAGAGGGTGTCGGGATAGATCGCGGCTACGAGGGCGGAAAGTTGTGAACCAAAGGCGGGATAGGCGGCCATGAGTGGCGCGGTGAAATCGGCTGCCACGGGCAGGAATCGTTTGCCCACTTTTTCTTCCTGCACCTTGCGCGGATCGACAATCGCGATGCGAACATTCCGTGACTGCCCGGGCCGCGTCGGTTTGTCGAAGATGAGCAGCGCGGTCCGAGGCGCGGTGTAACCCTCCCTCCGCTTGAACTGATCGGCTGCACCCTGCGTAAGCGTCAGCCTCAACACCGCCTCGCGGTTGATGGCAACCAGAGGCAACCCGAAGCCCGCGCGGATATGGCGATTGTTGAAGCCTTCCTTGCCTTTGCATTCCGAGGCCGGCTTCATTTCCGGATATTGCTCTAGGCTCTCGAAGGTGCGCGGATCAATTTGCACCCGATAGTTGCCACGCGGACCCCTGACCAGATATTCCGTCTGGCGCGAGCTCAGTACCTCCTTCGGGTCGCGGGCATTTTGCAAAAGCTCCAGAATGGCAGCATTGTAGACACTCTCCGCCTTCTCGCTCGCGTGGGTGATTTCTTGGCCGCTGTGTTTCCAGTCCAAATCCCACGCCAACTCGGCGGCAAGGAGGACATGACCGAGGCGCTTCCCGCGTTCGGACGACTTTTCACTCTGCTTGAGCGATTGCCGGGCAAGGGAAAGTTGATTGGCGACGACAGCGTCCGGCCCCGAGTCGGGCAGGTTTTTCGGGACCTGTTGACAGGAGAGCAGGGCAAAAGCCGCGACGAGGATGGGTAAGGTGGAAAATCGGCTAGTCGGCATGGGGGAAAGTGTGGCGGTATTATCGCCAATGCGACCTGCCGAGGCAAAGGGATTCGACAACCCCGGGGTTCCAGAATTTGAAAATGCTTGACTTCACCCGCAAAATCGTGTTTTTCAGCACCACGCCCGAGGACCGCGAACCAGAGGGCGGCATCCAACCCATGGCCAATGACGCGTTCCTAGTATTCGAAGGGGTTTCCAAACGATTTGGGAGCCACCTTGCTGTCGACAACGTGACCCTCGCCTTGAAGGCTGGCGAAGTATTTTCCCTGCTCGGACCAAGCGGCTGCGGAAAGACGACTCTTCTCCGGATGGCGGCCGGTTTCGAGCACCCCGACAGTGGTCGGATCATACTCGACGGTCAGGACATCACCGCACTTCCCCCGGAAAAACGTCCGGTCAACACGGTCTTCCAGAACTACGCTCTTTTTCCCCACCTATCGGTGCGGGACAACATCGCCTTCGGCCCCCGGATGGCCGGTCATTCGCCCTCCACCATCGCCGGCGAGGTCGAAAAAATGATCGAGCTCGTGCAACTCGCCGAACACGGGGACAAAAAAACCGCCCAGCTCAGCGGGGGACAACGCCAGCGCGTGGCCATCGCCCGCGCCTTGATCAACAAGCCGCGTGTCCTGTTGCTCGACGAACCGCTCGCCGCTCTCGACCTGAAACTTCGCCAACGACTCCTCGTGCAGCTCGACGCCATCCACGATGAGGTGGGTATCACCTTCGTCTACGTCACCCACGACCAGGGTGAAGCCATGGCGATCAGCGATCGTATCGCCGTCATGAACCGCGGCCATATCGAACAAATCGGTCCTCCACCGGAAATTTACGAGGCACCGCGCACAAGCTTTGTTGCGGCCTTCATCGGTGACACGAATTTCCTCGAAGGAAAAATCAGCGAAGTGATTGATAGCGAATTGAGCCGCGGCGAAGTTGACGGACTCGGCGACTGCTGGCTCTGGAATGATCGCACCCTGCGTCCCGGCCAGCCATTCCACCTCAGCGTGCGCCCGGAAAAGATCCGAATGGAACACGCCAGCCAGGCCGCCGGTCGGCCGCCCGCCCGCGGGGAAAACCGCTTTTCCGGAACCGTGGCCGAGGTCGTGTATCTCGGCGGGCACACCCGTTATTGGGTGCAATGTGGCGAATACCGAATCGCTCTCGAAAAGCAGCACACCCGTTTCCAATTGGATGAGAAACCTCCGGTCTGGGGCGACCCAGTCGCGCTTTCTTGGCACGCCAACGAAGGTGTCCTGCTCGATGAATACCGCGAAGCCGACGAAGCCTTGCTCTCTTTGCCCGAAGACGACACACCCGCCACTGCCTGATTACCGGCCATGCCCAGACGCTCCCGAGCCGAATGGATTCTCACTGCCCCCAGTTTGCTCTGGTTGGCGGTCTTCGTGCTGGTGCCGACCATCCTCGTCTTTGTCATCGCCTTCCGTCCCGCGAATCCACTCGGCGGGTTGGGCGAGGGTTGGTCGCTCGATGCCATCCGGGCGCTCCGGGATCCCAACTATCCGGAGATTATCTGGCGCACCTTTTGGGTGAGTGCCTTAACCACCATCTTCTGTCTCGTGCTGGCCTTGCCAGTTGCCATCTTTATGGCCCGGGCTTCGCCAAAATGGCGCGCGCGACTGCTGCTGCTCATCATCGTTCCATTCTGGACGAACTTCCTAATCCGCATCCTCGCCTGGAAACAAATCCTGCATCCGGAAGGACCGCTCAAATCCGTCATCGCCGCCCTCGGGATCGTGTCAGAGCAGACGATGCTGCTCTACAATCCTTTCGCCGTGCTGCTCGTGAGTGTTTACACTTTCCTACCCTTTGCCATCCTTCCGCTTTACGCGGCGGCAGAGAAATTCGATTTCGGTTTGCTCGATGCCGCGCGGGATCTCGGCGCATCCTCATGGCGGGCCTTCATGCGGGTTTTTCTGCCCGGGGTGCGTGCCGGCCTTGCCACCGCTTTCCTCGTCGTTTTCGTTCCCATGTTAGGGAGCTATGTCATTCCGGATCTGGTCGGTGGTCCCGCCGGAGAAATGCTCGGCAACCGGATCGCCCAGCGGAATTTCTCGGACCGCAATCTTCCGCAGGCGGCGGCCCTTTCCGCCGCACTCACCCTCGTCGTGCTTCTTCCCGTGGCTTGGCAAGCCCGCCGCGCCCGCCGCGAATGACCCCCGAACCAGCACCATGAAGCGAAGTCGTCTCCCCTTGATTACCTGCCTGCTGGTGCTGGTGTTCTTCTACCTGCCCATCGGCATTCTCGTCGGACATTCGTTCAACGACTCGCGATACAGCACAAGCTGGGAAGGGTTCACGTTCCGCTGGTATGAGCGCCTTTTTCAAAGGGAAGATTTGTGGGATGCCTTGACCAACACCCTTATCGTCGCCTTCGCCTCCAGCGCCGGGGCGATGGTCCTTGGGACCCTTGCCGCCTTCGCGCTCCATCGCTTCAGCGGACGTCTCCAATCCACCCACAACCTGCTGGTCACTGTCCCGCTCGTGCTTCCGGAGATTCTCATGGGCATGAGCCTTCTGTCGTTTTTTGTGGCCATCGGTTGGAAATTGGGCCTCGCCACCATCACTGTCGCCCATTTGACCTTCTGTCTGAGTTACGTCGCCCTCGTCGTGCGCGCCCGTCTGCAGGATTTCGATTTCACCGTTGTCGAAGCTGCCCGCGATTTGGGAGCCAATCGCTGGCAGGCCTTTCGTCGTGTGCTATTTCCACTCATCGCCCCGGGCGTGCTCGCCGGGGGACTGCTCGCTTTCACCCTTTCCATCGATGACTTCGTGGTGACCTTCTTCGTCAATGGTCCCGGCTCGAAAACGCTCCCTGTGCAGATCTATTCGATGATCAAACACAGCAAGGAACTCCCTGTCATCAATGCCCTTTCGTCGCTCCTCTTGATTGTCACCTTCGCCGCCGTCTGGGGCGCGCAAAAGCTGTCGGCTTCAGGCGGCGATGGACGGTAGGGGAGGTGTAAGAGAAAACAGCCAAAGCAAAAGCAGACAAAGGCCGAAATTAGCGGCAGGCAGGGGGCACGGCGGCAAGTGGGTTTGGAGGAGGTCCGGGAGTGAATTGAGTGCGAGGCCGACTCTGAGGAGTAAAGATTCTGAGGCACGAGAATCCCTTCGAGAGGTTTCATGAATGAGCGAATGGAATGCCGGGAGACCCATTGCGGCGGAGGTCTTCCCATTCTCAAGCACCACAGGATTGAGGTGCCTCCGAAAAGTGGATGTCTACGTCATAGGTGAGGAGCCACGACAATCGTGAAGCGCTGGTTGGAAGATCGATCGAGGGGAAATCGGTTGCGTAGTCGAGAGGGTGCCCAAATACCGAGGTCCATATTGAGGCAGGGCAGCCTCCCGGCCGTTTTCCCCATCCTTTACTTGGGATTACATTGATTAGGCGTAGTTATAGACTCGGAGGTTTTTCGACAAGGGCGGCCCGGATTTCCTTGGAATTCAGCGGTCTGGCGTGGCCTAGCCCCAGCGCCGGGTCCAAATCGAGGTTCCCGATGCGATGCCTATGTAAGCTCGTCACGCGGCAACCCAAGCGATGGAACATGCGCTTGATTTGATGGTAACGGCCTTCGGTGAGCGCGACTCGCGCGCTGCGCTCACCGACGCGCTCGAGTTTTGCCGGTCGCGTGCGAATTCCTTCGGTGGCAAACCAGAATCCTTCCTCAAACGCTTGTTCCGCTTCGTCGGGAATCTCAGTTTCCGTTTCCACCAAATAAACCTTCCCGATCCGCCCGCTTCCGCTCATCAGTGGTTTTGACCAGTTTCCGTTGTTGGTCAGGAGCACCAGTCCGGTGCTGCTCCGGTCCAGCCGCCCGGCCACGTGGAGCCGATGCCTTTCTGGATGCTCGACCAGATCCACCACCGTGGGCGCCGACGCGTCCTTGGTCGCGCTAACCACCCCAACTGGCTTGTGAACCATAAAATACAGCTCCGGCTCAGGCTCGCCGAGGATGCGTCCATCGAATTCCACCCGGCGAAAACGGTCCAATTCACCGGTCCAGACACGGCAAATCTGACCGTCTACGGTCACCCGGCCGGCCAGAATTGCCTCCCTGGCGGTCTTGCGGCCGACTCCTGCCTCTCTGCCGACCCACGAATCCAATTTCACGCGGAATCTCCTCCATTTTCCACCGGATCGGCTCTCCCAAGCCAGCGCTTTGACCAGTTCACCCATTTTGCGTGAATCGCGGGCTTTTGCTTGCTAAGTGCTTGATAATGTGTTAATTGCGAATTATTCCAATCTCTTCTTAGGTCAGATTCAAGGGTCGCCATGGCGGCGTTCCAAGCTTTATTGGCCGGAAGGCCCGAGACGCGGATCGGCTCACCGATTCGCATCCAAAGTTCGGGTTTTGGCCCGTCCCGGAGGCCGTGCCGCCAGACGAGCGGAACCAAAAGCGAGCCAGCTGCTCCAGCAAAGAAACCCAGTCCGCGCCGGGCTTCAATGGGGTCAGCGTCCTGGATGGTCAGGCGCCCCTGAGGAAAATATACGAGCAGCGCCCCGGGCGTGCATAAACAGGACTCGAGTTGGCGGAGTCCGGCTCGCAGGCGCCCTGCCCCTCGAGCGTCCAGACCGATCACCCCGGCATGGCGGAACCAAGGATATCGCCCCAGATGCTGGGCGTGTTGAGCTAGGAAAAACCTTCGGCCAGGTAAACGCGGCAGCAAACAGGAGCAGAAGAACCCATCCCACCAGCCCGTGTGGATTGGTGCGAGAATCACCGGTGTTCCCAATGGAATTCCCGAGATGTTTTCGAGTCCGTGGCAATAGACGGCCGCAAAATTGCGCCTGACCGCTCGCCTGGCGAGCCAGTGTTGCCAGCGACCAAAGGCGTTCATGCCGCCACAATACGCCGAACAAGTCCTCTGCCCAATCGAATTTTCGGGAATGGCGAGATGCGCACAGTAAGATTTCTTTTTAATTAATTGCAAAACAATTGAAAGCATTACTAATTACGTGAAAATATATCACAGCTTACATGGCACGAAGGTGCCAGAATTTTGATGGTCTGTGCATTTTATCCGCCAACCGGAGGGACAAGATCCCGCAGGGTCGTGTCCGTTGCCTGCCCAAATGGCCGGCGATGTCTATCGGGCTCAGACCTGCTGACTGACATGCCTCGGACGGAGGTGGGGCATCCCTCGCCCGGCACCGGAAGCGGTGCCG
>JBJTQJ010000073.1:0-38510 GCA_046075565.1 Verrucomicrobiales bacterium | reverse complement strand
CACTTGATTTCAGTTGGATAGGACACAATCGGGGCGCGAGTAATTGCATCTAGTCCCGTGTTAATGGACTCGGCGATGTCTTTTAGTGCGATGGTTTTCCATTCACCCGCCATAACCCAGCCCCCTCAGGTTTGCTTTGATGGCCTGCTCCAGTTTCGCGGACTCGGCGAACTGGGCGTGCAGTTCGGCGACGAGGCGCGGCATCTTTTCCTCGAAGGGGTCGCCGTCGTCTTCGACTTCCTCGGCGCCGACGTAGCGGCCGGGCGTGAGCACGTGACCGTGGGCGGCGATTTCGGCGGTGGTGGCGGATTTGCAGAAGCCCGGGACATCGGAATACTTACGCAAAGGCGCAAAGGCGCTAAGAGATGAAGATTCATTGCCTACTTTGGCGACTTTGCGGCTTTGCGTGAGACTTTCTGCCCTCCACGCATGATACGTGGCGGTGATTTTCTCAAGATCGGCGTCGGTCAGCTCGCGGTGGACGCGGTCGATGAGGGTGCCGAGTTTGCGGGCGTCGATGAAGAGGATTTGCTGGCGGCGGTCGCGGAAGCCGCGTTTGGTGTCGGCGTTTTTGTTTTTCGCGAGGAACCAGAGGCAGACGGGAATCTGCGTGCTGTAGAAGAGTTGGCCGGGGAGGGCGACCATGCAGTCCACGAGGTCGGCCTCGATGAGGGCGCGGCGGATGTCGCCTTCGCCGGACTGGTTCGACGACATGCTGCCATTGGCGAGGACGAAGCCGGCCATGCCTTGCGGGGCGAGGTGTCCCCCTTCGCCAAGGCTACGGAGGATGCAGTGGATGAAGTGCTGCACCCAGGCAGGGGAAGTTTGAAGGAAGAATGATGAAGGAAGAAAGGGAGTCAGGCGCTGTCTCTCGCTCGTTTGATGACCGTGACAAAGATGGCGGTGAGTTCGTCGCACTCGGCACGGAGTGGTTGCAGCTTGGCCGCTGGCACAATTTCCCCATCGACAAGCAGCTCCAACCAATACGCCGATTCTTCCAGTTCCCGGAGCGAGTCGCCGCATTTGGCGATGAACTCGGCTTTGCTCCGTCCACGATGCGCTTCCCGGTAGTTCGCCCCGACGGATGTTCCCGAACGGAGCAGTTGTTTGCCCAGCACCTGAGCTTCCGTCGATTTCGGCAGACTGCCGAACAGGCGGATGATTCGCAGCGCAAACTGTTTGGTGCGGTCCTTGAGGTCGTTGTCTTCCTTCATAATTCTGATTTCCCACTTCGCCCCTGCCGCCGGAGCCGCAGGCGGGGTCGTAGATGCGGCCTTTGTAGGGGGCGAGCATCTCGACGAGGCAGCGCACGACGCAGGACGGGGTGTAGAACTGGCCGCCGTTCTTGCCCTCGGCGCTGGCGAAGCGGGTGAGGAAATACTCATACACGCGGCCGAGCAGATCGACGGAGCGGTGGGAACTGTAGCGGCGTTCTGTGACCGTCGCTGATTCCTCTTCATTGGCATCGTGCGACGGTCGCAGACCGCCGCTACAGGCGAGGGCGATCGTCCCGATGAGGTCGATGAGTTCGCCGAGGCGGTGCTTGTCGAGGCCGGGGCGGGCGTAGTCTTTGGGCAGGACGCCTTTGAGGCGCGGGTTGTCGCGCTCGATGGCGACCATGGCGTCGTCCACGGTCTTGCCGATGGTGGGCTGCTTGGCGCTGGCCTGGAGGTGGGACCAGCGGGCATCGGCGGGCACCCAGAAGACGTTCTCGGCCTTGTATTCGTCCGGGTCCTCGGGATTGGCCCCGGCGTAGTCGCCCTCGCCAGCGATGAGTTTTTCCCGGTGTTCCTCGAAGGTGTCGGAGATGTATTTGAGGAAGATGAGGCCGAGGACGACGTGCTTGTATTGCTCAGCGCCCCCGCGCTGCCCCTTCGGGCTGCCCTGTCGGGCAGGCTGTCTCGCTCCGCTCGGCTCCGCCGCGTCCATGTTGTTACGGAGCTTGTCGGCGGCGAGCCAGAGCTTGGCCTCGAAGCCGAGGTTGGCGGCCGAGTCTTTGGGTGAGGAAGCTTTGCCACGGGCAGGCATGGAGAATCGGAAATGCGACAACTGAGTCAGTTAGACACTAGAAGACGCCAGACTGCAAGCCTCCCCCGACGATTTCGGGGCGAAAAGACCAAGAATTTTTTCTTGGGCGGGCGAGGGCGATGTCCGTGGTTTTCCTTTCCCGGTTGCCAGAACGGGCTAAAAGCCCGAACTCCAACGGGGATGCAGCAGGGAGGAGACACGTCATTTGCTGATTGGTCACCTCGCTGGATAGCCTGTTCGCGGGCGAGGACGCCCGCGCTCCCTTTCCCGGATGAGGTGGCTCAGGGGTTGGAGTCCGGGCTTAAGCCCGAATTCGGGAATCGGAAGCCACGATCGATCAGGCAAAGCGGATACGGAGGAGGTTGGAAAAGAAGATTTCTTCACCCGTGCGTTTATCCAATCCGCCAATAGAATTCTGTTCAAAATCCTTTCCCATCCATTCGCCCTTCATGGCCCGCAGGGCGGCGGAGGGCGGCATCCGTGGTTTTGCATTCCCGGTCGGCCCATACTAATGGGCGCTCACTTTTCAGGGAAAGTCAGCCGGTGCATCTTTCCGATTTGGTTTCGCCATTTATCCGAGAGCTGTGCTTGGGCTGCAAACTCCGGCCAGCGGTTTACCGCGGCCAGCACCTCCCCGATGATCATTCCGGCCCGGCCGCGCTTCATCATTGCCGCCTTCGCGCAGGCCTCGAAATCCGCGAGCGTGAATCCGTCCCGTTTCCCATTCAGCGTCATCTGATGGGTCGCGGTCCATGAGCCGGATGGATTGTAGCTGTAGGTCACGTCGAAGGCCGGCGCGAGCGACCACTCGCCTTGCTGGTTCATGAGAAAGGCGATGTTCTTCACATGGTCATCCTGATTCCGCGCCACGATGTTGAAGACCATGCGGCGGAACTGTTCCTCCACCGCCGCCATCGGTAGCTCGAACTGGCGGATGGTGAGCAGCGCCTGCTCGTAGCTGTAGGCTCCGGCCTGGTTGAAATCGAAATGCGCCAGCGCGCAGAGCGACTGCATGTGCAGCTTCGCCCCGCCCGCCAGGCGATCAAAGCGGCGGGTCATGAAATGACGCCGCCCATTTTCCTCCAACAACCGGCACTCGCTCATCGTGATGCCCGCCGCCCTCGCCATGAGGTGATAGGCATACTCGATGGCCCCGTAACCTTTCGGGTCTTCCAGTTCCTTGTCCTTGTTGCCGGCCACGCCGTCGAATTTCAGCAGCCAGTATTCGAATCCCTCGCCCGCCGCGATCTGCCCGGAGCGCACTTCGTTCGTCGCGCGATTCCACGCGATCACCGCCTTGGCCCGCGCGCCGCCGGCGGAAGTGCCCACGCTCAAGATATCCCGCAGCGCCTGCTTCCTTCCGGCTTCGTGAAAATGACCCTGCAAATCGCCTCGATGCGTGAGCACCTCTCCGGCCAATCGCACCAGCGCGTCCACTTCGATCTTCGATGCCTGGCGCGGTCTTGGTCCCATCACCGGCGCGAACTCCAACGCGCCCATGCCGCGCGTGCCGGTGTAACAGAGCCGCTCCACCGCATGGAAACTTTCCGGCGTGCGGCCTTGCGTGGCCAGCCATGCGTCGATCAATGCGTTGCCGAACTTGTCGGGCAGCGAATCCGCCAGCAGCCCCGGCAGGCCGTGGAAGGTGTTCCGGGGCAGCGCGGGAAATTCATAGACCCGCTCGTTCAGCGGCATGACCAGCGGCGATAGCTCGATCCCGCTGCGCGCGAAGTCCGCATCGTATTGGAATGCCGCGATCTCGCGACCTTCGTCGAGCGACACCGCGCCGATCGTCCGGCCCCAGAGTTGGACCTTCGCGATCATGACGGCTCACCCCACGTCCATTTTTTCGACCCGCCCGTCGCCGCTTTCCGGCCCGTCGCCCGCTGGCGCTTCCGGCCCGCCTGCTTCAATTGCTCCATCGGGCTGACCGCCGGCTGCGGAATGAATGCCTCGAGATTCTCCACCAGGCCGAGCACCCGGCACACGCGGATAAATCCCGACAACTGCGTCGCCGCGGCACCCAGTTCCAGCCGCTGGACCGTCCGCAGGCCGAGTCCGGCCTCTTCCGCCAGCTGTTGCTGCGTCAAGTTACGCGCCAGCCGGACCCCGGCCAAGCGTTCCCCGACCAGCCGCAAGAGCGCTTCGTCGGTCAGCTTGGAGTCGATCTTCATACACGCCTAAAATGGCGTATTATCGGTCATTGTCAATATAAAACGCCATAGAAGACGCTTTGTAGGATATTTATTTAAGCGTCAGAAGTGGCAATCTATAGGCAATATCTGGGATTTATACGTCATATATGGCGCAATATGAACCATTTGATGGTGGCGGAGGGCGGCGGTCAGAACGGGCTGAAAGCCCGAACTCCAACGGGGATGCAGCGGGGAGGAGACACGTCATCTGCTGATTGGTCGTCTTTCGGAATGGCCTGTTCGCGGGCGAGGACGCCCGCGCTCCCTTTCCCGGATGAGGTGGCTCAGGGGTTGGAGTCCGGGCTTAAGCCCGAATTCGGGAATCGGAAGCCGCGATCGATCAGGCAAAGCGGATACGGAGGAGGTTGGAAAAGAAGATTTCTTCACCCGTGCGTTTATCCAATCCGCCCACAGAATTCTTTTCAAAATCCTTTCCCATCCATTCGCCCTTCATAGCCCGCAGGGCGGCGGAGGGCGGCATCCGTGGTTCTCATTTTCCGGTCTTTCCCGCAGGGCGCCCCCCAAGGTTGGGATTGCGGGGCCAGCGGGTCGGCGTTACTGATTGGCCACCGCAACCCGATGGTTTTCCAGAGCACCGACTATCTTGTTTTCTTGCTGGCCGTGTTCGCGGTCTACTGGTTGGCGCCGCGGGGAGTGCAGAGGATCATTACGCTGGCCTTCGCGGGATTCATGGCCTGGCACGGGCAGGTGATCCCGGCGACGGTGGCGGGCTTGGTTGTCCTGGCGGAGATCCGCTGGCCGATGGCCCGGCCGGGCAACCTGATGCTCCTGGTGGCGAGTTACTTTTTCTACGCCTACATCCACCCGTGGTATGCCCTGCTCATCGCCCTGACCACGACCGTTGACTGGGCCTGCGCGCGCGGACTGACCCGCCGTCCGGATCGGAAGAAGCGCTTCGCCGCCCTCAGCCTCGCGGTCAATTTCTCCATCCTCGCCGTCTTCAAGTATTTCGGCTTTTTCATGGACAACGTGCTGGCCCTGGCCAACGCGGCGGGTTGGAAACTCGAGGGCCCGCACTGGCAGGTCCTCTTGCCGGTCGGCATTTCGTTCTACACCTTCCAGAGCGCGTCCTACGTGATCGATGTCTATCGCGGGCAAACGGCGGCGAGGAAAAACCTTTTCGACTACGCGCTTTTCGTGAGCTTTTTCCCGCAGTTGGTGGCCGGGCCGATCGAACGCGCCGGGCATCTGCTCTCCCAACTCGAGGCGGACCGGAAGTTCGATACCAAAGCCATCCGCTCGGGACTGGTGCTCATCCTCTGGGGTTTGCTGCTCAAACGGGTTATCGCCGACAACTGCGCCGTGCTGGCCAACAAGGTCTTCGCCATCGAACAAAACAGCTTCCCCATCCTCTGGGCGGGAGTGTTCGCCTTCGGTGTGCAGATCTACGCCGATTTCTCCGCTTACACGAATATCGCCCGGGGTTCAGCACGTTTGTTAGGCATCGAGATCTGCCACAACTTCCGCCATCCCTATCTCGCGGCCAATCCAGCCGACTTCTGGCGGCGGTGGCATATTTCCCTCTCCACCTGGTTCCGCGACTACATTTACATCCCGCTGGGAGGAAACCGCGGCTCCGGTGCCCGGGTGACCCGCAATATCCTGTTCACCTTCGGTCTTTCCGGCCTCTGGCACGGCGCGAACTGGAATTTCGTCTTCTGGGGTTTATTCCACGGACTGCTCGTCGCGGGCTGGCATTTTGCCGAAACCAAGTCCCCCGCCCTCGCCCATGGCGGTGGCAAAGCGGGCTCGTTCCTCCGCTGGGGCGCGACCTTCGTGCTCGTGCATGTGGCGTGGTTGATCTTCCGCGAACAGAATCTCACGCAGCTCTGGCGATCGTTCACCCTCAATGCCTTCATCGCCTCGCCGAACATGTGGCGCACCGGTGTCTATGTCGCGGCCCAGGTCTTCCTCTATTCGCTGCCGCTCTGGTTGCTGCCTTTCGCGGAGAAAATTTTCGGCGAGGACTGGCGGCGCCTGCCCGCCGCCGATGGTTGGCCGCGGGTCATCATCGACGCCACCGTGGCCGCGCTTTTCATCCTCGTGATCCTGACCCTCTCTTCGCAGGTGGGCAGCGATTTCATCTATTTCCAATTCTAACCAACGGCACACCAATAGCATGACCTCCAAACTCCGCGGATTGCTGCAACTGGCTGTCTTCATCGGCCTGGCCATCGGTCTGCCCGCGCTCATTCCCTTCCAGCGGGAATCACGGGCCCAGTCCGCGCGCGATGCCGTGTCGGTGCCGGATGAGATCACCCGGCTCAACGGGGAGAGCCCATCGATTGTGATCATTGGCGACTCGATGGCGCCCTGCCGCGTGGACCCGGAAATCCTGAGCGGAGAAATCGGCCAACCGGTGAGCCTGCTTTCCTTCAACGGCTCGGCCACGGCGGGCTGGTTCCTGCTTTTCAAAAACGTGGTCTGCGCCATGGACAAGCCACCGCGCACGGTGGTGTTCTTTTTCCGCGACACCTATTTCCATCTGCCTCGCTACCGCACGACCGGACAACGCGCCGCCTTGATCGATAGCCTGAGCCTCGGCGCCGAACCCGAACTCGAATCCGTGCTCGCAGGAGCACCCACCGGGGGCAACCCCATTCTCAACGAGACCAACGACATTCTCGACGCCACCTGGCGGGTTGACGGCTACCGCGATATGGCCACCGAAGAAGTCGGCAACATCGCCCTCGGCTGGAGCAAGTTCGGAATGGATAAGGATCCGCTGCGCTATTACATAAATGTCGTTTTCTCGATCGAAAACCTGCGCCCGGATCTCGCGGGTGATGCGGCGGACATGGATGAAGACATCTCCTACGACGATTTGGGTCAACCGGAGTGGTCCACCAGTCCGACCGCCGGCTTCCTCCCCCACCTTGAGAAATACGCGGCGGAGAAAAAGATCCGGCTGGTCTTTTACCGGGTGAAACAGCGCGACCACACGAACAAGGACTGGCAAGTGCCGGAGGCGACCCGGGTGTATATGGAGCAGTTCAAGGCCTGGGCCGCCGCGAATGGCCATGGCTTCGCCGATGAATCCCTCGACCCGGAAATCGTCTTCGAGCACTTCGCCGACGGCGACCACACCCGCGAGGAAGACCGGCCGTTCATTAGCAAGCGGGTGGCGCGGACGCTCGAGCCAACGCTCGAGAAGTGACGGACCGGACGGCGGAATGCCGGCGTGCCGCCCCCATTTACCGAAAAAAGTGAAAGAAGCGGCCGGGTCGGCACGAAAACCGCCCGGCGCCCACGGGGAATTCCCGTTGGTGCCAAAGACGGGCTTTCGCCGGGCTTGCACCTCGGCTACCGTGGCCGTCGCATCCGCTCCCCCCGTGTGATGAAGCCCCCATTCCGCTTTTTTCTTTTCCTTTTCGCGTTGCCCGGATTCGCCCAGGCGGAGATCGATTTTGCCCGTGACATCCGCCCGCTCCTCAATGCCAATTGCACGGCCTGCCACGGCGGGGTCAAGGAAGCCGGAAATGTCTCGTTCATCTACCGCGACCTCGCCCTCGGCGCGGGAGATTCCGGAAAGAAGGTGATCGTGCCGGGAAACCCGGATGCCTCGGAAATGGTCGTGCGGATCGAGAGCAAGGACCCGGATGATGTGATGCCCAAACCGGAGCACGGGCCGCCCCTGACCAAGGAGCAAATCGAAACGATCCGGCAGTGGATCAAAGAAGGTGCGCATTGGGGAGAACACTGGTCGTTTGTCGCACCGGAAAAACATGCTCCACCCGCCGTAAAGAATCAGGACTGGGTCGTGCGTGAACTCGATCAATTCATCCTCGCCCGACTTGAAAAGGAGGGCCTCTCTCCTTCTCCGGCCGCGCCCGCCGAGCAATGGCTTCGCCGGGCTTCCTTTGATCTCACCGGCCTGCCTCCGACGCTGGAGGAACTGGATGCCTTCCTAAAGGCCAGCGCCATCGATGCCAATGCCGCCATCGAGAAGGAGACGGAACGGCTGCTGGCCTCCCCGCGCTTCGGCGAGCGCTGGGCATCGGTGTGGCTCGACCTCGCGCGCTATGCGGACTCCGCCGGTTATGCCGATGATGGTCGGCGCGAAGTCTGGAAATACCGTGACTGGTTGATCGATGCCTTCAACCGCGATTTGCCATTTGACCAATTCACCATCGAGCAGATCGCCGGCGATGAGATTCCCGGAGCGACCCTTGAGCAAAAAATCGCCACTACCTTCAGCCGGCTCAGCCAGGTGAACCACGAAGGCGGAACCGACGACGAGGAGTTCCGCGTGGTCTCGGTTATCGACCGGATGAGCACGACCTGGGAAGCATGGATGGGCGTGAGCTTCGGTTGCGTGCAATGCCACTCCCACCCCTACGACCCCATCAAGTCCGAGGAGTTCTACGACTTCATGGAGTTTTTCAACCAGTCCTCCGATGCCGACCTGATTGAAGACCTGCCCAAGCTGAGTGTGCCCCTGGACAAGTCGCGTTACTCGGAGGCGAATGCCCTGCTGGAGGAAATTCATGGAGCCGAAGAGCGACTGTATGAAGTTCGGAAAAATGTCGCCGCCGCCACCCGATGGCATCAACCGCAATCGATGACCGCGGAAGCCACCAAGGCGGTTCTGAGCGTGATGGAAAAGGATGGCATGCCCGAGTTCCGCGCCGATCCGAACGTCGCCGCCGGAGCCGAATACATGCTGACATTTTCCAGCCCGCTGGAAACCGTCACCGCGGTGCGACTTGAACTTCTGCCCATCGACGAGAAAAAAGCCACCCACACTCCGGAATGGGGCGGCATCGTCCGGCACATTCTGCTCGACATCGTGGACCCATCCGGCAAAGCCACGCGTGTTCCTTTCCATGAAGGGATCGCGGACGAAGCCCATCCGATGTATGACCCGAACCTTTCGGTCAAAGGTGACGAACGGGCCTGGGGAACCTACTCGAAGATTTTCACTCCGCGCCACGCGACCTTCGTGCTCACGGAACCCTTGGCCATTCCCGCGGGCTCGAGATTGCGCGTGACCATCAAGAACGGTTACATCTATCTGTCCAGTTACCCGATGGTCGTCAAACGTGGTCGTATCTCGGTCACCGATGATCCCGCTTGGATCCAGCACCGCCAAGATCCGGGGATCATCTCAGCGAAAGAACAAATCGCCGGGGCAAGGAAAAAGCTCGCCGACATTCCTTCCGTCGCCACACCGGTGATGGTCGAACGCGATCCGGGCTTCCCGCGCGCCACCCATGTCTTCCATCGCGGCAACTGGCTCGACAAAACCGACTACGTCAAAGAAGGCAACACCCCGGAGATTTTCCCTCCCCTGCACAAAAGCGGAGACAAAGCCACGCGCCTCGATCTCGCGAAGTGGATCGCTTCGCCGGAAAACCCGCTTACCGCCCGCGTCGCGGTAAATCGTCTGTGGTTGGAACTGTTCGGCGTCGGCATTGTTCCCACACCGGAGGATTTCGGTTCCGCCGGGTCGCCGCCGACCCATCCCGAGCTTCTGGACAATCTGGCCGTGCGTTTTTCCACGGAGATGAAGTGGAGTGTGAAATCCATGCTCCGGGAAATCGTGACCAGTGCCACCTACCGGCAGAGTTCATATGTCAGCGCCGAGTTGGCCGAACGTGATGCCGACAACCGCCTGCTCGCCCGCGGCCCGCGCCAACGATTGACCGCCGAGATGATGCGGGACCATTCGCTCACCGCCGCCGGATTGATTCACCATGATATCGGCGGACGTCCCATCTTCCCTCCACTTCCACCCGGGGTCTGGAAGCCGTTTACCAAGGATGACTGGATGACGCCAGAACCGGGGAATCCGGAGCGCTACCGCCGCTCGGTCTACGTCTATTTCAAGCGGAGCATCCTCTATCCCCTCTTCAGTTCCTTCGATGTGCCCATGCGCGACATCTCATCGAAACGCCGCCTCGTTTCCAACACACCGCTCCAAGCGCTGACCACGCTCAATGACGCCGCCTTCCATGAGTCCTCCCTCGCACTCTCCAAACGCATGAGTGAGCCCGCGCCCGGAGACATCGATGCCGCCATCGCCCGTGGCTATCGTATAGCCGCCTCCCGCGAGATCACCGCGGAACGGGCCACCGATCTCCGGAAAGTTTATGATGATCTGCTTCAGGAATACCAGGAATCCCCGGAAACCATGAAGGGCCTTGCCGAAACTCCTGATGCCGCCGCGCTCGCGGTCGTCGCGTCGATTCTGCTCAACCTGGACGAGTCGGTCACCAGATAACAAACAAACCTCTACCCATTTGCCGCCTCCGGCCATGAACATCCTGCAACACCTCCTGCACGAAAGGCTCCGCCACTCGACACGCCGGCATTTCCTGAAGGAATCCGCCTTCGGACTCGGCGCGCTTTATCTCGGGGCGCGGGATGCCATTGCCGCCGGAGGAGCCGCGGTGAAACGTGATGTCGCGCACCCGCTCGCCACTCTTGCGCCATCATTCGCGCCCAAGGCGAAGCGCATCATCTTCTTGCACATGGCCGGCGCGCCGAGCCAGATGGAGTTGTTCGACTACAAGCCGGTGCTCGCGAAATACGACGGCAAACAATGCCCGGCCGAATATCTCGAAGGTCAACGGTTCGCTTTCATCCAGGGGGTTCCGCGCCTGCTCGGTCCGCAGTTCGGATTTGAAAAACATGGCAAGTCGGGAGCATGGATATCCGACCGCTTGCCATGGCTTCACCGCCACGCCGACAAACTCTGCATCATCAAGTCGATGCAGACCGATCAGTTCAATCACGCTCCGGCCAAATTGCTCATGCACACGGGCAACCAGAACCTCGGTTATCCGTCGATGGGAGCATGGCTCACCTGGGGACTGGGCACGGAGAACCAGAACCTGCCCGGTTACATCGTCATGTTATCCGGCGGACGTCCTCCCCGTGCGGGAGCCGCCCTGTGGGCGAATGGATTCCTGCCCTCCGTTTACCAAGGCGTGCAATGCCGGACCGGCGGGGATCCGGTGCTGAACGCCGCCAATCCGCCGGGAGTGAACCGGGAGATCCGCCGCACCGCGCTCGATGCCCTGAACAAGCTCAATGCCCGCACCCATGAGGAAATCGGCGATCCCGAAACCGTGACGAGGATTTCCCAATACGAGATGGCGTATCGGATGCAGGTCTCGGTGCCGGAAGTCATGAGCATCAGCGACGAACCCGCTCCCATTCAGGAGATGTATGGTGCGGTTCCGGGCAAAAGCTCATTCGCCAACAACTGTCTGCTCGCCCGCAGGCTGGCAGAAAATGGCGTCCGTTTCATCCAACTCTTCGACTGGGGATGGGACACCCATGGCTCCAATGCATCCGAATCGTTGAAGGATGGCTTCGTGAAAAAATGCCTGGAGATCGATCGCCCGATCAGCGCCTTGCTCACCGACCTCGAAATGCGCGGGATGCTCGAAGACACCCTCGTCGTCTGGGCCGGCGAATTCGGGCGCACACCAATGCAGGAGAACCGCGGCGGCGGGGCCGCCAATGCCTTCGTGGGACGCGACCACAATCCGAATGCCTTTACCATCTGGATGGCGGGCGGCGGCGTGAAACCCGGCATCACCCATGGGGAAACCGACGAACTCGGCTACCGGGTCGCCGCAGACGGAGTGCATGTGCGCGACTTCCATGCCACGCTGCTGCATCTTTTCGGCTTCGACCACCACAAACTCTCCTTCCCCTTCCAAGGACTCAATCAGAAACTCACCGGAGTGAAGCCCGCCAAGATCGTGAAGGGCATTCTGGCCTGAGACCAAGAGTCACTCGAGGCCAAAGCGCGGGCATTTCTGGAACCAGCGTTCTCAAAAAGAGACGCGGGAACTTTCGATTCCTTGTATCCGGCGGCTCGATGCTCAGCGCTTCGCCCGCACGACACCGCTTTTGAAGTCCGCATAGAACCGGCCGAGTTCGGTGAGTTCGCCCGCTTTGTCGAACAATGCCGACCTCCCGAGTTTCGGATCATCGGCTTTGGCGTCGAACCACGCGTATCGCTCGACGAACTCGAGTTTTTCCAATTCCGGCAGCACATCTTCCATGAACTTGAGGACATCTCGATCGGTATATTTATTCTCCCGCAGGCTCTTGGCCGACCAGTCGGCGATCGCGAATTCCGTGATCCAGATCGGCTTGTCGTAGAGTTCGTGGATTTCACGCATGCGTTCGATGAATTTTTCGGCGTCGAGTTGGCCATACCAATGGACACAGACGAAGTCCACACGCAGGCCCTTCTCATCGGCGCCTTTCATGAATGCCTTCATCCATTCGTTGTCCGGGTGAACGGTGGCGGGGCTGCCGAGACGGCGGTTGGTTTTCTCGAGTTCGGGCCAGAATTTCAGGGCCTGCTCGACGGTCATGTTGGCCTGGGCCTTGCCATCCGGTTCGTTGAACCCGAGCAGAGGGCTGGAACCCATCTTCGACTTGGCGACCTTCACCTTGTCCAATGAACCGGCGGTCCATTGGTCGTTCTTGAAAATCATCGGCACGAAGGGCACGCCCTTGATGTCACGTCCTTTCCAACTAGCCGTCCAGTTATAGTGCCAGCCGACATTGAGGGACTTGATCCTTTTCTCGGTACGTTCGGCATCCGCGCCGCCCATACAGCAACCCTTCTTGAGGATTGCAGGTTCATCCGCCGCCGGAACGGACGCGATGAGGGATACGAGGAAGAAGATGGAGAAGATTGCGTGTCTCATGCGGATAGCTGAGGCGAACCATCGTGGGGCTTCGCAGGAGGCGCGAAGGTTCACTTCAAGCGTTTCCACTCCGGAATCTTTTCTTCCATCAATTTGCCCCAGATTTCGTAACCGGCCGGAGAGAGGTGGAGCAGGTCGGGCATGATATCCTTGCCGAGAGTGCCGTCTGGTTTCAGAAAGGCCTGGCCAATTTCATCGGTGTAAACGACTTTCTTGCCATCGGCGAGTTTCGCGATCAATTCGTTGGCTTTGACATTGTTGATGCGTTTCGGATCATCCGGCTTTTCACTCCGGGGGAAAATCCCGAGAATCGCCACCGTGGCATCGGGAAAGCGGGCGGTGAGCTTTTTCACAATCGCTTCGACCCCCATGGCGATCTGGTCCGGCGGATTGTTGGCCCCGGTGTTGTTGGTGCCAATCATCACGACGATGACCTTGGGCTTGAGTTTTCCCTTGAGGTTGCCATTTTCCAAACGCCAGAGCACATGCTCGGTGCGGTCGCCGCCGATGCCGAAATTGGCGGCCTTCATCGGAGCGATGTGTTTCTCCCACGATGCCTTGCCGGCTCCCTCCCAACCCTGGGTAATGGAGTCCCCGATGAAGAGCACATCAAACCGGCCCTCCTCAGCAAGGGCGTTGAACTTTTCATGGCGTTTCATCCAACCGGCATCCCTCGGCACCGGCGTGATCGATGGTGGCTTGGCTGGGGGGGCCTCGGCGGCAGCGGTTTGGGCGAAAATCGCGTTTTGCATCAAACAGGCCAGGAAACCGGCAAACAGAATAGTTCTCATGTGCGCATCTATAGGCCATTCCCGCCACGAAGAAACAGATTTTTCCCGGCCAGGCGGGCAGGGTGCCTGATGAATCGCCGCCGCCCTTCCACCCCCGGCAGAAGCCTCAGCAAACCGGCATAGCCGGGGAAGTATGGGGCAAATCATCAAAAAATTCGAATTTTGAAATTTTTGCTCTTGCCTTTTCCCCGCCAAAGCGTTCTACTGAGCTCGGAAAAGGTATTGCCATTGTAAACACAACCATCCCAAATATGAAAACCCGGAAACGCATCGCACGCGGCTTCACCCTCCTTGAACTTCTTGTGGTGATGACTATCATCGCCCTTCTTGCCGGCGGTATCTTCACTGCCGCCCAGTTTGCCCTGCGCAAAGCTCGCCAAGTTGAGGCGCAAAACACGGCTGTCGCCTTGGCCCAGGCCATCGGCCAGTTCAGGCAAGAATACGGCCGCTGGCCGGCGACCGGTGGCGAGCAACACAAATCGAACTCCAGTTTCATGACGAACCTGCTCGGCACCGACACCTCCGTGAACAAGCGGGGCATCAACTTCGCCAAGGACATCCGCATGGCCAAAGGAAACCCGCCCTCGAACGGCCTTTACCGCACTGGCAACACCGGCGAAGTCTTCGACCCGTGGGGCAACTACTTTGACATTTACATCGACCACGATGGCAATGGAGAGGTCACGAATCCCGAAGGCACGGGCGCGGGCGGTGGCACCACCCTCTACATGAAGGTGGCCGTCATTTCCGGCAGCGTGGACAAGAAAATCAGCGGAACAAATGATGAGGGTGTCGACGCCACCAAAGACAACGCCCGCTCCTGGTAATCCTGATTTCCCCTTTCCGAACACCCAATCCAATGCGGCGGATCCTTCATAGGGTCCGCCGCATTGTTTTCCGGGGTCGCATTCTCCCTTGCCTCGGGTCAAATCCCGCCCATGCTAGCATCTTTCCGCAAACCGTGCGCCGGGATGGCGAAATTGGTAGACGCGCCAGACTTAGGATCTGGTTCCGCAAGGAGTAGGGGTTCGAGTCCCCTTTCCGGCACGGTTGGGGAAAAGAACCCTTGTAGAGTAAAGGCCAAGACCGAACCCCATCGGGCCCAACGCGGAACGTGGCTCGGAAGTCACAACACTTGTTCTTTTCTCGATAAAAAGAGGAGTTCGCGCGTCCCGCCCGGAACTTGTCCCAACCACGGGCAGGATGCCCGTGTTCCCTTTTCGGCGGATGACGCCGCAACTCCTCCACGATGGCCCCTCGTTCGAGCGAACTACGGACACGACCCTGTGGGATCGTGTCCCTCCGCAGATGGAAAGGTGGAAAAGGCACGCTGACCTTTTTGTCCTGCACCCCCAATTTTTGACCCATTGGCAATTTCCTTGCCAGAGTCGTCGGGTCCCGGCCATAGTTGGCGAAATGAAGGAGCGCGGATTGTTAACCATCCTCGCAGGCTGCCTCTGCTGCATGCTGGCGGGATGTGCCGCCGTTTCCAAACGAGGCGGCGCGGAACTCCCGCCGGGTGCAGATCTTGTGGCGGAAGCGCGAGGTTGGCGCAAAGAGCAAGGTCTAGTGGAGGCACGCGAGCGTTTGGACAGCCGACTGGTGGAAGTCGATGCCAAGGATGGTTGGTTTGAAAAACGGATCTGGAAGACGAATGCCGACAAATCCCTGGTTTTTCCGGACTCGATGGCGACGCTGGAACCGGACCGACGCCCGGAAGTCGGGATTTTCCTGATGCTGGGATTCCGCCAGACCGGGAATCGATCCCCGGCCATTGTCGCGCGGGTGGCCGACCATCTGAAAGAACAAGGCTGGAACGCGGCCTTTATCGGAGTGCCCAACCGGGGAACCGCCGCCGAGAATGCCGTGCTTATCCAGCGGTTTCTCGATGGCGAACTGCCCAAAGTGAAACGCGCCGTGCTGGTGGGCTTTTCCAAAGGCGGATACGACCTGATCGAATGGATGAAAAATCACGGCAAAGAATTGCCGGAACGCGAGCGGGACAAGGTCCGCTTGGTGGTGAATTTCGCCGGTGCCTTGCAGGGGTCGGCCGTGGCGGCTTGGGCGGCCACGGATACGAGACTCGCCGGCGGCATTTTCCGCACCCTGCTCGCCCTGCAGGCCTTCGATGGTGCCGATGGGTGCCAGGACCTGTATTCCATTTCCGGAGACCCATGGAATGGCGAGGAAAAATGGCAGCCGCGTTCCGTTCTGCCGAGGATGCAGGCCATCCAGTATGTCGTGTTGCCGGAAGGTCCGGATGGCCGGACCAACAACGACGTGCTCTTCGGCAGCATCGGGAAGCTGGCGGAGGGCCATTTCAAGGCCACGACGGGGCCGCTGGATGGCCTGGTGGAAAGTGCGGCCCAGGTCTACCCGGAGAAAGCCGGGGTGCCGCAATGGATCGTGCGGATCCGGGGGTCGCACTCCACCCTCGACGGGCGATATGCCAATGGCTCGATTGTTAGCCGGGATTACGCGCTGGGCGGAGATGAAAGACTCGGAAGCGGGCGCGAACTATTGGATGACTTCCTCCGCGCCGTGCCGCGCCAGTCGCTCGGTTTGTAGCCACGCGAGGGCGAGCTTCCACATGGGAAAATGGAAGCGCTTGCGTGGGGCGCAGGGCGGCCCGATGGTTTGCCTCATTGCACTTTTCCACTCACCCTAGCCATCATCAGGAGACCATGCGTCGCTCACCCGCTCCCGCCGAACTTTTCACCCGTAACCGTGCCCGCCTTCGCGAAAAGCTGCCGCAGGGAGCCATGGCCATCGTTCATTCCAATGATGTGATCCCCAGCAATGCCGATGGGACGCTCGGTTACAAACAGAACGCGGATTTCTTCTACCTTACCGGTATCGATCAAGAGGAAAGCGTGCTCGTGATGTTCCCCGACGCCCCGCGCGAGGAGAACCGCGAGCTGCTTTTCGTGCGCGAAACAAACGAGCTTGTCGCCTTGTGGGAAGGGCGCAAGCATTCGAAGGAAGATGCCACGCGTCTATCCGGCATCAAAAATGTGCGCTGGACCAAGGACTTCGACGGGCTGCTTCGCATTTTGTTTTGCCAGGCCGAAGACATCTTCCTTTCGCTGAACGAGCATTCGCGTGCCGAAAACCGCGTGCAGACCCGCAGCGACCGATTCGCGCTCTGGTGCAAGGAACATTATCCCCTGCATACCTACCGCCGCCTCGCCCCGTTGATCACGCGTCTTCGTATGATCAAGGAGCCCGAGGAAATCGAGATGCTCCGCAAGGCCTGTGAAATCACCGCCTCCGGATTCAAGCGCCTGCTTGGTTTCGTGCGCCCCGGGGTCGGCGAATGGGAAATCGAGGCCGAACTCGTGCATGAATTCACCCGTCTGGGCTCCAAGGGATTTGCCTACCACCCGATTGTCGGATCGGGTGGCAATGCCTGTGTGCTCCACTACATCGAGAATGGGGACCGCTGCCTGGACGGCCAGATGGTGCTGCTCGATGTGGCCGCCGAATACTACAACTGGAACGCCGACCTCACCCGCACCATTCCCGTGAATGGAAAGTTCACCCCGCGCCAGCGTGCCGTCTATGATGCCGTGCTCCGTGTTTTCCGCCACTGCGAGAGCATCCTGCGCCCGGGCATCCGGATTTCGGAGTATCAGAAGCAAGTGCTCGAGTTCATGGAAAAAGAACTGATTGGCCTCGGCCTCTTCACCGAAGAGGAGGCGAGGGCGCAGTCGAAGGACAAACCATTGGTGAAGAAATACTTCCCGCACGGCACTTCACATCACCTCGGCCTCGATGTGCACGACGTGAACATCGACGAGGAACCGGTCGCCGTCGGCATGGTCTTCACCATCGAACCCGGCATCTACATTCTGGAAGAAAACCTCGGTGTCCGCCTCGAGAACGACTACCTCATCGGGGAAACCGAAAACATCAACCTGCTGGCCGGTGCCCCGATCGAGGCCGACGAGATCGAAACCCTGATGGCCGCCGCGCCAAATTCAAGAGCGTAGTCAGGCGGGTCCGCCCCGGATGGGCAGCCATTGCCTTTTCACCCAACCAGCCGAACAACAAAGGCAGGGACGTTTGTCCCAAACGTCCGCGGGGAGGGAGTTGCCGTCTCGACAAAGCGGCGACAAAAGAGAAGTCCTACCCATTGCTGTCGGTTTAGCTCTAGAAATGGCAAAGAGCTATCAAGTCTCAGGGCAAGACCGGGCCTACTTCGCCAAGGCTTCGAAGGCTTCAACGGTCTTGCTATGACTCCGATGGATCCTCACAGACTATATCGCCTTGAGTTTACACCTCAAGCGTAGCAAGAGCGTCTCGCTCTTGCCCTACAAGGAATTGAACAACGAAAACCCGCAAGCCCGAGATTCTTAGTAATAAACTCACAGTATTGGGCATCTCGCCTGTTCGTCTCCGAACCACCGGCAAAATGTCGGTGGCACACTCCAAGCAACTCCCACAGCCGGCATGTTTCCCACCTTTCGTGACGTGGCGAGTTAGCGCAACACCGCCACGACGGGAAAGACCAAGCCGCCGTAGAAAGGGCGTGAGATATCCGGCTCAGCTTTCTTCATCCTCTTCGCCGTCGTCCTCTTCGGTGGCGTTGGCGTCAAAGTGGGCGGTGAAGCGCGGCTTGCGCAGATGTTTGGCGAGCGGGGAGATCATCGTGCCGATATTCCGTCCCGCTTGGCGGGGCACGACATCGGAATGACCCATGGTCTTGAGGTCGTCGATGATCCGCTTCATGAGTTCGAATCCGAGTTCCGGGTGGGCCATCTGGCGTCCCTTGAACATCACGACGACACGAAGTTTGTGCCCTTCTTCGAGGAAGCTCTCGGCCCGGGCCATCTTGATGTTGTAGTCGTGCGGATCGATCCCCATGCGGAATTTGACTTCCTTGAGCTTCGAAACTTTGGCCTTGTTCTTCTGCTGTTTGGCCTGCTCGTATTTCCACTTCCCGTAATCGCAGATACGGCACACGGGCGGGTCGGCATTGGGAGCGATTTCGACAAGGTCCAATCCCATGGAACGCGCGCGTCGAACGGCATCCGCCGCCGACATGACGCCGACCTGGCTGTTATTGGTTCCGTCAATCACCCGCACCTTGGGCGCGCGAATGCGTTCATTGACACGGGTTTGGTCCCCACGGCGGCGATCGCGATCACGATCACGGTTCGGGCCGTTGTAGGGTGGGCGTGGATTGGGGTTGGGCTGGCTTATGGCAGTGTCCTCCTCTGGGTCATCATGGGTAATTCAGGCAAAAACTTTTCCCCCACCGCATTCGGAAGCGCGCGGGCATGGGCCGGACAGGCAGCAGCGGTTCTCTCAAACATGGGCAAATAGCGAAACCGCTGCGGAGGCAGTCTGGGAGTCCCCGGCCACGCCGGAATAAAGACGAAAAGCCCCGGTCCGATTGGACCTGGAAGATAGATATTGAGGGAGGAGAATCCGCATCCAGAAATTAATTGACCCTGTCTGAACCGTTTCATACCGAAATTTTGCGCCCCCGGCAAGGCGAAATATGCCAAAACCGTGGTTTTTTTCCTCATGCCGCCCATAAATCGGGAATTTTGCTTGCCGGAGCGGGCGGTCATGTGGACTCTGGCGGCGTGGAAAATCCGATGCGTGAGCTACAGGCCCGGCTGGCCGGGGAAATTTTGGGGGCGGCGGAACCCGCGCGCCTCTTGGTCCTTTGTTTGATCGCGGGCGGTCATGCCCTCGTCGAAGGCCCGCCCGGGGTGGGGAAAACGACCATCGCCCATACTTTGGCCCGTGCCATCGGGGGAAATTTCCGTCGCGTCCAGTTCACCCCGGATCTGCTGCCCTCCGATTTGGTCGGCTGCAATATTTTCGACCAGTCAAAGCAGGCCTTCCGGTTTCTTCCCGGACCTATTTTTACCAACTTGCTGCTCGCCGACGAAATCAACCGCACCAGCCCGCGTATCCAGAGCGCGTTGCTCGAGTGCATGAACGAAGGCCAGGTGAGTGTCGATGGCACGACTTACACGATTGTCCTTCCCTTCATGGTCGTGGCCACCCGCAACGACGTATTTGCCACCGGCACTTTTCCATTGCCGGAACCGCAATTGGATAGATTCCTCATGTCGATCTCCATCGCCCTGCCGGATCCGGCAACGCAGGTCGAAGTGCTTGGCCACCACCTCGACAAGCCCGCCACCGCGCACGCGGCGACTCCCCTGCTCCAACCGGCGGATGTGATTGCCTGGCAACGCCGCGTCGCCGCACATCCGGTAAGCGCTCCGGTGCGCCAATACATCGTGCGCCTCTGCGAAGCCGCCCGTCAGATGGCCGGGCATCCCCATGCGTTGTCCGTTCGCGCCTCACTGGCGTTGACCAAGGCCGCCCAAGCCGCCGCCCTGTTTGCCGGACGCGTGTCCGTTCATCCCGATGATGTCAAATCGGTGTTGCCGCCGGTCTTTCGCCATCGCCTCGCGCCCCTGGCCGAAGATGGCGGCGCGGAAAAATGGCTGAGCGACATCACTGATTCAGTTGACGTGCCCTGAACCGCCCGTCCCCATGGCAGGCCAATCCCCAGAGGCTTTCCGGGTCGTCCGCTTGGAAACGGACGAGGAACGCTCGCGCCCGCGTTTAACCGGTCGCGGTGCGGCCGTGCTCGCCGCCGGGCTCATGATGATCCTGGCCGGACTGCTCACCCGCGACGGGGATCTGACGGCGCTCGGCGTTGGTGCGGTGCTTTTGTTAGGACCCATGGCTTGTCTCGCCTGGTGGAACCTGCGGAGTATCGAACTTGCCGCGAGTGTTCCGGAAAAGGTGGTTGCGGAAGAACGATTCGACTGTGTGCTGCGGGTCAACAATGGCCGCCCGCTTGGTGATGCCTTCCAAATCTTCGCCGAACAACAACTGCCCGGCGGCGGCATGTTGCATTTCCACGCACCGTGGACACCGGCGCGCGGAGAATCGGAGGTGCAGCTCGATGGGTCCGTGCCGCGGCGCGGCGTGTTCGGTGGCTCGGCGGTGGCGCTGCGGTCGGCATTTCCTTTCGGCCTGTTCCGCTGCCAAGCCCGGGGGCAACTGTCCGAGCGGATGTTGGTCATGCCGCGTCCCCTCATCCCAAAGGCTTTGCAGGATCCTTGCCTGGCCAACGACACCGAGGAAATGGAGGCTGAACCCGTGAAATGGGCGGGCCAGGGAGAACTCCATGGCTTGCGCGCTTACCAAGCGGGCGATGCCCTGCGTTTGATCCACTGGCCAGCCAGCGCGAGAGGACTGGGTTTGATGACACGCGAGTTCGATCGCCCCCGTCTCCAGCCATTGATCGCGGTGGTGGTCTTCCACTCATCGAGTTCCTCCCGCTGCTTGATCAAACCGCAGGACTTTGAATCAGCACTGCGTTTGTTAGCCGGAGCGGTCTGGAGGCTCCGCCAGCAGGGCATTGCCCTCGAAATCCGGGCAGACTTCCTGGGTTGGCGGGCTTTCCGGTGTTCCAATGACGAAGAGACGCGGCAATTTCATTCCCACCTGGCCAAGGTGAAACGCGCCCGCGAAACCACTCTCGAGGAAACACGCAAGGTCGTCCGTGCCACCCAAGAACAGGCCATGCTCGTGATTATCGGCGATCTGCCGATGGCCGGATGGGCCACGGAGCTTGGAAAAACGGCAGGAGCCCGGCGCACCCATGTCTTTGATCCCGGCCACATCGGCGGAGCAAAGCCCTTGCGTCTGCCGCCGAGGAAAGGAGGACGCTCATGATCCCTGCCGCCGGAAAACGAAAGAACGCGCGCAGGAAAGCGGATGTCATGCCAGCGTGGCTGTCGGCCTGCTGGCTGCTCACGATGGTTATCTGCGCGTGGTTGATTCTTCGCCACGTCATTCCCGTGCCGGAAATGTTCCGCCTTCCGGCGGCGGTTTTCTTGCTGGTCATCGGCCTGGCCTCGTGGTGGCCGGAGGCGACGGGACCATTAGCCCGGGGACAATCATTGCGACCTTTCGGGATAGCGGATTTTCTTCCTCTGGTCTGCGGACTCCTAGGTGGCTTGCTGTTGCTAGCAACCCTGCTCGGATGGGGCACCCGGCCGCTCGGCATGGCAGCCGATCACATTTCCGATCTCGTCTGGGGAAACCCGGATGAAGAAAAGGAAAAACCACCACCGGAGAAGGCCGAAGAGAATACCAACTCGCCGAGCGAAGGCGACACGCTTGCCTCGTGGAGCAACCGATCCTTACCGCTCGCTTCGGACGACCAATCATCCCGGCCCGATGCCCCGCCACTCCTGCTCACTTTTGAGCGGGCGGAAGACTTGGCCAACTGGAAAAAGCGGACGATTTACGTGCGAGTGGCCGCACTCGAAGTGGTCGGCGACTACGGCGGGAACTGGGAACCGCTCCCGGTGAAACCACCAACCATAGCCGACGCCGATGATGGCACGGCCGACGGGATGGTCACGAATCCGGAATCCCCTCGCGAAGCCGGCGAATCCGTGGCATGGTCGATCTTCACACCCGAAGACACCCGCAATGTGCCAAGCCTGCTCGGCTTGGATAAACTCCGCGCCGACTCCGTGATCAGGGCAGGCTCCGCCCTGTGGATGCTGGATGCGCCTTCGGGCAGCTTCGCGGGCTCGTCCCGGCCCCTCGTCGCAGGCGAGAACGGGATTTTGCTCCCGGAGAAGCCGGTTTTCCCTGCCCGCACTCCGGACGATCCCCTGCTCGCCTTGCCGAATGATCGGGTCGGGGATCTGCTGCGGGGCATGACCGGCGACTTCGATCGCAACCTATCCTTCCGCGATCTTGTCGCTTCGGTGCCGGTGTGGCTCGCCCGCCGCTGTCGTTATTCCGAAGTGTATTCCAACCCCAATACACTTCCATCATTGGTCAATTTCCTTGAAATCGGACGCACGGGCATCTGCGAGCACTTCGCCGCCTCCGGTGTGTTGCTTTTCCGTGCCCTTGGGATTCCTTCCCGCATTGCCTACGGCTACGCCGGTGGCACGCTCGCCGAATCCAGCCGCATGATCACCTACGGGGCGAAGGATTTCCACGCTTGGGCGGAAATCCTTGTGCCGGGGATGGGCTGGGTTGTGGTGGAGTGCACGCCACCCGGCGCGGGCGCCGCTAATGCACCCGAACTGGCGGAAGAATCCGCTCCCGAATCACCGCCGCAACCGGAAGTTCGGGAAGAGGAGCAGCCGCAGGATTGGAGGTACTGGAGCATCATGGCGGGCGCCGGTCTTGTTTTGTTCTTGCTCGCCTGGCTGGCCGCGCGGTGGAGGTCGCATGCCCGGGCCCGCGAACTGGAACGCAGCGGGGAATGGTCCATTCCCCAGCCCGCATGGTTCCAAGCCTTCCTCGATGCCTCGGCCCGGCTCGGTGCACCACGCCGGCGGGGACGCACGGCCCGCGAACACCTCGAGTTCCTGCGCCGCGCCCACATTGCCGACAACGGCATCGAGGAATTAGTCGAGGAGTATCATTCCATCCGTTATGACGGCTGCACCGATAAGCGCGCCAAAGAAATGGAGGGTATCGTGCTCCGCTGGCTCGACCGCCACCGCGAGATGCTGAGGGAGAAAAGGGAGGAGACGCGGTAGCGTCATCTGATTGGCATCTTAGCTCGCGTCGGCTTCGCCTCGTTTCCATTCGCTCCATCCACCGGCGAGCACATAGACGCGCAGATCAGAATTCATACCGAGCAGGTGGCGGCGCAACTCTTGACTGGTGTTGCACCCGCTGGTAGCGCAATAGATTATGAGCACGGTATCGGTTTTGAGCGTGCCTGTTCTTGTCCATTCGAAGAGTTTCGTATCCAAAGCGCCTGATTCATCGGCGGGAATGTTGTGGGCGGCAGGCACGTGCTCGCGAGCATATTCGGCTGCCGGACGCGTGTCGATCCAGAGGGCGACTCCCTCGAGAGTGAACCGCCGGGCGTCGGCGAGGGAAATCTCACCTTCCTCGACCGGAACGGCGACGGCCGCGCCCGTGAAAAGTCCTTTGGCTTGGGGATGGACCCAGAAGATGAGTCCTCCAAAGAGGATCCAGAGGAAACCGATGAGGCCGAGTTGTTGAATGGCGCGGAGCATGATGTGAGGTCAGGGTTGGGCCTTGATGTGGACGAAGGCCATGGGGTCGCGGTATTTCTCGAAACGGGAGTCGGTGCGGAATTGCACGAGCCCGAGAAGCGGTTGGGCGGTGGTTTTCGGTGTGACGGTGATGCGGTATTCCTTGCCATCCTCGATCACACGGCTGGTGAGAACGAATTCCTCACGGGAGCATTCGATGGACTTGAGATTCACCTTTTCGGGCCAGGTGATCTTGAGGGTGAATTCCTTCGGGTTGGGAGCGGCCCCGACATCCCATGTCAGCGTGCCCGGCTCGACGACGATCACGGTCGGGACCTCCACGGCGACGGTAAGCAGGATATCGCGCTCTCCATTGTCGTCGCGCACGCGGGCGGCCATTTGTTTCTCAATCAGCCCTTGATAGGCACCGATCTTGAAGAAGCCGACCACCTTGCCTTCCGCCCCGGCGGGGATGGGCCCTTCTGGTGCATCCGCCTCAAGACACTGGCAGCCGGAGACCACCGAAAGCACTATCGCTTCTCCTTTGCCCTTGTTGGTGAAACTGAACTCGGCCCGCACCACATCCTGATCCGGAGTGGCCTTCACGACGACACGCTCGCTTCCGAAGACCAGTCCTTCGGCGCGGACCAACGAGGCGGCGCCCAAGAAAAGGCAGATGATGGAAATGGAACGGAGCGATTTCATGGCATCAGGCGGACCGGCGACGGGCCTTGGCAAGCACGCGGCTCATGTAGGGGAAAAATTGTTTCTTCCGGCTTACCACCCCATCAAGTCGGAAGGTTCCGCATTTGTCACGCGGGCAATCGATCTCCCGGACAATGGCTTCCTCACCCGAGATGAGAAGGAGGCTGTAAAGACGCCGGATATCGGTGATGAGCAGCGCGGCGCAGTCAAGGTCGCGATCTTCGCACAGCGCACCGAGGCTTTCCTCGAGTTCCTTCTGGCGTCCCGGGAAATCGTCGAGACGGTTTTCCTCGATTTGGCTGATGCTGATTCGCCAGCCGTGCTCGTGGAACTCCTTGCGGTCGAGGCCGATGATCCGGCCGGCAGGAGCGGACCGCAACATTGAACCGGCCGCGAAGAACTCGCGCGCGAAGACCTCCGGATCGACGCCGGCGATTCCCGCGAGCCAAGGCAGGATTTCCCGATCGGTATCGGTGGTGGTGGGTGAGGTCAGGTTGAGCGTGTCCGAGATCATGCCCGCGCACAGGCAAATGGCGGTCGAGCGATCCGGTGTCCAACCACTTTGGCGGAAAGCACGCGCCACGATGGTTGAGGTGGAACCCACCGGATCGTTGATGAACCGCACGGGCTCCCGCGATACGAGGTTACCGCTGAGGCGGTGGTGGTCGATCACTTCAAGGATTTCCGCCTCATCAGCTCCGGTGACGGCTTGCGAGAATTCGTTGTGGTCCACAAGCACGAGCTTCTGCCGCGGCGGGTCGATGAGGTCGCTTTTCGAGAATACACCAAGCAACGAACCATCTTCGTCGCAGATGACGGGAAAAAGCGCCTGATGGGTGTCCTGCACGAGGGTCGGCAACGAACTGGCGAGTGTGTTGGATGGGATGGAAAGAAAACGTGGAGGCACGGCCGCCGCGATGGAACGCGAGCAACGGAGTAATTGCACGGCCGAGGCGGTGTCGAAGGGATAACGCAGCAGAGAAACCCCGGCCGCACGTGCGCGCTCGACCATTTCCGATGGAGGCGACGCGGCGCCAGTGATGACCATGGCGCGCACGCCGCGTTCGATGGCGAGATCATGCACCCGGGGGCGGTCCCCCACGATGACCATGATCTGCCCGGACGGGTATCGGTTCAATCGTTCCGCGACCACCGGTTCGCTCGAGGCGGAAACCGTGAGCGTGAACTCCTGCTGCCGCTCCAAATCGAAACCGGTGAGCACCTCGGCACCGAGGGTTGACGCGACATTGGCCAACGATGTTGTGAGTTGCCTCGCTTGATCCGGCGAAGACTCGCGGGAGTCGGCGGCATGCATGAGCAGTTCCATCAAATCGCCGATGGTGGGCACGCCCAAGACCTTACCCTCGGCATCGAGCACGGGCAGGGAACGCACGTCCTCCTGTTTCATGCGGTGGTAAACTTCGAGGAACGTCTCATCGGCACGGGCGGAAATGATTTCGCGACGGCAGATACTAGCGGCGGTCGGACGCACGTCCATGACAAGCCGGGGCGGCTCGATGCCGGCTTGTTCGAGCGCCCACGTGGTGCGCGGGTTCAATCCGCCGCAGCAAGCCGCCACCGCCGACGCGACCCCGGATCGGCGGAGAAATTCCGCCTGCCCGATCGCCGAACAAACCGCATCGGTGTCGGGGTTCTTGTGTCCGATTACCAAGACCGGGGCACTGGAACTCGGGCGGTTGTTGGATGGCTGAGAGGCGGGCATTCGGGAAACATGAACAGTAAGTGCGAATCCGGTCCGCGTCCAGCGCCCGACTACGATTGCATGGTCACCCGGGACCACCCATGGGCCACAAGGCGAATTCCCTTGAAAATTTTCCGTTCCGGCCTTAGGTTGCTGACCCGGCAAATGTCGGGACAAATCCCACAAAAGGAGAGCATTCCCTCATGTCAACCCCCGTCGTCGGCATTATCATGGGCAGCACCTCCGACTGGCCCACCATGGGCGAGGCGGCGGCTGTTCTGGAGGAATTCGGTATTCCGTTTGAGACCAAGGTTGTAAGCGCTCACCGCACCCCGGACCTGCTGGCCGAGTATGCGAAAACTGCCGAGGGTCGGGGACTGAAGGTTCTCATCGCGGGAGCTGGCGGCGCGGCCCATTTGCCCGGCATGGCCGCCTCCATGACCCTGCTCCCGGTGCTTGGTGTGCCGGTCGAGAGCAAGGTCCTGCGCGGCGTGGATTCCCTTTTGTCGATTGTCCAGATGCCTGCGGGTATCCCGGTGCCCACGCTCGCCATCGGTAAAGCGGGTGCCCGCAACGCCGGCCTCAGCGCCATCGCCATCCTTGCCCTCGAGGACCCCGCATTGCGCGAACGCCTGCGCGACTTCCGTTCGAGGCAAACCGCCGCGGTGCTCGCGGCAGAACTTCCCACTTCGGACTCTCCTTCTTCATGATTCTCCAACCTGGTCACACCATCGGCGTGGTCGGCGGCGGCCAACTGGGCCGCATGTTCACCCTCGAAGCCCGGCGCGCCGGATACAAAGTGGTAGTCTTCACCGATGAACCTCCGGGCAGCCCGGCCGGCCAAATCGCCGATTTCGAAATCAGCGCCCCCTACACCGATGCCGCCGCGGCGGCCGATTTCGCGCGACGGATCGAGGTCGTCACTTACGAATTCGAAAACGTGCCCGCGGATTTCCTCACAAAACTGGAGTCTTCCGGCGTGCCCGTTCGTCCCGGGGTGACGGCCCTTTCGACATGCCAGAACCGCGAACGGGAAAAATTGTTCCTGCGTGCCCACAAGATTCCCTGTGCACCATTCGCTATCATCGATTCCCTCGATGGACTGCGCGATGCCGTGGCGGCGATTTCCACGCCCTGCGTGCTCAAGACCGCAGATTTCGGCTACGACGGCAAAGGCCAAATCAAGATTTCCGATACCGCGCAAATCGACGAAGCATGGAAAAATCTCGGCTCGCCCCGTGGCGTGCTCGAAGCGTGGATTCCCTGCCGGATGGAATTGTCCGTCATCGCCGCGCGAGGGATGGACGGGCAATTTGTCGCCTTTCCCCTGGCGGAAAATGATCACCGCCGCCACATCCTCGACACGACCATCTTGCCGGCTCGCGTCGATGCCGACACCACCAACCGCGCCGTTGCGATCACCAAACAAATCGCCGACGCGCTCGGCTTCGTCGGAACCCTGGCGGTGGAGTTTTTCCTCGATACCTCGGGAAAATTACTCGTCAACGAAATTGCCCCCCGGCCCCACAATTCCGGTCACGCCACCATCGACTCGTGCAGCGTGAGCCAATTCGGCCAGCAACTGCGCGCCATCACCGGCCAGAGACTGGCCGAGCCTCACCTTATTTCCCCCGTCGTCATGGTGAACCTCCTGGGCGACGTCTGGCCGGGCCCGGAAAAAGATCCGGACTGGTCTCCCCTCCTCGAAGACCCGGACACCCGCCTCCATCTCTACGGCAAGCGGGTGGCCCGCCGCGGCCGCAAGATGGGACATTTCTGCGTGCTCGCCCCGGAAACCGGCACCGCCCTCGCCAAAGCCCGGGCTCTGAAAGATCGTCTCGACGAGGCCGTCGCCATCCCCGTGGGGCGTTGAGCAGCTCCTGATTTCAAGGCTGGAACGGAACGCCAAAATGTTCCGTTGACCCCCAAAAGGGGGCTCCCGGCTCAAAAATCGGAAAATCTTGCCTTCCGGAGGAAAAACTGCCAAGAATCGTGTTGGTGGGACGTTCCCAATCTAGAGGGAGTTTTTCCATGACCGGCACGGCAACCAAATCCGACCGCATCCGCCATCTGGTGGAAACGTCGCTCCGCGATTACGAGTCGGCGCTGGTGCATTACACCTCCGGGCTGCTCAACGGCGACTGGGACAGCGCCCGTGATGTCGTCCAAGAAGCCTTCCTCAAGTTGTGCCGCCAGGATCCCGATCTCGTGGAGAACAATGTAAAATCCTGGCTCTACACCGTCTGCCGCAATCGCGCCTACGACCTCCTGCGCCGCGATCAACGCTGGCAAATGCACAATGACGCGCTCGAACACATCGCGCAATCCTCTCCTAATCCCTCCGAATCCGCCGACCGATCCGACACCGGACGCGAGGTCCTCGACTGCCTGCAGTGCCTCCCCTCCAACCAACAGGATGTCGTGCGCCTTCGATTCCAACAGAATCTAAGCTACCGCGAAATCGCCACCATCACCGGCGTGAGCACCGGCCAAATTGGATTCCTTTTGCACGATGCCATGCGCCGCCTGCGTGGTCTCTTGGAACAACGCCGCCGTCAGGAAGCAAGCCAAGGAGGTCCGTCATGAAAGCAACCCTCCCTCAACCCGAGACCAATCTCGATCCCGCCCTCGAGGCCGTTCTGTGCGCTCTCGAAGATGGCGGCGATTGGCGTGAGGATCTGAGTCCCGATTCCATCGCTGAAGGAGAAGAATGGGAAACGCTCGCCCGCGAACTCGGCTCCGCCCTGCGTATGGGTCCGGGCGGCCTCGAAACCTCGCAAAGGGAAGCCATTCTCTCGGCGGCAAGTCATCCGGTTTTCCTGCACACGGGAGCCTGGACGAAGCCGGTTCCCGAGCCCGCCCGCGCCCCGGCTCCGCCCTACCGCTGGATCGCCGGAGCCGCCGCCGCGATGATCGCCCTTTTGTTAGGGGCTCGTCATATTCCGGTTACCTGGGGCATCAATCCGGCGGCCTGGGACCTCGCCTTCGAAAAGAGACAAGAAAGCTCCGAGCCTTCATTTCATGTCCGTCTCTGGCCGGGCGAGAACTTCGTGCGGAACACCGCGAATGTCGCCCACAATCCTCTCTCCTCAAAAGGGGATTGGTCCGCCGTCGGAACCGGTGGAGGGTTCCAGCCAACCGCGATGGCCAATGTCTCCGAGGTCGTGCCCGCGCTGGCGAGCGCTGCCGACACACCATTGGCGGATCTTCTCCCTGCTCCAATTGGTGCGGGCCGTGCGTCCACCGCCGCGCTCATCCAGCATTTCCGCTACTCCTATCCCGCCCCGGAGTCGGGCGAAGCCCTTTCCCTCAGCGTGCAAACCGGTCCCTGCCCGTGGAGACCCGGCAATCAGCTGGTGCATGTCGGGATTCAAGCCAGCTCCGACCCGCGGCTAGTGCCCGCCAGCAAGAGCCTGGCCGTGCGCGACCTACGCCTCTTGATCGACTTCAATCCTTCCCTTGTCTCCGCTTACCGCCTCGTCGGTTACGGTGGCTCCGAACCCATTCCCAACCAACCGCCGCTGGGCCAATTGCGCGGTGCCGACTTGCTGGCGGGACAATCCATCACCGCCATCTACGAAATCGTCCCCACCGGACCGGCCAAATCCTCGTGGGTGGAACGCGACAAAGCCCGCTGGGAAAAAACCGCCGGCGTGAATCGCGGCCGGGCCCCCGACGAATTGCTCGTCTCCCGCATCAACTACCGTTTGCCCGGGCGTGACAAGGAATTCAAGGAACAAACATTCGTTCATCTGAACGACTCCAAGACACCTCTCCCGCGCGACGACTTCGAGTTTTCCGCCGCCGTCGCCGCCTGCGCCCTCCTTCTCGACCGCGCCCCCGGCATGCAACACTACCGCATGGAGGACGCCCTGGCCCTTGCCCGCTCCAACATCGGCCCCGATCCAGACGGCCGCCGGGCCGAATTCATCCGACTGCTCACGGGGAAGAAACAGGGATGAGAATGCTTCGTTAGGTTGTCCGTGTGAAAGCCCGCACCTTGTGAGCGCCACTGCCCCCCACCCGGGTGGGCCAATCGAGCGTATGGCCGGCCATTCGGCCAATCTCGCCGGTCGAGTGAAATCTTGGCTGCAAGTCCCGGCAATTGGCCGACGTTTCCCTATTGTCAGGAAAACGAATGAGCGAATCCGAAATATACGTGACCCGGCCATTCCTGCCCCCCTTGCGGGAGGTTTTGCCCTATCTGGAGCGGATCTGGGAAAGCCGGGTCGTCACGAATCGCGGCCCAATCCTGGAGGAGTTCGAGGAGGCGGTTGGCGCGCATCTTGGTGTCGATCATATTTCGATTTTCACCAATGGAACCATGGCGTTGCTCACGGCCCTTCGTTCCCTCGAGCTATCCGGCGAGGTGATCACAACCCCATTTTCCTTCGTCGCGACCTCACATTGCCTGATCTGGAATGGTCTCAAGCCCGTTTTTGTGGACATCGAACCCACGACCTTGAATCTGGATCCGCGAAGGATAGAAGCCGCCATCACACCACGAACCACGGCCATCCTCGCCGTTCATTGTTACGGGCGATCCTGCGACACCGGCGCGATCCGGGAAATCGCGGATAAACATGGTCTCGCGGTCATTTATGATGCCGCCCATGCGTTCGGCACACGCGACGAGGGAGGCAGCATCCTCCGGCATGGTGATCTTTCCGTCATGAGTTTCCATGCCACCAAGATTTTCAACACATTCGAAGGTGGTGCCATCGTCTGTCCCGACGCCGTGAGCAAGGAGCGGCTTGACCAAATGAAAGACTTTGGATTCACCAATGAAGTGGAGGTGGTGGCCACGGGCATCAACGGGAAAATGAGCGAGTTCAACGCGGCCCTGGGACTTTGCCAACTGAAGCACATGGATCGGGTAATGGAGGGGCGCAAGCGGGTCAATGATACCTACATCGCCTTGCTCTCCGGCGTTCCCGGCCTGCAGTGCCTGAATACCCTGGACGAGCCGGGCTTTAACCATGCCTATTTCCCCATTCTTGTCGGGGACGAATATCCTCTGGGCAGGGACGAACTGTATCAGGCGCTCAAGGACAACGGCATCCATCCCCGCCGCTATTTCCATCCACTCATCCCGCAGTTTCCGATGTATCGCGACCTGCCCTCGGGAAATGCCGCCAACCTTCCCGTGGCCACAGACGCCGCCCGCCGGTTGCTATGCCTCCCCATCTATCCCGAACTTGAACTCGCGCAGGTCGAGAGAATCTGCGGGTTGGTGGCCGCCCCCCAGAGTTTTCTCAACCTGTATGATCTCCGATGAAGCTGTCGATCATGCAGCCCTATTTTCTGCCCTACTCCGGATACTTCCAGTTGATCGCCGCCTCGGATCTATTCGTCGTTTATGACAACATCAAGTATACGAAAAAGGGCTGGATCAACCGCAATCGTTTTCTCAGGGATGGAAAGGCAGTCCCGTTTTCCCTACCTTTGAAGCATGCCCCGGACTCGCTGGAGATCCGGGAACGGGAACTGACCGCGAACTTCAACCCGGGCAAACTGCTCAACCAATTTCGCGCCGCCTATCGCCAAGCACCGTAGTTCCGCCGCACGTGGCCGGTGATCGAGGAAATCCTCGGCTTTACCGAACGCAATCTTTTCACCTTCCTGCATCACTCGATCCTCAGGGTCTGCGCTCACCTCGGAATCGGAACAGAAATCCAGGTTCTTTCCGGCATTGGAATAAAGCATGACCTCAAAAAACAGGACAAGGTGCTGGCCATGTGCGCGGCCATGGGCGCAAGCACCTATCTGAATCCACCTGGCGGCATCGCTCTTTATCAGAAATCCGATTTCCTGGCCCAAGGCGTGGAATTGAAATTCCTCATGCCGCGGGAATTCTCCTATCCCCAGTCCGGCGGGCCTTTTGTCCTTCGTTGTCAATTCTCGATATGATGATGTGTGTTGAACCAGAGTCTCTGCACGATGTGATTTTCCACGGCTACGAATTGATCTGAACCATGTTCCATCGGAAAAAACTCGGGAAGGTTTTTACACCCTGCGGTGGCGCGGAACGACCGTGGATGAGGGAATTCGCCCAAGCTCCCTCGGCTTTGGTTTTTGATGACTTCGTGCGGATTTACTTGTCCTGCCGTGCCCCGGCGGATGAAAGCGTCCAATACACGAGCCGATGCGCCTTTGTTGATCTGGATCGGGCCGATTTGTTCAAGATCCAACGATTGGCCCGGGAGCCGGTTCTCGACCTTGGTGGAACGGGCGAATTCGATGAGTTTGGAACTTATCCGATCTCGGTGATTCGCAATGGGGATTGATCCGCGCCTATTACGCGGTATGGACACGGTGCGAATCGGTTCCTTTCAACGTGGCAATCGGATGCGCCGTGAGCGAGGATGGCGGCGAGACATTCAGGAAAATCGGCCGGGGTCCCGTGCTCGGCTTCTCGCCCGACGAGCCGTTTGTCCTGAGTGGCCCCAAAATCAGGCGCTTCGGAGGGCTTTGGTATCTGTGGTATATCCCCGGTCGGAAATGGAAAGAGGTCGATGGCCGCCCGGAACCAGTTTACAAGATCCGCATGGCAACCTCTGACGACGGAATCCACTGGGTTCGCCACCAGCGCGATCTGATTGAAAGCCGGATCGAGGAAGACGAGGCCCAAGCCAGCCCTGATGTTTTCTATTCCGGCGGCAGGTATCACATGTTTTTCTGTTACCGCTATAGTAGCCACTACCGCGGGCACGAGCGAGGCTATCGCATCGGTTATGCCCACAGTTCAAACCTCAAGGAGTGGACGCGCGACGACGCGATGGCCGGAATTGACGTTTCCAACGAGGGCTGGGACTCCGAGATGATCAGCTATCCCCACGTGTTCGAAGTGGATGGGCGGACCTACATGGCCTATCTGGGAAATCAAGTCGGCCGGGAGGGATTCGGGCTTGCGGTGCTGGATGGAGAACTTGGCAAGGGAGGCGAGGCATGAAATGGAAAAAACTGGGCAGGATCTTCGACCCGCTTGAGCATACGCTGCCCAACGGATGTGAGGAATTCGCGCAGTCCCCGCAGGCGCTGGTTTTTGACGATTTTGTGCGGATCTATTTCTCCACCCGCGTCCTTGAGCCTTCCAACCGCAAGTATTTGAGCCACGTCGCCTTCGCGGATTTCAGCAAGGATCTGCGGGAAGTTCTCAGCGTGAGCAAACATCCGGTCCTGCCCCTTGGCGGCCCCGGTTGTTTCGACGAACATGGGATTTTCCCATTCCATGTCGTGCGCCACCATGACCGGGTTCTGGCCTACACCTGCGGATGGAGCCGAAGGGTTTCCGTTTCGGTCGAAACCTCAATCGGACTGGTGGTGAGCCACGACAATGGCAGGACCTTCGAGCGGTTTGGGATTGGCCCGGTGCTTTCGGCTTCCTTGCAGGAGCCGTTCCTGGTGGGAGACGGTTTCGTGAAGATCATCAACGACGTGTTCCACATGTGGTATATCTTCGGCACCGAATGGCGTCGTTACGCGCCTGGTTCCGCGCCCGAGCGGACCTACAAGATCGGCCATGCCGTCTCTCCTGATGGAGTCCATTGGCAGAAAGAGGAGGGACGTCGAATCATCCCGGACCGGCTGGGCGAGGACGAGGCACAGGCGCTTCCAATGGTTTGTGAAATCGAAGGCATTTACCACATGTTCTTCTGTTACCGACCGTCCTGCGATTTCCGCACCGATCCCGCCAATGGCTACAGGATTGGCCATGCCTGGTCGAAGGATCTGGAAAACTGGAACCGGGACGATGAGAGCTTCCGGCTGGACGGCACACCCGGCGAGTGGGACTCGGACATGCAGTGTTATCCGCATGTTTTCGAGCTGGATGGCCGGAGTTACCTTTTATGCAACGGCAACGAATTCGGACGCCGTGGATTCGGGCTGGCAATCTGCGAACCATGAAAGAGGATCTTCGATATGATACGGACACGGCGGATACAACCGCCGTCATTGACCATTTCGCCCGTTGTGATCCGGAGTTTATCCGCCTATTGGACAGTCGCGTGGAGAGGGCGGAATACGCCCGGAAGATCGCGGTGAAGTCCACACGATTCGAGGCTTGGTCCGACGAAAGTTTGGTTGGTCTGGTCGCTGTCTACTTCGGCATGGAGAACCAGCCTTCGGCGCACATTTCCAACATCTCCGTGACCGTCGGGCATGTCGGAAGGGGGATTGATCCGTTCTTTTGCAGCGGTGTATTGAAGCCGCAATCTTGAGAGGAGTCGGTCGTATCACCCTCGAGGTTGCCAAAACCAACAAGGCTGCCGGGAGCCTCTACGAGAGAGTTGGCTTCCGCGCAACCGGGGAGGCCGGAGAGTTTCTCATGATGGATTGTGTCCTCCCGCTACGACACGAACCCGGGCAAGCATAACAGGCTTTGGGAGGTTCGGTTCGAAGGAACTTGATTCTGGCGTCGCCTCTCTCGGTCAATTTGCCCGGGGTCATACCTTCTTTCCGGGCGAAAAAAGCGACCGGCGCAATTCCGGTTGGCTGATGATCATGCGCGCGCATTTCATAGCGTGCCTGAGCCAGAGGAAGGGAGCGCGTTCCGCCAAGGCCATGCGGGCGATCGTGCGGGAGGTCTTGAAGATGCAGTCCCGGAAACCGGGATGGCCGAGGTGATGGACGCAGACTTCGGCGACATGAACCGTGCTGACCAGCCGACTAAGTTGGGTGCGCGATGCCCAGACGCTGCCGCTTTGAACCCGATAGACGGCCATGGGTTTCCGGATGAGATGCAGTTCACCATGCTCCGCAAGCAGGACAAAAAGCGGCCAATCTCCCATGGGCAGAGAATGGACCCAGGCGGGCACCCCCGGGATGAGGCGGTTGCGGAAGACAACCGATGGGGTGTGGATATAGTTAAAGCGGGTGATGCGGGAGAGTCCGCTCACCAGTGGATCGGAGGGGTTGGAGATCGTCGCGGGCAAGTCGCCGATTTCATCGCGTATTTCCACTTGGTGGAAACAGAGCGAGCATTCGGGATGAACCGCGAGATGATCGATCTGGGTCTGGAGTTTGCCGGGGTCGGTCCAATAGTCATCGCCTTCCAGCAGGGCGATATATTGGCCATGGGCGGCGGCGTAGAGTTGCGAGAAGTTGGCGTGGCCGCCGGCATTGGTCTCGGCATGGAAGGCGCGGATGCGGTCGGGATGACGGGATGCCAAATCCTTGAGGATATTTCCGGTGTTGTCCGTGGAAGCATCATTGCCAACGAGGATTTCAACGCGAAAGTCGGTGATCTGAGCCAACGCGCTTTCGATGGCCCGGGCCAGAAACCGTTCGTGGTTGAACGTGGGAATGAGGACGCTAACAAGCGGCGCCGAGCCAGCAGGACCAGACATGGAAAGCGCATTCATGTTTTCACCGGGAGCGCGGGCACGCCGAAGACGGTTTGCCCGGCGGACACTCTTTTCAAAACCACGGAGCCGGCCCCGACAGTGGCATCATCCTCGACCACGGCGCCTGGCAGAATGCAGGCATGCGGATGAATGGTGACGCGGTTGCCAATGGTTGCCCCACCGCCGAGGAAGGCATAAGCGCCAATATGACAACAGGAACCGATTATGACATCATGGCCGATGGTGGCCTGGGCGACAATCATGGTGTGCGGGCCGATCGCGACATCCGCGGAGACGGCACAGAACGGCCCGATGAGCGAACCATCCCCGCGGCGCCCGGCAAAGTCACACACGGCGGACTGAGGCCAGGTGAGCGAGAGGAAGACGCCCCCCCGGTCGGCGACGATTGCCGCGTAGTGTTGCCGCTGCCTAGGGTCGCCAATAGCACAGATGAATCTGTCCCCGTCGGCGGGGACGTAGTCCATCGGCGAGGCAAGGATCGGCACACCGGTGGAATCCTTGCCACCGAGTATCCTCGGTCGGTCATCCAGGAAACCGGCCACACTCCATGGGCAAGACGCGCCGAGGGAAGACTCGATACCCGCCGCCATGGCGCGGACCTCGCGGCCGAACGCACCGGCACTGATGATGATCAGTTTCTGTTTGTGCGCAGGCATGAGAACACTGATTAGATTTCGATTAGTTCCGGGCAGACGATGCGGTCCCATTCACAGGCGACAGTGCCCCAGGAGAGCCCGATGCCGTATCCACACAGGATGAGACGCTGCCGGGATTGGCGCAGCTTTTCCCGCCATTGGGTGACAAGAGTGAGCGGTATGGTAGCGGAATTGGTATTGCCGAACTGCTCCAGGGAGCGGGGAGCCCGATCCACCGTCACACCGATGCGTTTGCAGAGCATGTCGTTGACGGTGCGGCTGGCCTGGTGCAGGACGAAGGCATCAACGGATTCTTTCGACCAGTCCATCGATGCGAGCATGGAGCGGATCGCGGGAGGAATGGTCGACGCGGTGAAATTGAAGACATCCTCACCCTGCATGCGCGACGGGGAATGGATATGGATTTCTCCTTCCCTCTCCTCAAAACGAAAATCAGCCGCGGACAAACCCGGACGGCCCCCGGCACGAGGTGCCATGATGGTATTCCAGCCGCTGCCATCGGTGTGCAATTGGATGCGCATGGGTGCGGCATCGGGGTGCCATTCCAAGGCAGTCGCAGTGGCGGCATCGCCGAACAACGGACTGCGGGTTCGGCGATCCGTGGCGAGTTCGTATTTTCCACCCGCATCGCCGACAAGCAGGAGAGTTTTCGCGCCCGGGCGAGAGGCCGTCAACTTCGAAGCGACGAACAACCCATAGGGATAGCCGGAGCATCCGAGGTTGATGTCGAACGCCGCACAGGTGGTCGGGAGACCAAGACGAGCCTGGATGAGGCAGGCGGTGGAGGGGCGATCCAAGTCCGGGCTTTGGGTAATCAGGATGAGATTCTCGACTTCGGCGCGATCCCAAGCCAGGTCGTCGAGCAAACGTTCGGCCGCCGCAACAGCGAGATCGGAGCAAAACTGCTCAGGAAGACAGAGGCGGCGGGCGTGGATCCCGGTCATCGCAACAAATCGAGCCCGTGCTTCCGGAGTGCCGTATTCACTTTCGGCCAGCTTTTCTTCGTTACGGGGAACGGCAGCGGCGAGGCCGGCAACGCGGATATGCTGGATGAGTTGGTCCATCAGGGTTGCGAGGGGAGCCGGGATTCGATGAGCTTTTTCAGGTCTTCCAGAGTATTGCAGGTAAGAAGATCCTCACTGGACACCTGCACATCGTAATGATCGTAGGCGGCGGCGGCGATAAAAACGGCGACCATGGAATCCCACTCGTTGAGCTTCCGGAAAAGGGTGGAGAGTTCGAGATTGGCGACGCGCAGACCATAGGCATCGTGGATTACTTCGAGGAACTTTGTGGTGTCGATTACGGCCATGAGGAAATTGGCTTGGAGTCCGCCCATTATTGGACGAGACGCTCCGTTAGACAAGCATTCATTTTCAGGGGGTATTAGCCGGAGAGGGTGGGAGTGACCCGCTCGCCGCTTTGCCGCGACCGCGGCAATCGAACCGGTTTTCCAGACCGTGGGTTCGAATCCCCAGGGGAATGGCCTGCCGTTCGTAGCTTCCAAATGGAAGCGAAGAATGGCGGATCGGCAAGGAGACCTGCCGACTGTGCTTCTGGTTGCGATATCATGGGCATTGGTGCGTTGGTGGGTTGACCGGGGTGCCGCAGGGTGTGCGGTCCTAGACGGTCGTTTTGTGTGAAATCCGTGTGGAATCCGGGGATTCTGTCGCGGAACTCGGGAGGATTTCCACCCCTGTCCGACCGCCGCCCTCCGGTGTTCCGGGAGCGTAGTCAGTGTTGGCAGGGGGCTTGTCCATCCGTCACACCTCTGCCAGATCGGCGAGGCGGATCAAGGGCTTTCGGAGGATTGTTTCGCGTTGCCGGATTCCAGCTGACGAACCCGACCTAAACTGGTTCAACCGTCCCCGGTATCCGCCAAATCCCGACCCGGATGGCATCGACCAGAGCCCCGGATGGAAACCCGTGGAAATCCAACTGGACGACGGCCGCATCCTGGTTCTCGAATCCACCTGACCGCTCCCGCCGAAAAAATGCTCCCGCCGCCAAAAAAAACTTGGCAAAGCGGTCGGGAAAGCTACGCTCACTCCCGATGAATGTGACTGCCAAAAGCGGCAAGGGCGTCTGCCACACGGCTGTTTCGTCGCGTTTTTCTTCTCTGCTCACTGCTCACTCGGCACTTTTCACTTCCTTCGCCCCCCCCTTTCCCCCGCAACCCCCATTTCCCCGCCCTCCGGTCCGGCCACCGGCTCTTTCAACGGCCTTCACCCCAAAAGCAAATTCCTAGCAGCCGCACTTTTATGTTAACCATCACCGCACTCGCTTTGGCCATCGTCAGCTCCGCCGCGAAAGAGACTCCGAGCCAAACAGTCCTGCTCTCACC
>JBJTQJ010000072.1:0-8511 GCA_046075565.1 Verrucomicrobiales bacterium | reverse complement strand
CGGCACAGGTGCCATTCCACTTTTGGTTGCCCGGAGCCATGGTGGCACCGACGCCGGTGAGCGCTTATCTGCATTCGGCGACCATGGTCAAGGCCGGTGTGTATCTCCTCGCGAAGGTCAGCCCGGTTTTTTCATCCTGGCCGGCATGGTCGGCGGTGCTATTGCCCCTTGGTGCGCTCACCATGTTTTCGGGTGCCATCTTCGCCCTCGCGCAAACCGACCTGAAGCGACTGCTCGCCTATTCGACCATGAGCGCGCTCGGCACACTCGTTGTCCTGTTGGGCATTGGAACCGATCTCGCGGTGCAGGCCGCCATGGTCTTCCTCATCGTGCATGCGCTTTACAAAGCGGCGCTCTTCATGGTCGCCGGAGTCGTGGACAAAGCCGCCGGCACCCGTGACATCACCGTTTTGCACGGCCTTGGAAAGCAACTCCCCCTGCTTGCCTTCGCGGCGGGTCTCGCCGCCTTCTCCATGTCGGGTGTGCCACCCTTCATCGGATTCATCGGCAAGGAATTGCTCTACGAGGCGAAAGTGCAGGCGCTAACCGCCGGACCATTGATCATTTTCTGCGGCTTTGCCGCCAATGCCATCAACGTGGCAGTCGCGCTCAAAGTCGGATTCTCCCCTTTTGTCAATCGCGGCGAGATCCCGCAAATCAATCCCAAGGCGAAACAAACCGCCTTGCTGACCGGACCACTTCTCCTCGCTCTCGCTGGCGCGGTCGTCGGGTTATGGCCCGATCTCATCGGCAAGAATCTTATTCGCGCGGCGGTCGAGGACATCACCGTCACCCCCGTGACGGTGAAACTGAAGCTCTGGCACGGCTTCAACACCGTGCTCTTGCTCAGCGGACTCACCGTGGCGGCAGGGGTGGGTCTTTACGCTTGGCGCTCGCGTGTGCGGTCGTTGGTCGCTGCGACGCTCGAGAGGATGCCCACGCGGGCGGCGAAAACATTCGATTCCGGACTATCGAAGGTGATCAAAGGGGCTGGTGGAGCGACGAGGTTTTTCCAGCACGGTCACCTCCGGGGATACTTCGCCGTCCTCCTGCTGGTCGTGGCCGCGTTAGTCTTGCACGCCGCATTCGCGGGCGGCTTTGTCTTGCCCCGATTCGATGTTTCCGATTTCCGCATCGCGCCGGTGGGCATGATGTTGATGATGGTCGCGGCTACCGTTCTGGCCGTTCGGGCGAAGGGAAGAATCACCGCATTGTTGGCGCTTGGCGGTGTTGGCTATGGTGTCGCGCTCCTCTACGCACTCTATGGCGCTCCCGACCTCGCGCTTACCCAGGTGTTGGTGGAAACCCTCACGCTCGTGCTATTCGCTTTTGTCCTCGCCAAACTCCCGCCCATGAAATCGCGTTCTTCGCGCCGACGACGCGCCATGGACGCGCTGATCTCCGGATCGGCCGGCCTTGCGGTTACGGTAGCCTTGTTAGCCAGCCGCGTGTCTCCAGCCGAAGCGCGTGTTTCCGACGTGATGGCGACGCAGAGTTATATCGAGGCCAAAGGGAAAAATGTCGTGAATGTCATTCTCGTGGATTTCCGTGCCCTCGATACCCTGGGTGAGATCAGCGTGCTCGCCATCGCCGCCCTTGGTGTGGCCGCCCTGCTCTACAGCAACAAGGGAGAGCGCGGTCCGGGCAGCCAAACAACCGCCACCGCGATGTATCGGGCTTCTATCGTCTGGCTCGTGCCCCTGCTATACGGACTCTCGATACTCCTGCTCCTGCGCGGGCACAATGAACCCGGAGGAGGATTCATCGGTGGTCTGGTGGCGGCCTCGGCGGCCATACTGCGCGAACTCGGCCGCACCGACGGTGGTAGCGGTCCGCGGTCGCCTGTTCTGCCGATCGCCTGCGGGCTCGCCATCGCGCTGGCCAGCGCTTTCGTCGCATGGATCCATGGCAAACCCTGGATGCAAGGAGGCTGGCTCTCATGGGAGCCATGGTTGCCATTGGTTGGAACCACGAAACTAGGAACTCCTTTCCTTTTCGACATCGGTGTTTACGCCGTTGTCTTCGGTGTGACCCGTTGGATTCTCAATCTTCTCCTCCGCGGTGAACCCAAAACCATCGTGGCGGCTACCAATCAGGATTGATTTCACCATGGAACCTCTCTTCGCCATCCTCATCGGATTCCTCACCGCCGCCGGATTCTATCTCATGTTGCGGCGCACCTTCATGCGTCTTCTGCTCGGGTTCCTGCTTCTCGGGCAAGCGGCGAACCTGCTCATCCTCACGGCGGGGGGGCTTGGTCCCGGAACTTCTCCCATCATTTCCTCCGACGCGACAACCTTGTCTCCCGGCCATGCCGATCCCCTTCCGCAGGCGCTGATTCTCACCGCCATCGTGATTGGCTTCGCCACGGTCGCTTTCGCCGTTGTTCTGCTCAAACGAGCAAACCAGGCCACTGGCACAGATGACTTTGACGCGCTTGATGAGAGCGATTCCTAATCCATGACTCCGGTATTCCATCTCATTGCCGCCCTTGTCCTGCCGCTTGCTGTCGCCATCGTGCAGCTCCTGCTGCCATGGCGCGGCATGGCCCGGCGCGGACTTGGTCTGATGGGGACGGCATTGATGTTCGCCAATGGCCTTGCCTTGATAGAAATCGCCCGAGTGTCAGGGCCGATCACCATCGTCATCGGCGGCTGGCCATCAACCATCGGGATATCGCTAGGGGTGGATATTCTCTCCGCCCTGATGGTCATGATTACCGGATTCATCGGGTTCGCGGGTTTGCTCCATTCTCCGGCCTCCTTACCCGAAGATGATGAGGCGCGCGGATTCCAACCGCTTTATCAACTCCTGCTCTTCGGTGTCTCCGGGGCATTCCTCACCCGCGACCTCTTCAATCTCTTTGTCTGGTTCGAGGTCATGTTGCTTTCTTCTTTCGTGCTGATCGCCATGGGCGGAGGAAAAAAAAGACTGCAGGGGGCGGTGAAATATGTCGCTCTCAATCTGGTTGCTTCTTTCCTCTTCCTTACGGCCGCCGGTTTGCTCTACGCGAATCTCGGGACACTCGATTTCCAGGATATGGCGGTGAAAGTCTGCGAGTCGGGTGAGGCTCGTGCGGGCGTGTTGACCGCCGGAGCTTTGCTTTTCCTCTCGTTCTCAACCAAAGCGGGATTGTTCCCGCTCTATGCGTGGTTACCCGCGAGCTACCACACTCCGCCGCATACGATATCGGCGGTCTTCGCCGGATTGTTAACCAAGGTCGGTGTCTATGCTCTCTTCCGTGTGCTCGGACAAGTCTTCGCCTCCGAGCGCGCATTCTTCATGCCGGTTCTTGGTTTGCTCTCTTTGCTCACCATGATCGCGGGCGTGTTGGGGGCGGCCAGCCAGTTCCACACCCGGCGGATTCTTTCGTTCCACATCATCAGCCAGATTGGATATATGACCATTGCGCTGGTGGCCGGCACGACTGCGGCGCTGGCGGCGGGTATCTTCTACATCATCCACCACATCATCGTGAAGACGAATCTGTTCTTCGCGGCGGCAGCCATAGCCCGCCACGGCGGAGGGGAGGATCTCAACCGCACCGGCGGCCTCTACCGCGCCGCCCCGTGGCTGGGGGTGCTTTTTCTTCTCCCGGCACTATCCCTTGGCGGCATCCCGCCACTGTCCGGTTTCTGGGCGAAATTTGCCCTGCTCAGCGAGTTGCTCGCGTTGCGTGACTGGCTGGGAGCGGGCATCGCGATAGCCGTGGGGATTCTGACACTTTTTTCCATGACGAAAATCTGGAGCGAGGCTTTCTGGAAAAATCGTCCGGCGGAAACCGATTCGACGGGGCCGCTTGGCTTCGCCCATCTTGCGCCCATGATCTTGTTAGGATCGGCCACCATTTGGCTGAGCCTTTTTCCTTCCGGTCTCTTCGAACTTGCCGATGCGGCTGCCCGCCAGCTCCTCAGCCCCCTCGCCGCGCCATGAACCAATCCGCCTTCTCCTTCTGGCTCCGGCTTCCAGTCTTCCTGCCAGTTTATCTGCTGGAGATGATCAAATCCAATCTGCGCGTGGCCATAGATGTGCTAAGCCCGCGTCCGGATTTCCAACCCGGATTTCTCGAACTCGATCTATCCATCTATGGCCCAACCGCACAATGGGCAGCTGGCTGCCTGATCTCCATGACACCTGGCACGCTCGCGATTGATGTGAATGAGTCCACCGGCATGATGCTCGTGCACACGCTTTACCTTCAGGATCCTGAAGCCGCGCGAGCGGATCTTTATCGCCTTCTCCATCGGTCACTCGGCCCGACGGGGCCCGCCCGGCCATGATTTCCCCGCTTCCATTTGAAATCCTCCTGCTGATTGCCATGGCACTGGCCGTTTACCGGTTGAGCCGCGGCCCCGGTCCGGCAGACCGTATGGTGGCCGTGGACTTGTTGGGCTTGTTTTTCTGCTCGCTCTTGGCCGCCCATGCCATCCGGACCGGTGAGGAGTTCGTGCTTGACGTGGTGCTTGTGTTTGCCATCATCGCGTATTTTGGAACCGTCGCCGTCGCCCGTTACCTTCAGAACCGCGCCAAAGACCAATGATCTCGCCTGTTGTTTTCATTCTCCTTTGTTTGGGTGGATTCTTCTGCCTGCTTGCCGCCGTCGGGGTATGCCGGTTCGATGATTTCTACATGCGTATTCATGCCGCCACCAAGGCGAGCGCCTTCGGCTTGGGATTCAGCATCATGGGCGCGGCTGCCCACTTGGGCACAGTTTCCGCCTGGGCCAAGGCCATCGTGGCCATCCTTTTCCTTTTCTTCACTCTGCCGGTCTCCGCGCATCTTCTCGCGCGCGCCCAGCAAGGAGACGACACCGGCTCGCCCAACGGGCAAGATACCGGCGAATCCTAAGCGCATTTTCCAGATTCTTTTTCCCTGAACAAAAAGATCCCCCCCCCAATTCCCCAGCCCACCATCAACACCCGCACAACCATGAACAACGCCCCCGATGTTGACGACTCCAACGCTTTCGGAACAGACGCCGGTGCGTCATCCGCGGCAAACACCCAGTCCCGTTGGACATTCCTGACCAATCACACGCACATTCTCTTGTGCTTGGCCCGCGATCCGGAATTGAGGATTCGCGATATTGCCGATCTGGTCGGCATCACCCAACGTGCCGTCCAGCGGATCCTCGTCGAACTTGAGGTGGGCGGCGCGCTCACTCATACCCGTGAAGGACGCCGCAACCGCTACCAGGTGAACCTCGATTGTCCCTTGCGGCATCCACTCGAGGCGGCCCATCTTTTGCGCGACGTGCTGGCCACCCTGCTCAAGGATGGAATGGCCAAATGATGGGGATGAGGAGGCAGGAAAGCACCCAGCAGATGATGTTGAGCGGGATGCCCATACGCAGGAAGTCGCTGAACTTGTAACCGCCCGGGCCATAGACCATGAGGTGGGTCTGGTAGCCCATGGGCAAGGCAAAGGCGGCGGAGGCTGCCACGGTCACCGCGATGATGAAGGGTCGGGCATCCACTCCGAGTTTATGGGCGAGTGTGACAACAATGGGAATAATCATCACGGCCGTCGCGTTGTTGGAAAGAATTTCGGTCAGCAGCAGCGTGAGCAGGAAAACTGACCACAGTGTCACCGTTGGTAGCATGTCCTGGGCAACGATCCGTGATGTCACATCCACCAGGCTGTGGGCGAGCCATTCGGCGGTTTTGGTTTCCTGCATGGCCACGCCGAGACCGAGCAGTCCGTAAAGCATGAGCAGGACCTGCCAGTCAATGGCGGCGTAGGCATCCCGCGGTGTGAGCACCTTGAGCCATAACAAAGCCAGCGCACCCACCATGGCGCAATAGTGGATGGGAATCTTCGGGATCCACGGCACGACCCCCGAGAGTAAATCGGTAAGCGTCGCTACACCAACCACCCCGACGAGCGCGCTCCAGGCCAGGCCGGCATGGTGGCGCGGACGATCCACGGGTTTTTCCGGGGCGACGGTCGGGTTATCCGTCAGGATGAAGTCCCGGCTCATTTTCAGGTCCTCGAGGTTGTGCACGGGTGTGATGACCAGCAAGGTATCGCCCATATCGAGGGGGAACTTCGCGAGATCCTTGGTGATGTTGACGCCGTTGCGGTGCACGGCGAGCACGACCGCGTTGTAGTGCTGGCGGAAATCGGCCCGGGCCATGGTGCGCCCGATGAGGGATGATTCATCACGAATGACAAGCTCGGTCACGAGCCCGTCCACCGTGGAGAGGATTTTCGCTCCTTCAGAGCCGAATAGTTGCTCGGGCGCGCTGGTGGCCTTGCGACCGTGCAATGCGACGAGGAAGCGGTCGAATTTTTCCACCTGGATTTCATTCAAGGGCAACATGACCCGGCGGCCGTTGCGGCGCACTTCGACCACATGGACGCCGGAATTCCTCGCGAAGAGCGGGGTTTCAAAGAGAGGATGGCCGCAGAGCGTGGAATCCTCGCCCACGAGGATGTGGTAAAGTTTCGTGCCACGGTATTGGATTTCGAGCGCTCCGGTAATCGAACCCCGGTCGGGAAGGAATTTCGGGCCGAAGACCGCCATGTAGGCGATGCCTGCGATGGCCAGCGGGACACCCAGGGGGGCGAGTTCGAACATCGACATTCCCGGTTCGCCGAGATTGCGCAAGGAACCATTCACCAGAAGATTCGTGGAAGTGCCGATGAGGGTGCAGCAGCCTCCGAGAATCGAGGCGTAGGAAAGCGGCATAAGCAGCTTCGAAGCGGGGATGCTCTTCGAACGGGCAAAACCGAGGGTCACCGGCAATAGGATGGCCACGATGGCGGTATTGTTCATCCATGCGCTAAAGAAGGCCGCCATGCCCGTGAAGGCGAAGATCGCGCTCCTCGTTCCTCCGCCAAGTTTTGCTTTCAGAACTTCCCCGACCTTGTCGACCGCGCCCGAGCGTTCAAGCGCCCCGCCGATGATGAAAAGTGCGGCGATGGTCAACGGGGCCTCGTTGCGGAAAACATCCGCCATCTTTTCCATCGGCACGAGCCCCAGGCCGGTTACGAGGCAGAGCACGGACAACGCGATCACATCCGGCGCCGCCCACTCGCGCACGAAGGCGACGAGGGTCAGGCCGATGATGAAGAGGGTGATCGCGATTTGCGGTTCCATGGGATGACCGTCGGTCGGGGAGCAACCGGGGCCAACTGTCCCACAGCCCGCCCTGCGCCGCAAGTGAGAGGGTGGTGGTGAAAAGTGGTTAATCCTTGTTTCTCAAGCCCAACAAAATCAACGGTTTAGCCGCTCCCAACCTGCCTATCGTCGCCGCAGCCACGGTAACACCTCATCGGCTACTCTTTGACTTTTCGGCATTCCTATCTTTTGCCGGAGTCATCTTTTTTGGGTCATCAGGCGGGACTGTTGCTCATTGATTCTCGCCTTGTCTTGGGGAATGCGGCAGAATACAATCCCTCTGATGAAACTCCCCCAACTTGCCCTTGGCCTCTGTCTGCTCTTCTCGGCGATTTCCTGCGCCCATCTTCCGGAAGGCTACACACCCCGCGAAGGAGATGTGGTCTTCCAGTCCTTTCTGCGGAATCCGCTCACCGATGCCATCGAAGGTTGCCAGGCTTCGCCGCTTTCCCATTGTGGCATCGTCGCCCCGGCGCGCGGGAATAAAAAAGGCGGCCCGCAATGGGTCGTCATCGAGGCGGTCGGTCCGGTCAAGGAAACCCCGCTAGCTTCGTGGATTGGACGTGGCCGTGGCAAACGCCTCGCCGTTTACCGGTTCAATGATGAAAAGCTCATTGCCAGTGTGCCGGCAATCAACGCCGCAGCCCGCAAATACCTCGGACGGCCCTACGATTTGCGTTACCAATGGAGTGACGACAGTTTCTATTGCTCGGAACTCGTTTACAAGGCCATCCGCGACGCCACCGGACGCGAAATCGGCAAAATGGATCGCCTCGGCGACCTAGATTGGAAACCCCACGAAGCCACCATCCGCATCCTCGAAGGAGGCGACCCGCCCCTCAATCGCAAGATGATCACTCCTATCGCCCTGACCCGCGCGCCGGAATTGAAGTTGGTTTTTCTGTCGGGTTATGTCGAGAAGGATGGTGAGGTCAGGGAGGAGTGAAGGGTGCGATCAGTAGCGATTTAGCTTGACGGACCGGGGTTAAAGGTTTACCCGCTCCCATGTCCAAGTATTGGTTCATTTTGCCATTTCTGGCCATGGTCGCCTGTTCCTCTGAACGAGGCGGGGAACTGGTGGAATTGAATCAAAGGAAGTCCGAACTGGACCAACGGGTGACGACGTCGCTGGACGAGCGGAATGCCCTTCTTGCGAAAGTGGGTTCGGTTCGCACGGCCCAGGCCGCTCAGATTCCCGCCGAGTTGGTCGGAAAGATCGCGGAAAAGGAGAAAGAAGTCCTGGCGATGCGCCGGAAACTTGAAAATGCCGAAGCCGGCGTGGCGGAGGCGAACCGGATGCTCGAAACACTGAAGTCCCGTTGACCCATGTCTCCCCGAACCATCGCCTATCTTCTTGCCGCTTTCATGCTGGCCTTATTCACTTTCGG
>JBJTQJ010000071.1:0-23165 GCA_046075565.1 Verrucomicrobiales bacterium | reverse complement strand
CCCTTGGTTTCGGTCAAGTCTCCGATGAAGTGCAGGCCAATCTCGCCGAACTGCAGGCAGAGCAACGGAAAAGAGCCCGCGAAGATGGCATTGCTCTCCCCGAACCGATTGCCCCGAAACCGGGGGTGCCCGATCTCAAGGGAGAAATCCCCGAACCGCTCGCACGCGCGCGGGAAAAAAATCCCGGTTTGGCAGCCCTCGTCATGTTGCCCACCAATTCCAAAAGGGTAACCATCCTTCTCTCGCCCGGACCCCAGCGCAGCCTGATCCCGCGGCTGTTTGATGATGATCCATCGCGGCACCCCGGCGGCACGGTGCGTGTGCACAACCTGAGTCCACTCCGGATCGCCATGCGCACGGCATCGGGAAAACCGACCGAGATGGACCCGGGAAAAAGCCTGTTATCGCCAGCGGTGGCCGAGACATTCGTTTACGAATTGGCCTACCAGAATAACAACGAATGGACGATGCAGGAAAACAACCTCTTCAGCGTGCGCCCGAACGAGCAGGTTCACTTCATCGTTTTGCGCAGCGATGCTTCCTTCTTCACCTCGAGCGATGGCTCGCGAGCCGGCTTCCTGCAGACCGCCATCCTGAGGCGATCGGAACAGCAGTGATGATGCCGCGGAATCACGCCTCGTTCTGATTCACCCTTGTCATCAAGATGATTCGACGTGCCATTCCCCTGCTCTTCTGCCTTCCTCTCTTCGTCTGGCCTGCATTTGCGACCGCGGAAGATCGAACCGGTGAAAATCCTCCGCCCCCGGAGATGGCATCGGATGGTGATGGCTCGATAAAGATCACCGGCGAACTGAAACGATGGCACAAGGTCACGCTTTCACTCGCCGGACCATTCTCCCGTGAGAAAGAGAGCACGCCGAATGCCTTTACGGATTTGGCTTTCAATGTCCGCTTCTCGCACGAATCGGGCTCGCCCGATTATCTGGTGCCCGGATATTTCGCGGCGGACGGCACTGCGGCGGAATCCGGCGCAGATAGCGGAACTGTCTGGCGAGCCCACCTTTCTCCGGACAAGGCCGGCCGCTGGAATTACAGCGTTTCCTTCCGCCGGGGAAAGAATGCCGCCTTGGAGGGTGGAGGCTACCCGATCACCCCCTACGATGGGTTGCAGGGCAGCTTTCCAATCACCGAATCCGACAAAACCGGAAGCGACTTCCGCGCCCGGGGGCGACTCCAGTATGTCGGCAAACACCATCTCCAGTTCGCCGGTTCCAAGGAGTATTTTCTCAAAGCGGGTCCCGACGCGCCGGAGACATTCCTCTCTTGCAAGGACTTCGACAACACTCACGCGGGCAATCCCAAAAAAGCCCCTCTCAAGACATGGCAACCCCACTCGCGTGATTGGCGCCCCGGAGATCCAAGTTGGCGCGACGGTCAAGGCAAAGGCATCATCGGTGCTTTGAACTACCTCGCGGAGAAGCGGGTGAATTCATTCTCGTTTCTCACCTACAACGTCTCCGGAGACGGGGACAATGTCTGGCCATTCGCCGCACGTGACTCGAAACTACACTACGACTGCTCGAAACTCGACCAGTGGGGCATCGTCTTCGATCACGCGACCCGACTCGGTTTGCACCTTCATTTCAAACTTCAGGAGAATGAAATGGACGATGAGCGCCTCGGTCCCAATCGAAAGGCCGGTCGTGTGCCGGCTTCACTCGATAGCGGAAAAATCGGGCATCGAGCGCAAACTGTACTGCCGTGAACTCATCGCCCGGTTCGGGCATGCTCTCGCCCTCAATTGGAACATCGGCGAGGAGAACACTCAAAGCAGCCGGGAAATCATCGAGATGTCGGAATTCATCCGTGTCACCGATCCCTACCGGCATCCCATCGTGCTCCACACCTTTCCGCAGGAACAGGAGAAAGTTTATCAACCCCTCTTGGGCAAGGAGTCACCACTCACCGGTCTTTCTCTTCAAAACTCATGGGATAATGTGCATCAGCGCACACTCCATTGGATTCGACAATCCGGCGCCTCAGGCAAACCATGGGTTGTTGCCAACGATGAACAGAATCCCGCCGGACTCGGGGTTCCGCCCGATCCCGGATATCAAGGGCATGATGGAGTCGCCGCCACGAAAGGCGGAAAAGGTTCCTCCTCCGAAGGATATTCGAAATCCAAGGCCTACACTCTGGACGACATACGGAAGCTCACCCTGTGGGGGAACCTGATGGCCGGAGGGGCCGGCGTGGAATATTATTTCGGTTACTCCCTCCCCGAGAATGATCTTCTGTGCGAGGACTTGCGCAGTCGCGATAGATCCTGGGACTACTGCCGCATCGCGCTAGATTTCTTCCGGGAGAAGAAAATCCCCTTCGCCGAAATGTCCAACGCCAATGAAATGATTGGGAACTCGAAAAACGACAACTCGAAATACTGTTTCGCGAAATACGGCGAGATTTACCTCGTTTATTTGCCGGCCGGCGGGACCACCACTCTCGACCTGACCGCTGTTCCAGGCACGTTCTCTGTTTCCTGGTTCAATCCGCGCGCTGGAGGTCCTCTCGAAGCAGGTTCCGTGAAGTCCATTGAGGCCGGGAAAGTCGTCAATGTCGGACATTCTCCCCGCGATGGTAGCGAGGACTGGCTGGTCGTCGTGCGTCGTTGATGTCTTCTCATTTCGCCGGTGGGTGCGCTTCTTTTTCGCTGGCGCGCCATCCCTACCCGGCTAGGTTTGCCGCATGCAATTCCCTTCTGTAACCGCCGTGGCGAAAGCCAATGTTTATTTCGATGGCAAGGTCGTCTCGCATACCATTCTCTTTCCCGATGAGAGCAAGAAGACGCTCGGTCTCATTTACCCCGGTAGCTACCATTTCGGAACAGCAGCGGCGGAGCGGATGGAGATTACCGACGGGACTTGCCGTGTGACCCTCGATGGCACGGAGCAGGAAAGCATCTACGCGGCGGGCCAACACTTCGACGTGGCGGCCAATTCCGGCTTCTCCATCGCGGTGGACACCGGGATTTGCCAATACGTGTGCTCGTTCCTCAGCTGAGGTCGCTCACTCGGCGACCGCGCTGGGTCCGGGCTTCTCGCCCCAAAAGCCGTGTTTGTCTTTTTTCGCATCGAGGGAGGCTCGTTCGTTGTCCCGCTCAAATTCCTTTATGGCCTTTTCCTCGCCATCCTTGTGCTCCTTCTCCGGGGGCCAAGGCGCCGGCATCGCGCCGGGAATAGCCAGCCCTGCCTTTAGAAGGAGTGTGTGGAGCATCTGGCTTTCTCCATTGGGCATACGCAGTTCGACGATTCCATAATATCGTTCGTCCTGGCCGGGGGACTTTCTGGTTTTCTCCTTGCCCTTGCTTTTGACATGAAGCGAGATTTGCTTCGCGCCTTTCAGCAGCTCAGCCGTGCGCGCTTTGGCTTTTTCTCCCCAGCGCAGGACCGCCTCTTTATTCGCGAGCCCCATTGCCTTGGCCTGTTCGGCAAGTCGCTCCGGAAAGCGCACGTCCGTTTCGGCACAGTCAACACCATAGAGGCGGATACTCCAGTCTTGGTTCGCCCTTCCGACGGGCACCAACAGATGAAAACTATCCCCATCAACAAACTTGTCGGCGGGGAACTCCACCATGTCGTAAACGCGCCACCAGTCGCCCTTCTTCTCCTCGTCTCTCCTTCGCTCCCGGTCATTGTCCGCGCCAAAGGCGGGCAAAACCATACAAACAACCAAACCGAGCGAGAAGAGGCGGCGATTCATCAGCGAATCATGCGTAAAAGCAGCGGATAAACAAGTAAAATCGGATGCGATTCCACGGTCTTCCGCGTATCGTCCTGCCATGTGGAATCGCCGGTTTCTCCTCCTCGCTCTCGCGGCCCTCGCCACCGGGGCCTGCCGCCGCGCGCCCGATGCCTCGGTGCTGCGGGTCGGACTGGATCCTACCTACCCGCCTTTTGAAATGCGCGACAGCGCCGGGAACCTCACCGGGGTGAGCGTGGATCTGGCCGAGGCAATCGGCCGACACCTGGGCCGCCGGGTCGAATTCGTGCCCATGGATTTCCAAGGACTCGAACCCGCGCTGAAAACCGGCAAGATCGACGCCATTATCTCGTCCATGACCGCCTCGCCCGAGCGGGCCAAACGGATCGCATTCTCCAAACCCTACGTGGAAAACGGCCTGTGCCTGCTGGTGCCCGCGAACTCCAATCTCGAAGGCACCGAAGCATTGGATCAACCGGGACGCACCGTGGTGGTGAGGACCGGCACCACCGGCCACACCTATGCCTCACAATTCCTAACCAAGGCGAAAGTTATCCCGCAGGAGCTGGCGGAGTCCTGTGCCAACGAGGTGCTCAACGGCAATGTGGACGCCTTTCTTTATGACCAGTTGTCGGTGCTCGAATACGCCTCGCGCCATCCGGGCAAGGTAAAAGCAATCGCCAAACCCTTCCAGAAAGAACCGTGGGCGGTGGCCGTTAGAAAAGAGGACACCGCGCTGTTGGATGGCATCAACTCCGCCCTCGACGCGATGGGCGACGGAGGCCCGCTCGCGCAGGCTTTTGACAAATACCCGGTGCTGCGCGAACGCCGCGACCAACTCGCCGCGCAAGGCCAGCCATTCATTTTCCTCATCGGGGAAAAGACCCCCGCCCCAGTCCAGCCATGAGCAGCCTCGACTACCCCGCCCCCTTCAAGGCTCTGGTTGCGCGCTTGAAAGTCCTGCCCGGCATCGGCCCCCGAGGGGCGGAGCGCATCGCGCTCTGGGCGCTCGGCTCCGGCCGCGATGAAGCACTGGGCCTGGCCGAGGCCTTGCATTCGGCCCTCTCGAAAATCACCGCATGCCCGGTGTGTGGGTTTTTCATGAGCGAGGGTGAGTGTTCCCTCTGCACGGGCACCAACCGCAACCGGAAAGCCCTGTGTGTCGTTGAACGGGCCATGGACGTGCTGCCCATCGAACGCACCGGGGCCTTCGACGGCCTTTACCATGTCCTCGGCGGTCGTTTGTCTCCCCTCGACAATATCGGTCCGGAGGACCTGAGATTACCAGCCCTGCGTGAACGCGTGCAGGGCGGCGTGGAGGAGGTCATTCTCGCCCTCGGCTCGGATGTCGAGGGTGAGGCCACCTGCCACTACCTGGGCGACTTCCTGTCTACCACTGGCGCGAAAATCACCCGCCTCGCCCAAGGCCTGCCGGCCGGGGGTGGGTTGGAACACGCCGACTCGCTGACCCTTCTGCGGGCCTTGTCTGGCCGCCGGGAAATGTGATCTTGCACAGAGGCCATCATTCCGGAAATTGGGGCGATGAAATCAAACTCCGAAGCGCGGGTCTTCCGCATCGGTCTGGCCGGACTGGGAACGGTCGGGTCGTCGCTCTATCGCCACTTGAAACAGAACCGCCGCTTGCTCGAGGAACGGACTGGCTTTGCGTTCGATGTGCCACGGGTGGCGGTGCGCGACCTTTCCCGCCGCCGGAGTGTCGAGGTTCCCGAATCGGAGCTGACCAGCAACTGGCGCGAATTGGTCGAGGATCCCTCGATTGACGTGATCGTGGAACTCATGGGCGGAATCGATGAGCCATTGCTCCTCGTGCGCGCGGCCCTCGCCGCAGGCAAGCCGGTGGTCACGGGTAACAAGGCATTGTTGGCCGAACACGGCGCGGAGATTTTCGCCCTCGCCGCGAAAACCGGAGTGCCGGTCTTTTACGAAGCGGCGGTGGCCGGTGGCATTCCCGTGATCAAGGCGGTGCGTGAATCACTCGTCGGCAACCACATCACGAGCATCCACGGCATTATCAACGGAACCAGCAACTACATCCTGACCCGTATGGCCGAAGCCGGACTGGACTTCCGGAGTGCACTCGCGGAAGCACAGAAAAAGGGATATGCCGAGGCCACCCCGACGCTCGATATCAACGGCTGGGACGCGGCCCACAAGGCGATCATTCTCGCCTCGCTCAGCTACGGCTATTGGATGAACGCCGCCGACATCCGCGTCGAAGGCATCGAAAAAGTCGGGGCCCAGGACATCGTTTACGCGGCCAAACTCGGATACGGGATCAAACTGGTGGCCGTAATCAAAACCGACAACGAAGGCATGGTGGAAACACGCGTGCAGCCGAGTCTGGTGCCGAAGGAGCACATCCTCGCCTCGGTGCGCGGAGTGCACAATGCCATCGTGGCCGAAGGAGACATGGTCGGACAAGTCATGTTCTTCGGTCCCGGTGCCGGTGGTGATGCCACGGCGAGCTCAGTGGTGAGCGACCTCGTGGACGCCGCCCACGCCCTGCGCGGAGAACCGCGGAACGCTGGATTTGTTAGCCACGGTCTTTACGGCAAAACCAAACCTTCCGGCGAAACGGTCTCCGAGTTTTACCTCCGTATTCCGGTGAATGATCAACCGGGTGTCATCGCCGGGATCGCGGGCATCCTCGCCACCCGTTCCATCGGGATCGCCGCCATGGTTTCGCTTCCTCCCTCCGAGATGCCTGAAGGCAAATTCACGGAAGTCATTTTCCTCACACACGAAGCCCGGCTCGATGAAATCCTCGCGGCCAACCTGGAAATTGCCCGGCTGGCGTATGTCACCGAGGCGCCCGTCTGCCTTCGCGTGGAGAGGATTTGAAGATCCTCAGAACGACACCTGCAGGCTCACTCCCCCGGCCACCGAGTCATCTTCCGTGGCGTCGATGGCATCGAGAGGAATGGAAGCCCCAACCCATGGCGTGAGCGTGAACCAGTTCCGGACATTCACCGGCAAGTCGAGACGGAAAAACGCGTGGTTCAAACCGGAACCGCCTTCCCAATAATTCGAGGCGGCGGAGATGCCGGCCCCGGATCGCAAGGCAAGGTGGTCGAAAATCTGCCAGGTATGTTGGCCCATGAATTCTGCGTAGTGACCGGCAAGTTCGGCATCATGGAAGTAACCGAGACTCCAGTCGATGCCCAGCGCGTTGGTGGCGATGAGCATGCCCACTTCCTGGCGATTATCGGCATCCAATCCATACCAGCGATACCCGAGCGCAGCCGTGAAGACCCCGAATCCCTGCTGGAGCGAGGCGAACCCCTGGGCTTCCTCGTAGTCATCCGTCCCGACGTATTTTCCACCAATGCTCAGGGAAGCACTTTTCGCAATGGGCAAAACGAATTCGGCCCGCCCCTCCGCCGCGCTATCTCCGAAGCTTTTGCCGCGATAGACATACTCGGAAGCGTAACCGCCGCTCAAATAAAGCGAACCTCCAAGCCCCCCATCATCCTCCGCCGCCGGAACATCAAAATTCACCGTCTCTTCCTTCGTCTTCACGTCCCCTCCATCCGTGGCTCCCAGCACGGAAGCGGTCGCCAAACCCAGAAGGGCGGCCAGGGGAAGGCGGGACTTTCGGTTCATTAAGAATTCTAATGATTAAGATATTTTATGGAGCAATTTCTGATTTTCTACAAGGAAAAGACTGCACAGAATTCGCAAATTTGCGAGTCATGCCCGGAAAGGCCGTGCCCACGGGGGAGGAAGGAGAACAGGCATCCTGCCAGTTTGTGAGCGGTCTTGAGCCAAGCAAATTGCACTGGATGGGGATACTCAGCGCGTCAGAGTGAAGGTGCCAACGCCGAGGTTATTCCAGAATCCATTCCATTGATAGAGGGTTTCCCGGCCGGAGAACTGCGTGGGTATTGCGACATCAAGGTAAGCATCGACGCGGAGGTATCCAAACTGCGATGTGTTAAAAACCCAAATCTGGCGAAGAGGAAGCGTGTCCTCTTCGAATAATGTGAAGGAAAAATTCACCGCCCCGGAGGGCGTAGAGTAGCTCCCGGTGCCCGCCTGCCCCGTCGCGTCGAAGTTGAAGAAAAGCACCTCTCCCGGCGCAAGGTTGACCACCAGCGAACGGCTGTTCATACGCGAAGATGCCGCGTCGGGGTAGTATGCCAGCGGGACATGATAAAAAGCCTTGGCTGCGGAACCGTCGTCAATCCGGAACGGGGTATGGCTCTGCCATGGTTCAACGAATACTGAATCGGCCTTTTGCCATGATGACATGTCACTGCTATGGAACCACGCCACGATACTTCCCACGGGCTGCCCGGGATTGGGCGTCCAGAAAACGGAATTGCCCGGGTTGACCGTCAATTTACCGGCAGATGAGGAACAAATCGGCAAGCCCTGTGCACCGATATCAAAGGCCTGCGCGGCGGTGCCAACGCGGCGGATGGTTACCGACTGGATAACCACATCGGTAACGGGTTTATCCGAGACCACGGGGACGCCCTTGATCGCATCCACCACGCTGGTCCCGCTGACCACGTTCCCGAAAATACTGTGTTTCCCATCCAGATGGGTAGGGGCTGACACCGTGATGAAGAACTGGGAACCGCCGGTATTGGGACCGGAATTGGCCATGGACAAGATGTAGGGGGCGTTGTGGGAGAGTCCGTTTGCCACTTCGTCGCGGATTTGGTACCCCGGACCACCGGTTCCGTTGCCAAGTGGGCAGCCGCCCTGGATCACGAAATTCGAAATGACCCGGTGGAATATGAGACCGTTGTAGAAGGGTTTGCCGGTGACCACGGCCCCGCTTTTCGCGCTAACGTAGGAGCGCTCGCCGGTGGCGAGCCCGACAAAATTGGCCACGGTCTTGGGCGAATTCTGATAATCCAAGCGGGCGGTGAAGTTCCCCATCGAAGTCTGGAAATCAGCGAAGATCCCGTCCGACTGCGCGGGCAAGGTGCCCGAAAGGACGAAGAAACCCAAAAAGGCAGAGATGGTCTGGAGGCAACGCATGGCGGAAAACGAGCCGGATTATGGGTCCGGCGGGTGGTTTTGTCAACGCTCGCCTCTGCTTGCCCATTGCCAAATCTCCAGACCTCGGGCAGGATGAGCAACATCGACCTATGACATCGCACCCAGACTCCCCTTCCCCTTTCCGATTAGCCCGTGGCCAGCGTGTGCTCGTCGGCATGATCCACACCGGCCCGACCCCGGGCTGTCCGGGCCATTGCCCGCCAGTGTCGGAACTGGCGGCGGAAGCGGCGCGGCAGGCGGAGCTTTACCAATCCCATGGTTTCGATGCCGTGCTGGTCGAGAACATGTTCGATGTGCCCTACCACCGCCGGGAGGTGCCGCCGGAAACCATCGCCGCCATGGCTGTAATCGTCGGAGCCGTGCGCGCGGCCACCCCCTCCCTTCCCTGCGGAGTGCAGGTCCTGGCCGGGGCCAATCTCGCTGCCCTCGCCGTCGCCCACGCCTGCGGAGCCCATTTTATCCGCTGCGAGGGATTCGTGTTCGGCCACCTCGCGGATGAAGGATCCATGCAAGCGGACGCGGCGGGGTTGCTCCGCGAACGCTCCCGCCTCGGCGCGGACCACATCTCGATCTGGGCGGACATCCGTAAAAAACACTCTTCCCATGCCATCACTGCCGACCTGCGCGCCTCCGATTGGGCCATGGCCGCCGAGGACAACCTCGCCGACGCTGTGGTCGTGACCGGTCGTCATACCGGTCACGAAGCCGACCCCACTTGGTTGCGGGAAGTCCGCGACGCCACCTATCTGCCGGTGGTCATCGGCTCCGGTCTGACCGCAGACAATATTTCATCCTATTTGCCCCACGCCGACGTCTTCATTGTCGGCAGTTCGCTCAAATTCGACGGTAACTGGCGCAAGGCCCCGGACCCGCAGCGCCTCGCGTGCATGCGGGAGGCGGTGGAAGGATGACGATGGACAACTGGCATTCCTGATGCAGAAATGAAACCTTATGTCCCCCGCCCTTTCTCCACCCCGCAACCGCCTTCACTATACTGTGGGCGCACTACTGGTGGTGGCGACCGGATTGTTCTGGCGATCCGGGATTCTCCCGCTGCCGGGGTGGTTGTCAAACAACGGTGGTGACGCGTTCTGGGCCCTGATGGTCTTCTTTGGTTTCGGATTTCTCCTGCCCCGCGCCCGAACCGCACACATTGCCTTGTTATCCCTTGCTTTCGCCTGGGGCATCGAGTTCTTCCAACTCTACCAAGCGCCGTGGATCAACAGCATCCGCGCGACAATACCGGGCAAATTGATTTTGGGGAGCACCTTCCACTGGACGGACTTGATTGCCTACGCCCTGGGTATCGTGATGGGAGTGTTGTGGGAATGCCGTCGGCGGTGAACTTACGGACCCACTTTCCCGATCTTGTAGAATCGATTCGGCTCGTTGACGCTTGCCGGGTCGGCGACGACAAGCACACCATCCTGTCCGATCACTCCAGTGGCAATGGTTTGCCAGTCCATCAGATTGCCACAGGCTTTGACCACCACTGATGTGCCGGGCACACCCTGGATCGCGACCTGGAATTCTCCGGCCTCGTTGCGACCGGGCAGGCTCACCTCCACATCTAGCCCCGCCTCGACCTCGATATTCAAGGAAACGTTCCTGCTTGTGCTGCCCGCCCCTCCGGTCACGTTGGTAAAAAGCACATCATCTTCATAAACCCCCGCCCCGAGAGCGGCAGCGTTTCCATTGAGAGAGACAGACACCTGGGCGGTTGCCCCCGGAGCGATGGTGCCACCGGTCGCGCTCAGATCAACCCAGGTTGATGACTTGCCGGCGATCCAGTTCAACGACGTGCCGCCGTTGTTTCCGAGGGTGTAGGTAATGCTGCCCGGAGAGAAGGCTCCACCGACCGGGCCGCTGGCCGTAAGTGATGCCGAGCTTTCGACGGTCAATTGTCCTGGTGGCGGGGGCACAATGGCCACATTGAACGTGCCGAGAATCACCTCGGAGGTTTTGTTGTTCCGAATATCCTCGACGGCTTCCCCCATCAGGGTGACGGTGTAGGTTCCATTGTGGGAGTCGTTCCAGAGTCCACCGCCAGGAGGAGAAACAGAATACGTGGCTGTGATCGGAGAGCCATCGGAATCGCTGTTCGCTCCACTGAACTCAACCGGGGCGGACTGGGCATTCGGTCCGCCGATTACCGTGATATCACCGCTGTCAAATGAGGCGAGCCGGACAGCGGTGGCATCCGTGCAAACGAGGGCGCAGACATGGGATGGAGATCCCCCTGCCGAGAGATTCGAGACATTCAGCGCGACACTCGGGGGCGTGCTATCGAGGCTGCCCGAACCGAGAAGTTCGACATCGTCGATGTTCCAGCCGATTTCGTTCTGGCTGTTGTTGGAAGCCATGGTCCAGCGCAGCCGCAGGGTGCTACTGCCCACGAGCGGGGCTGGGATGGAATATTGCACCAACTGCCAGGAGGTGTCGTTCACTGGACTCATCGAGGACCAGAGTGTGGTCCAAGTCGTGCCGTTCGCCGACGCTTGGATCGAGGCGGTATCGTTTCGCTTCAAGCGGAGCCAGCGGCGGAAACGGAGGGTAATGGAATTCGCTCCGCTCGTATTGATGTTCGGAGTCGTCGCGGATTTGGTGGCTAGATTGTTCGCATAATTCCCGGTCAGATTGTATGCGATGATCTTGTTGGTTCCGGAGTAGGAGCTTGTCGGTCCATTCGAGTTCGAGGGGTATCCGGGTGTGCCATACTGCCATTGAGGCTCCAGAGTCCACCCCGGACTCACATCCATATTCGCGGCATAATAGACAATCGGGACATCGATGGAAAACTGCCCGAGTGTGCTCGCGCTGACATACGCGTTTTCGACATCGCGGACCTGAGCGGCCTCCATTGTAATGGTGTAGGTTCCATTGTGCAGCGTCGTCCAAGCTCCTCCACCCGGAGGCGTGACCGAGTAGGTAGCGCTGCGGGGAGTGCCATTGGTTGTGCTGCTCACCGAGACGAATTGCGCAAGCTGGTTGTAGCCATTCGGTCCCGTCACCCGGACATCCCCCGTGCCGATGGTCGCCACATCGATGCCGACATTGTCCGTGTAGCTGACGGTGAATTGTTTGCTTGTTAGTCCCGATTCATTCAGCGGCGGCACCGAGACCAATTCCGCGAGGGGAGGCTGCACGACTCCGCTGGCGTCCTGGACGAATCCGCTGATGAAATACTGACCGATACTCCCGTAGCTGGTATAACCGGTCGGGGGAGAAACAAGAGGATTTCCCGCCGCCGCGTTCCGGACATGCAGGTAATACTTGCCCTGCGTGAGACTGGTCTCAATGAGCGCATTGGTTGTCGTGGTCGGCGCATGGCTGGCCACCAGACCACCCGTTTCGTTGTAAAGGTCGATGCGGAGATGCAGATTGCCTCCCCTGGTCCCGGCCGGTTGGATCCATGGGTCAACTTTCATACGCACCGTGCCGCTGCCTGTCACGAAAGTAAAAATATCGACATCCGTGTTGAGTTCGATGACCCCCTTGTTGACCGGATTCGCATTCGTCGGATCGTTCTCCGGTGTGGTCGAAACAATCTGCGTGCCGCTGGTCAGGGTGAGGGCGGTGGCCGACGCGACCGTTCCCCCGTGGTCATCCGCCCGATAACCGAGTTTTCCAGTGATGATCGAGAGGTCGTCCTCGAGATTGTTCGCCTGGTAATACTCGCCTTTCGACCACTGGCTGACACTGCGGTCATATCCCGTCCCCATGAGCGGCCCCCAGGAGATGGGGTCACTGCTTGACCCATGGCCACCGTAATACGCCGCCGTGCTGGTTCCATCGTGGGACAGACCAAGGTTATGGCCGACCTCATGGGAAGCCGCTTCGGCAATATATGACTCAACGTTGGCGAGATTGTTGTGATAAACCCAAGCCGGACGAAAATTGGCAAAGTCCGATCTGGCGAAAACATTCACGTAAGCCACCCCTCCCGCCGTATCCGATGGATTCAAATCTCCATTTGCATCGGTATTCCGGGTGACCACAACCATGGCCGTACGGGTGGTGAAAGAAGTCGGCCTCTGGGTTGTGACATTCACGTTGAAGGGAGCGAAGTCCTCGGCCATGCGCTGCCAGACGCGTTTGATGGCGAGCTGTTCCGCGTCCGAAAAGGTGCTCAAATCCGAGTCAGTGGAGAAGGCCACGGCCGGAATGGACGTTCGATTGAGAGATGTGTTCCAGGCCGTCCCGGTCACGGTTTCCCCCGCGAAATTGACGTAGATGACATTGGTTGCCCCGGGTCGACTGCTGAAGATGAGGGACGAGGGAAAGGGGCTTACCGGCACAGGGGCGTTGGCGACGACCGGTTCCCCCGGATCGGCAGCGGGTGCGTTTTCGGGGCCGACCTCCTCGGCCCGGTGGTGGCCGAAAGTGCAGCCGTAGCAGATGCCTCCATGGGCGTCCACCTGCAAGGATTCCACATCGGCGTCCGGAAATCCGAATTCCCCGAGCCACTCAAGGGCGCGGGCCCGCTGGGGCGCGGGCAGCCTTTCCAGATTGTCTCGAAACTGTCCCTTCGGGAGGTCCTCGAGCCGCCGTTCCTGCCCTCGGGGGAAAAACTCGGGCTTCTGGGGCTGAGAAAACACCAAGCCTGTTCCGGTTAAGAATACGACAGCGAAGCCAAAAAGCACAGGGGCAGAAAAGCCTATTCCCCTGCTGGAGAGGTTTGCCAATTGCCTGAACATGTTCTCGATACGACCAAAAAGGGATAGCATCGCCTAAAGAGTCTCACGAATTGGAAAAAGGGCAATCGCTCCGTTTGAAAAAGCCGGCCGCTCATTCGCGCTCCGGAGGCGCAAAATTGCAACTTCGCATCATCCGCACCGAGGGGTTCGGGGACGGCGGCACATGATCGATCATCTCGGACTCACGCCCTGCAGTTTGGCGAGAGCATCGCGGACCTTAGAGTGGGCGGCATCGACTTCCTCCGAGCGCAGGGTGCGGGTGCGGTCGCGATAGACGAGCGACCAGGCCAGCGATTTGCGGTCGGCGGGCAAGCGGGTGCCAGTGGGATCGGCGAAGACATCGAAAACCGACCAGCTCTCCAGCAATGGCTCGGCGACATTGCCAAGGGCGGCATCGATGCGGCTGGCCGGGAAATCGGCAGGCACTTCCAACGCGATGTCGCGGGTGATGGCGGGGAACTTGGGAAGTTCCTCGAAACGCGGCGGCTTGGAGGCGCGCAACTCATGCAGGCGGTCCATATCCAATTCCGCGACATAGACGGGAAATGGACAATCCAATTCGCGAGCGCGGGCCGGGGCGATTTGGCCGAACCAGCCGAGAGGTTCCTTCTTCGAGACGGACAATTCGGCGGCGAGAATACAACCGGGGCGATCGACGGCCTGGACCTTGAGTTTGCGTCCGGGCGGAAGCAACTGGTCGATGGCCGCGCGTAGATCGGCAAGGGTGGCTTCGCGGGGTTTGGCATCAGCCCAGGATTCGGCCCCGGCGGCTCCGGCGAGAAGGAGTGCAATACTCTGGGTTTCCCGGACATCATCACCGGCCGGTTGGAAGATGGTGCCGGTTTCGAAGAAGGCGAGGCGCGCCGCTCCCATACTCCGGTTGCGGGCGGCCACGGGCAACAATCCCGGGATGATCGACGGGCGCAGATGCGTGTGGTCCTCGCTCAACGGATTCTTGAGCGGCACGGCGGCGGCATCGGGCAAGAACGCGTCGGCGAGTTGGGCGCGGCTGATCAACTTGAGCGTGCGCGCCTCGAACCACCCGAGGGAGGCGAGGCGGGATTTGCTGGCGACAACATGATCGTGGAAGGCATCACGGCCGGAAGCAGGCGAAGGCTCGACCCGCAGACGAGCGGGCACACCGGCGAGGCCGTGCACGCGAGCGATTTCCTCGATCAGGTCAATGGGGCGTTGCAGGTCGGCGCGGTAGCTCGGAATTTGCCAGGCCGTGGCTCCAGATCGAACAAGTCCGAGTTTCTCCAATATGGCATCCTGCTCGGCCTTTTCCAAATGCCCGCCGAGGAAGGACTTCGCATGCTCCGGATCGAGCGAAACGACACCGGTGCGCTTTGGAAGTTCTCCGGCGATCGACACGTTCCCGGAGGCCTTGCCTCCGGCACATTCAAGGATAAGCCGGGTCGCAAGCGCGGAAGCGGCGAGCACCATGCCGGGATCGGCACCGCGCTCGAAGCGATAAGAGGAATCGGAGGAAAGGGCGGTGCGGCGGGCGGTGCGGCGGATGCCAGAGGGTTCGAACCAAGCCGATTCGAGCAATACATTGACGGTGGTGTCCCCCACGCCGCTGTCTTCACCGCCCATGACGCCACCGAGAGCGACGGGTCGGCTTTGGTCGGCGATCACGGTATCGCTCTCTTCAAGAGTGTATTCTTTTCCATCGAGGGCGAGGAACTTTTCCCCGGCGGTGGCGGCGCGCACGATGATGTTTCCGCCGCGTAGGCGGTCGCGGTCGAAGGCGTGCAGCGGTTGGCCGGTTTCGTGGAGCACGAAATTGGTGATATCCACGATGTTGTTGATGGGCCGGAGACCGATGGAAAGAAGGCGATCTCGCAGCCAATCGGGCGAGGGCCCGACCTTCACGCCTTCAATCAAACGCGCCGAATAGAATGGGCAGGCGTCGGGAGTGCGCATGGCGACAAGCTCACCAGCGGGCGCTTCGGTGACCGTCGGCGTATCGAGCGCGCGCAACGGATGACCGGTCAAGGCGGCCAGCTCGCAGGCGAGCCCGTGATGGCTCAGCAAATCAGGACGGTTGGGCGTGATTTCGATTTCCAGAATCGTGTCGGCGGGCACGATTTGATGCAGGGCGGTGCCGACCGCAGCATCGGCGGGCAAGATGAGGAGTCCGCCGTGATCGTCGGAGAGACCGAGTTCGCGGCCGGAGCACATCATGCCACCGGATTCAACGCCGCGGAGTTTGCCAGCCTTGATTTCGAAATTGCCGGGCAGGATCGCGCCGGGCAAAGCGAGCGGGATTTTGTCGCCGACCTTGTAGTTGGTGGCTCCGCAGACGATTTGGTGCTGGGCGCCTCCACCGGCATCAACCTGGCAGACCTTGAGACGGTCAGCATTCGGATGTTGTTCGACGGTCACCACCTGCGCGACGACGACTTTGTCGGAACGGATGCCGCGTTCGGTGATACCTTCGACCTCGACGCCGGCGAAGGTGAGGAGATCGGAGATTTCACTCGTGCCGAGGCCGGAGAGATCGACGTGCTGTTGCAGCCAGGAAAGGGAAACAATCATGTGAAAATCAATGTGGAATAAATAGAAATGGACAGCACGGCTCAGGCGAACTGGACGAGGAAGCGTTGGTCGTTTTCGATGAGGAGGCGGATGTCGGTGAGTCCGTATTCAATCATGGCGAGGCGGTCGAGGCCCATGCCGAAGGCGAAGCCGGTCAGGCGAGACGGGTCGTAGGCATTGTCCCCGCGGGCTTTGTTCACCGCGTCGAAGACGGCGGGATCAACCATGCCGCAGCCGGCGATTTCGATCCAGCGTGGCTCCTTGCCGGCCGCTTGGAGGAGCACGTCGATTTCAAAACTCGGCTCGGTGAACGGGAAGAAGTGCGGACGGAATCTCACGGCCGTGCCGGGTCCATAGAGTTCGCGGAAGAAGAATTCGAGAGTGCCCTTGAGGTCGGCGAGTGTGATCCCCTCGCCCACGCAGAGCCCTTCGATTTGATGGAAGGCGGAAAGGTGCGTGGCATCGATTTCGTCGCGACGGAAGGCGGAACCGGGAGCGATGATGCGCACCGGCGGCGGTTGGTTTTCCATAGTCCGGATCTGCACCGACGAAGTATGGGTGCGGAGGAGTTTCCCCGAGTCGAAATAGAAAGTATCCGACTCGTTGCGCGCCGGGTGGTCGGCGGGGGTGTTGAGGGCGTCGAAACAATGCCACTCGGTCTCGACCTCCGGGCCGGTGGCGAGGGCAAAACCGAGTCGCCGCAAGATGCCGATGACCTTGTTTTCGATGAGAGTCAGGGGGTGGAGACCACCCCGGGCGAGGGCGCGGCCGGGCAGAGAGACATCAATGCCAGCCACGGAGGCGCGGTCGGCCGCTTCGGCGAGGGCGAGTTTGCGGGCGTCAAGAGCCTCGGTTACGGCGGTGCGGGCGGTGTTGAGCCATTGGCCGACCAGGGGCTTTTGTTCCGGCGACAGGTCGCGCATGCCGGCCGCGAGTTGGGTCAGACTGCCTTTTTTGCCGAGCACGGCGACGCGGGTGTCGTCGAGGGCGCGTTCATCAGCGGCGGCGGCGATGGCGGCGAGGGTTTCGTCTTGGAGCTTCTGGATGGTGTCTTGCATGGAAATCAGGCGCGCGGAGTCCGGCGGGACGGATAATGAACACGGAAAACCAGCTCCGACAAGGACGGAAGCATCGGGATTCACCCCAGACCCTCGGCGACCAAAAACTCACGGGGTGTGCTCACCATCATTCCATAGACGGTTGTTCCGAGCACGATCCCGAAATCGCCTCTGTCCAGAGTGAGGAGAACGTCACGCGAGGCCGCGAGGGCGGAAACGAGCACCGGCTTGTCCTTCGATGCCGCGAGCAAAAGCGGCCTGTTGCTGACAAGGGCGTTGGCCACCCAGTCAATCTTTTGCTGGAGTTCCGGCCAAACCGAGGCAGCCTGAGCGCCGACTTTCTGGATGTTTCTGCTTGTTTCGGCGCGGCAATAAACGGCTGACACGAGCGACCAGCCCCGCTCAGGGGCAATTTCCACAACCAGACGGCAAAGCGACCTGCTTGAACCACAGGCCGACAACAGAACACTGCTGTCCAGAAAAATTTTCACCGCTTGCCAGCCTTCCGCCAGAACGACTCCGCATTCTCTTCATCCTCGGAGATCCAGTCTCGGATGGTTTGCTCGGGAATGTCCCGCACGGGGACGGTAGCAGCCGGTTGGAGGAAAACCCCGCCATCCTTGAGTTCCACCAGCACCATGGGGTGATCCGTCGCATCCAGCCCAAGGGCACGGCGGATCTCAGGCGGCAAGGTAATGGTGCCGCGTTTGGATACGGGAATGCTCGTCATGCAGCAATACTGCATTGCAGTAACGCCAAAGTCAAGAAGGCATTTTCCGGTTTCCATCGGCGCTTTCGGGCTAAATTCCCCCATGACCGACCGCCGCTCCTTTCTCCGTCGTTCGCTCCTCGGGGCGACCGCCCTGCCCTTGGCCAGCCGACTCGCCCCCGCCGAGGAAAAGCCAGCGCCCGTTTCGCTTCCGAACCGCATCGGGATCTCGACCTATTCGTTCTGGGGCTTCAAACGCGATGAGTGGCGCGACCCGGCGCGATGCATCGAAGCGGCCGCCAAGATGGGGTTCGATGGCGTCGAACTGCTCGAGCGCCAACTCCCTGACTTGGCCCCGGCGGCCTTGATGAAGCTGAAAAAGCTCGCTTTCACCCTTGGCCTCGACCTCATGGGTTATTCGACGCACCAGGGGTTTCTTTCCCCGGACCCGGCGAAGCGGAAGGAGAACATCGACATCACCATCGCCAGCCTGCGCCGGGCCTCCGACCTCGGCATTCCGACCATGCGACTGAACACCGGGCGCTGGGGCACGTCGAAAGATTTTGATGAACTCATGGCCAACCGCGGCATCGAGCCCGCTTTGCCGGGCTACACGGAGGAAGATGGATTCCCGTGGGTTATTGATGCCATTGCCGAGGTGACCAAGGAGGCGGAAAAACTCGGGGTCTTGCTAGGCTTGGAAAACCACTGGGGGCTCGGGCGACTCCCCGAGGGCGTGCTCAGGATTGTAAAGGCCGTCAACTCCGACTGGCTCCAGGTCACCCTCGATACCGGGAATTTCCTTGCGGATCCTTACGAAAAGATCGCCGCCCTCGCTCCGAAGACCGTGCTAGTGCAGGCGAAAACCTATTTCGGCGGCGGCGTCTGGTATACCCTCGATCTCGATTACCCGCGCATCGGCAAAATCATCCGCGATGCCGGATTCCGAGGCTATGTCTCGCTGGAATTCGAAGGCAAAGAGGATCCAGTCACGGCGGTGCCGAAAAGCCTCGAACTCCTGCGGGCTGCCTTCCGCGGTTGATCCGGCGGCTATCCTGCCGTTTCGTTAGCCATGGAATCTCCTCTCCGAATTCTCGTCACCGGCAAGTCCGGCCGCATGGGCCAGGCCGTCATCACGTGCGCCAACCGCGACCCATTGGTCTCGGTCGCGAAAACCCATGATGTCGGCGAACCACTTTCGCTCCAGGGGATTGGAGCGGTCGTTGATTTCACGACCCATGGTTTCACCGCCGAGCTACTCCATGCCGCCCTCGCGGCAAAGGTGCCTCTGGTCATTGGCACGACCGGCCATCCCGAGGCCATGCGCGAACGCATCCGCGCCGCCTCCGCGACTTTGCCCATTGTCTATGCGCCGAACTTTTCCGTGGGCGTGAACACGCTCTTCTGGCTGACCCGCCAGGCCACCCGAATTCTTGGCGAGGGCTTCGACCTCGAGGTCGTGGAAATGCACCATCGCCACAAGATCGATTCGCCCTCCGGCACCGCCCGGCGACTGGTCGAGATTCTCTGTGAGGAAACCAAGGTCTCCTATGAAAACGACACCCGCCACGGTCGCCATGGTGATGTGGGTCCGCGCACGGCGAAAGAAATCGGCGTGCATGCCCTGCGCGGCGGCGACGTGGTCGGTGATCACACCGTTGTTTATGCGGCCGATGGCGAACGGGTGGAACTGACCCACAAAGCCTCCTCAAGGGAAACCTTTGCCAATGGCGCCATCCGCGCAGCCAAATGGCTCGCCGGAAAACCCGCAGGCCTCTATGACATGCAGGACGTGCTCGGCCTGCACTGAGCCGCCCTATGCCTGACCTGCCTTGGGAACTCTTCGCCGCCGCCTTCGTCATCGGCGTTTCGAAGACGGGCTTTTCCGGCATATCGCTGATCGGCGTCTATCTGTTGACCCAGGAATACGGGGCCCGCGACCAATCGGGACTCGCCCTCCCGATGTTGATCGCGGCCGATCTCATGGTTTACCATGGATTCCGGGCCCATGGTTCATGGAAGGAAGTCTGGCGATTGCTTCCTCCCTGTGTGGCCGGCGTGATCGCGGGTGCCGTGCTTCTTCGTATCCTCGATAACACGACCGCCCGACCATGGCTAGGCGCGATCATCCTTGCCATGGCGGCGCTGATTCCGCTGCGGGCGCGTTTCCCCGGCATGGCGGCATGGCTTGCCACCGCGCCGATCTTTGCATTCGCCATGGGATTCGCCGGTGGACTCGCCACCACCCTCGCCAATGCCGCCGGACCAATCATCTCGATCTATTTGTTAGCCCGCGGACTCGGCAAGATGGATTTACTCGGCACTGGGGCAAGGTTTTTCCTGCTCGTCAATGTCATCAAAGTCCCCTTTCTCACCGTGCAGGGACTCATCGCTCCGTCAACCCTCTGGCTCAACCTATGGGCCCTGCCCGCCATCCTCATCGGTGTGGTTGTAGGGCGCGCCATCGTGCACCGGGTTCCGGAAAAGTGGTTCTCGCGCATGATCGTCGTGTTTTCGCTTTACGGGGGAATCCGGTTGCTCTTGCCGTGAGTTGAATCCTGTATCCAAACCCAATGTGGATCGTTCCGATCGGTTTGCCACGGTTAAGGAAATGTCCCGCGACACTTATGGCCCACGAAAAAATTCGCCAACATTGCCGGATCACCTACAGGCGGAGTGTGTTTAGATGAATTTTCGGACACCGCATGGGGTGCTCCGGGAAACGGTTAGGGTGGTTCCGGAGTAGCGGTGACGTTTCGGGCCATTGACACTGCAGCATGGAGAAACTCTTGGCAATGCCATTTGGGCAGAGTATCATGTCCGGCCTAGACCATGGATGAAAGCACCAATATTTTTCAGCGTATAGCCAACGCTTCCTGTGAGACAGGGTTGGGGATTCTGGTGATTGGTGGCCACGCGGTGAATGCCTATGGATACACCCGGACAACCCTCGACTTGGATTTTCTCGTGTGCGCTGATGATTTGGCCGCTTGGAGAACAAAGTTGGAGTCCTTCGGCTATCGTTGGGTTGGGCAAACCAGCGCGTTCGCCAAATTCCTTCCGGAGAATGCTTCCAGCGCGCTATTTCCTGTGGATCTGATGCTGGTTGACCGTTCGACCTATGCATTGATGGCCTCGCGCCAGAGGCTGATGTATTTCGGGCAAGTTTCGCTCCCTGTTCCGGCTCCGCTTCATTTGATCGCCTTGAAACTCCACGCCATGCGAAATGCCGAAAGACGCATGTCCGGGAAAGATTTGCCGGACATCCTCCAGATTCTTAGGATTTGCAATATCGACCCTAATGAAGCAGCTTTCCGAGAGGTCCTTGACCGGCACGCCAACGATGAAACCCGTTCCCTACTCAAATCCTTCCTTGGAGAACGGTAATCAGTCCGGAGATCTTCTCTCCTTCCCGGACTTTTCGGAGGAAACGTGCCGTTTGATGGAGTCGTCCGCACCCAGTTTTGAGCAGCAACTTGCCCATGCGGAGATGCTTTTGCGATGGAGATTGCTCCAAGGCCTTCCGGATGACCGGGTGACGGGAAACCCCGAACCGTTCAAACTGTAGTCGTCCAGAGGATCCCAGTGGATGCGGATCACCTGCTGCCAAGCCTTTGCATTCGACAGGCAGCCAGCGGGAGCCCACTTATATTGTGAATTGATGGCGAACGAACTTGTCCGCAATAGTCGTGGCATGATACTCGTGTTTTCGCCGGGAGCGCATCCCCAAACCCGCGACTCCGCCTATTCCCAAACCTGAAAAATCTCTTGAAAGCCATAATCCATTTCCTTTCCTGCATTCTGCCGCTCTTTGCTCTGGCCAATGTGGCATCGGCAGAACCGCTAACGCAGAAATACGCAGTTGAACCCAAGGGCAGCGGCTCCTTCCTGCTGCGCACGGAAACCGCCGGCGAATGGGAAATGCAAATGCGGTTCGCGGTGTTCTTTTCCGCTACGGACCCGAAAATGGAACTCCGCGGCAGTGCTGGGGATGTGACCTACAATGTGGTCTCATGGTTTAACAAAGCCTTGGAGCAAAAAAGCGAGACGGTCGAAAAAGTCCAGGACTCGAATTCCGTAGGAGATGGGTTCGATCCGAGGATCTTGCGGGGCTCCAATGCTTTCCGGACATCGGATTTGTTTCAGGCCGCCCCGCATGTCGCTGTTGCCTCGAATGCCGTGACCAAACAGGGGGAACGCTGGATCTAAACCTTCCCGGAAAACCCTGGATTCACGCTCCGTGCCGAACTCTCACTGCCGGATGCCGGTTCCCCTCCGGCTCTGCGCTACGAATTCACCCCGAAAAAGGATGGTTATTACTCGGTCGGCTACCTCGGTGCCCCCGCCCAGAAACTGGACGATGTCGATTCCATCTGGCAACCGCTCGTTTGGCAGGAAAAAAGGTTCCCTGCCACAAGCATCATGACTTTGGCCTTTCGTGCCACCGTGCCCAGCACCTTCGTGAACCGCCAAGGCAAGACCATCGGCGTGGTCGTTGATCCCTCCGAGTTCCCGTTCGAGCAACTCCCCGTCGCAACCAATTCACACTTCGGGATCGCTGTGCGCAACCAGCAGGGGCTCGCCCAGCCCATGACTTTCGCTCCCGTGCTGGGCGGCATCGGTTCACAAATGAAACGCGGGCAACCATTCGCTTTTACCCTCCGTCCAATCGCTGTCACTGGTGATACCACACAGGCCTTCGAATATGTCGCACGCAAGCTTTACGGTTTCCGCGACTACCGCACCAACGCGCTCGGCTCGCTCAACCAGACCCTGGAGCGTATGGTTGATTACGGGATGAGTGAATACAGCAGGTTCTCCGAGGAACGCAAGGCCTCCGGCTACGACACCGATGCCCAAGGAGCGGTTAAAAACGTCAGTAGCCTTGACCCGCTCTTCCTGGCAATGGTCACCGATAACGAGGAAATCTTCAAACACCGGGCTCTGCCTGTGATCGAGTTCATGCTCTCGCGCGGCAAATTCCTCTTCACTCCGGACCGTGAACAGAAGATACAAAACCCGAGTCACACGTTGACCGGACCAGCGGCACCCATCAGCGAACTGACGGCCTTGTATGACATCTTCAAAAGAGGCGCCCCCTTCCTGGTGCAACTCGCCAAAGAAGAATATGCATCGTCCCGCGTGAGGAACCTCAGTGCCAGCGAACTCGGCAAACGCTGGCAAAATGCGATGGCACTCTACCGCGTGACCGGTGAGAAAGAATACCTCGAGTTTGCCAAACGCGATGCCGACCGCTACCTCGAGGAACGGGTCAACAAACCGGCGAAGGATTTCAAGGACCCCGAGGGAGGCGCGCTGTTCTTCTGGACGGAAATAAATCCACGCTTCAGTCTCCTACTTGAAATGTATGAAATGACCGGCGAAAAACACTATCTTGAAGCT
>JBJTQJ010000070.1:0-20186 GCA_046075565.1 Verrucomicrobiales bacterium | reverse complement strand
GTGCCGCACGAGTCGCCGTGCTCCACAACCGAAAGCGCCGTCACAGCCGGCGCAGTCCAACACAGCGACTGCCCAAGCGAGTGTGTCGGAGTGCGGTGGCAACCCCGACCTGTCGGGGACGACACCGCTTTGGGGACGGATGTCGAACGCGATTCAACCAATCGTCGCTCCGGAGTCACTTCGCCGACCGCTTCCGCAAGGTCGATATCATGATGTCGTTCCGGACCTCCCGGCTACAGGTCCGAGGGCAAGACCGGGCCTACTTCGCCCCCTACTTCGCCAAGGCTTCGAAGGGCAAGAAGGCTTCGACGTTCTTGCGACGACTCCGAGGAATGCTCCCAGGCAGTGTCCATAACCGGTAGATACCGGAACAATACTATTGGGAATTTGGTCTGCTGAAACACCTCGCCGCAGAGCAAAAACAAACAACTTCCCGATGAGGGCAGGGGGCCGCAGATTCTCGTGGACAAACTCGCGTAAGCATGGCTGAATGAGTCCCACGCCGGAGGATCGGCCGATTGAACCATGTCGATAAAGCGCAGGGATTTCAGCGGCCTCATGGCCGGAGCGCTCGCCTTCGGTGCCTTAGGACGGCCCGCGTTTGCGCAGGCAGCCGCGGCGCGTCCGCGTTGGCGCGGGTTCAATCTTCTGGAGAAATTCATTTTCCAGGGAAAACATGAACACTACCGCGAGGATGATTTCCAGCGCCTGCGCGATTGGGGATTCAACTTCGTGCGTTTGCCTTTGGACTACCGCGGATACGTGGATCCCGGGGACTGGTTAAAATTCCTCGAAGCCCCGCTCCGGCAGATCGACCAGGCCGTGGCACTGGGGGAGAAATACGGGATCCATGTTTGCCTCAATCTCCATCGTGCTCCGGGCTACACGGTCGCGAAACCACCCGAGGCCAAAAGTCTATGGACCGATGCCACGGCGCAGCACGCGGCGGTGTCGCATTGGAAGATGTTTGTCCGGCGATACCGCGACGTGCCGGGCGAGCGACTCAGCTTCAATCTGCTCAACGAGCCCTCCGGCGTGGAGGAAAAAGCCTATCTTCCGATCATGCACCGGATGGTGGGAGCGATCCGCGCGGAAGATGCGGATCGGCCGATTTGGTCGGACGGACTGGAATGGGGAAGGAAACCCCTCGAGGCTTGCAAGCAAATCGGCATCGGCATGATGACCCGAGGATACGAGCCCTTCCAGTTGACTCATTACGCCGCGCCATGGGTGAATGGCGAACGATTCCCCGAACCCCGTTGGCCGGCTCCGGTGGCGGTATGCGGGACTTTGTTATCCCCCTCGCGGCCCGGGCACTCCCATGCCATCACCATCGATGGCGCTTTTCCCGCTGGCACTCGCCTCAACTTGCGCGTGTCGCATGTGACCACCGGCGCGACCCTGGTTGTGGAGGCGGACGGGAAGCAGGTGTTTCTCCGAACTTACCCGACTGGTCCGGAAGGCAAAGGTGAGTGGAAACGCAGTGAGTGGCTGCCGGAGTGGAAAATCCACCGCAGCTTCTACGAGAAAGACGAATCCATCGCGCTGTCGGTTGCCGCCTCGCGCCTTTCCATCCGGGTGGCCGATGGTGACTGGATGCAGTTGGGGCAGCTTGGACTCCGTCTGCCCGATGGCCGGGAACTGGTGCAGCCACTGAAAGAGGGATGGCAGGAAAAGCCGGAACCACTGGCGTTGACTCCGGCGGCGGATGGAAAGACCTCGCTTCTCGGCCCGGCGGCCGGGGGGGCCGGAATTCTGGAGAAGAACCTCGAACCATGGCTGCGATTCCGCAAGGAAGGGGGACGCTTCATGGTCGGCGAGTGGGGTGCCTACCACCGCGTGCCCCACGCGGTCATGCTCGCCTGGGCCACCGACCAACTCCGCCTCTGGAAAGAAAATGATGTCGGCTGGGCGTTGTGGAATTTCCGCGGCAGCTTCGGGCCGCTGGATAGCGGAAGAGATGATGTTCGCTACGAAAAAGACGGCGGCGTGCTCGTGGATCGGGCATTTCTCGATCTCCTGCGCGCGTACTGATTAGGCCCGCTCGCCTTCAATAATCCCGGTGAGAAGATGGTTTGGTTTTTTGAATTCGGCAGATCCGATGTTCATCAGCCGAACAGTTTGAGGACTTGGTTTAATCCCATGGCTTCGATACCCCCGCCCATGGGGAATGGCTCGGCTGTATCGCAAACCACCAGACATCGTTCGGGATGGATATCTTCCCGGGCATGATGGAATCCTCGTTCCAACTTCGGCGTGCTTCCCCGTTTGATTTCCACTGCCCAGGGTTTGCGATGGCCGGGCAATTCCAGCACGAGATCGATTTCCGCGCCAACCGCGCTGCGATAGAATGATGCCCGTGCCCCATCGGGCAGTGAAGTGATGATATTCTCGATGGCGAAACCTTCCCAACTCGCTCCCATTCGTGAATACCCGAGCAAATCTTCCATCGTGCCGAGACCGAGCAACAGATGAAGCAGTCCACTGTCGCGCAGATAGATCCGCGGCGACTTCACGAGACGCTTGGAGCCGCTGGTGTGCCACGGATCGAGTTGGCGAAGCAGGAAAAGGTCCACGAAAAGATCGATGTAGGAAGCGATGGTTTTCCCGGACACGGCGAGACTGCGGGCAAGCTGGGCCGCGTTAAGCAACCCACCGTGTTCGTGAGCAAGCATTGTCCAGAACCTCCGCAAAGTCTCGGACGGAATACGCGGACCAAGAAGAGGAATATCCCTTTCCAGATAGGTCTGGATAAAGGCAAGCCGCCAGCGGGCGCTGCGAGTGTCATCGGCAGCGACAAAGCTGTCCGGGAAACCACCGCGCAGCCACAACTTCTCCATGCTCGCTGTTCCCGTTTCCTCTACCGTCAGGCCGGCGAGTTCCACCCGGGCCAGCCTTCCCGCCAGACTTTCGCTGCTCTGGCGAAGCAAATCCAAAGAGGCGGAACCTAGAAGAAGAAATTGGCCGGTTCGGTGGCCTTTTCGTCTGGCTCGATCAATCAGGCTGCGCAGCACGGGAAACAGTTCCGGTAGCCGGTGGATCTCATCCAGGATGACCAGCCGTCCTTCGTGGCGGGCAAGGTAGTCAGCCGGGTCGGCCAGCTTGCCCGCATCCGTCGGATGCTCCAAATCAAGGTAAAGAGCCCCCTTTTGTCGCGCGACTTCCAACGCCAGGGTGGTTTTACCGACCTGCCGCGGGCCCAGCAAGGCGACGGCCGGAAATTGATCCAGCAAATCAAGCGTATGGGCTAGAACTTTCCTAGGTAACATCCGTGTAATTATGGAATCGTGTTCCACAATTGCAAGGTTAAGTTTACCGCTAACTCACCCGGCTTGGTTGCGGCCAAGGCCGCCAAGGGGGTGAGATATGCGGGCTGACGCCTCAAGGTGCCGCCGGGCGGGTGCGCTCGCCTTCGATGATTCCGGTGAGGAGTTTTTTCATCCTTTCGAATTCCTGCGGGTGGTCCTTGGCGACATTCGTTTGTTCGGCTGGATCCTCGGCGAGGTTGTAGAGCATCTGGTTGCCTGGCGATTTCGGACCTTTGCCTTTGCCAACCTTCACGAGTTTCCAATTCCCCGCGCGCAGACCGAGTTTCTGCCCGTTGTTGTCCTGCTGGAGGAGGTTGGTCCGGCCTTTCGCGCCGGTTTCTCCGATCAAGGCGGCAGAGACGTCCATGCTGTCGAGGAATCCATTTTCCTCCAGCTTGGCTCCCGTGAGCTTCGCCATGCTGGCGGCCAGATCGATGGTGCATACGATCTCGTCGGAGACACCCGGTTGGATGCGGCCTTTCCACCAGGTGATGAAAGGCGTGCGCGTGCCGCCCTCCAATGTGCTGTATTTTCCACCGCTGAATGGGCCGGCTGGTTTGTGATCTCCGAGTTTTTCCACCGCGTCGTCCTTGTAACCATCGTCGAGCACGGGACCATTGTCGGAGCAGATCACGACCATGGTTTTTTCGGAGAGCCCGAGGCGCTCGACGGTTTTCATGATCTCGCCAATGGTCCAATCAAATTCGATGATGCAGTCGCCGCGGGGGCCCATCCCGCTCTTGCCGACAAAGCGTTCGTGCGGTGCACGCGGCACGTGAAGGTCGTGGGAGGCGAGGAAAAGAAAGAAGGGTTTGTCTTTGTTCTCTTCCATCCAGGCGTTCGATTGTTTCACCCATTCATCGGCGAGATCCTGATCGCGGAAGCGGGCAGCGTGGCCCCCGGTGTAGTAGCCGATGCGGCTGATGCCATTATGGATGGTGCCATTGTGCCCGTGGCTCCAATCCATTTTCAGTTCGTCGCGGTGGCTGATGCCGGTCGGGTGATCGGGAGAGGGTTGCTGGTCGCCGACCCAGAGCGGGTCTTTGGGATCGAGATTGCGAACACGATGGTTTTCCACGAAAACCTGCGGGACGCGGTCGTTGGTGGTGGGGAGCAGGAAGCAGCGGTCGAATCCGATTTCGAGGGGCCCGGGTTTCAGCTCGCCATTCCAATCGGGTTTCTCAACTCCAAGGCCGAGGTGCCATTTTCCAATCACGGCCGTGGCGTAACCTTGTTTTTTGAGCATGGAAGCCAAAGTGGGCGTGCCCGGTCTGATGATGGCCGGTCCATTCGGCGGGGCGATGCCGGAATTCTTAATCCGGAACGCATAGGTGCCGGTGAGAAAAGAAGCGCGCGTGGGGGTGCAGGTGGAAGCGGAGCAATACCCGCTCGTGAAGCGCAGGCCTTCGGCGGCAACCTTGTCGATGTTCGGCGTGGAGATGCTCTTGCTGCCATTGCAGGAAACGTCGCCGTAACCGAGGTCGTCGGCCATGATGACAATCAGGTTCGGGCGTTCGGCAGCGGGGAGGGTGGCGGCGCAAGCCGCGAGCAAAAGGATGGGAAATCGGAACTTCATGGGAACGGGAAAGGCGGAAGGGGGCAGAGCAATACGTGTAACCGGAGGATAGGGCGGAAAGGGAAGATTCTTTCAAGATTTTTCGGCATGTAGCCTCTTTCCTGCTTGCCGCCGTCCTCACCTCTTTGCATCATGGTGGGTCATGGCCAATCGAGCCTCTGTTATGAGAGTCCGTCATCCCCAGCTTCTCATCCGCGGCAATAGCCGACTTCGTTCCATTGCCACACCCGTCGGGCGCGGCGCGCTTTTCTTCGAATGGATTTCCCTCAGCCGCTGGCAGGAAGCCGCACCCTCCGCCTCCGGGCCCTTCGTTTATCTTTCGGAAGGGGGGCAGTGGACGGAACATGCCAACGCGCCCTCGCTCGGCATCGAAAGCACGCTGGCTATTGAGGTGCATCCCGAACTCGACATGGAAATCCGGCGGCTGACCCTCCGTGATTTGAAAGGAAGCGATCGCCAACTCCAGGTGAGTCTTGCCACCGAAGTGGCGCTGCATCATCCGATGGGTGACGCCGGCCATCCGGCGTTCGCGAAATTATTCGTCCAGACCGAAGCGGTGCCCGGCGGTCGTGCGCTTCTGGCCCGCCGCCGTCCGCGCGGGAGCAACGAACATTGGCCATGGTATGGTCAAATGATCGGCGGCGACCTATCCGCCATCTCTTGGCAGACCAACCGCGTCCCCTGCATCGGTCGCGGTCGCGGATGGGACGAGCCGGCGCTCATGGATTCGGCGGAGCCGCTTTCCGGCGAAACGGGAAATGTGCTCGATCCGGTTTTCTGTTGGCGTGGCGTGGCGCGGGTGCCCGCCAGTGGCGAGATCCACATTTATGTTGTGTCCGGTTGCGATCGTGATCGCGGAAAGTGTATTGAGTTGTTAGAAGCACGAGACTCGCATGCCTTGGTGGCGCTCTTTGCCGATGCGGTAGCGGCGCGCGAGGCAAAAGAAAAGGGCTCAGGACTTTCGGCCGGCGAGCGCCAACATTGCGAGGGATTCATCGCCACCTTGCTTGGGGCTGATCCGGAGATGAAAGCCCCGGCTCCTGATTCTGCCGATGGAGCGGATGCCGTCCACTTCCGTGCGCCCGGCCCCGAACAAAGCCGCCTTGTCCTCGCGGGGAAAATGGAAAGTGAGGGCGGTCAATGGTTGAGCCGCGCTCTTCCATACTGGCGGTCGCTGGGCCTCGATCCGCGTGTGCTGGTGCAGGGCGAAGTGTCCGTTCCCTTGCCGGATGGATTCGAGGCCGTGGCAGCAGGAGAGCTGACCCCTGCGGCATTGGCATGGTTGTCCGCTTCCGCGCAACTGGTCGTCGGGGACAAAATCCCGGCTCTGCCCGAAGCCGCTTCCGAGGTCCTTCCAACACCGCAGGCTCCGGCATTCCTTGATATGCCACTGGCCGAGGGGAAAAAACTCGCACATTGGAATGGCCATGGCGGGTTCACCGAAGCGAACGAATACGCGGTGGTCCAGCCCATGGAAAACGGGCGGCTCAAGCGCCCGCCCATGCCGTGGATCAACGTGCTCGCCAACGAACGATTCGGTTGTCTGGTCAGCGATAGCGGAGCCGGATACACTTGGGCGCGCAATAGCCAGGCCAACCGCCTGAGCCCGTGGTCGAACGATCCGGTGCGCGATCCCCATACCGAGGCGATCTACCTGCGAGATCCTGCGACCGGCAGAGTCTGGTCCCCATTGCCGGGGCCTTGCCGGGCTCAAGTCCCCTGCCTCGTGACCCACGGGCATGGAACAACTCGATTTGTTAGCGAATTCGACGGTTTGAAAATGGAAACGACCTTCGTCGTGCCTCCCGATGATGCGGTCAAGCTGATCGTGTTGCGCATCGAAAACAAGGGGAGCGCACCGCGCGAACTCGATGCCGCCCATTGGATGGATCTGGTCATGGCTTCACAAATGGATCGCCATCATGCGACACTGGCCTGGACAGGCGGCGACGGCATCAGCCGGGCCGTCAATCCGCGCGCGGGTGATTTCCATGGCGGCATCGCTTTTGCCGCCGCGACCGTCGGGGGCATTGCCCCGGAGCAGACTGCTTTCGTTCATTCTCGCTCCGCCATGTTTGGTCCGTTGTTGGATCGACGTGCCCCGCGTTGTTGGGATGGCATTGCGCCGGGTGCCGAGCGTGGATTCGGACGTGATGCCGGCTTCGGGCGGGCCTTCCGCGTGAGTCTCGAAGGGAATGGATCAGGTGAGATTGTTTTCCTGTTCGGCGAAGCGATGAGTGAAAGTGAAATCTCCGCGGTGGCGGCGAAGTATCTTCGACCCCAAGCCGCCGAGGAGACCATCAACCGCTCGCTCGCATTCTGGAAAAGTCTTCTCGGGAAGGTGCAAATCCAAACCCCGCTGCCGGGGATTGATCGTCTGGTCAATGGCTGGTTGCTCTACCAGAACTTGGCCTGTCGGATCTGGGGCCGCAGCGCCTTCTATCAATCGGGTGGTGCCTATGGATTCCGAGACCAGTTGCAGGATTCGGGGTCTCTGGCAACCCTCCGCCCCGAGCTATTCCGTGCGCAGATCTTGCTGCATGCGGCCAACCAGTTCCGCGAAGGCGACGTCCTGCATTGGTGGCATCCGGAGCCGATGAACCGCGGCATGAGAACGAACTTCTCTGACGACCTGCTCTGGTTGCCTTACCTGCTTTGCCATTATCTTGAGACCACCGGTGATGCGAGTGTGTTCGACGAGGTCCGGCCATTCCTCACCGCCGAGCCGTTGCCCGCCGGAGAGGATGAAAAATACATGAAACCCGAGATCTCGGGAGAAATCGGAACCGTCTTCGAACACGCCTGTCGTTCCATCGACCGTTCGCTCACACGCGGTGCGCATGGACTCCCGCTCATGGGCATCGGCGATTGGAACGATGGCATGAGCCGCATCGGGCGCGAAGGCAAAGGAGAGAGCGTCTGGCTCGGGTTCTTCCTCCATGATATCCTCGGGAAGTGGATTCCGCTTTGCTGCGCCCGCGGCGAAACCACACGTGCCGAAACCTATGAGCGCTACCTCGCAGACTTACGTAACGCCCTGCAGACCTCCGGTTGGGATGGCGCATGGTATCGCCGGGCTTACTACGATGATGGCACGCCGCTCGGAACCATTGAAGGCGACGAGTGTATCATCGATGCGCTCGCCCAGGCATGGGCGGTCATTTCCAAAGCCGCTCCTCCGGATCGCGCCGGCGCCGCTCTTGATGCCCTCGAAGCGCGCCTCGTGGATTCCGATGCCGGTATCATTCGTTTGTTAACCCCGCCCTTCGTCGATACCCCGCATGACCCAGGATATATCAAGGGTTATGTCGCTGGTGTGCGGGAAAATGGAGGCCAATACACCCATGCCGCCTGCTGGGTGGTGCGCGCGATGGCCGAAGCCGGTCGCCGCGATACCGCTGCCGCTTTGCTGGAAAAAATGAGTCCGGTCTGGCACACCCGTGATGAAAAAGCGGTCGCACGTTACCAGACTGAACCTTACGTGATCGTCGCCGACATCTACGGAGCCTCGCCCCACGTTGGACGCGGCGGATGGTCATGGTATACCGGTTCCGCCGGATGGTTCCACCGTGTCGTGATCGAATCCGTGCTCGGCCTGACCCTGCACGGGGGCAAAGAGATCAAACTTGCCCCGCGGATCCCCGACGCCTGGCCCGGCTATTCCATCACCTGGACCGAACCTGATGGAAAGACCTCTCATGTCATCAATGTCCGCAACTCGAATGGCGCTGCCGCGACGGTGCGGAGCTGCAGTGTTGATGGCAAGGCCGTCTCCATCACGAATGGCTCAGCCCGTTGGCCGATCTTCGCCGACGGTGCCAGCCATGCGGTCGAAGTGGAGTTGGGATAAGAGAGTCGAAGGATCAATCACACGCGGGTGGCATCAACATGCCACTCGCGGGTGCTATTCGTTTTGACCGGGCTTACCCGTTTGCTTGCGTCGTCCAAAGAGATCGCCAATGCGGTCGCTGAGGCGCTTGCGTCCGGCATCGTCGGTGACCGCGAGCGGGGCGGTGGCGACTCCGACGATGGTTCGCGCGGCATCTCCGGAGAGGCCCGCGGCACCGCTGGCGATGCGTTCGCCGACACCAGCCCGCCCCGTCGGATCCAATTGCCCGCTGGCGATGAGCTTTCCAATCTCCCGCGGAATACCGGGGGCATTGGCGTATTTGGAATGACTGATCGGATCCCCGGACCGCAGGCGGGTGATGTCGATCACGGTCACTTCATTTTTCTCCATCCATGAGGGGAAATCCGGTGCATTGGGATCAAGCAGGCCGAGGCGCTCCTTGTTGCCCCAGAGTTTTGTCGAAGTTTTCAGGGCGATGTCATCGCCCGAGGAAAAGATGGTGATGCGGGGAACCTTGGACTCCGGCATTGCTTCGCGGGCGCGCTGCCATTGCACGCGAAACTCCGCTGGATCGATATCCGGCGCGGCCAGCACGATGTCGCGGATTTTTCCCATGCCACCACGACGGGCGATGCCCATTTGCCGCAGTGTTTCCATGGTCAACCACGTGCCCATCGAATGGGCAAGGATGGATACCGAGCCGACCTGCGGGTCAGCATCGAACTGCCGCAGAAGGTCCTCGAGTCCGTCGCGGGCCATGGATGCACTCTCGCGGTCGTAACCATAACTGGAGAGCCTGCCCCGCGAGGCCCACGAGAACAAAACGGGCGCGACATCGAGTTGCGAATCATGGAGGAGCTGGGTGGAGCGCAACAAAGCGAGAGCGAACCCTGTGTTATAACCATGGACGATGAGGAATACTTGGCGTCCGCGTGGGCCCACGGCGTTCTTCAGCTCTTTGGAAAAGGCTACGCAATCGATCTTTTGCCAATCGATCACGCAGAGCTGGATTTCGGCATCCGGTGGAATCGAACGTGGCCACTTGATTTTACCCGGCTTGTGCACGGGCGGCACGCTCATGGCAAAACGCGCATAGTGAAGGTCACTCGAACGCCGGGAACTAAACCCGACCAATGGATCCTCATCGGGCTCCCTAGTTGTCGCGAGAAGCAGATCCACCCGGCTCGCTCCGGCATGCGCCGTCGCGGGGCGCAAGACATCATCCGGCCACATGCGGCAGGAAAGCGAAGCACTCGCCAGCGAGATTGCCAGCAGAAGGGCGACGGGAAAGCGGGAGGTGGTGCGGGCTGGCATGAGTGTGGACGGGAGGCTAAACGAGATAACTTTCCACGCAAAGCTTCGTTTCGCTTGGTTCGGAGCCACGACACTTCTGTCGTGGCAGCAGGATTGCTGCGAATCCATGGCAATCTCCCCCGCATCTTCTGAAACCACAGGATTGTGGTTTCCCCGAATATCCTGTGGCGACCGTCCCGATTGTGGAAACCGCAAATACCTGCCGTCGGTGCCTGGATCCTGCTGGGATCGCCGACGTCCTCGTCGGCTTCAGGGATTGACGATTTTTTGGGGTGAAAGGGAACCTTTATCCAGCACTCGGAAAACGCCCGTCGAATTCAGATCTTGTGCCCGCTCTGAAAGTTGGCTACAACTACGATGGATTGGGCAACCGCGTCAGCACCAGGAAAGGCCAGCCCGCCCTAGTCACGACCTATTCCCTCGAGTCCATGAGCCGGTATTCGACTACTGAAAACCCCGGAGCCGACGACATCCTCGTCCGTTCCGACACGGCGGTTGATATCGAAGTCGATGAAGAGCCAGCGGCCGTGGCCTACAGTAAAGTTCTCGCCGCTTGCCGGGCGTGTTCCCCGGTGCGAGCATAGTGGGCATGGAGGAAAGCCCATGGGAAGTAATCGTGGATGCGGCGCATCACGAGCGCCTGCTCGTCGAGATGATTCCGGCGGCGCGGAAATTCGTCTGGATTGCCACGGCGGATTTGAAGGACATGCATGTGCGCGCGGGCAAAGGCAGATACATTCCATTTCTCGGGGTCCTCGCCGAATTGATCGAGAATGGTGTCGAAGTGCGACTGTTGCATGCGAAGGAACCGGGTCCGCGGTTCCGGCGCGATTTTGATCGATTTCCCGCGCTGCGATCCGAACGCTTCGAGCGGCTGCTGTGCCCGCGGCTTCACGCAAAACTGGTGATTGTCGATGGACGCTGGGCTTATACGGGCAGTGCGAATTTCACCGGAGCCGGACTCGGTCCGAAGTCGGACCTTCGCCGCAACTTCGAGGCGGGTTGCCTCACGCGGTCTCGTCCCGCCGTGCGCCAACTGATGGAGTATTTTGATCGTCTTTTCCTCGGCGAACCCTGCGCGGATTGCGGGCTGCGCGACCGCTGCCCGGATCCTATCGCATGAGGACCGACGCTTGCGTAGCCGGGTCATCGCGTATTGATTTTCCCATGCCCCGTCGTCCGGACATTCCTTTCGAGACCGCCGATGCCATCGCGGCGGTGCGGAATGTCTATGCCGCGTATGAGGCCTTGCCGCCGCCCGAGCGGTCGTGTATCGGCCGGGCGGACTGCTGTCATTTCCAACGCACCGGGCGCACACCGTATCTGACGCTCGGGGAGGCGCTGGTGGCCGTGAAGGCTTGGCGAGCGACCGGAAGAGGGGAAGTTCCGCCCTTGGGCCCGGATGGCGCCTGTCCGTTTTTGGCGGAGGGTCGATGCCGCATCCATTTTGATCGTCCTTTCGGATGCCGGACCCACTTTTGCGCCGCCGCCGGAGGACCCGTCTCGCGCGGGGAAGCCCGGCCATGGATCCAGCGACTGGAGGCGATTGACCATTCCCTCGGAGGAGAAGGCGGAGTGAATCTTCCTGCCGCGCTGGCCTGCGCCGCGGGACTTCTCGCGGGCAAATCCCGGAAACGAAAGTTGCGTTGAAGCCCGAACCCGGCCACGTTCACGTATGTTGGAAATCTGCATTGATAGTGTTGCTTCCGCGCGCGCGGCCGCCGAGGGCGGTGCCGATCGGGTCGAACTCTGCGCCGCGCTTCCCGAAGGCGGCACCACCCCGAGCGCGGGCATGATCGAACAGGTTCGCAAAGTCTTTCCGGGGAAGGTCATGGTCATCATTCGGCCTCGCGGTTACGATTTTCTTTTCGATCCCGATGAACACGCAGTGATGAGGTGCGACGTCCGTAATGCACGCGACGCCGGAGCCGATGGCATTGTCATCGGATGCCTGCACGCTGACGGCACGGTGGATCAGGAAAACTGCCGCGCGTTGATCAATGAGGCTCCCGGACTCGATGTGACCTTTCATCGTGCTTTCGATATGAGTCGCGATCTACGGGAATCCCTGCAAACCATTTACGATCTCGGCATCCGGCGTATCCTCAGTTCTGGTGGAAAAGTCGATGTGCCATCCGGTGCGGCCATCCTGCGCGAACTGAACGGTTTCCTTCCTCCCGGGATGGTGATCATGCCGGGCGGCGGGATCTCCCCGGAGAATCTCGCCGATGTGCTCGAGGAGACGAGAGCGCGTGAAGTGCATCTGAGTTCGCGCCGTGGCGTGACAAGCGGGATGGTTTTTCGTAATGCCGGATGCCACATGGGAGATTTCACCCGCAAGGATGAGTATGCATGGCGGGTGGCTTCCGCACAGTCGATCCTTCGTTGCCGCGAAATTCTTGATTGCCATTTGGCGGCAAACCCATGAAGGCAGGAGCACCGCTGCGCCTCGCCATCGGCGGAATCCATATCGAAAGCAGCACGTTCTCGCCGCTGCTCTCGCGGCGCTCGGATTTTCTCCCGTTGGCCGGGGCGGCCATGCTGGAGCGGTATCCGTTTCTCTCTGGTCCCGAGTTCTCTAACATCCAACCTGTTCCACTTGCTCACTTCCGCGCCTTGCCGGGTGGTCCGGTGGCACGCGATTGTTATGAAAGCATGAAGAGGGAAATTCTCGACCGTCTCGACGAGGCAGGAGATGTGGATGCCTTTTATCTCGATTGCCATGGCGCGATGAGCATGGAAGGTCTGGACGATGCGGAGGCGGATTTGGCGGAAGCCATCCGCGCGCGCATCGGCCGGGAGAGACCGCTTACCTGCAGTCAGGATCTGCATGGAAATGTGTCCGCGCGACTGATGGAAAACGTGGACTGGATCACCACTTACCGCACCGCTCCGCATGTGGATTGGATGGAGACACGGGAGCGTGCCGTGCGCTTGCTGGCAAACTGGTCGCAGGATCCGAGGCCGGTTCATCGCGCGTGGACCGGAATTCCGCTGCTGGTTTCCGGGGAACAATCGAGCACCGAGTGTGAACCGGGCAGAGGGCTCTATACCCCACTGGCCGATGAGTCGCGCTTGCCCGGTTTGCTCGATGCCTCGTTGTGGGTGGGTTACGCGTGGGCCGACCAAGTTCGCTCCGGTGCGTGTGCAGTCGCCATCGGCCACCACCGCGAGGAAACCGTGAGGGTTTCGTCTTCGATCGCCGAACGCTATTGGAGCGCACGGGCGGAGTTCAATTTCATCGCCCCGGCTCGTGAAGTGGAGGCCGGGATTCGCGAAGCCTTCACGGACGGTCCGAAACCATTTTTCCTCAGCGACGCCGGTGACAACCCCACAGCTGGTTCCACCGGTGACGTGACGGGTGTCCTGCAAGTGCTGGCCCGACAACCGGAAATCGCGGGAGCCAGCGAGCAACGAGCTATCTTCGCCTTCATTGCCGACGCGGAAAGCGCCAGCACCGCCGCCGCCGCGGGAGAGGGGAAAATGGTCGAACTTCGCCTCGGCGGAAAATTGGATCCCCGCCACGAGCCTTGGCCCTGCCGGGCGCGGGTGGAATTTGTTTCCCTTGGCAATGGCGCACCCGATGATCTCGAGGTCGTGCTCGCCATGGGTGGATTGAGGGTGATCGTGGCCGCGCGTCGCCGGGCTTACCATCGGAGGGAAGATTTCCTCCGCCTCGGCCTCGAACCCCGAACGGCGGAGGTTGTGGTCGTAAAGATCGGGTATCTTGAGCCCGAATTGAAATCCATGGCCGCGCGGCATTTGCTCCTGCTTTCGGAAGGCTCGGTCCCGCCCCGCATTCCTTTTGACTCATACTACAACCTCCGGCGTCCGATCCACCCGCTGGATGGGGATTTTTCGTGGGTCCCGGAGACCCGAATCTGGACATCGTTCGGGAATTTTCGCTGAAAACGTCGGTCGGCCCGCTCTCAAAGGACGGAGCACGAATGCTCCTTTTCCTCATTGACCCAATCTTCCGGTTTTTTCCGCAGGAAAGGGGAAAAATTGGCAAATTTGCGGCCTAGACGGGCGGATGGGCGTAAAAAATTATCGTGAGGCAAGATTCGCTTTTGCCAGATGCGAAATCCGCGCAATGGTGAGGGCGTCGGCCTCCAATCCGAGACCACGTTCTTCCACGAACCGATCATGAAATTGACACTTAAAGTCTGGCGCCAGGACAGCCCGAATGCCAAAGGGCACATTGAAACCATCCCGAGTCCCGATATTCCGGCAGAGGCCTCTTTCCTCGAAATGCTCGACATCGTCAATGAGCATCTTCTGGCCCAAGGCAAACGTCCGATTGCATTCGACCACGACTGCCGCGAAGGCATCTGCGGGATGTGCTCGCTCACCATCAATGGCATTCCCCATGGCCCGGACTCCGGCATCACGACTTGCCAGCTCCACATGCGCCACTACCGCGACGGCGACACGATTTTCATCGAACCATGGCGCGCCCAACCGTTCCCGGTGCTGCAGGATCTCGTTGTTGATCGCACCGCTTTCGACCGCATCATCGCGGCGGGTGGTTATATCTCCGTGCGCACCGGATCAGCCGTAGAGGCGAATTCCATACCCATCGAAAAGGAAGATTCCGATCACGCTTTCGATGCCGCCGCCTGTATCGGATGCGGGGCCTGTGTGGCCGCCTGCCCGAATGGATCCGCCATGCTCTTCGTCTCCGCCAAAGCGGCGCACCTCAACTACCTTCCCCAAGGAGCGCCGGAAAAAGACAAACGCGTGCTCGCCATGGTAAGGCAAATGGACGCGGAAGGATTCGGCAATTGCACGAACCACTACGAGTGCGAGGCGGTCTGTCCGAAATCCATCCCTGCGGATGTCATTTCGAAGCTCAACCGCGACTATGCCGCCGCGTCTGCGCGCGAGGCTTTCGCGTAAGCGTGGATCGGTTTCGGATAGCCAAACGGAGCGACAGAGATTTCTCGATGCTCTGGACCGCATCGAGCCTTCATTCCCATCAGGATTGTGTCTGAGAACAGGGGTTCCGATTTGAGCAGGACGGTTGTCCGTGATGGTGTCGGTTTGTTGGAGTTCGGGCTTTAGCCCGGCTCATGCCTCAGTAACGACGGAGAAACGGGCTAAAGCCCGAACTCCAACCCAGAGTCGAGGGCTTCCGGCGAGAATTACCCAGCAGGGCAAACCCCATCGGCAATCACCTCCCCGGATACAAATCGATATCGTCGATGGGATCCGGTTTTTTGCCCGGGGGCGGTTGATTCGAATTGGCCGGCGCGAGCCCGGTTTCCGGTTCCCGGGGTTTGATCTCGGGCATGGGGAGCGGTTCGACCGTGGCTACGGGTTTGGTTTTTGGCGTCGGCTCGGGCGAGGCCCCTGATTCTTCCTCCGGAGCTTGCTTTTCCTGACTCCAAGGCCAACGGAACTTTTTCTTCTTCTTTTTCTTTGTGCCCGGCTCGGGGGTTTTTGAAGTGAGCTTTTGCCAGAAGCCGCGTTTGGCAGGATCGGTCTCTTCGCATTCCACATTTTCGTCTTCCACGGGCTCCGCTTCGGGCTGGTCTTTTTTCTGACCGAAGAAGAAGAATCCACGCCGTTTCACCGGCTTCGGTTCCTCTGCCTCTTTTTCATTAGCTTTCTCTGGTTTGTCCTTCGGTGTTTCTTCTAACAAATCGGCGTCATCCGGTTTTGCCTCCCCGGTGTCGGCATCCTTCTTCCCGAACATGCGGGAGAAAAGCCCGGGTTTCTTCCGGGTTGCGGACTCTTCCGGTTCACCGGCTTCCGGTTTGGCGGTCTCCTTCTCAGGAGGGTTCTCGCTTGCCTTGGGTTTTTCTTTTTCTTCCTCGGCTTCCCCTGGGACGGGCAGATCTTCGGTTTCCGGTTTGTCTTTTTTGCCGAACCAGCCGGAAAAGAGACCGCGGCGTTTGTCAGGAGATTTTTCCACAACCGGAGCATCCGGCGCGTCTTTCTCTCCCCCGGCATCGGGTTGGGCATTGTCCTCTTTTTTTTCCTCTTTGGTTTTCGCTTCCGCTTTCTCTTTCTCGCGCGCTTCCTCTTTTGCGCGTGCCGCGGCTTCTTTTTCCTCGAGCGATTTCAACTTCTCCGCTTTCTCGGCGGCGGCTTTTTCTTCCTCTTTGATTTTCGCTTCCGCTCTTTCCTTCGCACGGGCTTCCTCTTTTGCACGGGTCGCGGCGTCCTTTTCCTCGCGCGATTTCAACTTCTCCGCCTTCTCAGCGGCGGCCTTTTCATCCGCCTTGGTTTTGGCTTCGGCCTTTTCTTTTTCACGAGCGGCCCGCTTCGCGGCGGCGTCTACTTCTTTCGCTCGCCCGGCGGCTTCCTTCTCTTCGCGGGCTAGACGCTTCGCTTCCTCGGCGTCGTTGGCAGCCTTCTCGCGTTTTTCCTTGGCGAGGGCATTCGCCATGAGCTGCTTGAGGGTCGCATCGAGATTGGCCGGTGGCGGGGCTTCGGCGGCGAATCCCGGGGTGGGGGAGAGGCTGGCCAAGAGAGTGGCGGAGAGAAGAATCCTTGGAATGGACATGGGCCTGTTCGATACCACGGGGACGGGGCGGTGTCCATCCCGCAGTTGGCGGGAACCCGAATCCGGCTATGGTGGTCCTGTGCCCGCCACCCGCATTTTCTCCGATATCCACCTCGGACATCCCGCCTCGACCGTCCGGCAGGTGGGGGATTTGCTACCCCTCTTCCACGGCGGAGGCAGGGTCATTCTGAATGGCGACACGGTCGAGACCTGCTCCGGCTCGCTCGCGGAGGGTTCGCTGGCGCTGGCCGGGGAGTTGTTCACGCGGATGAGAGAATCCGGACCGGAGCCGATCGTCATGCCGGGCAATCACGACCCCGACCGGGATGGCCCGACGTTGCTTGAATTCGAGGATGGCGAGGTGGTTGTGACCCATGGCGACATTTGTTTCCGCTACGGCTCGCCGTGGAGCCCTTGGGTGCCCAAGGTCAAAGCCAAACTCGACGCTGCGGAGGCGAACGCGGGGGGATTTCCGAATGCCCGCACGGTGGAGGCGCGCGCCGCCCTCGCCAAGGCCTACGCCCGGGCATTTCACCCCCGTCCCCGGAGGTTCACTGGCTTCCTTGGGAAACTCGAAACCATCTCCCATGCCGCGTGGCCGCCAACGACGCCGCTCGCCATCATCGATATTTGGAAAAACGGCCCCGAACGTGTTGCCATGTGGATGGAGGAATTCACTCCCCGCGCCAAAGTCCTGATTATGGGGCACACCCACCGGGCCGGCATGTGGTTCCGCCGTGGACGGTGGATTATCAATACCGGAGCGTTCCATCCCTTCACCAAACCGCATTTCGTGGAATCGGAACCCGGCCGGCTCCGGCTGGTGGAAGTGGTTCGCTCTCAGGATGCCTTCCAATCGGGTAGAATCAGAGGCTCTCTGCAGCGCAGCGAAAGCGGATGGCAGAAGGCATAAGGGCTCTTATTCCTCCACCACACACGGCACCATGATGGCGTCGCTCATGCCGTGGAGGATTTTTTTGTCGGATGGACAAAGGGTGGCATGCACGCCGCCGAGGCGAATTTTTCCATCGCGACCGGCGAAGTAGTAAGGGGTGATGCGGGCCTTGGCTTCCATCTCCACAATGGCTCCACTGGTTCGATCCTGATAAGGATGGCGGACAATCCGGGCGTGGTGGAATTCCTGCAGTATCCACGGAGCGCGGGGGAAATCTACCTGGGCCGTTCGAAGTACCTCCGCCCACTCGGTTTGCGGAAGATCGTGGCCAATGGAAACGCTGCGGGCGCCCCAGGCGAGAGGATGAAACCCGCTTACTTTCAGCACCAGCTCGCGGTGCTTTTGCGAAAGGGCGGCCACGGCATCCCACGATTGGACACCGAGGCGCGGCAATACTCCATGCGGAGGCCGGGGAGTGGGGTCCACCACCCATCCGAACGGCACGATGGATTGCAGGGTCTGTTTCCATGCCCGGCGCATCAGTAGGTCCCAGTGTTCCTGCAGCGGAGCGGACCAGAGCAAGGCCAGCCAGAGTTTTTCATCGAGCCATGGTTTGAAAGGCGCGGTGACCGGTTGCGCGCCCTTTTTCCACGCGTCGAGCAACGGTCGGAACGATGGCAGATTTTCCCAATCGAAAAGTTCGAAGAACCGGTAAATCTCCCGTCCGTCCGGTTGCAGGGTTTCGGCATCTTCGACTGCGATTTCGCGATCGTTTTCCCGCAGGCGGGCGGCCAGCCACTCCATTTCCGGTCGGTAGTCGGCGCTTTCTTTGGAAACGGCAATGACACCCGAACTGTCGAAGAGCGATGCGAAACCTTCGAGCATGCCATCGGGTCCGCCGATCACCTTGTCGCCGAGCGCGGCGTGCGTCCGGTTGAGCCATCCTAACAACCCGATGCCACCTGGCACGCTGTCCAGCTCGCTCATGGCGAATCCTCCGGCGGTAAGCACGAGGTCCGGGCGGAGCACACGGGGCAGCTCGCCCTCCCGGTGGTTGGCGCGGGCGGCTTCAATCAACCATGCCGGCTTTCCGGCATCGGCATAGGACGCGATCCACGCTGGCAACTTTCCTTTGGCGCTGCGGTGGTAGAGGCTGTCGCAGGCGTGAACGAATTTCCACAGGAGCGGGCCGAGTTTTTCCAGCGTCTGCCATTCGCGTTTCGACAGGACAAACGGACGCGGCGACCACAACCAATCTTTGCCCGCGAAGAGGCCACCCTCCGGCATGGCCGCGTGGATACGTTCCAGACGTTCAGCATCCGATGGGCCGGTTGCGGATGGATGAAGAGCGTCCATGCTTCAGTTGAGGGCGCGGAGAGCGGAGCGGATGATCTCGTCGGGTGCGGGTATTTGACCATCCTTGCTGAGATCGGGCAGCACTTTGCGCACGGCATTGAGGGCATCGGCTTGTTTGTAACCGAGGGCGAGCAGGCCGAGCACGGCATCGTTGGCAGCCGCTTCGGCGGGATTGCCTTTGGAGGCGGCGGCGAGTTTCCACACTTCCGTCACGCCGACTTTGTCTTTCAATTCGAGAACGATGCGTTCGGCGGTTTTTTTCCCGACCCCGCTGATCTTGGATAGCCGGGCGAGGTCGCCGCTGACCACCGCGTCCTTGAAGTCCCCCACGCTCAACCCGCCGAGAATCGCCATGGCCATCTTCGGTCCGACACCGGTCACGCGCTCGATGAGAAGCAGGAAAATTTCCCGGGCTTCCTCGCTGGGAAACCCGTAGAGGGTATGAGCGTCCTCGCGCACGATGAGATGGGTGAGCACCTGTACTTTTTCCCCCTCGACCTTCGCATCAAAGCTGCCCATGGGCACGTGCACGGCATAGCCGACGCCGTTCACATCGAGCCAGAGCAGATTGGGGAGATTGCGGGCGATGCTGCCGCGGAGAAATGCGATCATGCCGGTTGGAATTTGGGTGGGCAGGAAATTTTACGCGGTAACCCGGCGGCGGCGAAGGAATTTTGCGGGAATTGACGAGGGGTGCTAGAGTTCCTGATGCCGTCGCTCCCCCGAAAATCGGCCATTTTTCTCTTTCTTGCCGCAGCCATCCACCTCGCGGCCCAGGCCCCATTGCCGGAAAAGCCGGATCCGAAGGATTTGCGCGTGCTCATTGAGCCTCGTTTCCAGGCTCCGCCGGTCTGGGAACTGCTCCCCGGGGCCAAAGAAATCGGGGTTTCCGTGGGCCGGCTCGACAAAAAGGGGGAACCGGTCTTTCTCAAGCCGGATGAACTGAAACTGCTCGGTAAAGACCTTGAGGCCGCGAGAAAGGCCGCGATGCCCGGTATCGAACAGCGACTCGAAGGCCTCAAGCCCAAGAAAGTGCTCGCCCCGGACGGCAAAACCAGCACCCATTCCATCTACCACTCCAAGGACCCTCTCACCGCCAGCATCATCCTTACACCCAAACTCTGGGAGCGGCACAAAGAGGAATACGGGGAATCCTTGCTCGCCATCGTGCCGGACCGCTACACCGTGGTCATTGTCCGCGCCGATGCGGAAATCCTCGAGGCCCGGGCGGCTCTCCTCCTCGGCATCTTCGAAAAATCGATCTATCCCATCAGCCTGGAAGTCCTGCAGGTCCGCGAGGATGGCATCCGTGTCATCGGGAACCTCGGCACCCCTTAAAATCTTTCTTGCCCCCGTTAAGCGGCCGCCTATATTTC
>JBJTQJ010000069.1:0-8947 GCA_046075565.1 Verrucomicrobiales bacterium | reverse complement strand
CTTCGGGCAGTTTGAACCGATCATCCAGCCTTCCGAAGTCCCCGATGCCCGGCACGTAACTCGCCTCGAAGGCACCTATCTGCTCAACGGGCAGGGTGTTCGCCGCGAGGGGAACGGCACTTTTGCTGCGGGCAAAGCTCTGCACCTGCGGTTTCGGGAAAATCTTCTCCATGTCCACGAAGAATTTCGGATACTTCTCCAGATTGACGCATTTCACGGCGGTGGCCCGTTCGGCGGCCAGCACCGGGAGCGGCAGAATCATCGCAAGGTCCTCGGCGGCCTCGAAATTCATTTGGTAAACCACCGCCTGGGTCCCGGCGGCGGTAAAACGGGCAAATATCCGGGTGGAGGAGACCGACTCGACGGGGCGGGAAAGGCAGCACATGGGGCAAATTTGCCCTAAATTCGGGGGACTTGGCAAGCCGAATCGTCTGGGCGGCGGGCTTGACACCGGGAATGCCTACCGTAATTGTCAGAATAGGTGGTTCTAAATGGGAATTCTCTGGGTTTTGCCTTTGGAAAACTGTGTTCCCCGCCGCCTCAAAACTCTTCATGAAACTCCTCGTCACCGGCTCATCCGGCCTTATTGGCTCCGAAGTCTGCGTCCATTTTTCCAAACTCGGCTGGGAAATCCACGGGGTTGATAACAACCAGCGCGCGGTCTTTTTCGGTCCGCAGGGCGACACGCGGTGGAACCAGCAACGTCTGGAACAGGATTTGCCGGGGTTCGTGCACCATGAGTTGGACATCCGCAACCGTGCCGGGGTGCTGGAATTGCTCAAGGAAGTGAAACCGGATGCCATCGTGCACACGGCCGCCCAGCCGTCGCACGACCGCGCCGCGGCCATCCCATTTGATGATTTCGACACGAACGCCGTAGGCACCTTGAATCTGCTCGAGGCGACGAGACAGGCCTGCCCGGAGAGTCCGTTCGCCCACATGTCCACGAACAAGGTGTATGGCGACCGCCCGAATACCATCGCGTTGGCGGAACTAGAGACACGTTGGGACTACGCCGATCCGACCTGCGCCGGCGGCATCGATGAGAATTTCCCCATCGATCAGTCGAAGCACTCGCTGTTCGGGGCGTCGAAAGTCGCGGCCGATGTGATGGTGCAGGAATACGGGCGATATTTCAACATGCCAACCTGTTGCCTGCGCGGCGGATGTCTGACCGGGCCGAATCATTCCGGGGTCGAGTTGCACGGCTTTCTCAGTTATCTGGTGAAATGCAATCTGGAAGGCCGCGAATACCGCGTCTTCGGATACAAGGGGAAACAGGTGCGGGACAACATCCACTCGCACGATGTCGCTCGTTTCATCGAGGAATTCATCAGGGCCCCGAGGGTGGCCGAGGTTTATAACATCGGGGGCGGGCGGGCCAACTCGTGTTCCATCCTCGAAGCCTTCGCCATCGCGGAGAAATTCTCGGGCCGCAAACAAAGCTATACCTACGTCGAGGAGAACCGCATCGGGGATCACATCTGTTATATCTCCGACCTGACGAAAATGCGCGCCCATTTCCCCGCTTGGGACATCACCGTCTCACTCGAAGAAACCATCCGCCAGATCGTCGAAGCATGGAAAAACCGTCCGACGCATTGATGGCCGGTATCGTTTGAATCGGTGCCCTCGTTCGATCCAATCATCAACCCAGTGACGAGCCCGCGCCACGCCCCATGATACTCGACGATGGTCCCGATCCCGTGCAAGTGCCCCGCGCGCCGGTGGCGCGTTGGATCGAGATTTTGCTCTGGGTCTTCATGCTTTCCTTCGCACTTGATTACCGGGCCGATGTGGATCGCGAGGCGGCGGGAAGCGCGGGCGGGATGGACCAATTGATTTTCCTCGCGGTCTGTCTGTCCTCGGCGGGGGCATTGTTCCTGTTGGGTTGGCGTTGGCTGATTGTGCGCCCGGGGGCATGGATGTTACTTCTCTGGGCCGGGTTGCTCACCTACCTCACCGTGAACGCCTTTGTCCACGGGGTGCAACCCTCGCGTTCATTGCGCACTGGTTTGCCATTCGGTGTTTGTCTCGCCGGCATGATTTACGGCATGATGGCGGGTCTGCCCCAGGCCTTCCATGTGCGCGCCAGCTTTCTGCCCCGTCCGTCTGACGCCCCATGAAACCCGCCGCAAACAAACTCGTGGCGCTGTCCGGCGACGCGGCCCCGAAGCCAGGCAGTGGGTTTTTCTTCGACGGCTACGCCAGCCTTCGCCTCGCGCTCTCCAATCGTGGCGCGCAACCGCTCGCCATGAGCGGACTGCCTCTCATACCGGGACCGGCGGCTACTTCCTACGCCGTGACGATTCCCCCACCCTCGACCATCGCCCCGGGGGCCACCGCAGAAATGGAAGTCGCCTTCACTCCCGGCAGCACGCCTCCCTCCGAAGCCGTTCTTGAACTCGCGAGCAATGATCCCATCCAGCCCTTGAAGCAAGTCGCGCTCGCGGGAGCAGGATCTCCGGTTGGCCCCGTGCTTTTTCCGTCACTGCCCAACCTCAATCTCCCATCCAACGGGCAGGGAACCGCATCGGTCTTGTTGCAAAACCCGGGAACATTTCCCATGAACTACGTTATCGAGAGTCCATTCGACCGCGCAAAGATTGTTTCCTCCACCGAAGCAGGAGGCCCGACCCACTCCTGGGTGGACATTCGGAGCTCAGGGCAGTTGATCTCGTTCTCCGATCCCGACGAATCGATGAGTGATCCCATCAATCTCGGATTCTCCTATCCGTGGAGTGGTGGAAGCACCAACCAAGTTCGTGTCTGCACCAATGGGTATATCTTGCTCACGGGAAATTACCCCATCACCCGGCTCGCACCCCGCTTTCCGAATCCCGCGTCGCCAGCGGCCGTGATCGGAGGATTTTGGATGGATCTGGTGGTTGCGAATGGTGGAACCGTGCATAGCAAATCGACTCCTTCGGAGTTTGTGATCCAGTTCACCAATGTTCCGGCCTACTTTGACCCTGCTCGCACCGTAACCTTTCAAATTTCCCTGTATCCGGACGGGCGCGTGCGCTGGCGATACCACTCCATTGCGATTCCAACCGCAGAGGCGGTGCTGGGATGGCAGGCAAACTTCAACGGAGTTTCTTTGCCCGATGCCCCCATTGCCGGACGAAGTTATGAACTGCGTCAACCTGGATCGTCAGGTTGGTCCAGCGTTAGCCCAACTTCCGGAACCATTGCCGCGGGTGGAAATGCGGTTGTGCAGTTCGCCTGTAATGCCGGCGGACTCGCGGATGGCTTCCACAGGGAAACTTTTTCCACACGTTGGTCAAGCCCCACTCTGGTCGACCAGCAAACCATGGCCATTCCATTCGTCCTCGGGGTGGGGCCGGGTGTAACGCAAGCCAATTCATGGTGGAGCAACGCGACAAACTCCCAGCCCGTGACCATCCCATGGACCTCCGACAGCGATGGAGATGGCATTCAAAATGGCCTCGAATTCGCGCTCGGCACGCATCCACTGGATAACATATCCCGTCCGCAACTTGGCATGGAGGGCAACTCGTTCGCCATCCGCAGGGTTACCGGTCTCACGGGATTCAATCTTTACATTCAAACTTCTGGAAACCTCCAGCAACCATGGGGCACCGCAGCGCCGGCGAATGGCGGCGGAGCGATGGTCCCAGGTGCTTTATCCGTGATTCAAGACACCGGGCCAGGACCGGCTCGGGATACGCGTATCGGTGCACTTCCGCCTCCGACCTTTTTCCGGCTTCGCGCGACCCTGACGCCGTGATAATCACGAGCCACCGTATTCAAACAGAATCCGGTGGGTGCAGATGCGGATGATGACCAGCAAAAGCGCGAAGGAAAAGATCCGATGGAACCAAGGAAGAAAGGGATACACTTTTCCGCGAATCCGGACATCGATACCCTGCCCCCAATGGCCCAAGACCAGCATGCAAGTGAAGACGAAGGGAAGAAACAGCCCGAGGATGAAACGATTGCCGCTGATGATCTGGCTATACCAAGCGATCAGCAAAAAATAGCCGCCGAAAAACGAGAGCAAAGCGAGAACCGTGGCCGGGCGTTTGCGAAACCATCGCCGGAGCAACAACCGGCGCCGCCACATCACGAAAACGCAGGCTGCTCCTAAAGCGATGACAAAGGGGAGATAACCGTAGCTGTTCTTCATGCTGTCCCAGATGGCGTCCGCTCCCCGGACGATGCGCGCGGGAATTTCGGCGACGCCATGTTTCTTCAGGTAGTTTCCGGCGCTCGGAATTTGGTCCGGCGGCAAATCGGGCCAGCCGTCGCGATCTCCGGCCGCCCTCGTCCGGCTGGTCGCATCTTCCCAGGACTCGCACCAGAAGTAGAAAGTGGAATTGACGTTGTAGAAATAGTGACCATAGACACGTTTGCTCTCGCTGATGTAGTTCCAAACCGTGCCCAGAAACGCGACAACCACCAACGTCGGGACGAGTAGCCGACGCACCCACTGCCCGCGATCAAACCCGAACCGCCAGCCGCGCCAGAGGGTGTCGAGCAGATGGTAAACAACGAAACAAAGGATGGCCGGTGCCACCGATGCTTTCGTTAGATGCGTCAGACCGGCGAGAACCCCGGTGCCGACGGCGAGCCACGGCGAGGGATTTCGGAACAGTCGCCAACCCGCAGCGAAGCAGAGGAAAAAAAGCAGATAGTAGAGAATCTCCGCCTGCAAATGGGGGGCCTTGAAGAGAAAGACCGTGAAAGCTAGGAAGTAGAGGGCATTCGCCGCCGCGTGAACGGGTAGCGAACGGAAAAAAATCGTTCCGATAATGACCAGCGAAGCCAGTGCCAGCCAGGTATTCCAAATCTTGCCGGCTTCGAAAATCTTCGGCTTGTCCCAATCCTTTTCCACACCCAGCGCCATGAGCGCCGGATAGAGGGGCATGCGGTTTCGATCCGCTTGGAAATTGAAATCCTTCACCCGCATCCTGAGGACCAGATCCGCGTAGGCCCCCTGATCCGTCCGGTTCATTCGTGTATTCACCCGGGCTCCGTTCTCCGCGGCGCGCTCGAGGAAAAGAAAGGAGCTAAAGACGAAGATGATGGCCCAGACAAAAGGCTGCCAGCGGGAAGGAATAGCGAGTTTGGACCAAGACACTGGCGGGAAGTGTGCCGCTGCCGACCCTTTTCGTCAAGGCCCACGGGGCCTCGAATCCCGCCCTTTACAGAACTGGATCGCTGGCTATATTTCTCCTCCGGTCAAGTCTGACCTTAGGAGAGGTGGCTGAGTGGTTGAAGGCACCTGACTCGAAATCAGACGTAGGAGCAATCTTACCGTGGGTTCGAATCCCACCCTCTCCGCCATCTTCCATCCATTCTCAATGGATTACGGGCCAAATAACAAGTGACGTTGACACGACGGAAGATGCCATGAATACACATGGTGACCAAGTGGTGACAACTCAAGAAACGCCCCCATCAAACGGGTTTGAAACAAGACGGAAACCTGAACCCGGCCTCCGCGCTCCCAAGCAGCGCAAGAACAGCAAACCCGCCGCCATCGTGAAGTTCGGCTCAGCCGCTGTCCCGATCTACCGGTGCGACTCCAAAGGCCGCGAGCGTTACACCATCTCCTACCACCGCAACGGCAAACGCATGCGCCAGTCGTTCTGCTCGCTGCCCGCCGCCAAGAAGGAAGCCCTGCTCGTTGCGCAACGAATTCAGCAAGGCCTCCAGCATGTCACCGACATGACCCCGTCCGACCGGGACGCCTATGCGGTCGCCAAAAAGATGCTCGCCGAATCCGGCATTCCTCTCGTGGCCGCCATCGAGGACTACCTCCGTGCCCGCGCCATCGCCGGAACCGAATCCCTCGCCAGCATGGCCGCCGAATACACCAAGTATTTCAAGTCGGTCACCCGCAAGGCCACCGTGCCGGAAGTGGTTGCCCACCTGTTGGAAGCGAAACGCCAGGACGGACTCGGCGACCGCCACCTCGGGCAGTTGAAATCCGTACTCACCCGCTTTGGCAAGGCATTCCCCGGATTGATTCTCGATGTGACCACCGCCGATGTGGACCAGTGGCTGCGCGGACTCGGGCTCGCCTTGTCGTCCCGCAACTCGATGCTGCGCTATGTGAACGTGCTTTTCTCCTTCGCCCAGAACTACTTGCCCGAAGGACGCCCCATCGCCACGGCGGGCCTGAAAAAGGGCAAGGTGGTCATCGACGACGTCACGGTCTTCACGCCCGAACAGATGACCACTCTGCTGCACGCCGCGCCCACCCATCTCATCCCGGTTCTGGCCATCGGCGCGTTCTCCGGCATCCGCATGGCGGAACTCGCCCGCCTCGACTGGAGTGCGGTGAATCTGGACCGCCGGATCATCGAGATCCGCGCCGGTCAGGCCAAGACCGCCTCCCGGCGGGTCATTCCCATTTCCGATAACCTCGCCGCCTGGCTGGCTCCCCTGCCCCGCCAAGGAAAAGTCCTACCGATCTCTGACCTGCAACGCGAATCCGCCGCCTTGGCCAGGGCGCTCGGCATCGATTGGCCGCGCAACGTCCTGCGGCACTCGTTCATCTCCTACCGCATCGCCATCGTGAAAAGCGCCGAGCAAGTCGCCCTCGAAGCGGGCAATTCCCCATCGATCATCTTCAAGCACTACCGGGAACTGGTGACCGAAGACATAGCGGAGAAGTGGTTCGCCATCCTGCCCAAGCCGAACCAAATGAGCAACCGCACATCCTTCGACCGCAAGACCGGCGTGGTGACCATCCTCGCCCCCGATGAACCGGAAGTCTGACTCCTCGGCGTAAATCCGCATGCCAACAAGCCCGCTCTGCGTCTAACGGCACCGCGTCACACGCCAAATGGCGCACGGCAAGCCCGCCCTACTACCCATACCAGCCGAGGGGTGGCGTGCGGAAATCCGGCCATCCACGCGCAAATCCAGTGGTCCAGGGAAAAGGGAGGACCGGAAAACAAAGCACCCCCGGAGGCTGGTGATTCCTCCAGGGGTGCGGCTTGGCGAGGTGTGTTGCCTCTCAGGACTTGAAGCTTCCGTTCGGCTGACCGTCGTCCAGCAAGTCCCCCACCCGGTTCACGGTGTCCTTGAGGATGGACGCGGCGGCGAAAATGAGGATTCCCAGCTTTGGGTCGGCGAAGGGAATGGCATCGAGGGCGGTGATCACCCCGGCAATCTTGCCGAGGTAACTGAGGATTTTGCTGGGTTTCATGCCGGGTGGCGGCGTGGCAACGGATGGGTGGCTCGACTCCAGGAATTGGCCTTCTGAATTCCTGTCGAGCCCGACCCGGACGATTTCAACCAAGGGGTGGCGTGGAGGGCACCCGATGTCCCATTGGACGATGATCGGGTCCTGGTCCTCGAATACTCCTGATTCCTCCCGGCGCGCTCAAAAAAATCAACCGCTGCAGAATAAATTCTTGGCAAAGCGGTCTGGAAAGCTACACTTGTGACAAACGAAAGACGCCGTGAATTCTCCCAATCTCGCCACATTCCGGCGTTCGGCGGAGCATTCATCCTTTCAGCGTTTCAGTTTTCAGCATTTCAGCTTTACCCAGAGACCCCCTTCCCCCCTCAACCCCCTTTTCCCCGCCCTCCGGACCGGCCCCATGGCTCTTTCAGTAGCCTCCCGCCAAAAGCAAATTCCTAGCAGCATTTTGTCTTACGCGGATTCTGTTCGCTTGATTTCAGGCAGATTTGCGTCTATCTTATCCATGGGAAGCCTGAAAGGTATGAATTCATGGGTCGACAAAACGTGAATTCACGGGTAAAGCGGGAACACAGACAGAAGCATGATTTACAGAGTGGCGGAAATTAAAATTCCTATCAGTTTTTCCCATCACTAGCGTTAGCTTTTCTAACTGGCGTAATAAAGTAAACCAACAAACAAAAGGAGGACTTATGATTATCCAACTCAAACACAGCGTTAGCGGCCTTGTCAAGGAGGCCAAAATCGGCTTTTCGTGGACTTCGCTATTTTTTGGTTTCTTTGTTCCACTTTTCCGGTCTGATTTTGTTTGGGCTGTCATCTATTTCATTTTGACTGGCATTACACTTGGTATCTTTTGGCTGATTTGCCCATTCATCTATAACAAGATTTACATTAAGAAGCTTCTAGAGAAAGGCTACATTCCCGCAAACAAGTATAGCGAGGATTTACTAGTCAGCAAAAACCTCTTATTTCGCAACCCTTCGGTAAATGCAACTTCGAACACACTACCAGCAGCCGCAGAAAACCCAACTTCCAACAAAACTTCAAACTCTGATGCCACCGTATCGAGTGTAGAACCGAAATTCACGGGCTCCGTCGAAGAGATCGTCAACAATGTTTTACGCGAACATCATGGGCGCGGAAAACATGTTCTCAGCAAAATAAATGGAAACATAACCCCCAAACTCAAAGATAATCTTAAAAAACATTTTCCGGCCTTGGAGTCAAAAGGCGAAGAAATCATCATCGGAATTCAGAGCTGGGGCACTTTCTTTGTTATAACGCAAAACTATTACTGCATGCGTCTTGCTGATTACACGTGTGAAACGTTTAAGGCTAACACGCTCAGTGAAATAACCACCACAAATTTGTATGCCGATGAAGATGCCTTATCATCTCACGCAATTTTAAAATTAACAGACTTGGCAAATCCCAAAAAACCAATCGGCAACATTGTGGACATGGCATGGCCATTTAATAGACACAAAAATGATGATGTCAAGCTGGTTGTAGAAGTCGTTTACAAGATCAGCCGCTCCATTTTTGGTGAAAATGCTAAAAAACCAGATTTTCTTGATTCTTTTAGAGGTTAAATTTGATATTATGTACGAAATGCGGTCAACCAGTCGAGGGCGACTCAACCCCCTTTTCCCCGCCCACCGGTCCGCCCCACACGCTGTTGCAATGGCTGCCCGCCAAAAGCAAATTCCTAGCAGCTGAACTGTCGGAAATGCGCCCTTCTTCCCCTCAACCCTCATCCAGCCA
>JBJTQJ010000068.1:0-13990 GCA_046075565.1 Verrucomicrobiales bacterium | reverse complement strand
TCCAGCTGTAGTAGGTCGGCTGGCTGATGCCGTGCTGGCGGCAAACCTCGGCCACCTTCATCCCGGCATCGGATTGTTTGAGGATCGCTACGATTTGGCTCTCCGTGTATTTGCTCTTCTTCATGTTTTGGTTCGGGTTGTCCGACCAATAAGTCTCTACTTCCATCTTGGATCATTTCAAGGGGAGCCTACACAACCATGGGCATGTTTGTCGGCTCCGCTTCGCTCCGCGACAACATACCCTTTATTGTTCTGCTTCTATTGCATTATGTACGTTGCGAGAAGTTTCTGTATCTGGATAATATCTGTTCCCTTCTTAAATTCCTTCTTCAAGGGGAGTGGATTACTTGAGATGTAAATCTTTAGTTCTGCATCCATATCAAAGTGTCCAACAGTCTCAACAGAGAATTGGCTAATGGATTTGTATGGTATCGAGTGATATTCAACCTTCTTACCAGTGATTCCTTGCTTGTCCGCAAGGATTAGTCTGCATTGGGTGAATACAAATAAATCTCTTACGACTTTGAAAGCGCCAGTAATTTCTTCTCCTTCGACAAGTATTGGTCCGAACTCAGCAGCAAGTTCTTTTGGCTCAATTTGTGAGGCAGTTCCGAATATTGCATTGATTAATCCCCTGGTGTTTTTGGTTTGTTGTATTTATTTTTGCAGAACGATAGAGGAATGGCGCGCTGGGATGGATTCCGATTTGATCAGACGGCTTGCTCGGCGTCGCCATATCCGACTTGTTATCCTCTTTGGTTTGCTAGTGTTGCCAGTTTCGATTCGACCCAACGATTGAGGCTCGAACCCTCTTCCTGACTGAGAGCTGCTAGCTTGCGGTGAAGTTGTGGATCAATGCGAAGAACAAAATTCCCTGAGTATGGGCGATCCGGCTCTTCGCCACGCTCGGCACAAAACTCTAAATAGTCGTCAATCGATTCGTGAAAGGCGGCCTTGAGTTCATCCACGCTCCTCCCTTGGAACGTAACAACATCCCTGAGATCCGTGACCTCTCCGTGAAAAGTGTCTGCGTCTTCGTCGAACGTGACGGTGCCGTGGTATCCTTTGTAAGTCATCATGGTTGTATTCCTGCTTCGGTTAAAAATCGCCTCATCGACTTCACTGCGCCTCGATCAGTCTTCGGATCGGGATGGGGACGATGAAACACAGCGCGAATACCGTTGAGAGCGAGACGAACTGGCGAACCACTGCCTTCGGTGATCTCAAATCCCAACGCGTTCAGCAGGGACTCAATGTCCTTCCAAACGATATTCGCTGAGACGGGATCCTTGAAGATCGATTCAAGTGTCTTGCGTTGACGGCTATTCACGCAGACATAGTATCACAAAACGATACCGCGTCAAGATCTGATTTTTCTTGGATAACGAATAGCACATCCACCACTAGGAGCGGGGGCGGGTTTGGATCGCGGGGTTGAGGTTGTAGTTAAGGGAAGACATGGAAATTGAACGGCTCCTAGTGGTTGGATGACGCGGCTTGTTCTCCGTTTATTATCTGTAAACATCTCGACGATGTCTTACACGGATGATGGAAACAACAAGTTTGACATTGTGAATGTCATATACGATTCGATAATCACCAACCCTAATCCGGTAAGTGTAATCAGATCCTACAAGCTTCTTGCATCCTGATGGCATTGGATCATCAGCTCGTGATTCAACCGTTGAAATGATTCCCGGAATCCACTGACGATCAATCGCACGCAAATCCTTGGTCGCCGAACGAGTAAATTCAATTCGGTAACAGTCCATCGGCGATCAATTGCTTTCTGACTTCCTCAAAAGAGACACGCTCGTCATCTCGCCGTTCAGCCACACATGCCAAATCAGCAACGTCCTCCATGAGAGCATCGTAATCGGCAATAGGAATTACCACAGCTACTTTCGCTCCTCGTTCGTCTGTAAGGAATTGTGTAGTCATGGGGCGATTATAGTCTCGAATTCGGGAAAAGTCTAGTTGCTAAATTTCTTTGGTTATTGGAGAACGTCTCGGATCAGGCGACGGCGAGCGCAAGACGTTGCTGACACGACAGATAGCCTTCGAGCCGTTGCCTGCATCCGTTTTGTTCGGCTTTTTGTTCACGGTAGTTGGGTCAGATTCGAGTCAACTGCCGGCAATCTAGCGGCTCGACACCTCATAATGATGCCGAGCAAGGACTCACGGAATTTCTCTGGGGCGTCAAGCCTCTGTAGAAGCTCAAGGCACCGAATACGACGACCATGCTCCCATGCATAGGTGCATGGAACTTGCGCTAGCAAGGATAGATGAAACCGCGCGTCTTCAATGCGTCCGGCGAGTCCCGCCAGAATGCCTGCGTGGTAGTGCCCCCAGTCTCCTGGGTGCGTGAGTGGCTTCGTAATCGCGTCAGAGAGTTCTACGGGAGATGCCGCTAGCTCCCTATACCTAATGACAGAGCGGGCCGCAGCATCCACGATCCGCCGGAAAGCTCCAGTGAACTGGTCCTCTGATTTAGCGCTCACAAAAGACTCTTCTCGATAGCCGAGATCGAAAGTCCAGAAAGCATTCTCGTAGAACATGAACGAGATGCCTACATTCAGATAGCTTCCCTTGTCCGACGAGCTTGGTTGAAACTCCACCACTATGGCGAACCAACCGTGATCATCATACCAAAATCGCTTTCCTTGGCGTTTCAGACCGAGTGGGGACAATACCTCCTTGGCGATGCTCGAGATGATCTTATTGTGATCCATGCTGGTGGCTTCGAATCTTAGCCGAACAGATTCATTGAGTCGCCGGCGACATTTGCAGGAGATATGTCGCCGGCGACATAATACCTACAAAGCCAGCCCGGAAGTGCAGATCCCGGCGTTGGGGGTTCATAAAGTCATTATGTCCTCACGCGCCTCCATGGCAAGAAATAATGCGTATAGATTGGCTTAACGCTGAACAAATCACACTAGATCCAATGGGCTGGGCCCTCCAGCCCCCGGGCGTTTCATGACATGGAGATAAATCATCGTGGTCGAGACATCCGAATGGCCAAGTAAATCCTGGACGGTGCGGATATCGACGCCGCTTTCCAGGAGGTGTGTTGCGAAGCTATGGCGGAGAGTGTGGCAGGTCGCCCGTTTGTTGAGGCCGGACTTGCGGACAGCGACCGCCATTTGGCGCTGCATGGAGGCATCATGGAGGTGATAGCGGGCGATCCGGCCGTTCCTGGGGTGGGCGCAGAGGGTGGCAGCGGGAAAAATCCATTGCCAGGGCCATTCCCGACAGGCGTTGGGAAATTTCCGGCCGAGGGATTCCGGGAGATGGACCTCGCCCCCGCCGCCCGCGAGGTCTTGCTGGTGGTTTTCTTTTACCTTGGCCAGGTGTTCACGGAGGACGTTTTCCAGGGCACGCGGCAGGGTCACCACACGGTGTTTGGCCCCCTTTCCGTCGTGGACGGTGATGGTTCCTTGGCCGAAGTCGATGTCTCTGACGCGCAAGCGCATGGCTTCCATGAGCCGCAAACCCGAGCCATACATGAGTTGGGCGGCCAACTTCCAGGGGCGTTCCAGATACCCAAGGATGGTGCGGACTTCCTCGCGGGTAAGCACGTTGGGAGGGCGGCGGCTGGTGTAGCCGAGGGCAGACTTTTCCAATTTGAATTCCGCGATACCGAAGACCTGCCGGGTGAGGAAGACCATGGCGTTGAGGGCCTGTTTTTGAGTAGAAATGGAGACCCGGCGTTCGAGGGCGAGGAAATCGAGGTAGGCGGTGATTGCGGGTGGACAGGCGGCTTGCGGGGTTTGGTGCAGTTTGGCCAGGCAGAAGCGGGTGAAGCGGGTGTTCCAGTGGACGTAGGTTTTTTCCGTCTCGTAGGCCAAGCCACCGAGACGTGCGGCGCGGCGGATTTCCTCGCAGATGCGGGACGGGCTGAAGCCCGAACTCCAACGGGGAAGTAGGTGGGGGCGGCTGGGAGGTTGGCTGCCACGAGGATGGTCTCGCGGCCGAGGGTTCGGTGGTCGGGTTCCAGCGGTTGGGCGGATTCGGCGAGGGCGCTCCAATCGAAGGCAGCGACCCAGGGCAGGTGCAGGGTATCGAGGGCGAACCACGCGACGGCCCGGACGCATTATTGGAATTGCCACGGGGCGTTCCAAGAGGTTCTACGCGATGGCTTTGGAGGCGGGAATTGGGCGGGGTGCATAGCTGGACTCGGAAATGGGTAACCACGGATGCCACGGAATCCACGGATTATGAATGGATTATGAAGAAGTTGATTCCCGCCCTCCGGGTGAGAACTCCAGGGTCACCGAGGTCTCTGAGTATCCGTGTTTTATCCGTGGTTCATCTTCCTTTAAGGTTAATATTTTCTGTGTGTTGCTCCTCGGCTATTCAGTGGCTTCAGGAAATCGAAAATCTGCAATTGGCAGTCTTCAATCGTCAGGGAAACTGCAGTGCGGGCTGAAGCCCGAACTCCAACGGGGAAGACATCGCCGAGCGATGCAGGGTCATGCTCCGCACGGAGGATTGACGAATTTCTGCGTGCTTCTCCTTGGCACCTCCGGTTTTTCACGAAATCGGAAATCTTCAATCGCCAATCGTCAATCACTCCCCTACTGCTGCCCGGCTCAATGCTCTGCTCAATGCTCGGCGGGCTGTAGCCGCGCGGTGGCGAAGTTGAGCACTCCCTCGCCTTTTTTGTCGAGGGCGACGAGTTTGAGTGTGTAGGTGCCGGCGGCGGGCACGGCGAGGACTCCGATGGGCTCGGTTTTGTAGTTTTGCCAGCCCCCTGTAGCTGCGACCTTCCACGGCAGCGAGGAGACGGTTTGTTTGTCCTTGTCGAGCAAGCGGACTTCGATGGAGCTGCCCGCGGAAGCGTCAGGGCAAGACCAGCGAAAAACCACGGCATGGGGTCCACCTTTTTCGAAATAGACGGGGAAAGCGATGGTTTCGGCGGGGTTGCTCCAGAAGCCGATGTTGGATTCTTTGCCCCGGGTTTCGATGCGAAGGGTATTGCCATCGAGTTTGGCATCCTCGGCATTGAGCTGGAGCACGCCGTCGGTTCCGGGGCGGATGGCCAGTGGTTGGATGTTGGCGGCGCCGACGAGGTCGAGGGTGATCACGGTGGCGTGGCGAGATGAGGCCTGTTCGGGCAGGGTCAATACGAGTTTGCCATTCTCCCGGTTGGTGGGGACAACCTTGTCGGCCGCGGCGAGGTGGGCGGCGCGGATGACGTCATTGGAGACCCCGGGCAATTCGAGTCGTTTGTCGGCCGGCCAGTCGAAAACGTGAAGATAGAGGCGCGTGTTCCCATCGGGCAGGACGCGGCGCGTGCAACGCCCCCATTTGAAGGAGCCCGAGAAGGGGGACGCGAGGGTTCCGTGAATGGATTCGGAGTTTACCTTCATCCATTCGCCAAGTTCCTGCAGGCATTGCAAACTCGGCATGGGGATCTCGCCTTCGGCGGTCGGCCCAATATTGAGAAGGTAGTTGCCACCTTTGGAGGTGATGTCGATGAGATTGCGGACGATGGTATCCGTGTCTTTCCATTTCTTGTCGTGGGCGGAGAATCCCCATGTGTCGTTCATGGTCATACATGACTCCCAATCGACGCCGGGCAAACCATTGGCGGGAATTTCTTGCTCGGGGGTGCCGTAATCGCCTTTGAAGTGATCCGCCTGCGTCATGCCCTGCATCCCTTTGCGGCCTTTGTCCACGCGATTGTTGATGATAAGGGCGGGATAGCGGGAGCGCAGGTGGCCGTAGAGATCCTTTCCTCGCTCGTGCGTCCACGATGATTCCCACTCCCCATCGAACCAGGCGATGCCGATTGGTCCGTAGCCGGTGAGCAACTCATCGAGTTGGGATTTCATGTAGGCGGTGTATTTATCCATGTCGCGTTGCGGATTCTCCGCATTGCCCCTCCATGCCTCTTTGTTTCCGTAATCAGGATGGTGCCAATCCATGATGGAGTGGTAGAAACAAAGTCGGATGCCATGGCGCTGACAGGCTTCGGCGAGTGGCTTGAGAAGATCCTTGCCGTAGGGCGAGGAGGCGACATCGAAGTCGGTGTGCGCGGAATCCCAGAGACAAAAGCCATCGTGGTGTTTGCTGGTGATGACGATGTATTTCATCCCGGCGTGCTTGGCGAGGCTCACCCAAGCTTCTGGATTGTATTTAACTGGATTAAACTTTTCTTTTAATTTCGCGTATTCAGCAGCCGGGACCTTGGCTTGCGATTGGATCCACTCGGCATTGTTTTCGGACTTGAATCCATTCCAATCTCCGGCCGGGATGGCGTAGAGCCCCCAGTGGATGAACATGCCGAAACGCGCCTCGCGGAACCAGGCCATGCGGGCATCGCGCTCCGCCGCCGATTCGGCGAGCGCGGGAGTGGCGGAACCCACGGCCATCATCCCAGAGAGGATGAGGGCGAAGAGACCGCGAATGGAAAACGGGGAATTCATGCGCGGAAACTACGGTGCAGGCCCCAATGGTCTTTCCCGGAGCTTGCGGGTGGGCAAGGAGTGGCGAAATTGTATGCATGTCGTCCCCTGCCCCTCTTCCGGAATGCGGCCAGTTGATTCGCGCGCATGTCGCGGCCGCCTTGGCCGAGGACCTCGGCGACCGCGGAGATCTGACTGCGCGGTATTTTCTCCCGGAGGGGAAATCGGCCACGGCGCGGGTGGTCGCGCGTGTTCCGGGGGTTTTCTGTGGTTCGGTGGTCGCGGAGGAGGTTTGTCGGCAGGTGGATGAAGCTTTGCGCTGGACGGCGGAACTCGGGGAAGGTGAAGTTTTTTCCGCCGGAGCGCCTTTGGCGCGGATGGTTGGTCCGGTGCGCTCGTTGGTGACCGCCGAGCGGACCTTGCTCAACTACCTCCAGCGCCTCTGTGGCATCGCGACTCTCACGCGGCGGCATGTGGACGCGGTGGCCGGAACAAAAGCGGTCATCCTGGACACACGCAAAACCACGCCGGGTTGGCGGATGCTGGAGAAGTATGCGGTGCGCTGCGGGGGAGGTCAGAATCATCGCATGGGCCTCTATGATGCGGCCATGGTGAAGGACAACCACCTCGCCTGCGGGCTGACGGGCACCGACTTGCAACAGGCGATCCTGCAACTGAAGCGCGATTTTCCTGATGCCTGGGTCGAGCTGGAAGCCGACACGCTGGAGCAGGTGAGCGGATTTCTTGCGCTGGAGGGTGTGGATCGCATCCTTCTGGACAACATGCCGACCGAACGGTTGGTTTTGGCGGTCGCCATGGCTGGGGGCAAGGTTCCTCTGGAGGCAAGTGGCGGGGTGACTTTGGATTCCCTTCCGGCCATTGCCGCCACGGGCGTGGATTTCATTTCCGTGGGTGCGCTCACCCATTCGGCTACGGCTCTGGACATCGGCCTCGATTTCCAGGTTGACCCTTGATGCTTAAAAGGAAAGGAAAACCACGGATTACACCCTACGCCGCCCTGCGGGCTATGAAGGGCAAACAGATGGGCACGGATTTCAAAGCACTGCATGGAAAGCATATTCAACCCTGTGGGTGAGTGGCATTTCATTCATAAGCTCCTCATTATCTGTGTTATCTGCGCAATCGGTGGTTCTCATGTCAGAATTTAGGTTGATGGTTCAGCTCGGGAAATCGGCTGGCGCGGCTGGCCGACGCGGTTAGATTGTGCTTCTCCGGGATGCGATTTTCCTACACCAGCCGCGCGATGACCATATGGGAATGGTTTGCCATTCTCGTGCTGGTCGCATCCTTCGGCTACCTCCTCGCGGCCGGGGCCAAACGGGCACCGTTGGTGGACAAAGCCCGCGCTTTGAAAAACGACCTAGAGGAAATCGACCGCGCCATCCGCGAGGCCGAGGCGGCGGGGAAAGCGCCCGACGATGGGGTATGGGATGCGGAAGAATTTCGACCATTGGTCCGCGAAAAATACCAGCGCATTCGCGAAGAAGGTGTCGATCCTTTCGGCCATGTCTTCGCGCCGGTGCCATTTCAGGGACGCCCCATCGTCCCGCCGGACACCACCCGCGAACTCGCCGGAATCATCGACGATTCTTTCTGGAGTCTATTCCGCACAAGCTTGCCCGTATCCGCTCCCGTCGCTCCGGTAGCGGCACCCGAACTTCCCGTCTCCACACCATGATCGAAGCCAAAGAACTCCCGCATATTGTCATGGGCGCGTGTATGGAAGTGCATCGCGAGCTCGGGCCTGGTTGGGAAGATTTTGCCTATCGCGCCGCGCTGGCGAGGGAACTACGGCTCAGGGAAATCTTCTTCCAGACGAACGTTCCCCTTTCTCTCACCTACAAGGGGGAGAAGCTGGAGACCTGTGCTCACATTGACTTCCTCGTCGAAAAGCGTCTTGTCGTCCTTGTCCACTCATTGCCATCGGGATTTGAGACCGTGCACAAGGAGCGGCTCACCAGCTATCTACGCCACGGAGGTTTTCCATCGGGATTCCTCTTCAATTTCGATGTGGCCGATCTGCGCGATGGCGTAAAGCGTGTGGTGCTTCGTTCCACCGAAGCCTGAGCGCCCTTTCACCAGTCCACCGGGCGGTAGTCCTTGAGGAACTTGCCCCAGATGTGGTTGCCGGTATTGATGCCATCGATGATGGGATCGACGATGCGGGCGGCTCCATCAACAATATCGAGCGGCGGGTGGAATCCGTGTTCGGCTTGTTTGCGTTCCGCGATGTGGGCGGGGTCCTCGTCGGTGACCCAACCGGTATCCACGCTGTTCATGTGGATCCCATCCGCGTGATAATCGGCGGCAGAGGTGCGCGTCATCATATTGAGCGCCGCTTTTGCCATATTGGTGTGAGGATGGCGGGTGGTCTTGAACTTGCGGTAGAACTGACCTTCGACGGCGGAGACATTGACCACGTGTTTGTCCCGGCCGGGAGTGCGCAGCAGGAGGGGCTTGAGGCGGGCGTTGAGCAGGAAGGGCGCGACGGCATTGACAAGTTGCGTTTCCAGCAGCTCGACGGTCGGAACCTCGGCCATGGTGAAACGCCATGAATTGTGATCGCGCAGATCGACCTGCTGAAAATCCTGATCCAGTCGTCCTTCCGGAAAGAGCAGGGACGGAGTGGTTTCCTCGCCGGGCAAGAGCGCGACCTGGGAAAGGGCGGCGGCATGGGTCCAACCGGCGGAGGAAGCATCGCGTACGGCCGGCGACTCCGTGCCTTCAGGCAACATGGCATATCCACGCGCTCCCTCGTAAGCGCCTAGCAGCTTCTTCGACGACTCACTCATGTTTGTTAGACTCTCCTGCTCTTCCTCCATCATGTGCGCATAGAAGGCCGGAGGACGCCGCACGGTCTGGCAGGCGTTGTTGATGATGAAGTCCAGGCGATCCAGGGTGCCGAGCAGGTGTCGGCAAAAAGCTTCGACACTGGGCGTGTGGCGCAGGTCGAGTCCATGGATTTCCAAGCGGTCGGCCCACGCTTGGTAATCCGGTTCCGCCGCATAACGTTTGGCGGAGTCGCGAGGGAACCTCGTGGTGACAATGAGGCGCGCGCCGCAACGGAGCAACTTGATGCCCGCCTGATATCCGATTTTCACCCGCCCACCGGTGAGCAAGGCGACGCGTCCGCGCAGATCCGCGGTCTCCGTGCGTTTGCGGAAATTGAACTCGGCACATTCCGGACAAAGCTGATCATAAAAGTGATGGAGTTCGGTGTAGTCCTTTTTGCAGACGTAACAATTCCTCGCTTCAGTCGCGAGAAGCGGCCGGTCGTCCTCGTGATTGTCCTCGAAATCATCCTCCGGCAATGCGGGCGGGTAGTAATTCGGAGTGGTGAAAACCGGTTGGGCTCGAAGTTTGCGGATTCCGGTTTCATTCAGTGCGCTCGTTTCTTTCCGGGCGCTTTCTTCTTTGCGTTGTTTATTCCGCGCGCGGGTGAGTTGACGTCGCTGGCTGGTATCGGGGCAGAAGATCTTTCCCGCCGCCTGAATCAAACGTTGGCGTTCGTCCGGTTCGAGGGTGGCGAGCAGGTGGCGGGTCTCCGCGACATGTTCCAACGAAACCAGCAAGGCTTGCAGGTCGGTTTTTCGTTCAGTGAGGGGGTCGGGTTCTGCCATGGGTGCTTACCATAGCACGACACCGAATCGTTTCATGACCAAGGCGGTGATGGCGAAACAAACAAAGGTGCATCCGGCGCCGGCGCCGAGGGCGGGCCAGAATCCGTGACCACGATTCATTATCCATGGCATGAGCAGAAACATCGGCAGGGTCGGGAGCACATACCAGAAGGTATACCAGGCATGATTGGTGATTTTCGTGACGGGTTGTTTTTCGAGGTGCAACCAAATCATGACGAGCACGGTCACGAAGGGAAGGGAAGAAATGAGGGCTCCGAGCCGGTCCATACGTTTGGCGAGTTCTGAGACGAGGACAATGACAAAGGCGGTGACCGCGTATTTGGTTAGAAGCAGAGACATATTTACTGATTCGGGAAATCCTCGCCCTCTTCAACTTCTTTCCTAAACACCAACCGGTTGGTATTTGTTGATATTCGGTTTTTCTTTGGTTTGTTCCACGTGGAACATTTAACTTTCCCCCGGTTCTCCCTGTTTGGGAATTTCCTTTCGTGGCGTGGGATTTCCGCTATCTTTGCACCCTCTTCATGTCTTCCTTCGAACACCCGGAAATCTATGATGTCGTCGTATTGGGTGCCGGTCATGCCGGTGTCGAGGCGGCGTTGGCGGCCAGCCGCCTTGGTTGCCGAGTTGCGCTACTCACGCAGAACCTAGACACCATTGCCCAGATGTCCTGCAACCCGGCAATCGGTGGATTGGCCAAAGGGCATTTGGTCCGGGAAATCGATGCGCTCGGCGGAGCCATGGGGTTAAACACCGATGCCACAGGAATCCAATTCCGACTGCTTAACGCCGCCAAAGGACCGAGTGTCCGGGCGCCCCGAGCGCAGGCTGACAAGAAGGCCTACCAATTCCGCATGAAGTGGATCCTCGAGTCGGCACCAAATCTCGATCTCCACCAAGCCAATGCCGCGGAGATCTTGGTGAAGGACGATGCCATCACCGGTATCCAAACATCCCTCGGCATGATCCTACGCTGCAAGGCCGTGGTGGTGAGCGCCGGAACTTTCATGCGCGGGCTTCTTCATGTCGGCCATCGGAACCAGGCCGGCGGCCGAATGGGGGACGGCATCTCCACGCTCAGCGATTCCCTCATAAAACTAGGTTTTGAAGTGCGCAGGTTCAAGACTGGCACCCCATGCCGACTCAACGGGAGGTCCATCGACTTCTCGACCATGGAAGTCCAGCCGGGTGAGGATCCCGCGCCCCGGTTCTCGTATTTCACCGAGCTCTTGGAAGGGGATGATGAACTCTTCACGCTGAACCGATGGAAGGATGGAATGTTCCACGTGGAACAAATTCCTTGCTTCCTTACCGGAACTACGGAACGAACCCACGAAATTATCCGCGAAAACCTCCATCTATCCCCGATGTATGCCGGGATCATTGAGGGGGTCGGGCCCCGCTATTGCCCGTCCATCGAGGACAAAGTGGTCCGCTTTGCCGAGAAGGGGCATCACCAAGTCTTCCTAGAACCCGAAGGACGCCACACCCGTGAATTCTACGTGAACGGGGTATCGACTTCTTTGCCCTACGAGGTGCAGTGGGAATTCATTCGCTCCATACCCGGATTGGAGAAGGCGGAAATCATCCGACCGGGATACGCAGTCGAATACGATTACTGTCCGCCGACCCAGCTCAATCGGACGCTCGAGACCAAACGAGTCGCGGGACTATACTTTGCCGGGCAGATCAATGGAACCTCCGGTTACGAAGAAGCGGCCGGGCAAGGACTCATCGCCGGGGCCAACGCCGCTTTCCGGATCAAAGGGGAAGGGGAATTTGTGCTCGGGCGGGGCCAAGGCTATCTCGGGGTCCTGATTGACGACCTCGTGACCAAAGGGGTGCAAGAGCCCTACCGGCTTTTCACCAGCCGAGCCGAACATCGGCTTTTGCTCCGGCAGGACAACGCCGACCTGCGCCTCACGCCAATGGCGGCGGAGCGTGGACTGGTGGACTACTACCGAGCCTCCAAGGTGAAGGCAAAGATTCAGCAGCACCAAGCAGGACAGGAGTGGTGCTGCCTGAAGAGAATCGAAGGCGTGACCGTCGAAAAGTGGCTGCGCCGACCGGGAAACGATTGGAGGATGCTGCCGGAGGACCTGCGCGCTAAAGTGTCGGAAGAAATCTGGCCCGTTCTGGAGACGGACATCAAATACGCAGGCTATCTGAGCCGCCAAGCCGAGCAGGTGGCCCGCTTGGGTCGGCAGGAGGACAAGACGATCCCAGAGTCCATGGATTACTCCCTGATTCGCGGACTCAAAATCGAGGCGCGACAAAAGCTTGAGGCCGTGCGTCCATCCACCCTTGGCCAAGCGGGAAGAATCCTTGGAGTCACCCCAGCGGATTTGGCGCTATTGGCCGTTTGGATCAAAAGGGGAGAGACCTCAGCCACAAAGCCTTGACCGCAGTGCGTGTCCACGACAAGATGTCGGCATGAAAGCATGGCTGATATTCTTCGCCTTGGCACTCTTCGTACGCATCTCCGGAGCGGGTGAATTGGTGGGTCCGATGGTCCAATGGAAATCCGAACCAGCGACCTCGGCGACTATTCTTTGGCTTGAGAAAGAAGGGGCGGCCAATCCACAGGCCTTCTCGGTCGTTGCTTCTTCCAAGGTAGGGGCGGCTCTAGCCCCTGTGCCAGCGATGACTCGTTCGCTCGGCTCGAGCAAACACGCGGTTCATTCGGTGGACTTCACTGGGCTGACACCTGAAATGGATTGCACGATTTCGATTTTATCTAATGGAAAGGAGTCCGCCAAGGTCAAATTCCGCACCGCACCAGCCGAACCGGGCCCGGGATTTCGTTTTGTCACCGGGGGAGACATGTTTCATAAGCGGAACCTCCTGGATGCGATGAACCGTCGGGCCGGGGAATTGGACCCGGTCTTCGCTCTCCTGGTCGGCGACTTGGCCTATGCAAACAACAAGGACGACGCCCGTTGGTTGGAATGGCTCGATTCCTGGGCCAAGTGCGCAGTGACACCGGATGGCCGGGCCGTTCCGATGACTGTGGCCATTGGGAATCACGAGGTCGAGGGAGCTGGTTTCAAGCCGACCGACGCGCCGCCGCCGTCCAAGGCCGACATGTATTATTCACTCTTCAAGCCGGGCGCAGCCCACGATTACCAAGCCCTCGATTTCGGAAAAAGCCTGAGTTTCATCCTCCTGGATTCCGGACATACGGCCAACATCTCTGCCCAAACCGCATGGCTGGCCAACGCGTTGAAGGAAAGACAAGCTGTCCCGCGCCTGATGGTCGGTTACCATCGACCCGCATGGGGAAGTGGCATCAAAGAGGATGCCGTCGACATTCAGAAGGAGTGGTGTCCGCTCTTCGAAAAGGCAAAAGTCGATGTCGTCTTCGAAAACGACCATCACGGCTACAAACGCACCTACCCGATGACGCGTGGCAAACGCGACGACGAAGCGGGAATCCCATACCTAGGAGACGGCGCATGGGGTGTGGCCGTCCGCGAAGCTCCTCCCAAGGAGTTGGCCAAACGACCTTGGTTGGTCAAAGCGGCCGCCACCAATCACCTCTTCCTCGTAACGCTCACTGAAGGTGGGTTCCGCTACGAAGCCATGACAGCGGATGGGAAAGTCTTCGATTCCGTGGTCCGCCCATTGAGGAGAGCGAATAACTAACAAAATAGCATTTACTCTGTTTTAGAATTAACAGGGTTCGGCAAGATTCTCTTGCCAGACCGGGTGGACTCCTTCAACATGCGGAGCGCAAGTCCACTCCATGCCACGGTTCCTCGTTGCCAGTGACAAGTTCAAAGGATCCTTGACCGCCCCTCAGGCATGTCATGCGATTTCCCGTGGCATTCGCCGGAGGTTTCCCGATGCGGAAGTCGACGAATGTCCCATCGCCGACGGCGGGGAAGGTTTTGTTGATGCCATTCTCTCCGCTCG
>JBJTQJ010000067.1:0-7509 GCA_046075565.1 Verrucomicrobiales bacterium | reverse complement strand
CGGTTTGGCTTCCGTGAAGATGATGTGCGGGAAGGGTGTGCCGTAGGCGTTGTCGATGATCAAGGGAATGCCGCGTTCGCGACAGAGGGCGGCCAAACGCCGGATTTCCTCATCGGTGAGCACGTTGCCAGTCGGGTTGGTCGGGCGCGATACACAGACGGCGCCAATCCTCTCGTCCAGGCCGAGGTGTGCAAAGTCCACGCCATACTTGAAGCGATGGGCCGCGGGAAATTGGAAAGTCGGATGCCGCGCGGTGAAAACCCCGGGGGCCACCCCTTGGTTGGCATAACCGATGTATTCGGGCACCACGGGCAGGAGAATCCGGCGGTCCTTGGTTTTCGCCATGGGTCCGGCGAGCAAGTTGAAGAGGTAAAAGAATGCCGTCTGGCCGCCTGCCGTGATAGCGAGATGGTCGGGAGTGATGTCCCAACCGAAATTTTCCCGCAACAAAAAGGCGAGGCTTTCCAAGAACCGGGCATTGCCACGCGGCGGGTCATAATTACCCAACATGCGCTCGAAGCTGTCGCCATCTGCAAGGATTTCGGACATACAGCGACGCCAGACCGCTTCGACCGCGGGAATGTGGGCCGGGTTTCCACCCCCGAGCATTCTCATGGACGCGCCGCCCTCGGCCATGGCACGACCGAGATCATCCATGAGGGTTTCGATTCCGCTACCCGAGGCGAGCAATCTGCCGAATTCCGATGTTTCCAATTTCATTGCCAGATGGGAACGACGCTCCATCCGGCGGCATTGTCAACCGTTCACCGTGCTCGTGACCTCACCTTCGGCCAAACGGGTGCGCAACACATCGCCGGCACGCACATCCGCCACGCGGCGCACGGGTTTGCCGTCCGGTCCGAGGGTAAGAGTAAATCCGCGTTTCAGTACGGAATCCGGGCCGAGTGACACGAGCAAAGAGCGCAACGAAGCGAGGCGCTCGCCGTTTCTTTCGATGCGCCGGGCCATGGCTGACTCAAGGCGGGAACTCGCGAGGGTGACCCGCTCTCCCGCACGGTCGAGGGCGATCTCTGGTTTCGCGGCAGCGAGCACGCGGCGTGCGTTGTCCAGACGTGTCGCCATGCCGTCGAATCGGGAACTGACGGCGAACTGCAGGTTCTCGCTCGCGCGGTCGAGATTCTGGCCAGCCTCCCGCAGGATGAACTCGGGCCCGCGGCGCAGCGATTCGCGTGACCGTCCGGCCAACAGACGGCTCAGATACTCGAGTTTGCGCGTTACCAAGGCATCCATTTTTCCGCCCAGGGAGGTCAGACGGCGGCGCAGGTCGTCTCCATCCGGAACGGACAATTCGGCAGCGGCACTCGGAGTCGGTGCCCGCAAGTCGGCGGCGAAATCGGAAATCGTGAAATCGATCTCGTGACCGACGGCGGAGATGATCGGAATACGCGAAGCCACGATGGCGCGAGCGACAACTTCCTCGTTGAAACACCAGAGGTCCTCGATACTGCCGCCGCCGCGTCCGACAATCAACGTGTCGAGTTCGGGCAGCGACTTGCCGCTCTCGCGGTTGAGCAGTTCGATGGCAGCCGCGATCTCATCCTCGGCTCCTTTGCCTTGCACACGCACCGGAGCGACGATGACATGCACCCATGGTGCCCGACGACCGAGCACATTGAGAAGATCGCGCACGGCGGCGCCGGTCGGAGAGGTAACAATGCCAATGGCCCTTGGAAAACGGGCGATCGGACGCTTGCGGTCGGTATCGAACAAACCTTCTTCCTGCAGCCGCTTTTTCAGTGCTTCGAAGCGCGCCTGCAAAGCCCCCACGCCTTTCTCCTGCAAACGGGATACGATGAGCTGGTATTTGCCTTGCGCCTCATAGACGGTGATCTCGCCGAAGGCTTGCACGTTCATGCCGTCGCGAATCTCAAGACGGTTTTTTGTTGCCGCCCCGCGGAAGAGCACGCAAGCGAGCTGGGCGGTTTCGTCTTTTAGAGTGAAATAGACATGACCGCTTTTCTGGGACCGCGCGTTGCTCACCTCGCCCTCGACCCACACCTCGCCAACCTGGATCTCGAGCATCATGCGGATTTTACGCGTGAGCTGGGTGATACTCAGGACTTGGACGGGTTCGGCCATCGGATTCTTGTGGAGCGGAATAACAAACTCTGCAAGTCGTCCGGCTCAAAGGCGGGCGGAACGAATGGCATCCGCCAAGGGAGCCGCGAAATCATGGAGCTTCCGTGGCAAATCCTTCGCGCCCGGATTTGTTTCGATGATGCGCACGAGCGCGGAACCGACCACGACCCCATCGGCGGCGCGGGCCACGGCCGCCGCTTGGTCGGGACGATGGATGCCAAAGCCCACCGCCACCGGCACGTTCGTGTGCGCTTTAATGGCCGTGACCTGCGTGCCGATATCGGTGGCGAGATCGTCCTGCACACCCGTGACACCGGCCCGGGAAACGTAATAAATGAAGCCCTCGGCTTGGCTGGCAATCAAGGGGAGTCGATCCGCGGGGGTCGTCGGGGCGATAAGGCGGATTTGTTGCAGCCCTTCATGGCGGAGCAGTTCCCGGTTGCGCGCGGCTTCATCGGGCGGCAAGTCGAGGGAGAGAATGCCATCCGCCCCCGCGCTGGCGGCATCGCGGTGGAAGGCCTCGAATCCGTAAGTGTAAACCGGATTCAGGTAGGTGAAGAGCACAATGGGGATTTCGGTGGTCTTGCGAATCGCCTCAATGGTGCGGAGCACGCCCCGCGTGGTGGCACCCGCGCGCAGGGCACGGTCGGCCGCCATTTGGTTCACCACCCCATCGGCGAGGGGGTCAGAAAATGGCAAACCCAGCTCGATCACATCGGCTCCGGCCGCCTCCAGCGCTGCCACCAGGGCAGGAGTTGTTTGCAAGTCCGGGTCCCCGGCACTCAGGTAAGCAACAAAGGCGGCGCGGTTGGCGGCGCGGGTTTGGGCGAAAATTTGGTCGATTCGGCTCATGATCCTGTTACTAGGAGCCCCAAATTCGGAAAAGGAAATTGAAAAGACGCGGGATCGCAGGCAGATTGACAAATCTATGAAACGAGCCGTCGTAATGCTTCTAACCAGCCTCTCCTTCCTCGGAGTCTCCTGTGAACGCCATTCGTGGGAGGATACCAAAGGCCTCCACCATCACGGGGGCGGGGAAAGCAAGGACCATGGAGCCAAAAACCATGCCGAAGGAGAGAAAAAAGAACAGGCACCGCACTGACGCGTCTGTGCCGACGGCGAACCATTTCCACCCTTCAGAATACCATGAAAACGCATCTATATCTTCTCCCCGTGGCCGCAGTTCTCCTTTCGGCCTGTGGAACAACGAAAGACGAAGGAGACGCGACCGTGGCACAAAAACCGGCCTTCAAAGGCACCCGCGTTTGGAACGTCGGGGGAATGTCGATCGGCAATCGCTCCACCGCCGAGGAACCGGCTCCGGAAGAGCCAATCGGCCCCGGCACCCTGGAGGCCGAGTTGGCCGCCAGTCCAGCGGAACCATTGCCCGAGGGAACAGCACCCACTCTTGACGCGAACATCATGCCCGACGGCAATCCGGCGGAACCAGCCGAGCCGGTTGGCCAGAGCCCCTTCGACCCGGCTTTGCAGCCGCCTGCGGACGGCGCGTCTCCTGCCCCTCCAGACGCTGCACCTCCGGCTGTTCCGGACGCGGGAACTGCGGTTCCCTCTCCCGCTCCACCGCCGGAAACCCCGGCGAACTGATAAAGGCCCATGAAGATCGCGTTAATCATCGCGGGGACAGTGTTCGCGATCTTCGCGGCCCTGCAATTCAACGATAGCAATAGCGGGATCTGGATTGCCATGTTTTTTGGCACGGCCTTGCTCTCGTGGTTGAAGGCGGGAAAACTGTCTCCTTTCTGGCTGCTCGCCGTCAGCACGCTTGCCTGCCTTGGTCTCGCGGGGTGGACCGCGAGCATCGAGTTCAAGAATCCAGGCTGCAGGATCGGCACGGACATTCCCGGTCCGGTTCTCTGCGCTCTATGGCTCGGCTGGCTGACATGGTCGTCACGGGGCATGGGTCAACAGCCCCGTGAATTGATTGGCCAAGGATGATTGTTTCCTCATTGGCGCGACCGCCCTCGTGCGGTTGGTGAGAAGGCGCAACTTCTCCGGCATGGCCCGTCGTTCGACAAGATTGCTGATGCTGAACTTCGGATTTCGAGCTCAAAGGACGTGGCGTCTCCTTTCCCGCGGACGTTTGAGGACAAACGTCCCTGCCTTTGTCTGGCTGACGCTTGCGAAAAATGCCACGCGGCCAACCAACAGGACGCGACTTGGGATCAGCGGAAGACGCGCTGGGCTTCGGGCGAGAAATAGACCTTGTGGGCGAAGGTCCGGGCGAAGTCGGGATTGGCGGCGAAGGCGGAAAGTCCGCCCGGGATATCGTTGTCGCGAACCCGGCGCGCGCCTTCCTGGGTCAGGATGGTCATGGAAATATCCACGGAGGCGAGTTTGCCACCGGGATACTCGGTGGAACCCACGAACAACTTCTCGGAAGTGACCCGGATTTCCTGTCCGGCAGGCACGGCGATGGTCTTCAGCACACCCGCTTCGTAGATGGAAACCCAGAAGGTGAAGCTGAAATCGAAGATGTTGCTGATGTAGAAATTGTCTTTATCGGAAGCCTCGGTGCGTGCGCTCCAATAGCCCTTGAGGTTGGGTTTGCCGAGAATCTGATCGAAGGTGACCTTGGCAGGATTTGGCGGAGTGCCGACGCCTTTTGGCATCGCACGGTAGAGCCCATAGAGATTGAATTGGCTACTCCCGCCCTTGATCGGATCCTGCGGCACGATTTTGTAGGACATGGTGACCACGTTACCGGCGATGGGTTTGGTACGGTCGTAGTTGAGGCTGCCGGCCTGGTATTCGAAAAGCTGGCGATCGCTCGGCGTGCAATAGAACATCAGCCAGGTCGGGTTGGCCGGACGGGGGCTACCGCCAAAATCACCGGGATTGGTCGTGGCGACGAACCATTCGGCATCCTTGATGTTGTCGCGGATGACGGCACTCTCGAGATCCTCGGCAAGGCGGTTGAACGCGGCCCTGGCCTCGTTGTTGGTGAACACCTTGTTGTTGCCATTGCGCCAGGCATCGGCAACCACACCGGTCATGGTGAGCATGACGATGATGATGATGGAGGAAATCGATACTGCGATGAGCAGTTCAAGCAACGTGAAGCCGCGGCGGAGATGAGGGTGGTTTTTCATGGCTGGATCGGTGGGGGCCGGAAAAGTGGTGGTCTCAACGGTTAAAGCCGATGTTCAGGGTGATCACGGGGCGGACGGTAGCTTTACCTCCGGGTGACGTGCCGGTTTTCGGATTCACCATCGCGTTGAAAATGATGGTAGGGTTGTCCACATCCGTGGCCTCGAAGAATTCGGCGGCGCCCGGAATGACGGCGAGCGGGTAAGCATCGGAATTGTTCGCGGCAAGGAAATCGGAGAGTGGGGTGGACGTCCCGCTTTGGGCGACCAGCGGCTTGAGTGGCGCATCGAGGGGCGGCTGGGGCGCGACGGGGTTTTCCGAAACAAGACCTTCAAGGGGCAACAACCTCACGACAAACAGACGACCTTCCAGCGAATCCTTGTAGGAGGAACTGGCCGCGAAGTCGGAAAGCCGCATGACCGCCGCCTGCACGACATAGTCTTCTCCGGCCCGTTTTTCGCGCACATCGCCGGTGAAGGGGCGCAAGCGACCGTCCGAAGCGGTGGCGCTTTTCTCAGCGCGGTAGAAGAAAGCGCAGAGCAATCCGTTCTGGGTCGCGCCATTCTTCATCGCATTGTAGGCCTTGTCGAAAGGCGTGCGGACAGTGCCGCTCGATTCGCCCGGACGCAGCACGGAAAATTCCTTCTCGATTTCCTGGCGCAAGCGGGTGGCTTGGCCACCGCTCAAGACATCGTCAATGGCCCTTTGCGAAGGAAGAAGAAGGCCGACGGCCGCCAGGATAACAATCGAAACGATAACGATGGCCAATGCAACTTCGACAAGGGTGAAACCGCGACGGGCGTTAGGGAAGGATGATTTCATGGAGTGGATGGGAAAAGATTGGAGCCGGCTGCAGATCAGAGACTGAGTTGATCCACCGGACTTTCGATATCAACGACGCGGCCGTTGGATCGCTGGAGCATGAAGCCGAGAGAAAGGCGCTTTTGACCTTCGTCCACTTTGAGGGAATTCGATTCCACGTATCCTGGCGCCACGAGAAACACCGGGTTCTGAGAGAGGGGACCGGATCCGCCCATCGGCACGCCTTGGGAACTGAAAAGCACCCCGATCCAGTCGCTGCGGGTGAAGGTGGAAAAGGCCGTGCCCATGACCATGGGATCGGTGCTGGAGAAGGTATCGTTGAAGGACTTGTCGTTCCAATAGAAGATCCCGCTGGGCAGTGCCGTTCCGCTTCCTACTGGTCGCCATTCAAAAGCCGTGGTGCTACCGGTGCGGAGGGCACGCTCGATGACCATGGCGAACCGGAGATTGCGGTCGTCGTTGGACTTCTTGCAGATGATGAGGGCGGTCTGGTTGCCGGATGTCACGGCCCGGGCCTGGGCCAGTTCGATCATCCCCCGCAGGTCTTTGGAAGCGGTTCTCGTGTTTTGGGAATCATTGTTGCCACCGATCATGTTCCCGGCAATCGCAAGCAATCCCGCGATGATGGCGATAACCACCAGCATTTCGACGAGGGTGAAGCCATTTTTCGGGGAAAAACGGCCGGTAGGGTGTGATTTTGCGGTCATGGCAGGATCAACGATACTTGAATACACAATGTAATTACCAACCTTGGGGTCAAAGGTAAAGACGAATTCTTCATTTTCGAAAGATTTTTTTCGGCGGAAGGAGAAATTTTTGTTGGCAAGCGCCGGAGGACCCCTCTAGAGTGGAGACGGTATGAAGCGCATCCTTTCCTCCTTCCTCGCCCTTTGTCTCCTCGCGGGTCCCGCCATGGCCGACATCCAGAACCCGCCGCTCAATTCCTACACCCCCGTCACCAAACTCGGGCGTGGCGTCGGCAACGTGGTTTTCGGCATCACCGAGATTCCAGATACCATGATCCGCGAGCAACGGCTGAACGGCACCAAGGCCGCATGGTCGGTTGGACTGGCCAACGGCACCTGGCGCACCGTCAAACGTGTCGGCTACGGCGTGGTGGAAACCGTCACCTTCCCCGTTCCGACCTTCAAGGGCACCTACCGCCAACCTTATAAGCGCGGCGAAATCTACCCCACCTCCGGCCTGAAGGAATATTCTCCGGAACTGGGCTTCAAGAGCGGCACCACCTATTCGCGCACCAACTGAGCCGCTGGCTCACCTGATTCTCCAACCGCCATCGGGACCTCCCGGTGGCGGTTTTTTGGGCCTAGATCGTCTCATTCACCCCGGATAGCCTCCACCGGCGATGTAGCCGTGGAGTTGCTCGATGGTTTGCTGCTGGACATTCATGATCCAGTTGACCAAATCTCCAATGGATAGTAATCCGACCAGGTGGTCGCCATCGAGAACCGGCAGATG
>JBJTQJ010000066.1:0-42689 GCA_046075565.1 Verrucomicrobiales bacterium | reverse complement strand
CCGAGCTGGGGCTCGGCGCTCCCGGGAGTTGCCACGGCGTGAGGCCTTTAATCCAACGGCAGGATGTCGATCTCTTTGTAGCGGATCTCCGTTGGCGGTCCACTGTGGATTTGCACGGCAATTTTTCCTTTGGCCGGGATGGAGGGGTCTTCTTCCGTGAAATCGGCGGTGAGATGTCCGTTCAGCCAGAGGCGGATCCGTTTGCCTTCGCAGCGGATGACATACTTGTTCCACCCGTCGGGTTGCAGGTGTTTGGTTAGGGCGGTGGGGTCGAGTTTCGGCACGAGGAATTTCCTCCGGCGGCTCTCGTCGTAGAGCCCTCCCCAGTGTTCGGGAGCAGCGTCGGCTTGGTAACCGATCATCTCGGAGCCCTCGGGCGCGCGCTGGCTGCGGAACTGGATTCCACCATTGCCCGTGCCACCGACAATCAGCACGGAAACCCGCAGTTCGAAGTCGCCGAACTCCTCTTTGGTAGCGAGGAATTCGTTTTGCGGGATGGGGCGGGTGGGGGATCCGGCAATGATGACGCCGTCGGCTACTTTGAACCATTCGGCCGGGCCTTCCCAGCCATCGAAGTCGCGGCCGTTGAAGAGGACTTTTCGCGCCGCCGCCGCTTGCTTCGGTTGCTCCGGCACCTCCTCCGCGATGATGGCGGCGGCGAACAGGCCGGAAGCGCTGGCAAGGGCGGTGGTCCCGAGAAACCGGCGGCGTGATAATGGAGGGACCATGGTTAGCAGAGTCTGGATTCCCCGAGGCTACGGGGCGCCGCTAACAAAAGTTTCACGGTCGCCGGATCCTGCTTGACGACGGTCGTGGAATTTCGTCATGCTTGCGATCTCATGACATTCAGGTTTCTCCCTCTTTGCCTGGTTCTGGCCGCTTTCGCGTGGCCGGTTGGCGGTCAATCCATTTCCGGCGGCGGATCCCGTTCCTTGGATCAGGATGCAATTCCCGGAGGGTCTTCCGGCGCGGAAATCAAGCAACCACCCGCGCCGGTGCGTCGCGCGACTACTTACATCACCCTTTCACCCGAACGCGTGTGGAAAAACAAAGAAGGGAAAGAAGTGACGGGCAAACTGATCGCGCATGAAGACATCGTGGTCGAACTGGCTCCCGGTCAAGAAGCGGTGGCCGCGAAGCCAGTCGAACGTCCGACGGTGATCAAGGATGGCAAGGTCCGGCTTCTCGTCGCCAAACGCCCGACCGCCGTCGCCGTCGATCAACTTTCCACCGGGGATCAGGAGGAAATTAGCCGCATCGAAAAAAGCCTCGCACCCGCGCCGCAACCATGAGCAGTTTCCGCATCCGCCGGGGTGTCGAAGAGGGCGAAGGCCGGTTCGAGATCAAAGAACACGCCGGATTCCTTTGCTTCCGCATCCATCCCGAGGATCGCCATTTCTGGTCACCCAGACTCAACCTGAGCATCGACGAGATGGGAGACGGCCGCACGGTCGTCCATGGCACCTACGGTCCGAATGCCGATGTGTGGGGGATCTTTATATACTCGTATTTGGTTGTCGGTTTGCTTGCAACTTTCAGCGGGCTTTTCGGCTTCTGTCAGTGGTGGATTGGCCAATACGCGTGGGGATTGCGGATTCACGGGGCCATGCTTCTGGGTCTGCTCGGTCTCTATATGGCCGCCCAATTCGGGCAGAAACTCGCCGCCCGTCAGATGTTCCAGATCCATCTCGCCTACGAGGCGGCTGTTGGAAAGATCGCGGAAATCCATTGACCGATCCGTTTCCGATTCCCCTTGATCCCGGGGGCGGGCGTGGTAAATAACACCCATGCGGCCTCAACTTGCCGCTGCCAACAGAATGTCACCTGTTCTCATCTGGTTTTTCGTCGGACTCGGCCTCGTGCTCCTTGAATTCGTCGTGCCGGGGGTTGTGCTCGTTTTTTTCGGCATCGCCGCGTGGGTGGTGACATTGCTCGTCTGGACCAATGTCTTGGAAACCCTTCCCGCCCAACTCGCGGTGTTCATCGTGGCTTCCCTCGCCCTGCTTTTCGGTTGCCGCCGTTTCGTGAAAAAATGGTTTGTCGGCGATTCACAAATTGACGCACCGGAAGGCATCGAAGACATCCTCGGCAAACATGTAACTGTCCTTACGGATATCCCTGGTGGGCCTGCCACCGGAAAAGTCGAGTTGAAGGGCGCGGAATGGAGCGCCCGCTCCGACGCACCCCTCGAACGCGGCAGTCTCGCCACCGTCAAGGAACGCGACGGTCTCGTGCTCGTCGTGCAACCCCGTTGATTTACACCTAACCACACCAATACCATGTTCACCTCCATACTCGCCTTGCTCGACCCTGGATTCATTGTCGCCCTCGGTTTTGTCGCCTTCGTGGTGATTGCCATCATCAAGACGGCCACCATCGTGCCCCAGCGATACGCATACGTGGTCGAGCGCCTCGGCAAATACAGTCGCACCCTCGATGCCGGATTCCACGTGCTCGTGCCGTTCATCGATCGCATTGCCTACAAACATTCTCTGAAGGAAGTCGCCATCGACGTGCCCTCGCAAATGTGTATCACCAAGGACAACATCTCGATCGAGATCGACGGCATCCTCTACATGCAGGTGCTTGATCCTGTGCGCGCCAGCTACGGCATCCAGAACTACGTCTATGCGGCCAGCCAGCTCGCGCAGACGACCATGCGTTCGGAAATCGGGAAACTCGAACTCGACAAGACCTTCGAGGAACGCGACAGCATCAACTCGAATATCATTTTCTCACTCGACAAAGCCAGCGAACCCTGGGGATTGAAGATCACCCGTTACGAAGTGGCGAACATCAAGCCGCCGCAGTCGGTGCAGGATGCCCTCGAGAAACAAATGCGCGCCGAACGCGAGCGCCGCGCCCAGATCGCCCTCTCCGAAGGGGAAAGGGAAGCCCAGATCAACGTCGCCGAAGGTCACAAACAACAGGTGATCAAACAATCCGAGGCCGAGAAGCAGAAGCAGATCAACGAGGCCGAAGGTAAAGCCCGCGAGATCGAATTGATCGCCATCGCGACCGCCGAAGGGATCCGCCGCATCGCCGAATGCATTAACTCTCCCGGCGGCAAAGAAGCCGTCTCCCTGCGCGTAGCCGAACAATACGTGCGCGAGTTCGGCAACCTCGCCCGCACCAACAACACGCTCATTCTTCCCGCCAATCTCGCCGACATCGGTGGAGCCGTCGCCGGCCTGACCAAAGTGCTCGACGAGGCGCGCAAGAACACGCATTGATCGCCGGACCCGGCCTCAAGCGTAGCGCCATCAAGGATTGGCTTTGGTATCCTCTGATTCCTCGCCGCATTCGCCGCTGGCGATACCGATGGCCGGAATCCGGATGGTGAAACAGGTGCGCTGGCCGGGCTGGCTTTCCACGGAAATGCTGGCCCCGTGGGCTTCTACCGCACGCTTCACGATGGATAGGCCGAGCCCGGTGCCGGGGACATCGGTCGAGTGGTCTTTCTGCACCCGGTAGAAGCGTTTGAAGATGAAGGGAAGGTCGGCTTTCGGGATGCCGATACCGTTGTCTTCGACCTGGAGGCTCGCACCTCCATCACTTTCGGGGCGGGCGACGATGCGCACCTTCAATCCGGGTTGCGGATTGTTCTTGAGCGCGTTTTCCACCAGGTTGAAGAGCACTTGCTCCCAGTAGAAACGGTCGCCCGACCAACGCGCCACGGCGGGATCGATGTCCATGTCGATGGTGGCCTGCCTCTGCTCGGTCAGGCTGGCCAGATGCTGGGTCACCCGCAAGAGACACTTTCTTAGCGAGAACGGTTTGATACGCAGGAGAGCGGCATCTCCTGATTCGAGTTTGGAAACCGCGAGCATATCCTCGATAAGGCGGCCCATGCGTTCGGTGTGGCGGCGCGAGGTCTTGAGAAAGCGCCGGGCCAAATCGGGGTCTTCAATGGCGCCGTCGAGCAGGCTTTCGAGGTATCCATGCACGATGGCCAGCGGGGTGCGCAATTCGTGGGAAGCATTGGCGACGAATTCGCGGCGGATTTGTTCGGTGCGCGCCTGTTCCGTTTCGTCGCGCAGAAGAAGGCGCACCAGGCGGTTGTCGTTGCCGGATAGGGTCAAAGGCGCGACATCAACCCTCCAGAGGGAGTCGCCGGTGGGACCGCCTTGCAGTTGCACATCGGCAGGAGAGCCGTCGGCCAGGCAATTTGTCACGAGAGCATCGAGGCGCGAATCGATGGCGATGCCAGGCAATCGGCGGCCGACCAGCTCCGGCGCGGATGGGAAGAACTTCCGGCAGGCCACATTCGCGAGCAGGATGGTCTTGTCGGGTTTGACGACGAGCACGGCCTCATTGAGGGCATCAAAGACCCGCTGCACGAGCACCGGAGGATGCGCGCCAGTTTCCGCTGCGGGAGGCGGCGCGGGTGGCGTGTTCGACTCTTTCGCTGGGGATTCTTTCTGCCCGGCGAACCACCATCGGGCCGCCAGAACCCCGGCAGCCATACCGGCGGCAGCGATAAGGATTCCTTCGGAAATGTCCATCTGCAAATGAGCTTTCAGGCCTGGGGATTCAGGGCGTATCCGATGCCGCGGACAGTCTGGATCTGGTCCGCGTGAGGTCCGAGTTTTTCCCGCAGGCGTTTGATGTGGGTGTCGAGCGTGCGGGTGAGGGTGGAGTCTTTGTATCCCCAAACGTCACGCAACAAAGTGTCGCGCGTGTGGACTTGATTCGGCTTCTGGAGAAAAAGCAGCATGAGTTTGAATTCGGTGGCGGTGAGATCGACTCGCTGACCGTCCATGATGAGGCGCAGTGTTTCCCTTTCAAGGCGGAATGGTCCCGACTCGATGGTGGGTTCGGCAAGGGCATTGCGGCGGAGAAGAGCGCGCAGGCGCAGGAGCAGTTCCTTGGCTGAAAACGGCTTCGACAAATAATCGTCCGCGCCGCATTCGAGACCTTGGATACGATCCTCGACCGCGCCCCGGGCCGTGAGCATGAGCACGGGCACGCGGTTTAGCTCGGAGCGGCTCCGGAGCACCCGGAGGAACTGGAGGCCGTCCATGTGGGGCATCATCATGTCCAGCACGATGGCGTCCGGGCATTGGGATTCAACGGCCTTCAGACCGTGCAGGCCATTCGCTGCGGTGCGGACTTCGTATCCGTCCTTCGCCAAATTGTACGAAAGCAAATCGAGCAAGTCCTTCTCGTCATCAATCAGGAGAATCGAGGCCATGGTGGTGGATGGTAGCAACTTAAAGCGCAAATCGCACGCCGCGATATCGGGAATGTGACGAATCCGACACCATCCACCGGTTTGGGAAGGCCGGCAGGCGAATTCCGGGTTGATTCCGGGCCGGGAAAATCCGACGTTTGCCCTTCATGTCCAGCGGCAAACTTTCCATCCACCACGTGGCCCGGTTGGCCCGCCTCGAGCTCACGGCCGAGGAGGCGGCCCTTTTTGAGAAGCAGCTCGAACCGATCCTTGGGCTGATCGACAAACTCAGCGATCTCGGAAAACCGGAGGATGAGCCATTGCCGGAACCACCCCCCGGCCTTCCGCCCGTGCGCGAAGACGAACCCGTGATCGGCCTGGAAAATAGCCCCGCCCTCTCGAATGCACCGGCCCAAGCCCGCGGTCAGTTCCAAGTCCCGAGGGTCATCGACGCCGAATAATCCATTCCCATGTCTCTTCACAAGGAATCCCTCACCACCCTCCTGCCGCGTCTCCGCACCCGGGAAATCTCTCCCGCCGAAATTCTCCGCGATCTGGCAACCGCCATGGCCGAAAGGGATCCCGGCATCGGGGGATTCCTCGACCACGATCTCGATCTCGCCCTCGCCGACGCGGACAAGGCCGATCTCTCCGCGCCCTTGGGCGGCTTGCCCATCGCGCTGAAGGACAACATCAATGCCCTCGGCCAGTCCTGCACCTGCGGGTCGAAATTCCTCGCCGGGGCCTACCGCTCGCCCTACGATGCCACCGTCACTGCCCGCCTGCGGGCGGCCGGAGCCATCCCCTTTGGCCGGGCCAATCAGGATGAATTCGCGATGGGCTCGACCACCGAGAACAGCGCCCTCCAGGTCACGCGGAATCCGTGGGACACCAGCCGGGTGCCCGGAGGCTCGAGCGGGGGCTCTGCCGCCGTTGTCGCAGCCGACACCGCCCTCGCCGCCCTCGGATCCGATACCGGAGGCTCCATCCGCCAGCCCGCCGGCTTCTGCGGGGTCGTGGGCCTGAAGCCGACCTACGGACGTGTCTCCCGCTACGGGCTGGTCGCCTTCGCTTCCTCGCTCGATCAAATCGGCCCCATCACGAAAAATGTGGATGACGCCGCTCTCATTCTCAACGCCATCGCGGGCCGGGATCCGCGAGATTCGACCAGCGATTCGACCGAGGTGCCCGATTTCTCCCCCGGTGAAGTCGGCGATCTGAAAGGCCTGCGGGTCGGCCTGCCGAAAGAGTATTTGTCCAATCAACTCGATGTAGACATTAAAGCCCGCATCATGGCGGCGGCAGACACATTGTCGTCTTTGGGTGCGGTGGTCGAGGAGACAACCCTTCCGCACACCGACTATGCCGTGGCCGCTTACTACATCATTGCGCCCGCCGAAGCGTCGTCGAATCTCTCGCGTTTTGATGGCGTGCGATACGGCAACCGCGCTCCCCAGCCGGCCGACATCCTCGATCTCCACACGCGCAGCCGCGAAGAGGGCTTCGGACCGGAGGTGAAACGCCGCATCCTGCTCGGCACCTTCGTGCTGAGCTCCGGCTATTACGATGCCTACTACCGCACGGCCCAACGCGTGCGCGCCAACGTGCGTCAGGATTTTACCACCGCCTTCGGGAAATTTGATCTTCTCATCGGACCGACCGCGCCTACGGCCGCTTTCCCCATTGGCTGGCATCGCGCTGATCCCGTGCACCACTACCTGGCCGATGTCTTCACCATCCCCGCCAATCTGGCCGGGCTTCCCGCGTTGAGCGTTCCCTGTGGGTTCAAGGAAGAAGACGGCAAATCCCTGCCCGTCGGGCTGCAAATGATTGGCCGTCCTTTCGGTGAAGCCACCTTACTCAAGGCCGCCAAAGCCTACGAGTCGGCCACCGAATGGCACAAGCGCCGCGCGATGCCGTGATTCGTTTCTAAGCCTGGGAACGCCGAGCCCCAGCTCGGCCGGCGAATGCACCGCGCGTGGAAATGACTCTTTTTGAAAAACGGCTGCCGAGCTGGGGCTCGGCGTTCCCGGGAGAATCCTCCGGGGCGTTCACCTTGATTCCTTCAGCGACCGGATCAATTCCCCGCCGCATCGGATCCATCACTCCCCGCAACTCTCTGTCACTTGAGTGATGAACGCGTCGCTCAGATACAATCCGCCCTCGGTGCGAAGCCTCTCCAACATCGGGCGCACGCGGGCGATGAGGCCTTGCTGCCACGCCCACTTGACCATACCGGCCGTTCCGGTCACCTGTAGCCCCTCATCGAGGGCGATTGCGCGACCCGCAGCCTCGTCCATTCACACCAGCGGCACCCTCAGTTCCTTGGCAAGCACGAGCGCCTCCGCTTCCCCTTCGTCCAATCGATTCAGAAAACCACGGACATTCGCGGGGTTGGAAACACCCACCATGCGGATCCATCCGGCCGTTACTGCATTACGCAGGCGCTCCAACGCCGACGTGTCCCGCAGGCACTCCAACTCCCTCCATACCGCTCGGGGAATACACACGTGACCCCATCGTTGCGGAATCCACTCCAGACAACCCACTCTCGCCAGTGTCGAGAGCGGGGTCGTGTTGCTCACCACCGGATTGGCCATTCAGCCATCCTCCTGCTCCCAGTGGCCGGAATCCACAATCGACAACTTCCGCCGCGTCATTTCATCGAGAAAATCCAACCGGTCCATGCCGAGCAAACGGGCTGCCCGTCCGCTGCTGATTCTTCCGCGCGCCACCAGCGACGCCGCCGCTTCCAACAGCAACCCGCGCTCCGCTTGACCTCCTGCCTCGCCCAGCAGCAGCGCCATTTCATCCGGAAGCTCCAAGGTCACTTGCATTGGGCAATCCTACCACCACCCGCCCACGCCCGCAACGGGCGATTCCGGTGCCTTTCCGCGATCCGGTAATTCTGCCAGCCTCAGGTTTCGGGGGCCCGGGGAAATAGGTGAATACCCATACTTCGCTCACTGCTTCCCCAAGCTACGAAGGGCAAGAAGGCTACGAAGGGCAGGCCAAAACCCAATTCCGAAGCTCCCAGAATACGCATCCTCCACGCAGTTCACCGTGATTCCTTCAACGACCGGATGAATTCCCCGACGGCGGGCGAGATACTTTCTCCGGCGCGGCGGATGATGCCGACCGGGCGCCACATGTCGGTGGAGTTGATTTCGACGACGCGGTAAACCTCGGGTTGCTCGGGGGCTTGGCGGGCGGGCAGGATGGTGAGGGCGCTTTCGACTTCGACGGCGCGCAGGGCGGTCTCCGAGTTCCGCACCTCGAAGACCTGCACGACCTCGACCTTGGCTTTGCAGAAGGCGCGCTCGAGGGCATCAGCGGTGGGGTCATCGGGCGCGCAGACAACCAGGCGTTCACCCTTCAGGTCTTTGACACCGACCGTTCCGTAACGGGCGAGCCGGTGGTTGAGCGGGCAAACGAGCACGAGTTTTTCCTGCCAGCAGACTTCGACTTCGAAGCCGGTTCGTTCCTGCGGATAAGCGAGCAAGGCGAAGTCGGATTTTTCGTCCAGCACACGCTGGTAGGCATCTTCCCAGCCGGTGTAGTCCACGGAAACCCGCACCCCACGGTATTGCCGCCGGAAGCGCCGTCGGGCGTCGGCGAGGTCGTAGAGGCCAAGCCCCGGCACCGTGGCCACGTGCACTTCACCGGTCAGGTCACCCGCCACCTTGAGCATCCGGCTGGGAATGGCATCGTAGATGGCCAGCAGTTCGCGGCAGGATTCGTAAAACATTTGCCCCTCGGGGGTAAGCCGGAACGGTCGCCCGGCGCCGCGCTCGACCATCACCACGCCATATCCCGACTCGAGGGCTCGGATTTTCTGGCTGACCGCGCTCTGGGTGAGGCGGTTCCGCTCGGCCGCGCCCGAAAAGCTCGCCGTTTCGACGAGATCGCAGAATACCTTGAGCGTTTCGATGAGCATGGGAAGGTGAGAGGAGCACTTGGCAGCGCCCGGCAAGTATGCTAATACGAATTCCGGACTTTATCGACAACCCTCTTTTCTTTCTTTTCCATGGAAACCCCCGCCGATCGCCTCCTCGTCCTGCGCGAACGCCTCGAATCCGCCGCCCGCAAGGCCGGGCGCGAACCCGGGGCCATCGAACTCATGGCCGTTTCGAAAAATTTCCCCGCTCCGGTCATTCGCGAGGTCGTGGAATGTGGTCAGCTGCTTTTTGGCGAAAACCGGGTCCAGGAAGCGGAATCGAAAATCCCGGACCTGCCGGCGCGGTTGCGCTGGCATCTGATCGGCCATCTGCAGTCCAACAAGATCCGCAAAGCGTTGCCGCTTTTCGAGGCCATCCACAGCATCGATTCGCTGGATATTGCCATTGGGGTGAACCGCGTCGCCACCGAGCTCGGACTCTTCCCGAAAGTTTACCTGCAGGCCAATCTCGCCGACGAGGCAAGCAAACACGGATTCTCCGAAGAAAGTCTCTCTCGGCACATCGAGGATCTGCTCGGCCTCGATCATCTGGAGATCCTCGGTCTCATGACCATCCCACCGGCCCGCGAAGATCCGGAAGAAAGCCGCGCCGACTTCGCTGCCCTGCGTGAACTCCGCGACCGTCTCGCCATCCGCGCGGGGATTCCTCTCGACGGACTCTCCATGGGCATGAGTGATGATTTTCCCATCGCCATCGAGGAGGGCGCGACCATCGTGCGTGTCGGTTCCGCTCTTTTCGGCTCGCGGAAATCAACTGCCACGTGAGGTTGTTTTCATGAGCCCAAGGCGGCCGCGTTGATTCACGGCTTTGCCATCTTCAGATAAGCTTCGGCATAACGTTTCCCGAAGGCGCGCAAGGCGGGGGAATCGAAGTGGAGTCCTTTGCCAAGGTCCTTGGCGCTGACGAGCGTGCAGTTCGGCACCTTCTGTGCGGCCTTGGCGAGGCCGAGATTGGCGGCGTTGTGATTGCCGTGGTCGTGGATCAATTCACCCATGACAAACGGGACATTCTCCGCGCCAAGATCCTTGCGCAATTGAGCGACCATCGCATCGAGCCGATCCGGATAGCTGGCAATGAGTTCGGGTTTGCCGCTATCGGATTCCCCCTGATGCCAGAGGATGCCCGCGAGTTTGCCATTTTCCATCGCCGCTTTGGTGCGAGTCACCGCGGTGTTATAAAGATTCCCTCCCGCTTTCCATTGGTCGAGGCTGGTGCCGCCGACCGCGCAGGGGATGAGGCCGATCTTGATTCCGGGTTTCGCCTTGAGCACCTCGCGGGCGAACTCGGAGCAGAGCCCGACTCCGGCGATCGGCTTGTCGAAGTGCACCGGGTCCTTGGCCGGCACCCACTTCAGATCTTTGGTGAGCATGAAGATGCTCGGGTTTTCCACCTGGTCTTGGGCCTCGACCTTGCCGCGCCCGGCCATGTTTGATTGTCCGACGAGGAGGAAAAGTTTCATGTCTTTGGGAGCAGGGGCAGCTTGAGCGGAGACAATCGTAACGAGGGCGAAGAGGGAAGAGAAAATGGATCGAGGGAGCATATCCCGGATACGGGAGAAAGCCGGTGGTCTTTCCATGGGCAATTTATGTAGGGTTGTTGGTGCCATCGGATTGCATGGCTGTGGCGGCGGTTATGAATTGCCTGCGTCCATTCGACAGGCAGGGACCGCTGTCCCAGCGGTCCGTGAGAATGCGGGGACATCGATGGTGACAATGCGTAGTGGCTCTTCCCCCGCGGCCGTTTGGGGACAAACGTCCCTGCCTTGGTCATGCGGACGTTTGAGTCGGTCGGCAATGTCGGCTTTCACTCTTTCGCCGATGGCAGACCATCGACTTCGGCTTCTTTGGCGGGCGGATTCGCAGGGGCAGGCTCCGGAGTTTCCTCCGGTTCCGGCTTGATGATTCCATCGCTTGTGCGGATGAGGCGGGTTGCCACCGAGTCCATTCCTTTGCTGTTCACCTTGACGATGATTTCGCCCGGTTTGCGGGTGCTGCCGGGTTTGATTTCCGGTTCGGGTCCGGTGGTCGCGGCAATGATGGCGAGGCCGAGTCCGTTGAAGGTCTTGAAGGTGTTGGCTTGGAAGGGGGTGTGACTGAGCGGGTCACCACCACCCGAGCCGATGAGGCGGCCGGGCCCCTCGATTTGGATGTTCACCCATTTGGCGGCTTTGGGGGCGAAGTTTCCGTTTTCATCTTCCACGCGGATGGTGACGTAAGCGAGATCGCGCTGAACGGGATCGAGGTTGGTTTGATCGGCAGCGAGGGAAATTTTTACCGGAGCCCCGGCGGTCTTGTGACTGGAGGTGGCCACCTCCTTGCCGTCCTTGCGCGCGACAATTTTGATTTCGCCGGGTTGGTAAGGCACGAGCCATTCCAGATGCTGGTCGTTTTTCTCGTCGAAGGTGCGTTTGCCGAGCGACTTGCCGTTGAGGAAAAGTTCGGCCTCATCACAGTTCGTGTAACACCAAACGGGAATCTTGACGCCTTCTTTGCCCGGCCATGTCCAGTGAGGGAGGATATGGACCATTGGCTTGTCAGTCCAGCGGCTCTGATAGTAGTAGTAGTGATCCTTCGGGAAATTGCACAGATCGATGATGCCGAAATTTCCGAGCACCCGCGGCCAGCCGCCCGATTCGCCGATGTAGTCGAATCCGGTCCAGCGGAATTCTCCCATGATGTGCGGGTTGGTGCTGGTCATCCTCCAACTGCGGCGTGCATCCGTCTGCACGCCGGAATTGTCGTAGGATGATTCGTAGTAGCCGTCGGTTTCTGGAAAGACTTCCTTCTCGGTGAGTTTGGGATGTTCGAAGCCGGGGCGGAAGTAACGCGGATGGGTGCGGTATTCGCCGCGTGTCTGGAGAGAGTGGGGGAGTTCCGACAAATACATGAGGCGGTTCGGATAACGGACGCGGTCTCCTTCGATTTCGAAAACGGAATCCACTCCTTCATTGTAGCCGACGATGTCGAGCAGTTTCGTGAAACCGGTCTCGTTGGCGGCCTTGATATGGTTGCAACCGACGGTTACCGGGCGGCTAGGATCCACACGGCGGCAGATTTCCGTAAGAATCCTAATGGTTTCGTTTTCCCCATTTTTCATCGATTCGGGAACCTCGTTGCCCACGCTCCACATGATGACACAAGCGTGGTTGCGGTCGCGCCGGATGTGATCGCTGAGGTCGCGTTCGTGCCACTCGTCGAAGTATTTATTGTAGCCGAAAGGAGCTTTTCCTTTGTTCTCTATGCTGGAGACCAAGGTGGGGCCTTCGAAGTTCCAGCCACGCCGCCATTCGTCGAAGGTTTCATTGATGACAAGGAATCCCAGCTTGTCGCAGAGGGCCAAGAGCTCCGGCGCGTGCGGGTAGTGGGAGGTGCGTATGGCATTACACCCCATTTCCTTGAGCATCTTCATGCGGCGCTCGAGAGCCTCGTCCCAGAGTGCGGTGCCGAGGGGGCCGAGATCCTGGTGGTTGCAGACACCTTTCATCTTGGTTGGCACGCCATTGACGCTGAGTCCTTCGTTTGCATCGAAACGGATGGTGCGTATGCCAAATGAAGTGGAATACACATCGGCGAGATTTTCGCCATCGAGGATTTCCGTGCGCACTTCGTAGAGCGCAGGCGATTCCGGCGACCAGAGCCGGGGCGAGGGCACCGACATCTTTTGCTGGATGACCGAGGCAGTGGCATTGGCGAGTTCGATTTCCTCGGCGCATGTGGCCAAGACCAATCCGGACGGTTCGGACGGATCGATGACCGACTGGCGGAGGGTGAACTTTTTCGGAGCCGGATGGTTGTTGCGAACCGTGGTAACGACCGAGACCGTAGCGGACTCCGCTTTGATTTCGGGAGTGGTGACTTGGGTTCCCCAATGGCTTACGTAAAGGGGGTCGGTGGTTTTGAGCCAGACATGGCGGTAAATGCCGGTGCCGGTATACCAACGGGCGGAGGGGAGCTGGGAGTTGTCCACACGCACGGCGATGGTGTTGTCCCCGTTGGCGACAAGGTAGGGCGAGAGATCGTATTCGAAGCCGATGAAACCATAGGGTCGTTTGCCGAGGTGGTTTCCGTTGATCCAGACCTCGCTATTCATGTAAACGCCGTCGAATTCGATGAAAACTCTCCGGCCGGCTGCGGCCTCTGGCAGACGGAACGTTTTCCTATACCAGGCAATGCCGCCGGGAAGGAAGCCGCCGGGAGCACCGCTGGTGGCCTTCGGGTCAAAGGGACCCTCCACGGCGAAGTCATGGGGAAGGTCGAGCGATCGCCAGGAGGAATGGTCAAATTCAGGCTGGGCGGCGGAGGGTTCATCCCCGCGAAGGAAATGCCAGCTAGCATCGAAACTCTCGCGTGTCCGGGGCGCGGCCTGAAGTTGGGTTAAGGCAAAACCAAGGAAAAGAAGGGCGATGCGGAACATGGCTACTGGAAAGTCTGCCTTCATTCGTCCGGAATCAATCGGTATTCCGTCCGATGCGCCATCCGGGAAGCGAGAAATCGCGGGGAAAAAAGCAGGATCCTAGCAAAAGAGCTTAACATATGTTAAATAGTTTGCGGGAGTCGGGCCGATTCTGCGTGAATGAAGACGAGGGGCTGCTCGCAGAAAGGATGTAGCGTGGAGGTTGTCGCGAGAATCGGAGGAATCCGAGCGCGTTGGCGATGGATTTTGACCAAACATGCGGGCAATTTCAAAAAAACTTCCTTTTACCAAGAAAATAATTGTTGCAGGAAATGCGAGATAGCGTAGTTTCATGCCCCGCTTTCGCGGCGGGATGGGTTCGACACTTCGGTGGACGAGCCCCACATCTCCAAATCCTATCGGGGGCGGCTCCGGAAAAGATGCCGCGTTGGTTCTTGCCTTGGCATGCCCCCGTCGTCTTTACACATCGCCAAGCCAAGATCTCATGCCAACCATCAACCAGCTCGTTCGCAAAGGCCGCCAAAAGCCGGTAACGAAGTCAAAGTCACCCGCGCTTGCCAAGTGCCCGCAGCGCCGTGGCGTCTGCCTTCAGGTGATGACCCGCACGCCGAAGAAGCCGAACTCCGCGCTCCGTAAAGTCGCCAAGGTGCGTCTCACCAACGGACATGAAGTGATTGCCTACATTGGCGGTGAAGGACACAACTTGCAGGAGCACTCGATTGTCCTCGTTCGCGGCGGCCGGGTGAAAGACTTGCCGGGTGTCCGTTACCACATCGTGCGTGGCGCCCTTGACTGCCTCGGGGTCGACAAACGCCGCCAAGGTCGTTCCAAATACGGGGCCAAGCGTCCCAAGCCCGGTCAAGCCGCTGCGCCGGCGAAGGGCAAGAAGTAAGCCCGACCGAGAATTTTCCCTTCCCCTCACGAACCAACCTTTTCCCACAAAGCCATGTCCCGCCGGAAACGTGTATATTCCAAGCCGGAGCGCAAAGACGCCCGCTACGACAGCGAATTGGTCGCCGCCATTGTCAACAAGATCATGGAGCGCGGCAAGAAGTCGACGGCCGAGAAGATCGTCTATGCCGCCATCGACCAGGCCAACTCCACGGCCGAAAATGTCGACCCGCTGGAAGTTTTGAATCGCGCCATCGAAAATTCCAAGCCGCGCGTGGAAGTGAAGAGCCGCCGTGTCGGTGGTGCCACCTACCAAGTGCCTCTTGAAGTTTCCCCCGGTCGCCAACAATCACTGGCCATTCGCTGGATCGTGGACGCCGCCCGCAAGCGCAAGGGAACGCCGATGGCCAAAGCCCTCGCCAACGAGATCAAAGACGCTTCCACGAACCAAGGCTCGGCCGTCCGCAAACGCGACGACGTGCACAAAATGGCCCAGGCCAACCGCGCCTTCGCCCATTTCCGCTGGTAATCCATTTTTCCGCTCCCGCGATTTTCTGTCCCATTACGCCCTATTCCTCCCATGTCGAACGTGAACGCAGCCAACCGTCCTTTCCCGCTGGAGCGCACCCGCAATATCGGGATCGCGGCGCACATTGACGCCGGTAAAACAACCTTGACCGAGCGTATCCTTTTCTACACCGGCATGATCCACCGGATCGGCGAGGTGCATGATGGCGCGGCGACCACCGACTGGATGGAGCAGGAAAAAGAGCGTGGCATCACTATCACCTCGGCGGCTGTCAGCACGTCGTGGAAACAGCTTCCGAATCCGAAGCTGCTCAAGCTTTTCGAAGGCCAGGACATGCGGGTGAATATCATCGACACCCCCGGGCACGTCGATTTCACCGCCGAAGTCGAGCGCTCCTTGCGCGTTCTCGACGGTGCCATCGCGGTTTTCTGCGGTGTGGCCGGTGTGCAACCGCAGTCGGAAACCGTCTGGCGTCAAGCGACGAAGTATGGCGTTCCCCGTATTGCCTTTGTCAACAAGATGGACCGGACCGGTGCCAACTTCGACAACGCGGTGGATGATATCCGCAACAAACTCGGCGCGAATGCCGCCCCCATTCTCATTCCGATCGGTGCCGAAGACCAACTCAAAGGCCAGATCGACGTCATCAACAAAGTCGGCCTGATTTACGCCGACAACGACAAGCTCGGTTCGACCTACGAAATCGTTCCCCTTGAAGGCGACCAACTCGCCCTCGCTGAAAGCAATTACGAAGCCCTCGTGACGCAGCTTTGCGACGTTGACGACGTGATGGGTGAGAAGTTCCTCATGGAGGAACCTATCACGGTTACCGACGTGAAGGCCGCTCTTCGCCGCGCGACCATTGCCAACAAGATTGTCCCTGTCGCCGGTGGCTCCGCTTTCAAGAACAAAGGCGTGCAAGCGCTTCTGGATGCGGTCATGGACTACCTTCCCGGACCTCTCGACATTGAGGCGGCCAAAGGCCAGAATCCTGACGATGCCGAAGAAGTGATTCTGGTCGAAACTTCCGACAACGCCAAGTTCGTCTCGCTCGCTTTCAAACTCTGGTCGGACAAGTATGTCGGTAAACTCGTTTTCTTCCGTGTCTATTCCGGCAAGGTCAAGAAAGGCGACACCATTTACAACCCGCGCACCCGCCGCACCGAACGCGTTGGTCGTTTGATTCAAATCCAGGCCAACCAGCACACGGACATCGATTGCTGCTTCGCCGGCGACATCGCGGCCATGGTCGGCATCAAAGACGTCCGCACCGGCGACACTTTGACCGAAGACGATAACGAGCTCGTGCTCGAACCGCCTACCTTCCCCGAGCCCGTCATTTCCATGGCTATCGAGCCGAAAACGAAGGGTGACCAAGAGAAAATGGCCGTCGCGCTCAGCCGCCTTTCCGACGAGGATCCGACCTTCAACGTCAAGACGGACGAAGAAACCGGCCAGACGATCATCGCCGGGATGGGCGAGTTGCACCTCGAAATCATTCGCGACCGCTTGGTGCGTGAGTTCAAGGTGGAAGCCAACGCTGGCAAGCCGCAAATCGCCTACCGCGAAACAGTTACCGCCCAAGCCGACGGTGATGGAAAGCTGGCCAAGCAGACAGGAGGCCGCGGCCAGTATGGTCACGTGGTTCTCAAGATGATTCCGAGCGAGCGTGGCAAAGGCCTGACCATTGAAAACAAGGTGGTCGGCGGTGCCATTCCCAAGGAATACATCAATGCCTGTATCTCCGGCGTCAAGGAATCGGTTCTCAACGGAGTCATCGCCGGTTATCCGGTCATCGACCTACACGTTGACCTTGTGGACGGTTCCTACCACGAAGTTGACTCGAACGAAAACGCTTTCAAGATGGCGGCCATCTTCGCGATGCGCGACGCCATGAAAAAGGCCAAGCCCATCCTGCTCGAGCCCATCATGGCCGTCGAGTGCACCACCCCGGAGCAGTTCCAGGGCGACATCATGGGTGACTTGAACCGCCGCCGCGGCAAGATCACCAACATTGATGCCAAACAAGGTGCCAACATCGTCAAGGCCCACGTGCCGCTCGCGGAGATGTTCGGTTATTCGACCGTTATCCGAACCTTGTCCAGCGGACGCGCTTCCTATTCCATGGAGCCTTCGCACTTCGAGCAAGTTCCGAACAACATCGTCGAGCAGATTGTCGAGCAACGCGGAGGAAACAAGTAAGCCCGCCATAGAAATTCACCCAATCGATCTTTCACGCCCATGCAACACCAAACCATACGCATACGTTTGCGCGCCTATGACCACCGCGCCGTTGATCGCTCCGCCCGCGAAATCGTGGAGACGGCCAAGCGCACCGGCGCCCGAGTGGCCGGCCCGATCCCCCTTCCCACGCGCATCGAGAAATTCAGCGTGAACCGCTCGCCCCACGTCGACAAAAAGTCGGCTGAGCAGTTTGAAATGCGCACCCACAAGCGCGTGCTCGACATCGTCGATCCCACCGCCCACACCGTGGACGAGCTCAAGAAGCTCAATCTCCCCGCCGGTGTGGACATCACCATCCGACTCTAATCACGAACCGGAGCCACGAACATGAGCATTGGACTTTTAGGAAAAAAACTCGGTATGACCCGGGTCTTCGACGCCGCCACCGGCGCCATGACCCCCGTGACCGTCATTGAAGTGGCCGGCAACACCTGGCTGCAAACGAAAACCGAAGGCAAGGAAGGCTATAGCGCCGTCCAAGTTGGATTCGGTGACAAGAAGGAAAGCCGCGTCGGCAAAGCCGCTCTCGGTCACTTCAAGAAGCACGGTTCGACTCCGAAGTATCACGTGAAGGAATTCCGCGTGGAAAACGATGCCGCGCTTCCCGACACTTCTTCCCACCCCGGCGCCAGTCTTTTCGCCGTCGACCAATTCGTTGACGTGATCGGCACGACCAAAGGTAAGGGCTTCCAAGGCACGGTCCGCCGTTACAACTTCTCCGGCCAGCGTATGACGCACGGTTCCATGATGCACCGCCGTCCCGGTGCCATCGGTTGCCGTTCCACGCCCGGTCTTGTCTGGAAGAACCAGAAGATGCCCGGTCACATGGGTGTCGTCCAACGCACCACGCAGAACCTGCGCGTCGTGCAAGTCCGCGCCGAAGACGGCGTCATTCTCATCAGCGGTGCCGTGCCGGGAGCGAATGGTTCCCAGGTCATCATCCGCCCGGCCAAGAAGAAATCCGCCGCCAAGTAATTAACCAACGAACCGAGCGACAACCGCCATGCAAGCTTCCGTCCTCACCGCCGCCGACGCCCGCAAAGCCGCCATCGAAATTATCGAAGACGGCCGCGGCTCCCAGGCTGTCCACGATACCGTAACCGCGCTCCGCGCGAACCGCCGCCTCGGCACTGCCTGCGCGAAGACTCGCGCCGAAGTCAGCGGGAATAACAAGAAGATCTACCGCCAAAAAGGAACCGGTGGCGCCCGCCACGGTGACAAGCGCGCTCCGATTTTCGTCAAAGGTGGTGTCGTTTTCGGCCCCCGCCCCCGCGATTACTCGAAGAAGGTGACCAAGAGCACCCGTCGTCTCGCCCTGCTTTCGGCGTTCAGCGCCCGCGTGAATAGCGGTGACGTGCTTACGGCCGGTTCATTCGCCATCGCTTCCGGCAAAACCAAAGACTGCGAAGCGGCCATCGCGAAAATCGCGCCCGGCGCCCGCCGCGTCCTGGTGATTGCCCAAGCCTTCGACGACAAGACCTATCTTGCCGCCCGCAATCTTTCCAACGTGCTCCTCGTTACCGCCGGAGACGTGAATGTCGAACAGCTTATCACCTTCACCAAAATCGTGGTGACCGCTGACTCCCTGCCCACTCTAGCCGGAAGGACCATCAAGCCATGAGCGACCTCCACAACATCATCAACCGGATTCGCCTGAGCGAAAAAGCCACCCTCGCGCAAGAAAAGAACAACGAATACGTGTTCGAAGTCGAGCGCAAGGCGAACAAGTCGCAGATCAAACACGCGGTCGAAAAGCTTTTCGGCAAAAAAGTCGTCTCGGTGAATACCGCCAATTACGACGGAAAGCTCAAGCGCCAGCGCACGGCCTACGCCGGTCGTTCCAACCACTGGAAAAAAGCCGTGGTTAAACTGAAAGAGGGCGAAACCCTCGACCTCGTCTGAAGCAACACGAATTTCAAAGTTAACCCGAAAGGGATCGCACCATGCCCATCAAGACCTTCAAGCCCCTGACCGGCCCCATGCGTTTCAAGGAACTCCCGACTTTCGAGGAGATCACCAAGAAGTCGCCGGAGAAAAGCCTGTGCCGGCCCATCAAAAAATCCGGTGGCCGTAACAACACCGGGCGCATCACTTGCCGCCACGTCGGTGGTGGTCACAAGCGCAAATACCGTTTGATTGACTTCAAGCGTTATCGCCGCGATGTCGAGGCCGTCGTGCTCGGTATCGAATATGATCCGAACCGCACCTGCCGCATCGCCCTGATTCAATACCCGGACGGCCAGAAGAGCTACATCCTGGCCCCCGCCGGATTGGAAGTCGGAGCCAAGGTGCAAGCCGGCGACAAGGTCGAGCCCAAAGTGGGCAACGCCATGAAGCTGAAGAACATCCCGCTCGGCACCTCGATCCACAACATCGAGCTTACCCCCGGACGCGGCGGCCAGATCGCCCGTTCCGCCGGTCAGATGGCCATTCTTTCCAACTACGAAAGCGGTTTTGCTCTCGTCAAGATGCCCTCCGGAGAAATCCGCCGTATCCAGGACGAATGCTTTGCGACCATCGGATCCGTTGGAAACCGCGATCATATGAACGAGTCGTCCGGCAAGGCCGGTCGCACCCGCTGGCAGGGCGTCCGCCCGACCGTGCGCGGCATGTGTATGAACCCGGTTGACCACCCGAACGGTGGTGGTGAAGGCCGCTCGAAATCGGGTGGTGGTCGCCAGCACCTTCTCTCCCCCTGGGGTCATGCCAAGGGTCAGAAGACTCGTAAGAAATACAAGACCACGAGCAAGTTCATTCTCCAGCGTCGCAACGCGAAGCGCCGCTAATTTCTCCCGCCGAATCCAAGAACCAACAAGCCAATCACCATGGGCAGATCCCTCAAAAAAGGTCCTTTCGTTTTCCAGAAACTCCTCCTCAAGGTGGACAAGATGAACGAGGCCGGGCAGAAGAAACCGATCAAGACTTGGTCGCGTGCTTCGATGATTATCCCCGACTTCGTCGGACATACCTTCCTCGTGCACAACGGCAAGGACTTTGTCAGCGTCTATGTTTCCGAAAACATGGTCGGACACCGCCTCGGCGAGTTTTCCCCGACCCGTATGTTCAAGGCTCACGGCGCCGCCACCAAGAAATAACCGTCTTTTTCTCTTCCGCATGTTCAACCGACTCCAGGCCATGGCTCCGATCGCCGCCACCGCTCTCGCGGTTGGACAGGTGTCGGTGTGTGCCGGTGATGAGGCGGTTGTCGCGGAAACCAGAGTGGCCCTCGAAGCCGCTCTCGAGCGCGCCGGACGCATGGAGCAGGAGAATAATCAACTGCGTCAAGCCAACGCCGCTCTCGCCCGCAGCCTTGCCACCGCCAATCAGGAAGCCAAGACCACGCGTGACGAGCACCAGAAAATGCGCTCCGATTTCGAAGCCCTCGGCCTCACGGTTTTCGACCCGACCGATCGCGAAAGCCGCCGCCGCTTGATCAATGCGATGTCCGAACTCGGACGCGAGAAGGAAGCCCGCGGACTCCTCGAGCGCCAACTGCTGCAATTGAGCGAGTCGGTGCTCGCTTTCCTGAACCGCACGGAAAATGTCGATGCCGCTCTCCGCGCCGAACTCGAAGCGGAACTGCGTGCCGCCGACCAAACTCTCGCGGCATCCCGCGGCATCAACAATGATGCTCCCGCCGCCGCAAATGAAATCACCAACGCCCAAGTGCTGAGCCTGCAACCGGATATCGGACTGGCCGTTCTCAATGTGGGCCTCCGCAGCGGTGTGCGACTCGGCATGCCCTTTGAATTTCGACGCCAGGACCGCGCGCTTGGATCCGCCATCGTGGTGGACGTTCGCGACGAAGTCTGCGGCATCGTCTCCCTTGATGGCGGTCTAGCCATCCAGGATCTCCAGGTGGGCGACATCGCCCGTCCCGGCGTCAATTGACCTCACTCAGACCTTTCGAAAAAACAACCGACCCAACGAATCACACCATGGAAGTCAAAGCCATCACCCGCCACGTCCGCATCTCGCCTCTCAAAGTGCGCGATGTCGTCCGCGAAATCTGCGGTCTTCCTGCCAGCCAGGCGCTCGACATCCTGAACTTCACTCCGAAGAAGGCCGCCTACCTTGTCGGCAAGACACTCCGTTCCGGCATCGCGAACGCCGAGAACAACCATGAGATGTCGGTTGACCGTTTGGTCGTGAAAGAAGCTCAAGTCGGCGAAGGCCCACGCCTCAAGCGATTCAAGCCCGCCGCCCGCGGATCGGCCCATCCGATCCAGAAGCGGACCAGCCACATCCGCATCACCCTCACTGACGAGATTGCTTTGCCGGAGCCGAAGAAGAAAAAGGCCCCCGTCGCGAAGAAAGCCGCCAAACCCGCTGCCAAGAAGAAGGCCGCGGCCAAACCAGCCGAAACCACCTCCGAAGCCGCCGAATAACCGGACCGCGCCACCACTCAACCGACCGAAATCATGGGACAAAAAGTCAATCCAATCGGGTTCCGCCTCGCCGTTAGCAAGGACTGGCGCTCCAAATGGTATGCCGCCGGCAAGACCTACACCGAAAACCTCCACAATGATTTGGAGATTCGGAATTATCTGAAGGGCAAGCTGCAACAAGCTGCCATTTCCAAGATCATGATCGAGCGTGCTTGGAACAGCGTGCGCGTTACCCTGCACACCGCCCGCCCAGGATTGGTGATCGGCCGCAAAGGCCAGGAGATCGAAACCATGACCGCCACGCTTTCCAAGATGGCCGGCGGCAAACAAGTGAAGATCGACATCATCGAAATCAAGCAGCCGGAAACCGACGCCCAACTCGTGGCCGAGAACGTGGCTCTCCAGCTTGAACGCCGTGTTTCTTTCCGCCGCGCCATGAAGCGCGCGCTGCAAACCGCCATGGATTTCGGAGCCGACGGCATCCGGATCCGCGTGGCCGGTCGTCTCGGCGGTGCCGATATCGCCCGCGCCGAATGGTATCGCGAGGGCAAAGTGCCCCTGCAAACCCTGCGTGTTCCTCTCGACTACGGCTTCTCCGAAGCTCGCACCGTCTATGGTCTCATCGGCGTGAAGTGCTGGGTCAACAAGAAGGAAGACGCCGCCCCGACCAACCGTGGCAACCGGCGCCCATCCGGCCCCCGCCGCGCCCCCAACGAGCAATAATTCACCCCGTCACCAACAACCCCAATATTTTCCCTAGGAGGACGTCGCCATGCCCTTGATGCCCAAAAGAGTCAAGTTTCGTAAAACCCAGCGCGGGAGCCGCGCCGGGAATGCCACCCGCGGCACCGATGTGAGCTACGGTGATTTCGGTCTGCAAGCGCTCGGCCGCTGCTGGCTGGCCGCCAATCAGATCGAAGCATGCCGGGTTGCCATCAACCGCCACCTGAAACGGAAAGGCAAACTCTGGATCCGCGTGTTCCCGCACAAGCCGGTGACCGGTCGCCCGCCTGAAACCCGGATGGGTAAAGGTAAAGGCGCGCTCGATCGCTGGGTCGCGGTTGTTTTGCCCGGCACCATGCTTTTCGAACTGGCCGGTTGCACCGAATCCCAAGCCAAAGAATCAATGCGCCTCGCCGCCAACAAACTCGGTATCCGCTGCCGCTTTGTGAAACGCCACGGTCTCGACTGAGATCCCCAATCCACGCCAACGAATTTCCACCGCCATGAAAAACAAGGAACTGCGCGAACTGAGCCTCAACGAGCTCCAGGCCCGCCTGCGCGAGCTGCACGATGAAATGCGCCACCTGCGCATCCAACAATCGACCGAGCAACTCGAGAACTCGGCCCGCCTCGGCACCGTCCGCCGCGAAATCGCCCGCGTCTTGACGTTCACCGGCCAAAAATCGGCCAAGGCCTGAACTCCGAACCACTCCGCCCTGACACCATGAGCCAAGACTCCAATCCGCCAACCGAGAAGCGCACCGTTCGCAAGTCGCGCACCGGCGTTGTCGTTTCCGACAAGATGAACAAAACCATCGTCGTCGAATACGTCGCCCGCGTCCCGCACGCGACCTTCAAGAAGATCGTGAAGCGCTCCAAAAAGTTCTACGCCCACGACGAAAAGGGCGAAGCCAAGATCGGCGACAAGGTCCGCATCGTCGAGACCCGCCCGATGAGCAAACTCAAGCGCTGGCGCCTCGTCGAAGTTCTCAATCATTAACCCGATGGTCCGGACCGTCGCGCCGAAGGCCCCGTGGCCGGCGCTCGAGACCGGACTCCCATCCCAATACCCAAAGGAGACCAATCCCATGATTCAAATGGAATCCCAAGTGACGGTGGCCGATAACACCGGTGCCCGCTCCGCCAAGATGATTGGCGTGATCGGCAAACGCACCCGCACGGCCCGCATCGGCGACGTCATCACCGCCCACATCCGCGAGTCCATTCCCACCGCCGCCGTGAAGAAAGGTTCGGTCGTGCGCGCCGTGGTCGTGCGCACCTCCGCCCCGATTCGCCGCTCCGATGGTTCGATTCTGCGTTTCGACACCAATGCCATCGTCGTCATCGACAAGGATGGCAACCCCCGCGGCACCCGTATTTTCGGCCCTGTCGCCCGCGAACTCCGCGAGAAAAACTTCATGAAGATCGTTTCCCTTGCCCCGGAAGTCCTATGAGCCGAGTCAGAACCCATGTCAAGAAGGGTGACACCGTCCAGGTGATCGCCGGTAACCACAAGGGAGCCACCGGCACCGTGCTCCAGGTCCTTCCCGAGAAGGCCCAGGTGCTCGTCGAAGGCGTCCGTATCATCAAGAAACACCAGAAGCGCAATCAGGAGTTTCCCGAAGGCGGCATCATCGAGAAAGAAGGCCCGATCCACATCTCCAATGTGAAGAAAGTGGACGCCGCCGATCTGGCTCCGAAGAAAAAAGCCGCGCGCAAGAAAAAAGCGTGATATATTTCCCGCCCGCGCCCCCGGCCGGGCAACCCGATAAGAGAAAAATACCCACAAGCAAACCCGAAGGCCCGGATTCGCCGGGAACCACGAGGAGGCAATCATGACACCAGCACTGCTCACCGAATACAAACAACGCGTCATGCCCGCACTTCAGAAGAAGTTCGGCTACGCGAATGTCCACCAGATCCCGAAGATCGAGAAAGTCGTCGTCAACACCTGCGTTGGCAAAGAGAGCGACCGCAAACAGGCGGTCGAAGATGCCGTCGAGGAAATCGGCCGCATCACCGGCCAGAAAGCCGTGGCGACCAAATCGAAGAAGGCGATTTCGAATTTCAAGCTCCGCGCCGGTGAAAACATCGGAGCCCGCGTGACCCTCCGCGGCCCGCGCATGTATGAGTTCCTGGAGCGTCTCATCAAGACCGCCATTCCCCGTATTCGTGACTTCCGCGGCGTCAATCCCCGCGCCTTCGACGGACGCGGCAACTACTGCCTGGGCGTAACTGACCAGACGATCTTCCCGGAAATCGAAATCGACAAGGTGAAGCGCAACATCGGCTTCGATGTGATCATCGTGACCAGCGCCACCAACGACGGTGAAGCCCGTGAACTGCTTGTCGAAATGGGCATGCCGTTCCGTAAACCTGCCAAAGCCGCTACCGCCTGATCGGCCTCACGGAAACCCAAAGACGCAATCATCGAACGGACAATCCCATGAGCACCATCAGCGACCCAATTTCCGACTTCCTCACCCGCGTGAAAAACGCCAGCCGCGCCGGCCAAGAGCAATGCAATGCTCCCTACTCGCGCATCAAGGAAGACATCGCCCGCATCCTCAAAGAGGAAGGCTACATCTGGAATTACGAAGTGGACAAAGGGGGCAAGTTCCCCGTCCTCCGCGTGAAGACCAAATTCGTGGACGGCAGCCCCGTCCTCACCGACCTGAAACGGGTCAGCACCCCGGGCCGCCGCACCTACGTGCCGGTGGCGGAGATTCCCCGCGTCCGCTCCGGACTGGGTATCACCATCCTTTCCACCTCCAAAGGCGTGATGACCGGAGCCCGCGCCAAGAAGGAGAACGTCGGCGGCGAATTGCTCGCCCTCGTCTGGTAATCATCCCGACCCACCCACCGAAAGGACACCAACATTATGTCGCGCGTCGGCAACAAAAACATTACTCTCCCCGCCCAAGTGAAAGTCACGGTGGCCGATAGCGGTCTCGTGACTGTCGAAGGAGCCAAGGGCAAACTGAGCTACACCCTTCCCACGGGAATCACCATCTCCCAGGAGGCCAACACCGTCACCCTCACGCGTCCGAATGACGACCGTCGTTCCAAGGCGCTGCACGGCACCGCCCGCGCGCTGGTGAACAACATGGTGACCGGGGTTTCCCAGGGTTTCGTCAAGGACCTTGAAATCATCGGCGTCGGTTTCCGTGCCGCTGTCAAAGGCAGCGCCCTCGACTTGAGCCTCGGCTACTCCCACCCGCTGCTTCACCCGATTCCGTCCGGTTTGAAAGTCACCGTGACGGACAACACGAAGATCCGCGTTGAAGGAATCGACAAACACCTCGTCGGCCAATTTGCCGCCGATGTGCGCGCTTATTACCCGCCCGAGCCATACAAAGGCAAAGGTGTCCGCTACGTCGGCGAACATGTCCGCCGCAAACAAGGGAAAACCGCCAAATAACGATCCGGTCGAAAGGAACACGCAAAGCCATGAGCACAATCAATCGCAAAGCATCCCGTCGCCGCGTTCACTTCCGCATCCGCAAAAAGGTGAGCGGCACTCCCGCCCGTCCCCGTCTGGCGGTGCACTTCTCGAACCAGCATGTTTATGCCCAGGTGATCGACGACGAAACCGGTCGCACCCTTGTTTCGGCCTCCACGGTCGAGAAGGCCGTCGAAGCCGGCAACGCCGCCAACACCACGACCGCCACTTCCATCGGAACGCTGGTCGCCGAACGCGCTATCAAAGCCAATATCACCAACGTCGTCTTCGATCGCGGTGGTTTCCTCTACCACGGAAAAGTGAAGGCCCTGGCCGACGCCGCCCGCCAAGCCGGACTTCAGTTCTAACCACCAGCGACACTTCCCATGAGCAATCAAGATCAACCCGCCGAGACGAATCCCGAAGTCGAAGCCGTCGTTACCACTTCCGAAGCCCCACCCGCCGAACGCGGTGAGCGCCGCGGCGAGCGCCGTGGCCCCGGCCGTGGACCTGGACGTGGCCAAGGTGGCCCCCGCCGTGGACCTGGTGGTCCTTCTTCCGAAGAGAAGTCCGGTCCCGACCTTCTGGAAAAAGTCGTGCACGTCAATCGTTGCGCCAAAGTCGTGAAAGGTGGCCGTCGTTTCAGCTTCTCCGCTCTCGTGGTCGCTGGTGATCGCGGCGGCAAAGTCGGCTTCGGTTTCGGCAAGGCGAATGAAGTCGCCGATGCCATCCGCAAGGCCACCGACGCGGCCCGCCGCGCTCTCGAAGCTTTCCCGCTCAACGGCGTGACCATTCCGCACGATGTGTGGGGTGAATTCGGCGGTGGCCGTGTGCTTCTCCGCCCGGCCTCCGAAGGAACCGGCATCATCGCCGGTGGCGCCGTGCGCGCCGTGCTAGAAGCCGTCGGCGTCAAGGACGTGCTCGCCAAATCCATGGGTTCGAGCAACCACGCCAACGTGGTGAAAGCGACCGTGGACGCCCTCGCCCAACTTCGCACCCGCGACGACATTCTCCGCCGCCGGGGCAAACGCCCTGCCAAATCCGAGTAAACCACTTCCCGGCCGCCGCCAGTGAAAACCGGCGCGGCCACCTTCCCCAACCAAAGGAACTACCATCATGCGCATGCATACTCTCCAGCCCAATCCCGGGGCCAAACACCGCAAGAAGCGCCTTGGCTGCGGCGAAAGCTCCGGCCACGGCAAGACTTCCTGCAAGGGTAACAAAGGTCAGAACGCACGTTCCGGCGGTTCCATCCGCCCCGGTTTCGAAGGCGGTCAGATGCCCCTTCACCGTCGCCTTCCCAAGAAGGGATTCAGCAATGCCGCCTTCGCCCGCAAGGTTGCCGCCGTCAATGTCGGTGACCTGAACGATGCCTTCAACGCCGGTGACAAAGTGACCACCGAAGCCCTCCTTGAAAAAGGTCTGGTGGACGGTCGCTTTGAAGTCGTCAAGGTGCTCGGCAACGGCAAGCTCGATAAAGCCCTCGTCATCGACGTGGACGAAGTGAGCGCCGGTGCCCGCGTCAAGATCGAGCAGGCCGGCGGCAGCATTGCCGGTATCACGGCAGCGTGAAGACGCAGCCCGCCAACAAATCACGGATCTTTCCCTTGCCCACGGCAAGGGTAGCGGTTCAGTAACGGGGGCAATCACCGGACACCCGGAGATTCGCCCCCTTTTTCCTTTTCTCATCATGATTTCCGCCTTCCGCAACATCTTCCACATCCCGGAACTCCGGAACCGCATCATCTTCACCTTGTTGATGATCGTGGTCATCCGCTTCGGCACGGCCATCACCCTTCCGGGGGTGGATTCGTTCGCCCTCGACAAATTCATCGAAGCCCGGCTCCTTGAAGACGATGCCACCCGCGGGGGTGCCGCCGTTGCCGCCCTTCTCAACGTTTTCTCCGGTGGCGCGCTGAGCAACTGCGCGATCTTCGCCCTCGGCGTCATGCCCTACATTTCGGCGTCGATCATGATGCAACTTCTCACGGCCGTCGTGCCCCAGCTCGGGCGCCTCGCCCGCCAAGAAGGGGGTCGCAGCAAGATCAACCAATACACCCGGCTGGTCACCATCGGTTTGGCCATCCTGCAAGGCTTTTTCCTCGTCAAATCCCTGGTCGATCCCAGCACGAACCCGTTCCTCGGTGGCTTTGATGTTACCAAATACGGTCCTCTCGTTCCGAATCCGGATTGGGTCTATTACCTGAGCGCGACCACCACCATCGTCGCGGGCACCATGCTCCTGATGTGGATGGGCGAACAAATCACCGAACGCGGGATCGGCAACGGCGTTTCCCTGATCATCGCCGTCAACATCATCCACAACTTCCCGGCCGCGATCATCCAGATCTGGAACAAATACGTGAAGCCCGCGTTGACCGGTGCCACCGATGTCAACCCGCTCAGCCCGGCCATCATGGTGATGTTGCTGGTGTTCATGATTGTGGTCATCGCCGGTGTCATTGCCATCACGCAGGCCCAGCGCCGCGTTCCCATCGCCTACGCGAAACGTATGGTCGGGCGCAAAATGCTCGGTGGCCAGAAACAATACATGCCGCTGAAGGTCAACTACGCGGGCGTGATGCCGATCATTTTCGCCCAGGCCATCCTGACCTTCCCGATGTTCCTCAGCCCCATGTTCGCGAGCGTGAACTGGCTGCAGACCCTTCTTTACCATATCAGCAGCCCGAATGCGGTGACCCATTACATCATCCTCGGCCTGATGATTTTCTTCTTCAGCTACTTCTGGGTGGCGACCATGTTCCAGCCCGGTCAGATCGCCGAAGAACTGAAGAAAAACGGCGGATACATCCCCGGCGTGCGCCCCGGCAAACCGACCGCGGACTTCCTCGATTTCTCGATGAGCCGGTTGACCTTCGCCGGTTCGATCTTCCTCACCATCATCGCGGTGCTGCCCACCCTGATCTCGCTCAAGGCCGAGGTTCCTCCGGTGGCGGCTCAGTTCTTCGGTGGCACCAGCATTTTGATTCTTGTCGGCGTGTTGCTCGACATCATGCGCCAAATGGAAACCCATTTGTTGCAACGCCACTACGACGGATTCCTCCGCCGCGGCAAAATCCGTGGCCGTTTCGACAAGACCAAAGGACTCGGCACCGGAAACGCGGCCAGCTCCAAGACCACCATGTGGCTGGCCATTCTCGCGGCTATCCTGGTGCTGCTCGGTGCCGCTGCGATGCTGACCCGATAATCCCGTGCCGCCATGGCCGCAGCGCCTCTCGTGATTCTTTTCGGTCCTCCCGCCAGTGGCAAGGGGACACAAGCACGGATGTTGCACGAACGCTTCGGCTGGCGGGCCTTTTCGACCGGGGCGGCCATTCGCTCGCATGTCGAGCGTAATACCCCTTTCGGCAAACGCTGCCAGGACTTACTCGGCAGCGCGTATCTTCTGCCCGATGATTTCATCCTCGAGTTGGTGCGCTCCGAACTCGAGTCCGTGGACGGCGGACTCGTGCTCGATGGGTTTCCCCGCACGGTCCGGCAAGCCGAATTGTTCGACGAGCTTTGCCGTGAACGAGGCTGGAAGATCGACGCCGTCATTGCCCTCGTGGCGACGGAAGAGGAACTGGCCGAACGAATCATGCATCGTCTGACCTGCACCGCTTGTGGAGGAACTTTCCGCAATGGTGATCTCGGCGCGCCCGTCGAAGGCGGGGCCTGCCCGCTTTGTGGCGCCATGGTGGGACGCCGCAAGGACGATCATCCCGATGTCTTTGCCGAACGATTCGCCGAATACAAAAAATTGACCCTCCCTCTTCTGGACTACTACGCTCCGCGCGGTATCGTCCGGGAATTCCATGCGTTGCTGCCATCGTCCGACATGGCCCGCCAAATCACGGATCTTTTCCCTTCCCTATCATGAGCGACGCTATCCCCATTCGGAAAGGCAAACAACTCGACGGCATGCGCGCCGCCGGGAAAACCGCCGCCGCCATTCTGCAGGCAACCGCCGCGCGCATCCAGCCGGGTGTGACCACCCGCTCGATCGATGAATACGCGGCAAAACTGATGAAGGAAGAGGGCGTGCGCAGTGCCTTTCTCGGCTATCGGGGCTTTCCCGGCAGTATCTGCATCTCCATGAACGACGAAGTCGTGCACGGCATCGGTGCGGATCGCGTCATCCAACCGGGAGACATCGTGAAGATCGATGTCGGCATCTTGAAGGATGGATGGATTGGCGACAATGCGATGACCGTGCCCGTCGGAGCAATGAGTGATGAAGTCCATCATTTGTTATGGGCGACCGAAGAATCACTCGCCATCGCCCTGCAATACGCCACCGATGGCACCATGCTGGGTGACCTGAGCCATGCCATTGAATCGTTCGTCACCTCCAAGGGATTCCGCGTCGTGCGCGAATTTGTCGGCCACGGGGTCGGACGCCGTCTCCACGAGGAACCACAGGTGCCGAACTTCGGACGCAAGGGCGCCCGCCCGCGTTTGAAGGAGGGGATGATTCTCGCCATCGAACCGATGGTCAATGCCGGCATGGCTGCCGTGAAAATCCTCGACGACAACTGGACGGTTGTGACCCGCGATGGCAAGCCATCCGCCCATTTCGAACACACCGTGCTCGTCGCCAAGGGCCAAGCCGAGGTCCTCACTCCGCGCCCGCGCCTCATCCCAACCCCGCCCCCGCGGGTGTAATGGCGAGGCGGGCTGATGAACTGCAACGATTGACTTGATGGGGATTTTGCCCCGATGCTGTTTGCGTTTTCCGCGTCCAGCAAGAATATCTTGCCTCCGAAAGGAGGCGCCCCTTTTGGGCAAGAGCGAGCCTTCGTCGCCAAGGCTTCGAAGGCTTCAACGCTCTTGCTACGAGTGAAGTGGATAGCCAAAGGGAATTGGCCCGTGAGCATCTGCCGGAATTGTAGCAAGACCGTCCCGGTCTTGCCCGGAAAACTGACACCATTGGATGGCTCTCGCACTTATCCCATTATACGGGCTTCGGGGCAGATTGGAAAGCGCGTAGGCTCCTGTCCTCGCCGCCCTGCCCCTTGACCCAACACGGCGACGGCGGCATGGTCCGGCCTATGCCGAATCTGAGCCATACCGCCTACGGGACCTGGTCCGCCGGGAAGTACATGCACTTCGGGGAAGCCCTCGATGACGCCGCCTTCCGCGCGTCGATCCGTGCCGCCTATGATGCGGGCATTCGCACCTTTGTCACGGCCGATGTGTATGGTCTCGGACGCGCCGACGAGGCCTTGGGCGAAGCCCTCGCGGGCGTTGATCGTTCGTCCTATGCCCTCGCCGGTATCATCGGCCACGACTTCTACGACGGCACCCGCCAAGGGAATGCCGGTTACCCCCGCTTCACCGCTCCGGATTTGCGCTCACCCCGTGACTACCGCGATTATGTCCGCATGGCGGTGGAGAAGTCTCTGGAACGTTGCCGCACCGATCGATTCGATCTGCTCATGCTGCACAACCCGGACGAAACTGGTTACACCCGCGAGGAAGTCTGGGAAGCCCTCCGGGAAACCCGCGATACTGGTTTGACCGACCGCCTTGGCATTGCCCCCGGCCCGGCCAACGGCTTCACCCTCGACATCATCCATTGTTTCGAGCGCTACGCCGAGGCCATCGACTGGGCCATGATTATCCTCAGTCCGCATGAGCCATGGCCCGGGCATTTTGTGCTGCCTTCGGCCCGCCGCCACGGGGTGGAAATTCTCACCCGTGTCGTGGACCACGGCGGCATCTTCTGGGACGACGTGAAGCCCGGGCACAATTTTAAACCCGGCGACCACCGCACCTATCGCCCGCAGGGTTGGGTCGAACACGGCTGTGAGAAGCTGGAAAAAATGCGCCCGCTCGCCGAGAAACACGGCCTGACCATGCTGCAACTCTCCGCCGTCTGGTGCCTTTCCCAAGAGCCCGTGCATTCCGTCGTCCCGACGGTCATCCAAGAGGCCGGGGAAAATGCCCGACCTCTCGCCGACAAACTCCACGAACTGGCCGCCGTGCCCGCCAACCTGAAACTCTCTCCCGACGAAATCGCCGAGGTGGCCGCGATTGGAGACAATACCGGATGTATGATGCTGAAGGGAGCGAGCCAGCGGCACAGCGAAAGCCTCCGCCCCGACGAATGGCCGATGCGGCCGGAATTGCTCGCTCTCGCGGAAAAAGAGGGCGTCGGCACGGGTTGGTGAGGAGGCTCTACAGCGACACCAAGCCCGCGCGTCTTTGCCATAAAAAGGCGCAGTGTCGTCAGAGTGTTGGAGTGCACCGGCAACGACGGCGCTCTCGGGGGTAGAGCGGCCTCCGCCAAAGCGGTGTCGTGCTCCGCGTGCCACCGCAATCCAAACTTCAGCCTAGGACTTTGGCATGGCGAGGCAACTCGTATGACGATTATCCCGCGCGGGTGCATCATCTAGGGTCATTTCGATGACTCCAGGCCCCCAAACCCAGAAATCGCCTCTGATGCCGGATTTCCGGTTTACAGGAGGCCGGATCCGGGCACTTTATGCGCTTGAAATGCGCGCCCTGCTAGCACTCGAAGATGGGACGTGGTTCGAGGGGAAAGCGTTCGGCGCTCCCGTCACCACGACCGGTGAAATTTGTTTTAACACCTCCATGACCGGATATCAGGAGGTCCTTACTGATCCATCATATCGCGGACAGCTCGTCACGATGACCTATCCGCTCATTGGGAACTACGGCATCAATCCCCTCGACAACGAAAGTTCCGGTCCGCACGTGCGCGGCTTCGTGATCGAGGAACTCTGCCGCGAGCCTTCGAACTACCGCTCGGTCGAGTCGCTCGACGACTACCTCAAAGGCCACGGCATCCCCGGTATCGAGGGCATCGACACCCGCGCCCTCACCAAACGCCTCCGCGTTGCCGGAGCCATGCGCGCCATCCTCACCAGCGAGGACATTTCTCCGGAACAAGCCGTCGCTCGCGCTGTTGCTTCACCGGGAATGGTCGGCATGGACTACGTCAAAGAAGTGACCACGCCGGAAAGTTACGTCTGGGATGAAAACGACCGCCTCTCGCGCGACTGGACCATCCCGAATCCCTCGCAGAGCGTCCCGCTCACCCACGAGGGCGTGGATGTCTACGCCCCGCTCGCGCCCGCCCGCCACCATGTGGTCGCTTACGACTTCGGGGTGAAATACAACATCCTGCGCCGCCTTCGCCAATCCGGCTTCAAGGTCACCGTCGTCAATGCCCGGACCACGGCCGAGGAAGTGCTGGCTCTGAATCCGGACGGCGTCTTCCTTTCCAATGGCCCCGGCGACCCGGCCGCTCTCGACTACATCCACCGCGAAGTCCGCACGCTCATTCCCCGCAAGCCGATCTTCGCCATCTGCCTCGGCCACCAAATCCTGGGGCACGCCGTCGGCGGCAAGACCTTCAAGCTCAAGTTCGGCCACCGCGGTGGCAACCAGCCGGTCAAAGACCTCCGCGACGGGCGCGTCGCTATCACCTCGCAGAATCACGGATTTGCCGTCGATGCCGACGCCCTGCCCGCGAATGTCGAAGTGACCCACATCAACCTGAATGACGACACCGTCGAGGGCCTGAGGCACCGCGACTACCCGGTTTTCTCCGTGCAATACCACCCGGAAGCCGCCCCCGGACCCAATGACGCCCGTTATTTCTTCGAAGAATTTGCCAATTTGATTGATTCTTCGCGCTAAAAGCGTTTTATGGAGGGAGTGCCGGATGCGCCGGCCCCATTTTCCATGTCCTCCTTGTTCATCACGCACTCCGACGGCAGCGAGACGGAAGTCCCGCTGGGTGAAGAAACCCTGCGCATCGGCCGAGCCCCCGAAAACGAGATCGCCCTGGACGACAGCTCGGTTTCCACCTTCCATGCGGAGATTCACCGGGACGGGGACCATCATGTCCTCAAGGATCTCGGCTCCACCAACGGCGTGCGCCTCAATGGCGAGCGTGTCCAGGAAGCCCACCTCTCCGACGGCGACCTCCTCCGTTTCGGCAACCTGCGCGCCCATTACCAGGGTGCGCCAAGGCCCGCCGCCCCATCTAGCACCGCCGAGCCCGCTTCCGAGCCTGAGGCTCCACGCGAGGGTGGAGCCCACGCACCTCCCCCGGCCGCCATCAAGCCCTCCGCGAGCACCGTCCCCGATATCAAACCTCTGGGCTTTGGACCCAAAAAAACGGAGTCCAACCCCGACAAAATCATTGCTGCCATCGCCGGCGTCATCGTCGTCCTCACCGCCGCCGCCGCCGCTCTTATGGCGTTCTCCATGCGCTGACGGGAAACCGGGAATCTCCCGCTCTGCGAAGCGTCCAGCCTGTCATGTGCCGGCCACTTCTTGGTGGCACTGATCTTCCACCCACTCACGGCGAATTCACCATTCGCCCCGCACTCGAACATCAAGGGCTCTTCCAGCCCGATGGTTCGTCCGGTATTGGGGTTCCCCAGCTTTTCTGCATCGGCAATGTTGAGCAGGGTGTTATTCTCGACCACGCTCTCATAGCTTTCCTTGCACCGAAGCAAGGGGCGGGGCTCGCCGTGGCATTCGATCAAATTTTCTTTGATGGAAATGGTTTTGAAATCGCACTTCGCGATAAACCCGAAGAGACCTTCCCGCCTCGGTGTCTTGGTGGTTCGGGTGATGATATGATTGTTCCGCACCGTCAGGTTGTTGAACACCTCGTTGATCCAGATGACCCCGCGACCCGGAGTGCTTACCATGTTGTTGTGGAATACCGCGGGACCTCGGGCACTGGCGGAGCCAAATCCCGAGATGAGATTGCCGTGGTCCGCATTCGGATCGAAGTCAAACAAGTTGTGATCAATCTCCACGCCGTTCCTCACAAACTCGATACTGTAGCTGTCTTTGAAGTAATTGTGATGGATACGAAAGGTCTTCCCGCTCTTGGGGACAGGGCCGCCGGCGTGCTTGGGGATCAAGATGGTGCCGTGGCAAACGTTGTGGTCGATTTCGTTGTCCTCGTCATTCTCAAACGGGAATTCCATGCTGAAATTCACTTCGATGGCGTTGTGATGCACCCGGCATTGTTTGGCCTGTCGCACCTTGATGCCGTAGAACTCATGCTCTTTCGCCATGCGGGTGCGGGTGAACCGGTTATTGAAGATCTCGCACTCGCTCATCCAAACAGCGAAGATTCCGCCCCCGGTAATTCCACCTTTGACACCCGGTCGCCCCTTTTCCCACCGGCCGCCTGCATCGACAAACTCGCAATCATGGATCTTGGCCCTTTTCATGCCGAACGTGCGGGTTCCGCTCCACATCGTCTCTTTGATCCGCAAATGGTGCAGATGAAGATCCTTATGGAACCAACTACGCCGACCTGAGCGGATTGCCCGCCGGGAGCATGACCGATCCTCCCGCCCTTGCCTTCGCCAGTGGCATCTGCAAGAGCGAGGCACCAACGGTCGCTTATGCCACCGTTTACCCGCTCACCACGCTCCTGCGCATTTTGTCCGCCCAAATCCTTGCCATCGTGCTGTTCGGTTGACTCCGACACTTATGTTCCGAATCTTCATCCACATTCTGATGCATTTCCGCAACCTCTGGCGCGGACTGCGTGCCGATCCCGATTCCGCTGCCATAGGTGTGCTCTTATCCGGCCTCCTCGGCATCGGGATGTGTTTCTACCACTGGGTGGAAGGTTGGGGCTGGGTGGATTCGCTTTACTTCTGTGTCATGACCGTCGCCACCGTTGGTTTCGGGGGCCTCGCTCCCACCACCACATTGTTCATGTTAGGCGCTTCCTTCTTGCTCGGGGGATTGAAGCATCATGTGCAGGAATACAACCGGGTCGGCGCGCGCGTGCAGGCGGGTTTGTTGTTCCTCGCCACGGTGGCCATGTTGGTTCCTTCCGGCGTCGCCATGACCGACCCGGCGGTTTCCTCCATGATGAACGTGGAGCTAAGCGTCGGTCTCTCCATTCTGCTCATTACGACCTACGGGCTGGGCATGTTGTTTTCCCTCAAGATCCACAAGGAAATGATGGCCGACGAGCATGGCCGGCACGGGGAAATCAAGGAAGAAGAACCCTGGCCGGTTGGCTTGGCGCTGGGTGTTCTGGCTGGGGTCACCGTGCTGGTCGCTCTGGTCAGCGAGGTGTTCGTGGAATTTGTGCAGGTGGCATCCGTCAGTTTTGGCATGAGCCCGGCCTTCGTTGGGTTCATTGTCGTCGCCCTGGTAGGAGGAGCGGCCGAGATGGGGGCGGCCTTTTCCGCCGCCCGGAAGGATCGTCTCGACCTCAGTGTGGGGATCGCTCTTGGCAGCGCGGTCCAGATTGCCCTTTTTGTCGCGCCGGTCCTGGTCCTGCTCAGCCACGTCCTCGGTCCGGTTCCCATGGATCTGCAATTCTGGCCGGGTGCCGTGGTGATGATGGGCATCGCCACTCTCACCGCCGCGCTGGTGACCAACAGTGGGCGCTCCACCTGGTTCACCGGGGTCCTTATCCTGATGGTTTACCTGGTTTTTGCCATGGGCCTGTATCTTTTGCCGCCGAAGGGGTGAATTCCCGGAGCTTTGCTCGGCATGGTCACGAGACCGGGGAGGCGCGAAAGACCGATTCAATGCATTCCGGTTGTTTCGGTTTGGTGGAAACCCTGTCAATTTTCTCGCCATCCGGGTTGACCCGCGTGTAGTGTGCCGAACGATGACCGAGCCCAGCAATGCTCCCACCCGCAAGACTTGGGGCCGACTGTTCAGGTCGGTGGCAAGTTTTCTCAAATCGCCGGCGGGAGGGCAGGCCCGCTGGTTGCTGGTGGCTTTGCTTGTTCTCATGCTCGGTATCAACGGCATGAACATTGCCAACAGTTATGTCGGTCGATACTTCATGTCGGCCATCGAGAGTAAGAATACGGATGGCTTCACGCGTTTCGCCTGGCTTTATGCCGGTGTCTTCGCCGCATCGACCCTCGTGGGGGTTCTTTTCCGCTTCTGCGAGGAGCGGCTCGGCTTGCTCTGGCGCGATTGGTTGACCCGGAGCATCACCGGCTTCTACATCGACAACAAGCTTTATTTGAAATTCTCCGGGGATGGTGCGGTGAGCAACCCCGACCAACGCATCACCGAAGATGTCCGGCAACTCACTACCACCACGCTTTCGTTCCTGCTCATGATCCTGAATGGCACCATGGCCGCGATTTCATTCTCCAGTGTGCTCTGGACCATCAGCCCGAAGCTCTTTCTGGTCGCCGTGTTGTATGCTGTCGCCGGTTCTTCGCTCACGGTCTGGCTCGGACGTCCGTTGGTGCGGCTCAACTACCAGCAGGCCGACCGGGAGGCGGATTTCCGTGCCGAACTCATCCATACCCAGGAAAAGGCCGACGCCATCGCCAAAGAGGGAAGGGAATCCGATGTGCGCCAACGCCTCATGGGGCGAATTGACGCGCTTGTCTCCAATCTCCGGAACATCATCGCGGTGAACCGGAATCTGTCGTTTTTCACCACCGGCTACAACTACATGATCCAGCTCATCCCGGCTTTGATTGTGGCCCCGTTGTTCATGCGGGGAGAAGTGGAATTCGGAGTCATCAGCCAGTCGGCCATGGCCTTCGCGACCCTGCTCGGGGCCTTGTCGCTAATCATCACCCAGTTCCAAGCCATTTCAAGTTACGCAGCCGTGATGTCGCGGTTGGGTGAATTCTCGGAAGCGGCGGAAAATCCCCGGGCACAGCCAGGTGATTGAGTGATCCACTTGCCATGGGTTTCCTGTTGCTCTCCTTGCTCAACATCCGACATCAGCGAGCTGCTCTTCGGTGTCGCGTTTGAGCTTCTGGCGCACCGACCAGTGGCCGTCGCCATTGAGATCGAGTGCATGGTCGTAGCGGAGTTGGGATTCACCATTCTTGGCGAGCACGATGCAACCGATGGAACGTTCGCGGAAGAGCTCGAGAACAGCCGCGATTTGGGATTTCGGCAGGGAACTGCCCGGCCGATCGAGAAAAACAAAGGCCGGGCGGGCGAGCAGGATGCGGGCAACCGAGAGCATGTGTTGCTCGCCGATGGAGAGCAGATCATCCCAATCCTGATCCGAACCCAGACCGCCGACGCGCGCGACAAGCTCACCCAGTTCGAGTCGCTGCAGCACGGCCATGATTTCCTCATCGGGCACGATATTTTCCATGTTGGTGCGCACGAGGATTTCGCGAAGACAACCGGGAGGAAGGTAGGGGCGTTCGGGCAGGAAGAGGGTTTCCTCAAGACTAGGGCGCAGGATCCGGCCTTCCCCGCAGTCCCAGATGGAGGCGGCGGCGCGGAAGAGTGCGACCTTGGGCGCGTCTTCGGGACCAGTGATCACCCATCGTGAACCGGCTTGGAAGACGACATTGAGGTCTTGCACGAGCAGGCGCGAGCCGTCCGCGGATCTTAGGGTCACCTTTTCGAAGCGGATGGTATCCGGCGATTCCTCGTTGAGGATGGCGCATTTCTCCTCGTGCCGGGCTTTCTCCATGCCTTCCCGCAGCACGAAGAGCCGGGCCGTGACCGCCGCGAAAGCGGAGATGGATTGGAATTGGGTGACGATGATTGAGAAGGCCCCGAGCAAGGTTCCGAAGGCCATCGCCGATTGCGTGATCACGCCGAACTCGAAATCGCCGCGCATGAAAAGGGGCGCGACGATGAGCGCCGGGATGATCTGGATGAGATAGTTGTATCCAGTGGTGAAGAAACCGAGGTTGCGGTTGACTCCGATGATGCGGCGGTAATTGCCGGCCAGTTCGCGCAGATGCTTGTCGAGCCGTTTGCTGAACCTGCCTTCGCGGTGGGCTAGGGCGATGGATTCGGAATTTTCCCGGATGTGGATGAGATCGGCGCGGAAGTTGGCTTCCATATCGAGCTGGTTGTAGTTCAACCGGATCAGAGGTCGCCCGTAGAGGATGGTGATGGCGCTTCCGCAAATGGCGTAAACAACCGCCACTGTAAAAAGCAAAGGACTGATCGACCAGAGCACACCCGAGAAGGAAAGCGCGGTGACCGTGCCGTTGATGAGCAGCAGCGTAAAAGATAGGGAAGTCGTGGTGAAGGCCCGCACGTCATCGGTGATGCGCTGGTCGGGATTGCGGATTCCCCCCGAGCTATCAAGACGGTAGTAGGTTCGGTCCTCAACGTAGGCTTTTGCGAAATCCCAGGTGAGTTGCTCGCGCCAGAGCAAGCCGATGCGTTCCTCGCAAAAACGGTAAAACACGCCGACCAGGGTGGAACCTGCGAAGACGCCCACGTAGATCAGGGCATAACGGAGGAAAGCGTCGGGATTGCTGTTTTCGATGGACGACATGAAATCCCGCCCGACGTAGCTGTTGATGACATTCAGTCCGTTGACGGCCAGCATCAAAACAAGCAGCAGGAGGGCAAACCTCTTGGCCGACGAGCCCTGGGGCGAGCGCGCCAACATACGGAGCGCCTCGCGAAACCGACGCGCGGTATCGCGAATCATCTGGACTTTCAACGCGGGCATCCGGAAATCGGGGTGTTGAGCGGGAACTCGCTCGGTTTATCTTACGCAGTGTGCAGGGATGTCTTCCTGTTTTTTGTCAAACTTCGCGGCAATTGGCGAAGAAAATTCCCCGGATCTTGAATTTTAAGACCAAGCGGTCGATTTCTGGCCATTTGCGGCGCATTCTCCACCGAATGAGTCGCGTTCGTGCCAAAGCGGAAAGAGGCGGTTTCTGACCGGGCTCAAGGTTTGGTCTGGCCCTCGGCGGCGGGGGTGGTGCCGAGTCCGCCCGGCCCGCTGATCACGTAGTAGCGCAGCACCCACCAGATGGCGGTAGCAAGGATGAGGCAGACAAGTTTGGCCTCCCAGTTATGCAGGAAGAGTCGTTTTAGATTCATGGCCGGGATTCGTTGGGGGAGCGGTTTCTCCGCCGAGCAGGGCTTCCAGCCTGCGGACAAGGTCGGAGATGCGGACATTCTGTTCGATTTTTCCTCCCTTGCAGATGGAAACACCTCCAGTCTCCTCGGAGATAATGACGCAAATGGCGTCTGTTTCCTCGGCGATGCCCAATCCCGCCCGGTGGCGCAGACCGATGCTGCGATCGATCATCTGGCGCTGCGTGAGGGGAAAGACACAACCGGCGGCGATGACACGCTCGGACTTGATGATGACCCCGCCATCGTGGAGCGCCGTCTTGGGGTGGAAGACCGTCAGCATCAGTTCCTTGGAAAACATGGCATCCAAGGCCACGCCTGTTTCCGCGACGGCATCGAGGTCGATGCCCCGCTCGAAGGCGAAAAGAGCCCCGAAACGTTTGTTGGCGAGGGTGGCGACGGTGTCTTGGAAGAGCACGAGGAAGTCGCTCTTCTTTTCCGAAAAGGCGATGAAGCGCGAGGCGACCTTTTCCAGCAAGCGGCGCAATTCCGGTTGGAATAGAACGACCAGACCGGTGCCGACCATGTAGAGGACGCCGTTCAGCACGAGGCCGATGACGGGCAGTTTGAGCAGATTGGTCAGCAAATAAAGCGTGGCAATCAGGATCAGGATGCCGAGGCCGATGCGCGCGGCTTTGGTCGCCTTGAAACCGGCGAAAATCTGGTAGAGCAGGACGGTGAGAATGAGGATCTCAAATCCGCTTCGCCAGTGCGCTAGGAAGAACTGCAGGGCCCGGTCCATGGTTGAATTCCACTTCATCTAAACGATCCGGCGGGTTTCGTCCACCTTCCTCTTCGCGTTGGGCCATCTTTTTCAACATCCCGCGGGCTCCGGGAGGCGTTTTTTCGATGGCGGGACGTTGTTTTCGCTTCAAAATTCCGGCGACCACCCCCCATCCCGAACCATGGATCCCCTTTACATCATCATCATCGGCGGCTCGATGTTGCTCAGCCACCTCGTCGGAGTCATGCTCCGGCGGCGCTTCAACGAGTATTCGCAGATGGCACTGCCTTTCTCCGGACGCGAGGTGGCCGAACGTATGTTGGCCCAGAATGGTATCCGGGATGTCAAAGTCATCAGCACCCCCGGAGCGCTCACCGACCACTACAATCCGGCGGACAAAACGGTCAACCTGAGCCAGCCGGTTTACCATCTGAACAGCGTGGCCGCTGCCGCCGTGGCCGCGCACGAGTGCGGCCATGCCGTCCAGCATGCCACGGCCTACCCGATGCTCGCGATGCGCTCCAGTCTGGTCCCGGTGGTGCAACTCGGGAGCAATCTCGCCCCCTGGCTGCTCATGGCCGGCATCGCCGGTCTCGCCGCCGGGGGCGGAACCACTCTCCTCCTCGCGGGCATCATTCTTTTTTCGGCCACCACCATCTTCGCCCTCGTTACCCTTCCGGTCGAATTCGACGCCAGCCGCCGCGCCCTCGTCTGGCTCGAACAAAGTGGTGTTGCCACCGGCCTTTCCCACGAGAAGGCGAAAAACGCCCTTTTCTGGGCCGCCATGACTTACACCGTGGCCGCCCTCGCCTCCATCGGACAACTTCTCTACTACGTCCTGATTTTCCTCCAAGCCCGATCGAACGATCGCTAAGAGCTATCCTAGCAAATGTTTTAGTTTCTCCCGCAGCCGCTGGCGCCCGCGGTTGAGTTTGTTGTCCACCGCCTTTTCATTGCAGCCCATGATGGCGGCGATTTCCGCGATGGGAAAATCATCCATCAGGCAAAGGGTGATCGCCTCGCGCTGGTCTTCCGGCAAGGAAGCGATGGCCGCGAGGATTTCCTTTTCCCGCTCCTTGCCTACGGTCGTCTCGGAGGCGTTGCGTCCCGGATCGACCGCTTCACGAACGCCGGTCTCCGCATGCTCCCGGGTATCATCGAACGAAACCGCCGGATGGCGTTTGGCAAAACGAAAGTGATTGCGCGCGAGATTCGAAGCGATGGTGAATAGATAGGTCGAGAACTTCCCGCTCGGACGATATCTATCTCGGGCCAGATAAAGTCGCACGAATGTCTCCTGGGCAAGGTCCCCCGCCACCGTGGAATCATTGGTCATCCGGAGCAGGAACGAAATGAGAGGCACCTTCCATCTTTCCATCAGCACGTCGAGCGCGTGGTCATCCCCCGCGACGAGTCGGAGCATGACCTCGCTGTGATCGGTGGGGTTCTCGGGGTCAATGGCCGGCATGTCCGGATTCCGGGGTGGAGGTGCCCAAGGCCAACGGCAGCATGGCAGCGAGATATTTTTCGGCCTGGGCGGGTTCCAGCAAAGCTGCCGTCTGATGGAGATGGCCGATCATCGCCTCCTGACATTCGGCCCGCACGCGTGCGGCCTCGTGGATGGCGGCAGAAAGCTCCGGAGTCATCGTTCTGCTGTCCGCGGCCAAGCGGGTTAGTTTCTCGTCCGCTTCATGGATTCGCGCGCACATTTCTTCGCACTTCGGTCGATACTCATGATGGACCTTGGCGACCGCTTCAATCTGCGCGTCCGTCAATCCCAACTCCTGCCGGAGCCAGAACAATTCGTTCATCTCATCGAGCAGAATACCAGCGCGGGCCGGAGCCGATGGCCAGAACCTCACTCCGGTATAAGCGAGCAGGCCCGCCAACAGGGCCGCCAGCAACAAGATGAGCGCGCGTTTCATGACCTTCAGCGGTGAACAAACGGACTGATGGACCGCACATATTCGGCTTTGGCTTGATTGCCATCGGGTCGGGATTGAAGGCCGAGCCATGCGCCAAGAAGGATAGTCGCCGCCATGGCAGCGAGGGAAGCCCAGCGGAAGGTGCTGGCTCCAGCAAAGCGGGGAGCAGGCGGTGTTTCGTTTTCCCGGGCTTCGATACGCCGCCAGACCGCGCGCTGGAAATCCTCGGGCACGGGGGCAGCCGAGCCGGCGGAGCGGAGCAGGGTGTCGAGGTCTGAATGTTTCATGAACCCGGATTATGCAGTAGGGTGCAGATGAAAGGCTTGCGATAAGTGGTGACAAGGGCTTGGTGGGCATGGCATAATCACCGGTATGGTGAACTTGCCGATTGAGTATTCCGACAAGCCCGTGACGCCGTTCGGTGGCA
>JBJTQJ010000065.1:0-17825 GCA_046075565.1 Verrucomicrobiales bacterium | reverse complement strand
CTTCGCTCCTCCTTACCAACCATTGGTCAACGCACTGGCTTCGCTGCCGAATTTCACCTCGGACCAGCAGGATGTGTTCTTCGGGCCGCAGTTCTCCGGAAATTTGGGCACCTCTCCCGGGCTTTCCACTTTGCAGCCCTTGATCAACCTCCAGCGCACCATCATGAATGTGAGCAGGGCTTGGTATGGGACGTTGGAAGCACCGCTGCTTCTTTGAATATTCCAAATAGCAGCCGAATCGAACAAAGACCAAAGTGGCCATGAAATCATCCAACCTCCTGTTGATCGCAAGCATTGCGCTGTCCTTCGTCGGTGCCGAAACAAGCCGTGCGCAAACTTCCACCGCCGATCTGGACCGGGACGGCATTCCAAACATCATCGACCGCGATGTGGACAACGACGGCATCCTCAACGGGGCCGACCGCAATATCGACGGCGGCATCGCGCAGTCCGGCCCGCTACGCGGCAAATACATCGGCGACAATCTGCCGAACAACTCGCCCCAGGAGCTCGACATGGATGCGGACGGTTTGGCCGACAACGCGCTCAACGAGACGGACATCGATGGCGACGGATTGGCGGACAACGCACTCAACGAGACGGACATCGATGGCGACGGATTGGCGGACAACGCGGCCAACGAGACGGACATCGATGGCGATGGCTTGGCCGAAAACGCGACCGACGAGACGGACATCGATGGCGACGGCCTGGCCGATGGCGAGGTTGGTGAAGTCGATACCGATGGCGATGGGACTGCCAACGGTCTGGATGGCGATTTGGATGGCGACGGGCTAGCCAACAGCTCCGACGCCGACATGTTTGGCACGGGGCTCATCAATGACCTATTCGCTGGTGCCGGTGCTGACGCCGCGTATGCGCCCGATGTGACCGTCATCGATACCATCACGTATGTGAGTGGGGAAATCCGCAGAATCCTGCAGATTCCATCCACCGACACCGGGTTGCGCGTCAGAGTCAACGCGATCCAAACCGGCAATCGCGTCAGCGGAATGTGGCGTTATCTGAGTTCCGACAACATGCAAGTGTATGCCGCGTGGTGTTATCCGGCCAACAATCCGTCGGACCTGAAAATTTTCGTCCAATATCAATACATCGGCCCCTTTCCGGGCACCTCTGCCGATTACGGCAACTCGGCCAATTACGGCGTCTCCAACGAGTCCAGGGCGTATGCACTCTTTCCGGGCGGCGGCCTTACCTTCATCAGCTGGGTGCTTCCCCGGCCCGCAGGTTTCTACTACACGGCGCCTAATCAACAGGCCACAGGCTTTGCTCCTCCTTTCCAGCCTCTCGTCACGGCGCTCTCGACGTTGCCCAACTTCACCTCGAATCAGCAGTATTTGACCTTAACCGGAAACTTCAACTCCTCTCCTGGTCTTCCCAGCCTGCAGCCTGCGATCGATCTCCAGCGCACTCTCATGAATGTCAGCAGGGCTTGGTATGGGCAGATCGAGGCTCGGCAGTTGCGCTGACCGCTTTTTGCCCTCGCCAAGGACGGCCCGTAGGCTCGTCCACGCATCCTAGCGACAAAAAGCGCGGAGCTTGTGAGAGGATCAAACTCTCCTCCGTGCCGGCTCCCCGAAGTAGGGGCGCCCGAAAACCGAAGGCTACGCTGCGGAAAAGAAAGTCTACCTAAAGTTGACTTATCAACCAAACCCCCTCACACCCCGTCCCCGCTCCACGTCAACCCTCATTTCCCCGCCCTCCAGCCTTCGCCAAGGCTGCGGCCGACAGGCCGGCCCGGCCACCGGCTCTTTCAACGGCCTTCACCCCAAAAGCGAATTCCTAGCAGCCGGAACCCTGACCACCGCGATTCCGCCGCGCTGACGGCCTCCTGCCGGATAAATTGCGCGGTTTTGCATTTTTTCTTGAAGCCGCGGGCGGCATCGTGTATTATTTTATGGAAAAGAGCGGCGTTTGAAACAAACGCTCTAGACAACACTCGAAGATACAATGAAAACCAAATCCAATGTCCGTCGTCTGGCAATCAGCCTGATGCTTGCCGTCTCCGCTGCCGCCAACGCCGCGACCACTGTGGCTTCCTGGCAGATGCCTATTGCTTTCCCGACCGGGACGGGGAACGTGCCCTCAGGCACCTCGTATCTTCCGCCAAACACCCCGAGCGCGGCCGGCACCCCGTCTGCGGGTGACCTGGCCGGTAACCCTTCGGCCATCCTGTCCGCTTTTCACACGCTTGCCGCCGCTACCTACACCTCGCCAGCTGGAAACGGCTCCCAGTATTCGTTCTCGAGCAACAACTGGTCGCCGGGCGACTACTACGAGGTCGGGCTGCCGACGACGGGCTACACCAGTCTTATCGTGAGTTGGGATCAGGCGAGAAGTTCGACGGGGCCGACGGCGTTCAAACTGCAGATGAGCACGAACGGAAACTCCTTCACGGACCTTTTTTCCTACAGCGTGCTGCAATCGGGGGGCGGTGGCGCTCCGGGCACGTGGTCGTCCACTACCTACAACGCTCTTTACACGAACACGTTCGCCCTGCCCGTGTCAGCTGACAATCAGGCCAATCTGGTTTTGCGATTTACCAACAGCGAGACGGCCGCATCTGCCGCGACTGGCTCGAATCGGATCGACAACATCTCGGTTACCGTCGTTCCCGAGCCGTCGACATTCGCGATGCTTGGTCTGGGCATTGGATTCGGCGGGTTGGTTCGGAGAAGGCGTTCGGCGACCTGAAGCGCTGGGCAACCCCCTTTTCCCGCCCTCCAGCCTTCGCCAAGGCTACGGCCGACAGGCCGGCCCGCCTCAATCGCTGTTGCAAGGCATGCCCGCCAAAAGCGAATTCCATCTTCTGAACTGGTTGCGGGGTAGCCCCGTCGAGTTGCCGGGCGACGTAATAGCGCTTCGCGTGGGCTTCGATCCCGAGCTTGATCGATTCGTAGGATTCGGTATTGGTGATTTTGTAATGTTTCATGACGGTTGTCAGGTTGGCAGATTCCACGCCCGCCTGACAACCTCATGTCATCTAGGGCGCAAGACCAAGTTGGTTTACGGCAATATTTCAATTGGTGCCAGTTTCGCCCCCTCCTCCGCTCTTGCCCGGCGGTTGGGATGCGCCATCGTGTGAGGGTGCACGAAGGCGGCCAGATATCCATCCGCGGGGCGCGGACCCATAATCTCAAGGGCATCGATCTCGATGTGCCCAAAGGCCGGCTCACGGTCATCAGCGGGGTTTCCGGGTCCGGCAAGTCGTCCCTGGCCTTTGACACTCTTTACGCGGAGGGGCAGCGGCGCTATGTGGAATCGTTGTCGGCTTACGCGAGGCAGTTTCTCGACCGGATGGAAAAGCCGGATGTCGATCGGATTGAAGGTCTGACTCCGGCCATCGCGATTGACCAGCGGGCGGCCGCGCCGAACCCGCGTTCGACCATTGCGACACTGACGGAGATTCACGATTACCTGCGGGTGCTCTACGCGAGCCTCGGAGTCCCGCATGACCCGGAGACGGGAGCCCCCCTGCGGAGGCTGACCACCCCCGATATTTGCGCGGGTTTGTTGGGCAGGCCGCCCGGCACAAAACTGATCCTGCTCGCTCCGATTGAGGAAAAGGAACGTCTCGCCGATCCGGCAGCTTTGCGCGATCATTTGAAGCGGCAGGGATTCGTGCGGGCGCGATTGAACGGAGAAATTCTGGAAATCGAGGAGATGCCGGTGAAGAAATTTCCCGCCGGGACCAAGGTGGAAATTGTCGTGGATCGATTGGTGGTGAAGGAGGGACTTGAATCGCGCATTACGGATTCGGTGGAAACGGCGCGGAGATGGTCGCCGCACCGCGTGCTCGCCCTAACACAAGCCACCGGCGCTGCGGGATGGACGGAAGAAATCTTTCCCACGTCGTTCACGAATCCGGAAACGGGATTCACATTGCCGGAGCCGAGTCCGCGGCATTTCTCCTTCAATTCCCCGCAGGGTGCTTGTCCGGTTTGCCATGGCATCGGCTCGGTGCCGGGACCGGATCCGGCCCGCCTCGTGCCCGATCCCTCGCGTTCCCTGGATGACGGCGCGGTGAAATGCTGGTGGCCGGCGCACAAGACGAAGATGGTCGGGTTCTGGAAACGGGAAATCGACGCGCTGGCCAAATATCATGGCGTGGCCCGCGACCAACCCTTCGCCAGTCTGCCCGAAAAGTTCCGTCATGAACTTTTCCACGGCACGGACGGACGCGCCATCCCCACCGGCTGGAACACCGGACCGGGGAGCCGCTCGATCGAGAAGCCCTTCGAGGGCCTGCTGGCGCAGTTGCAGGGGCTGCTGGATGCCGCGCGTTCGGAAACCTTGCGGCGTCATTTGGGAAGATTCGTCGCGCACCGCCCGTGTTCGGAATGCGGGGGACGCCGACTCTTGCCATGGGTGCTCGCGGTCACGCTCAGTCATGGCGAAGACGCGATTTCGATTGATCGATGGTGTGCGATGACGGTCGAGGAAGCATTGGCATGGATGGACCGATTCCCCATCACGCCGGCGCAGGAAAGCTTCGCCGGGCCATTGACCCGCGAGATCCGGCAGCGGCTGCGGTTTCTCCATGAAGTCGGCCTTGGTTACCTCACCCTCGACCGCGAGGCCGCGACCTTGTCGGGTGGCGAATTCCAACGCATCCGCCTCGCCACACAAATCGGGAGCGGACTCTCCGGCGTGCTCTACGTGCTCGACGAACCTTCGGTCGGCTTGCACCAGAGGGACAACGACCGTTTGTTAGACTCGTTGCACGGACTACGCGCACTCGGCAACACGATTGTCGTGGTCGAACACGATGCCGACACCTTGAAGGCGGCGGACCATCTAGTGGACATCGGCCCCGGGGCGGGTCATCGCGGGGGTGAATTGCTCTACAGTGGTCCGTTGGGGCCGCTGCTCGCAGAGTCGTCGCTGGCCCCGCGTTCCTTGACCGGTGCCTACCTGCGGGGCGAACAAAGTATCTCCGCACCGGGTCGGCGGCGTCCGCCGGACGATGGCGATTTGTTTGCGGGCAAGGAACGCCCGGGGTGGATATCCCTCACCGGCGCGCGCGGTCACAACCTGAAGTCGGTGGATCTTTCCATCCCGCTCGGCTGCCTTGTCGCGGTGGCCGGGGTCTCGGGCTCGGGCAAATCGACCTTGATCATGGACACTCTTTGTCCGGCGCTCTCCAACCGCCTCGGGCAGGGCGGCCCGGCACCGCTGGATTTCGACGGGCTGGAGGGAGTCGCACAAATCGACAAATTGATCCCCATTGATCAGTCCCCGATCGGACGGAGCCAGCGCAGCAATCCGGCCACCTTCACGGGTGCCTTCGATCTCATCCGCTCGCTCTTTGCGCAAACCCCGGCCGCGCGGGCGCGGGGTTACACCTCGGCGCGTTTTTCCTTCAACAGACCGGGTGGACGTTGCGAAACCTGTCAAGGTCAGGGCAGCCAGCGAGTAGATATGCATTTTCTGGCCGATGTGGAAATCCCCTGTGAGAGTTGCGGTGGTCGCCGTTTCAACCGCGAAACGCTGGAAGTGACTTTCAAAGGGCGAGACATTTCCCGGGTGCTCGACCTCACGGTGGATGAGGCCCGCGACTTCTTTGGGGCGATCTCCGATGTCGCGCGAAAACTCGAGTCGCTGCGTCGGGCCGGACTCGGCTACCTACGTCTGGGTCAACCGTGCGACACGCTATCCGGCGGCGAGGCGCAGCGCCTCAAACTCGCGGCCGAACTCGCGCGTAAAGCCGGGCCACGCACGCTCTATCTGCTCGATGAGCCGACAACCGGACTGCACTTCGCCGACATCCAGCTCCTGCTCGACAATCTTTTCGCCCTGCGTGATCAAGGGCATAGCGTGCTCGTGGTCGAACACCAGCTCGATGTGATCCGCCTCGCCGACTGGGTCATTGAACTCGGCCCGGATGGCGGACCGGCAGGAGGACAAATCATCGCGTCAGGGCCACCGGAGGCCCTCATTGCGGCCGGCACGCCGACGGGTAAATATCTTTCGCTTGGAAAGGATGGCCGGGTTTCCTAAAGTGCCCGGTGGACGTTAGGTCTCGCACGCGTGACTCTCTATCAAATCATTCTCTTTGGATTGCTCGCCTGGATCACCCTTGGCACGATGCTCAATGTGCTGGTTTTTCCCCGAGCTCGGGCTTCACGTGACGCCGAACCGAAACGTGGCAACGGCTCCCCTACCCCGTTGGTTTCGATTCTCGTGCCCGCGCGGAACGAGGAAATGAACATCCGGGCCTGCTTGGAATCGTTGAAGGCGCAGGACGATCCGAATTTCGAGGTTCTTGTGCTTGAGGATCGTTCGGAAGATGCCACGGCTTCGCTCATTCTTGAATGCGGATTCGTGGAAGCGGAGCAAAATCCCCATGGGAAGTTCCGCATGATCCGCGGCACCGAATTACCGGAAGGTTGGGCGGGCAAACCCTGGGCCTGCCATCAACTCGCGGGTGCGGCGAAAGGCGAGTGGTTGCTTTTCACCGATGCCGATACCCTTCATGCCCCACATTCGGTGCGGGCTGCGGTCGAAACGGGGATCCGGCAAAATGCCGGTCTGTTATCCGCCTGGCCGCGGCAGATCACCTCCACCTGGTCGGAAAAACTCGTCATACCCTTGCTATACATCCTCACCCACGCGCTGCTCCCGCAGGTATTCGTGACTCTGTGTTTGCGTTGGCCATGGCTGGCGCGGCTTTCCGGACGCAAGGGCATGGCCGCACTCGGGGCGGCAAACGGGCAGTTCATCCTCTTCCAACGGAAAACCTACGACAACATCGGTGGACACGTGGCGGTGAAAAACCATCTCGTCGAGGATGTCGCGCTCGGGCGTTTGGTCATGGAGCGGACGGCAGACGGCGAACGTTTGGTCAATTGCGATGGCGGGGAAATCGTGCGCTGCCGCATGTATCGCTCGTTCGGCGAAGTGTGGGCGGGGTTCAGCAAAAACCTGCGTCCGGTTTTCGGCACGAATGCCATTGCCTTTGTCGCGTCGGGTCTGGTGCAGGCAGCAATGTTCATCGGGCCGTTTGTTTTCGCCTTGCTCCCGATGCCCGGTCAGGTTTGGGCCGTCGGACAGGTCGGTTGTCTTTTGGTCATGCGCCTGATCCTGACTTGGCGTTTCCGCACCAGCCTTGCCGCGATTCCCTTTCATCCCTTCGCCTATCTACTTGCCTTGGCCATCGCGCTGAATAGCTGGAGATGGGCGGCAAGCGGAAAGATTTTGTGGAAGGGCCGGGTTTACGCGGGCTGAGCGGAAACGCCCCGAAAGTGATTACCAATCCCAGTAGTCGGAATCGCAACTGGAGTAACTAGGACGATAGCACCCATGGTCGTAGTACGGCCTATGGTATCCGCCCCGGTAATAGTTGTCATGGCAGTCGTTATCATTACCCTCGGCAATGGCATACCCGATGAGCCCAGCCGCAGCAATACCAGCCACGGCCAACCCGGGATCCACGGTCTGGACGGGACGCCCGTAGGCATCGTAGGTGGTCATGCAAGATGTGGAGCTGATGGCAAGCCCGAGGGCTACGGCGGCGGCGATAAGGCGGTTTTTCATGGTGAGTGGGACGCGGGGTAATTCGCCCTTATTCAAAGATTTTTTCGGGCGCCGGCGGGACCAGGGAAAACCCGCCGACCAGTCGAACGACATTTGAATGGGAAAATCCAAACAATCAGGCCAACGAGCGTCGTTATGCGGGGTATGAAACACAAACTACCCCGAATCCTGGGCCGCGCCCTCGCTGTTGCCGTGACCGGCGCCGGATTGGCGCGCGCGGAGGATGCCGCGCCTGCTCCGGACGCACCGGCCCAGCCGGAGAATTCGTTCATCCGCTTCATTGAAGACGACGACACCGCTCGTTTGCAGACCTCGGTCACGACCTATGAGAATGCGAACGGGGTGAAGGTGGAATTGATCGGAGCGGTCCATATCGCCGACGAGGCTTACTTCAAAGGCCTGAACGAGCTTTTCAAAGGCTACGAAGTCCTGTTGTATGAACTGGTCGGGAAACCGGAGGAGCTCGAGGAAAAGAAGGAGGAGGATGGGAACGCAAAGGCGAATCCGAAAAAAGAAGACATGACGGCGAAGATCCTGAAAGGTTCGCAACTCGCGCTTCTGGATGTCCTCAAACTCCAGCATCAAATGGCCCATGTGGATTACACACCCGCGAATTTGCTTCATGCCGATGTCTCATGGGAAAAATTCCGGGAACTGCAGAAAGAGAAAGGTGAGAATCTTTTCACGATGCTGCAGGGCTCGATAAAAGCGCAGGATAAACTGGCGAGGGAGCAACGGAAGCAGGGTATCAAGCAACCCGGAATGCGGGAAAGCATTGCCATGCTGGCGGCACTTTACAAGGCTTCACGGGGCGGCGACGCCACTGATTTAAAGCTCATCATGGGCCGGCAGATGGAGCAGGCCGAGCGCCTCATGTCCCACATGGAGGATGAGAAAGGCGGCAGCGTCATCATCACCGAACGTAACAAAGTTGCCCTCGACAGATTTGACGAGCAGGTCGCGGGAGGAAAAAAGAACCTCGGGATTTTCTACGGAGCCGGTCATTTCCCCGACATGGAGAAACGCCTCATCGAGCGTGGATTCCAGCCCAAGCAAAGCAATTGGCGCACCGCTTGGGAGATCCCGAAAAAGGCCTCGGAGGAAGAGGTGAAACCAGCAGCCTGATCCGGGTTTGAACGGAAACACCCTGATCTCAGTCCAACTTTCCAACCATTTCGACAGTCAACCGATTGACAGACTCACACCATGAAAAAACCCATCCAATCCATTCTGAGGAGTTCGCTTCTCATCTCGCTGGCCTGCATTTCCTGCTCACCGGCGGAACCGGCCCAACCGACTTTCCGGGAACGTGTCAGCTTCGAAGACACCGATCCCGAACGCAGCGGACCAAACGGAGGCTTCGCAGAAGTCGTTGAAAAAGCATCCCCGAGCGTGGTGAGCGTGGCTTCCGAGGTCGTGCTGCAACGCTATTTCCGCGACCGTCGGACTGGGGATGTGACGCGCGGTGGCGTGCCGGTGCCCCAGGGAATCGGCTCGGGCGTGATCGTGTCGAAGGATGGCCTCATCATTACCAACAACCATGTCGTGGAAAACGCGGATCGGGTGGTTGTTCGCATGAAAGATGGCAAAGAAGATATCCAAGCCAAGGTGCTGGGCACGGATCCGGCGACGGATCTGGCGGTTCTGAAGATCGAAGGTTCGAATTTTCCCGCCATTCCCCTGGCCAATAGCGAGCGGATGAAGGTGGGAGACACGGTGCTGGCCATCGGTTCTCCCTTCGGATTGCAGCACTCGGTAACCTCCGGCATCATCTCCGCGCTGGGCAGAAAGGAACTCGGTATCCTCAGCGAACGCGGGGGTTACGAGAACTTCATCCAGACCGACGCCGCCATCAATCCGGGCAACTCCGGGGGTGCTCTCATCGACAATCGCGGACGTTTGATTGGAATCAACACCGCCATTTTTTCACGCACCGGCTCGAACGTTGGCATCGGATTCGCCATCCCCACCGAACTGGTGATGAATGTGGCCAGCCAACTCGCGGAAGACGGTCGTATCCGCCGGGGTTATGTCGGTGTGGTCATGGGCGAAGTGGACGAAAGCGCCGCCCGCGATCTCGGCATACCCGCCGGTGGAGTGGTGGTGCGCGGTGTGGAACGCCGCAGTCCAGCGGCCCAAGCGGGATTGCAACCGGGCGACGTAATTTTGTCCGCAGGCGGGCAAGCAGCGGAATCCGTCTCGCAGGTGCGTCTGTTCATCAGCCAGCGCCGGCCGGGAGAAACACTGCCTTTCACCGTGCGGCGCGAAGGGAAAGAAGTGAAACTGGAAGTGACCACCGCTGAACGCCCGAATCGCATCGAGTTTTGAATGCAGCCCGAATTCCGAAGTTCAGGGTTCATCCGCGCCGGCGGCAGCGTCAACTTGCCCTTCCGGAACGACAGGTTTCTGAAAATCCCCGGCGATGAGGCGTAGGAATCGCTCGCCCGCGCCGGTGAGGTGGCACCCATCTTTCATCTTGGTGATCCGGCGGTTGGTGAAGATGGTTGTCGGCATGGTTGTCTCCGCAACCCATAGCAGGAGCGGTCCCGTCAGGGTCGTGGGAAATGGCTTCACGCCAAGAATCTGGCCGTCGCGGGAGAATGAGATTTCCACCGACGGGGCTCCTGCGCAATCCCCTTCCCCGAGCCACGGGTAGCGGGAGAGGAGTTCGAAGCGCTCGGTGCGCGGAATGGCCGCCCGCCACGCCACTTCCTGCGAACGGATGAATTTTGGCAGGTCCACCACCTTACCCGCCGCTTGATCTTGGTAGATGCGCGCGATGTCCGTTCCCACGAGATTGAGGCCGTTGTATGTGCCGTTATGGTTTTGGCCGAGCGCGAATGCCGCATGCCATGATTCAAAGTCGGAATGCAGGAGCAGGCAGAGTTCCAGATGCAAATGGGCACGTTCTTTGTTCAGACCATCGCCGGTCCATCCCAGCAAGCCGAGTTCCCCACCTTTGGCAATCTCCGCTCCGGATTGCACGGCGGCGGAAGCCAGATGGGCATAGAGCGAATAGAGCGGACCGGAGGTAGTGGTGTGTTCGACCACGACGTAATTGCCGTAGTTCGAGTGCCCGGGCGTGGAATTGACGTGGACGACCCGCCCGTCCGCGATGGCACGAACCTTGTCCGTAGGGGCGCCATTTTCATCCCGCCAGAGCGGCTTGATGTCGATCCCTTCATGAAACTTCGTCTCGATAACCCGGCCGCTGAATCGCATGGGCGTGCGCGTGAATCCGAACGCACCGCCTTGCCATGGCTTGGTGGACTCTCCTTCGAAGTGCCGGTCCACATGCATGTAGAACCGATCATTTTTGTTCAAGAGCAGGAGATTGTTTTCCGTCGGCCAAGCGAGCGCGGGCACCTCGGCCGCCCGGGTGCCGGCAATCGTGATAATCAGGCAGCCGAGAGAAATGACCCTCATCGCGAGTTCTCCCCGGCTCATTCTTTGGCTGGTTCCTCTCCTTTGATCACCTTGATCTTCAGTTCTTTCTCCAGATACTGGATATGCTCGGGGCCGAGGCCTTTCCACAGCACGATGACTCCGTCCTTGATTGGCTTGTCCACGGTCATCACATCGACCGGCTTCATATCGACGGAGGCAACAATACTGGAGCCTTGGCGGCCTGTGCTGATCTGTTCCAACTTCAGCTTCCCGTGGCGGCCGAGCACAAAAGCCGCCCCAAAACCACCTCCCTCTGCCCGGAAGGGCACGAACCCCTCGAAATCCACATGGCTAATCGTCGGGGTCATCCTGAAAAATTTCTCCTGACCGGCCACGGAATAGGGGAAAACTTTGTTCGGACCGTCCGCGGCAGCTCCCTCTTCATGGAAAGCAAAGGTGTGCTTCTGCTTCCCGTCCCCGGCTTGGACCGGGGTGGCGGACTGGGAGACGAAGAGGAGGGTCAGGAGGACCGCAGCCGGGAAAATTGCACGCATGGTCGGGATTTTGCCCCTTCCCGGAGCGGATGCAACATTTTAAGTCGGATCATTCTGCTGGAAGTTGGCAAAGGTGGTGTATTATTGCACTTCCCGGTCAGGGTCACTCCGCCGGCCCACTCCCCACGAGAGCGAATCGAATTCTCTTCCCGCCATGCCCATTATCTCGGAAACCGAACTTACCGGAAACGCGCGCAACCTTTGGCTCAAGGCCCTGAGCGCCCTGGAACTGCGTAACCTCGATTACGCGATCACCCTCCTGCACGCCTCCATCAAAGAAGCCCCGACCTTTCTCGACGGTCGCAAGGCCCTCCGCCAGGCCGCCATCCAGAAAAAAAAAGCCGAAAAGAAAAAACTTTTCCAGCTCACCAGTGGCGGCCTCGGCACGATGAAAATCAAAAACCGTCTGAAAACCGACCCCGAGGGGGCGATGGCGGATGTGGAGGAAGTGTTGAAGGAAGATCCATTCAACCTCGAGGCCAACGACATCCTGTATCAAGCTGCCATGCGCCTCGGGCTTTCGGAAATTGCCTCCTTCGCGTTGGAGACGGTCCGCCAGGGTCATCCGGAGAACACCCGCAAAGCCCATGAGTTGGCCCAGCACTACATGCAATTGGACGAGCCGGACAAAGCCTCCAACGTCTACCGTGACATCGTGAAGCGCGACCCCACGGACATGGACGCGGTCAAAGGTGAGAAAGACGCCGTGGCCCGTTCGTCCATGCGCAAGGGACGTTGGGAAGAAGGATTCAAAGCCTCGATCAAGAGCGCGGATGAAACAAAGGCGCTCGAAGCCGGTGGCAAAACCGGGATGACGAAAGAGCAACTCGACCAACTGCTCGAGAACGCCCTGGCGGAATACGCGGAAGCCCAGAATAACATCGCCGCGGTGAAAAAAGTCGCGGAGCTCTATGAGCGCAAGGAAGACTGGTCGAATGCTGCATCCTTCTACGCCTGGGCATTCCATCTTTCCACGGGAGATGTTTCGCTCGAACGCAAGGCCGCCGTGATGGAAGAACGCCGCATCGAGGAAGACATCCGCACCATGGAGAAGGAAGTCGAGGCGCTGGGCGATAGCCCCGAAGCCGCCGAAAAAGCGGAAACCCTCCATCACCTGAAAGTGGAGCGCAGCCGCAAATTGATCGCCGAAGCCCGCGACCGCGTCGAACGCAACCCGACCGACCCGCAACTTCGTTTCGAACTCGGCCAGCACCTCTACAGCGCCGATGAATTCCAAGAGGCGATTCCCCACCTCCAGCGTGCCCGGAACAATCCCCACATCCGCACACGCGCCCTGCTTCTGCTTGGCCGCTGTTACGAAGCCCGCAACATGTTCGACCTTGCGGAAACCCAGCTTAAAGAGGCTCTCTCCGAACTCCTGGCCATGGACGGCACGAAAAAAGACGTACTCTACACCCTCGCCCTCGTCTGCGAGAAAATGGGCAAACACCACGACTATCTGGAAAACCTCAAACGCATCTACGAGGCCGACTACGGATATCGCGACGTGGCCAAGCGGGTCGAGTCCTCCTACGGATCCTGAACCCACCGACAACCGCCCTCATCACCCCGCCTCCAGGCTCTGGAGCGGGGTTTTTCTTTGAGGGCGCGGCCGGATCTCCTCGGAAAGAAGCGGCATGTCTGGCACGTAGGTTTCGCCTATTCAGCAAATATCATGAAACGACGCTCATTCCTCGGTCAATCCACCCTTGCCAGTGTCGGACTCACCATTCTGCCTTCCGGCATCATGGCTGGAAAAAATTCCCCGAATGGAAAACTCAATATCGCGCTTATCGGTGCTGGTGGTCGCGCCGAAAGCCACTACGGCTGGCTCAAGGGTGAAAGTGTGGTCGCTTTGTGCGATGTGAACGAAGCGCACTTCCCCAAAGCGTTGGAGGAATTCCCAGGAGCGAAGACCTATATCGATTGGCGGAAATGTCTCGAGCACAAGGACCTTGATGCGGTGGTGATCTGCACGCCGGACCACCACCATGCGATGATTTCGAACTGGGCGCTCAACCGCGACCTGCATGTCTATTGCGAAAAACCCGTTGCCATCGGCGTCGAGGAAGCCCGTTTGTTACGTGACAAATGGCTCACGAAAAAAGGCAAACTCGCGACCCAAGTCGGCACCCAGATGCACGCGCAGGAGAATTACGCCCGCATCAAGGAAATGGTCCGCGATGGAGCCATCGGCGAACTCAAGTCAGCAACTGCCTGGGGGAACCGCAAGCTGCCACGCCAGGGTTACCTTCCCGCCAAAGGGGAACCACCTTCCGGCTTGCATTGGGATCTTTGGCTAGGCCCATCTCCGGTCCGCGCTTTCAACCCGGATTATTTCTCCGGTCGCCCGGGAGCCAACTGCCTGCAGTGGAATATGTTCTGGGATTGGGGACTCGGCCAGATTGGCGACATGGGCAGCCACATGATGGACATGCTCTGGAGTGTCGTGGATCCGACCTTTCCAACTTCGATCCGGTCCTCCGGCGATCCCTACAATCCGGAAGTCACACCGGTCATGCTCGAAAGCCACTTCGAGCATCCCGCCAACGACTGGCGCGGCCCGATTCAAATCAGTTGGCATCAGGGCGGGGCTTTGCCCCAGACCCCGCGTCCGTTTATCGACCTCAATACCATCGGCCACGGCGTCATGTTCAAGGGCACGAAGGGATTCATCATCGGCGACTACTCCAACCGCCTCATCATCCCTTCCGGAAGGGATGCCGACCTCAGCTATTTCAAAGCTCGAGACGCCAAGGACCAACTGCCGGCCATCGGCCATTTCCAGAAGGAATGGGTCAATGCTTGCAAGGATCCCTCGAAGAAAACATGCTGCGATTTCGACTACCACACGCGACTCATCGAGCAGATGCTTCTTGGTCTCGTCGCCTACCGGTTGGGAGCGGAACTTCAATATGACGGAGCCATCGGCAAAGTGACCAACAACGACCAGGCCAACGCCCTCTTCAAGCGCACCTATCGCGAGGGATGGGCGTTCAACGGCTGAACCATTTACCAGTATGAAGACCCACGCCCTCGCTCTCATTCTCGCCGGCATCTGCGCTTCCTTCGCCCTCGCCGACGAGCCGGTGAAACCAGTCATTGATGATACCCAGCCCGGCTGGCGCGCTCTCACCAAAGATGACTTCGCCAAGGTCAACAGCAACGATAACACATGGTCGTGGAAAGATGATCTTCTGATTTGCACGGGAGAACCCGTGAGTGTCATGCGCACGCAGAAGACATTCCGGAATTTCGAATTGCTCGTCGAATGGAACCACCAGAAACCGGCTGGCAATTCGGGCGTCTTTATCTGGGCTACTCCCGCGTCGATTGAAAAGCTGTCCACCGCCGGCAAACCCGGATTGCCCGATGGGATCGAAATCCAAATTCTCGACCATGCCTTCACCGACAAGATGAAAGCCGCAGGAAAAAGCACCGACTGGTTCGGCACCAATGGCGATGTCTTTCCCGTGCGGACCAAGATGACCCCGTTTCCTCCGACTTCGCCGAATGGCGAAAGGAGTTTTCCCCGCAAACACCTCAGCAAGGGCCACGGCCAGTGGAATCAATACTACATCCGCGCCTTCAATGGCGAAGTCCGGCTCTGGGTGAATGGCGAAGAAGTTTCCGGCGGCACGAATTGTGATCCCGCCGAGGGTTATATCTGCCTTGAGAGCGAAGGCTCGCCCATTCATTTCCGCCGGCTGCGCATCCGCGAGTTGCCGTGAACAGATCGGTTAGGACCATTCGTCGACTGTTGCGACCTGCCGCTTGGACGGACGGGCGGGTATCAGGGCTCAGGTGGGGTTGGCCCGACCAGTCGCCACTTACGCTGATTCCAGCCCGAACAACCCAGCGCGGTCAATACCGTCGGCCAGTTGCACGACTTCCCAGCAGCGGTCGAGGTTCAGACGGAACGAGCCGACATACGGGCGATGCCATTGGCCGGGCTCAATCATCGAGAGCATCAGCCGCTCAAGGCCGCGGTAGAGGTGATAGGTCTGACCCATCACCGGTTCGAAGCGGAATTCGCTCTCGAAGACGAGTTTGTTCCAATTGAAGCGGTCGATGGCGGCTACGTATTTTTCCCTCAGTTCGACCAGTTGTTGCTGGAGCTGCTTCTCGACTTCCGAGGTGCCGCGACTGCGGAAACTCGTCAGGTCATTCGGAATGATCGCGGGTGCGGTGCTCGAAACCGGATACGGCAGGAAGTTGGCGCGCGCGGTGGGATCGCGCCCGTCCTTGGGAAGGGGTAAAGCGGCGAGGGCGGTGGAGGCGTCGAGGCTCATATCAACACCTTACGCGGCCCGTCCCGATTCGGGTTCAACCGGAAATCAGAAGGTCAAAGCTCCGGCATATGGTTGCGGAATTCGCCGGCTTCCGCCGGTTGGGCCACTCCGTCCCCGTTTTTGTCGATGGTTTCCATCAGTTTGCCGAAGGTCGGGTTGGCGCGGACGACGGGCAACAGCTCATCCATGGCCACTTTGCCGTCCCCATTCTTGTCGCGGGCTTTGAACCTCACCCCGTCGGCCTCGGGATTGACGGCTTTCCATTCCGCCAAACTTATGCCCTTGTCGCCATTCGCATCATAGGCGGTCATGAAACGGGCCGCGACGTGATCGTCGAGTTCGGCGGCATCAATGACCCCGTCGCTATTGGCGTCGGCTACGAGAAATTCCGGGTCCACGGTGGTGGTTTGGCAAGCCGGAAGGGCGGCCAGAAGCAGGGCGGAGAGGGCGAGAAAAGAGGGTGGGATGCGCATCGCTAATGGTTGCCGTTTTCCCGGCGGGATCGCAAGCGGGAAATTCGGGTCAAATGGGATTCATCACGCGCAGACCAAGTCGGGTGGCCAGGCCGGCTTGGCGGCGGTCGGTCGTGACAAATTCAGTCGTTTCAAGCGCCAGAGCGCAGGCAAGATGAAGCGTGTCCATGGTCCGGCAGCCGGTTTTTGCCGCATGTTTGTCGAGAAGTTTGCGGGTCGATTCCCACACGGCTCCCCACTCGATGGAGACACGGACCAATACGCCGGAACGCAGATCCGACTCCACCATTGCCAGAGCGGCGGACGCCTGGTGCGCGGAGCATTCCTTTCGGAACTGCTTGAGCCGGAAGGCCGCCGCAATTTCACTCAAATGAAGTTCGCACACCGCGATGGCCTGCTTCTTGTCCATCACGAACCTTGCAACCGCCTCCGATTCCGGCTCCACGGTGTAAAGCTTGACCAATGTGCCGGTGTCGTAATAGCGTTTCATGGCAAACTTCAACGCGAACCGCGGCTCTCATCCAGCAATTCATCCGAGGCAAGGCCTTTCCATTTCTCTCCCCAAACCCCACGCGCCCGGGCGAGGAAGGGCGGAAACTGAACCTCGGGAGGAGACTCCGGCGGCAACAACCGGGCCACGACCTTGCGTCGCCTGGTGATTCGGACTTCCCTGCCCGCCTCGATTTCCCGGAGCACTCTCGCCAGATTGTGCTGGGTCTCCATGATGGTGAAGGTTTTCATAGCGGAGTATAATAACGCATAAATTTAACGCATAAAGTTCCCGCGTCAAATGATACCTCGAAATCCGTCGCCCGGGAAATCTCCCCGCTTGCACCCCACCAACCCGGCCCGAAATTGCCGGATGGCCGAAGATTTGTGGTCCCATTCCCCCGCCCCGGGCGCGCCGCCGCCCCTGGCCGCGCGGATGCGTCCGCGTTCGCTGGAGGTATATGCCGGGCAAAAGCATCTGCTGGCCGAGGGCCGTTTGCTGCGTCGCGCCATCGAGTCGGACCGGTTCACTTCCCTCATTTTTTACGGTCCTCCCGGCACAGGCAAAACCAGCCTCGCGGAGATCATCGCCCGGCGCACGAAGGCCCGGTTCCGCAATCTAAGTGGTGTGGAAAGCAACGTAGCCGACATCCGCCAGGCCGTCGAGGAGGCGCGGGTGCATCGCAATCTTCACGGCATCGGCACGATTCTATTTGTCGATGAAATCCACCGCTTCAACAAAGCGCAGCAGGATGTGCTCCTGCCGCACATCGAGAAGGGCGTGACAAGGTTCATCGGGGCCACGACCCACAATCCATTCTTTTATGTCAACAGTCCGCTGGTTTCCCGGTCGCTCGTCTTCGAGCTGGAGCCCGTGCCGACTGATGATGTTCTGGCGGTACTGCGCCGGGCGGTCGATGATCCCGAACGCGGATTCGGGGAGGTGAAGATCGATTTGCGCGAAGATGCCGCCCGCCATCTCGCGGTCATGGCCGATGGCGACGTGCGCAAGGCGCTTACCGCACTTGAGATGGCCGTCCTCACGACCCCGGCATCACCCGATGGCACGC
>JBJTQJ010000064.1:0-8021 GCA_046075565.1 Verrucomicrobiales bacterium | reverse complement strand
CCCGAATCCACAAAGAATCGACACCAAAAGACCCCGGAAACCACAATCGCCATTGTCCTTTCCAAACGGCAAGGGCCTTGTCACAGCGAGGCTCCAGGCCCGCGTCGGCCCGTTTTCAGAAGCCTATGGGATGCCTGTGAGTTCGATTGTAGGTTTCATGGGTGCTAGAGCGATTTCATCAGCTCTGCAATTGGGATTTGGAGGGTTTCGGCAATAAGGTTGATGTTCCGGAGAGAGACGTTGCGCTCTCCGCGCTCGATTCCGCCCAGATATGTCCGGTCGAGCCCGCACGCCGCCGCGAATGACTCTTGGTAAAACCCCTGGTCAATCCGCAGTTTGCGCACCCGCTGTCCGAATTTCTTGAGAATGTCTTCGTTCAAATTAACAGGGTCAAAATGAATCCGTGAGGTCGTAAAGTCCACGGACTATGAGTATCACTCCGGGTGCGGCAGACCTTGGTGCCATGCTGCAATCCTTGAGGGGTTGCCGTGAAAATTGGAATCAAGCCGCCGCACAAACGGCGAGACCTTTCCCGGCGGTTTGGTGGGCACTCCATTGGCTAAACCCTCGGCTCCACGTCGACGATTTCGAAAGCATGGAGAATTCTCAATGGATGGAGTTAGCGGCAGGAGTATCCAGCAGTTCAGTGGAGCTTGAGATAACGGGGTCCAATCTTTGTCTGACCGAGGCTGCCCTGCTAAGCCGCTCCGGCGGCGATCCCGGCGAATGGCCGGCTCCGCCTCTTGTCCCGCGGCTCGGCGGGGTAGGGAAGGGCTTCGGGTCTGGAGACTTCGGGAATCAATTGACCGCTTTGTCAGAATGGCTGGTTCCAAGGAAACGAGGCATCGAAGAAGTGAGCGCCACCGCCGCAGGCGGGCAGGAAGCTGGGTTGCGCAAGAGTCAGTTCACGCAGGCGGTTGAACGCGAAAGAGACACCGGCGGCCGGGCGGCCGCCATCCGGAAATGTCCATGACACGTCGAGTGGTTCGACCATACCCGGGGCATAGGTGACGCGCACCATGGCTTCGGGCGCGCCGGCCGCCACCGCCGCGACACAGGCACGGCGGGCCGCATAAGCGCCCGCGCGGTCAATATGGCTCAGATCTTTGCCGCTTAAGGCACCTCCGCCGATCGGCACGCGCGGACCATAAAAGTCCATGACCAGTTTGCGGCCCGTCTGGCCGTTGTCGCTGTTCGACCCGCCTTCGAGGAAGGGCCCGTTGGGATTGACAAGAATGGTGGTGACCTCGGGATCGATGTTCCAGCGTGGATCCCGTGCGGCGATGCCGCGTAGCGCATCCTGAATCACCCCGGAGACCGCTCTTTGGAAATCGAAAAACGCTGTCTCCGCCTGATGTTGCAGGGTGGCCAGCACCGATTGGAGTTGCCAGCGGGCCGGTTTGTTCCCCTGGCGGGGAGTCTCTTCCACGACGACCACCAGTTTGCCATCGGGGCCCTGGCCATGAAGCGCTTGCCCGGGCCCGCAGGCGGTTTCGAGCGCCTCGCGCAGATGATGGACGAGGAAATGCTCGGGACTCAGGAAACGGGTTGCCGCATCATATCCGGCCCAGCCGATCACGATGCTCTGGTCATTCACGTTCCGCGTCCATTCCCGCGGGTCGCGCGTCTGGCGGCAGACATGATCGTGCACCTGGTAGCGTTCGGCATCGATGGCATTGCCGGGCACATAGCCGATTTCCGCGCCCACCTCGCGCACGATATCCGCCAAATCCATTTCCAAGGGCTCGCGCGTGACCGTCGCGCCGGTGAGGAATATCTGGTCCGACCACACGGCGACCTCGATCTGACCGTAGGCTTCGGGATCCCGCCGGTAGGCATGACAAAGAATACGGTCGGCAATTTGATCGCAGAATTTGTCGGGATGGCCGCGCAACACGGCTTCGCTGGTTCGAATCATGGCGGTTCAGTGGAAGGTGGAGCTTGGCAACCGTTGCAGGCGCGTGGCCGGGATCTGGTGTTTCTCGAAGGGTTCCGTCGTGCCATGGGAGGAGACCAGCACATGGATGGTTTCACGGAAGCCCTGCAATTGACCGAGCAGTTTGGCAGACGGGCGTTCGATGTATCCATCGGTGATGACCAACGATTTCCCGGGCCGGTGTTTGGCGATATGTCCTAGCACATCGTTGAAGCAGGTGCCGCCGGTGGTCTCGGTCACGAGTTTCCCGTCCTTGAAGCGGGCGGGCGAGACTCCATTGGAGAAGGCATGGAAAGGCATGCGGATCCAGGGGCGCAATTGCCAGAGCAGGGAGACGAGGAGATCCAATTCGTCGGACATCGAGCCGCTCACATCCAGATAAACATTCACCAACCCGCCCGGGCGCGGCGGATGGGCGGCCCACTCGAATTCCGGCAGCAGCGGATTCCACAGGAATCGCATCGCGGCCCGGCGGTCGCGCGGGTTGGCAATGGGCAGGCAGTAGGGGATTTCCTTATCCCGCGTCGCCCGGGCTCGCGGGTGCGGGACCAGCAACTTGAGGATCAATGTCCGGGTCAGCTTCATCCAACCCGCGCGGGGATTGGCGGCGGCCCACTCGCGGGCAAACGGATCCGCTCCGATGCCAAAGCAGTGCGGCCGGCGGAAGATGGCACTGCCGTCGAGCTTTTGGAATATGCCCGACAGGCGCTCGGCATTGGCCGGATGAATGGATTCGCCATCGGGACCATGGCCGCCCAACAGCATAATGCCGGATGGAATGTCCAAAGCCAATTCCTTGAAATGATCCAACACGTCGTCCGCCAGCACCTTGCCATCGCCGAGGCCTTTGCGCAGTTCATGGATGCGCCACGCGTCACGATGTCCTGAGCCGAAGTCCTTTAGCTCTGACAAACACCGCGGCCGGATATCGCCTGGGGAGTCCGGTCGCAAAAGCCAGAGCACGCTGCCATCGGATTCCGGTTGGTAGAACCGGCGGAAAAATCCGCCCGACGGCACGCCCAATTCACGCTGGACGATATGATTGATCACCGCGTCGAGCGCGATGTTGGTCGCCATGTCCATCTTCCGGAACAACTTCGTGTGGCCGAGCAGGATGTGGAGGAATTCGTGGAGCAGGACCGCTCGCAAGTCTTCTTCACTGCGGATCCATTCGGCGAGGAATCCGGGGTTCACGAGCAGGCGCGGCGGATCATGGCGGAGAGTCACCGCGAGGGTTGGCACATCGGAAGTGAATACCACCGTGGCCACCGAGAGGATACCCTGGCAGGCCAGCGGATTCTCTTCGATGAATTCGGCGAGCACCACGTCGAAGTGGCGGCGGTCCATGGGTTGCTCAATCATGTTCGGTGCGGGTGAAGGTGGAGGCATCGCAGTGCACCAGACGGATGGCGCGGGCGAGGCGGCGCTCCGACCACAGGATGGGGCGGCGCGGGCTGAAAAGATTTCCGTTACACCGCCCGAGGACCAATGCCTGGCGCAGCAGATCCTCCGACCCGGAGTCCCCGGGCTCCGGGCGGGGTGAGATATCCACCACCAGCGCCGATTCCTCCGGCAGATGCGGGCGGTGGGCTTCCCATGCCTCCTCGGGAGTGGCAAAGCGGGCGCGGGCCAGCAAAGCAAACACGAAGTCGCGCAGGGATTGGCCGGGGCACGGCTTCGGCAGTTGGCAATCCCGGTGCGGTTCCAATCCCAACAAAGGCGAGCCATCACTCAAGAGGCGGCTGACCAAGGGGGTGGATAGTTCCCGCGAACGCGGCCCACCCACATTGGCCATGACGAGGCCGTCGGCGGCAAGCGGCACGGCATCGCAGCCGGCCATGGCGGCGGGAATTTCCCGCACGCATGCCAGGAGGGCATCCAGCAGGTCTTGCAGCCATTGCATCGGGGTCTTCATGCTACGTCGTGGTTGAGAATGGATTGGACTTCGCATATCGCTTCGTCGAAGGCGGCTTCGAGTTCCCGTGGGTCGTCGAAAGGAATCTCCTTGCTGATGCAGTGGAAGAACAACTGGCGGGCGCGGGCCTCGCGGGCCGGTGGCAGTTGCTGCAAAAGAGCGGCACATTGGCTGAGCAGTGGATGTGGATTGTTTTCCGGTTTCATGTTGAAATGCAGACGCCATTTCGCCGCGCCCTCCACTTCAAGGGCGGGTGCGGCTTCCGTGGCGAGCGCCGCGAGAGCTTCCTCACCCACCACATCCACCTTGGCCATCGCGACCGGAAGAAGGGCCACGGCGAAAGCCACCGCCTTGGCCTTGGGCAGGCGTTGCAGCGATTGGATCACGGCCACCCCCAGCACGTCTCTGGAAGGCGCGTTTTTGAATAACATCCGGCAGCGTCGGGCCAAACTCGGCTCCATGAGGAAGCGCGACAACCATCGCCCATCCTCGTTCTGGGTGAGGGTTTGCCATGCTTCTGTATGGGCTCCGGCCACGATCGCGTCTCCCACTTTTTTCCCCCAGGCGAGTTGGGGTATGGACGCGGTCAGGCCGGTCTGGAATACCAGCGATTCCGGTTGCCCGCCGGTCACCAGCGTCAAGGCGAGCAGATTCCGCGACAGCATGCGCACGCGGCGGGGTGAAAGCCGGACTCCCGGTTGCAGCAGCGCGGTGGCGACCGTGCTGGCGTAGCTGTGCACCGCGTCGTGCAGGTCGCCGCCCGCTTCGGCGAACCGTCTTTTCCCCTCCTCCACGGCGGCGACCAGACCGACTTGATCCACCGATGGGGCATCGACCCCGCGGGCATCCGCCACCAGGGTGCGATCCTTTTCATCAAGGCCGTTCCAGTCCGGCACCTCGATGACAAAAGCAAAGCGATCCGCCAGGGCCTGGTCCAGCGGCACCGAACCATCGTAATAATCATCCCCCGACTCGTCCTCCGTGCAGGGATTCATGGCCGCCCAGCGGTAGCGCAGGCTCGGCAAATCCAAGCCCTGGATGCGGCGTTCATGGACCAGAGAGAACAATCGGTTCTGATGCTCGGGTTTGCAGCGGCTCAGCTCGTCAATCAGAACGGATTCGGCCTGCCATATAGTGGCCGGTGTCTCGATGTAGCGGATGGACGATCCGTCTTCAGCGGGAAACGGGAATCCCACCAGATCATCGAAGGCAATCAGGCTGGCATTGTAGTGGCGGTGGCGCAAACCCAGCGCCTCGCTCAGCGAATTGAGCAGGAATGTTTTGCCCGTGCCCGCCTTGCCAATCAAGAGCAAAGGGTCTCCCGTGACGAGGGAGGCGAGGATGATATCCTCGACCGCGTCGTAGCCATAGACGCCGAGGGTTCGGAGCCAGCCCGGTTCGAGCAGGCGTGGTTGGGCGGGAAAGCTCCCGAGTTTCGTGATTCGTTTTTTGGATTCGGTCATACGCGGATTGGGTTGGGTTGGTGGTCAGGCGGAAAGGGCGGTAAGAATGTTCTGGTCGTGGCGCTCCCAGGGAAGATTGGGTTTCCCGAAGTGCCCGTAGCTGGCCGTCTGGCGGTAGATGGGTTGTTTGAGCCCGAGCGCACGGATGATGCCAGCCGGGGTGAGGTCGAAATGGGCGCGCACGAGTTTGATGATCTCCTGTTCGGCCAGCGTGCCGGTGCCATGGGTGTCCACATGCAGGGAGGTCGGCTCGGCCATGCCGATGGCGTAAGAAACCTGCACGGTGCAGCGTCTGGCCAGGCCGGAGGCGACGATATGTTTTGCCACATGGCGCGCCGCATACGCGCCCGAGCGGTCCACCTTGGTCGGGTCCTTCCCGGAAAACGCTCCACCTCCATGCGGGCAGCTGCCACCGTAGGTATCCACGATAATCTTCCGGCCCGTCAGCCCGGTGTCGCCGTGCGGCCCGCCGACAATAAAACTCCCCGACGGATTGATGTAGAAATTCGGTTCGCTGCCGGGGAAATATCTGCCCAGCAGCGGGCGAATGATGTGGTCGATGACGGCGTTCCGGAGAGTCGGCTGGTCGATTTCCGGCGCGTGCTGGGTCGAGAGAACGATTTTGGCGATTCCAACCGGCCGTCCGTCCTCATAACGCAGGGTGACCTGCGATTTCGCATCCGGGCGCAGCCAAGGAAGCTCCCCGGATTTCCGCAACTCGGCCTGGCGCTCGACCAGCCGGTGGGAAAGCAGCAGGGGCAGCGGCATGAGTTCGGGCGACTCGTCGCAGGCATAGCCGAACATCAGTCCTTGGTCGCCCGCGCCGCCGTCGGCCACACTCGCGTTGATTTCGCGGCTCTGCTCGTGGAGAAGGTTGAGGTAGTCAGCCGTGGCGTGGTCGAAGCCGACCGCCTCGTCGTTGTAGCCGATTTCCGCGATGACCCGCCGGGCCACGGCAATGGCATCAATCTTGGCCGTGGAAGACACCTCCCCGGCGATGACCAGACGGCCGGTGGTGATCAAGCATTCACAGGCGACCTTGGCATCGGGATCCTGTTCGAGATAGGCGTCGAGGATGGCATCGGAGATCTGGTCGGCAATCTTGTCGGGATGGCCTTCGGAGACCGATTCACTGGTGAAGAGATGGGTGGACATGGTCGTTGGTTTCTTTCTTTGGTTTGGTTTGGACGAGGGTTGGAATCAAAGGGTCGGGCTGTGGCGCGACAGGATGTTGTCGCGGCGGCGGCGGGCTTCCGCGAGGTCGGTTGTGCGCAGGCTCAAACGGATGCGCCGGGCGGTGTTGTCCGCGAGGTGGGCGGTGGCGTGGAACCACCAGGTTCCATTGTTGTTCCAGAGATGGTGGTCAGCTCCGGCGGACTTCTGGCGTTGCGACAAGGTTGTGGTCGGGGCGTTCATGGTGGATGTCATGGTGTGCTTGCACGACATCGGGAGCCCCGGAAACACAAACGCCCATCCCACGGCATCGGGACGGGCGCTGGAAATCTCCAGTGAGACATTCGTTGGGCGGGTCTGTCTGGTCCCGCTCCACATCCCGCGAATTTCTCCGCGGAGGGCACCTTGGCGTCTCTGCCAGGTTGCCGGATCCGCCTTGCGGCGAATCACTCCTGATGCTGTGTGGATAGTCTTACCCCTTGGCGGGAAAAGCGCAAGAGAATTCGTCTTCCCGGGTTGTCATAAAATCCGGCGGGGCATTCCGCTCTGGCCCGCTGCCCTTCCACAATCATATCAAACAAGCGTGAAGTCCTCCCCCCCCCATTGGCAAAACCAACCGTCGCATTTGAATCCAGCGGTAGATTTTTGGATCATTCTCGGCGGTATTCATCCAGTGGTTTCCAGTTTGACCAGAAGTTTCACAAGACGATTGATCAATTCGTCGTGTTTGGTCCACTCTTGTGGCATAAAGTCACCGGCATGAGCGAGGTCATTCCTCAGATCCCGCAGACTAGAGAAAAATTGCCACCACTCTGCTCCGTAGCGCATGTCGAGGATTTTCAGCAAGTTCTTGCTGTCCTTGAAAATTATTGCCTTGTCTTCCAGCGTCAGGCAGTCATCCAGCGAAGTCGCCTCGTTGCGCTTCTTCAGTTTTGTCAGCTTTTCCTCGGCCTTGCGAATAGGCTCCGCGGTAAGAACCGACTTCCACGATTCGTCAGGATAAACTCTTCGGATGCAACGCAACATCTGCATTTCAAAGAGAGTGATGAGGCCAAAGAGCCACATGCGGGTCGGCGCTTTCTGCAAATCACCTCGGGTAACAATGCCGGATGGTTGACCAAGAAACCGGACAAACAAGCATTTGTTGTGCTTGAGGGCCTTGAGTGCGGCAAGAAGGGGTTCGCTTTCATCAACGACTTCGTCCTCGCGGAAAGCTATCTTGAAATTGCCGAGTTTGCCAGTCGAAAGCTTCTGCCGCCGCGCGTAGCCGCTGACTTTTCCGTTGTCTAGGATGCCGACCACATCGAAATCTTTGTCCTCCATGAACTTATGGACATCATCCACCGAAGCAGTATGGTCGAACGTGGCCAATGGTTCCGCGATCTCGCGGACGGTGATTCCTTGCGTGAAGATTCTCTGGAGATCTGAATAAGTGGAACGGAGTTGTTTCATGCCATATCCCTTCGATTTTTGGCATTCTCGTCATTTTCACGTGCTGCCGCAAGCAAGTTGTTTTGTTGGGCAGGCTGCCGGC
>JBJTQJ010000063.1:0-1793 GCA_046075565.1 Verrucomicrobiales bacterium | reverse complement strand
GTGGGGAGAAGCTTGACCGAGATCACCGCCGGGGAAACCTGGGTTATGGTGCCCACCGTGGCTGTCGCAGTGCCCGCATTGTCGAAATCAGCGGCCGTGATCGTCGAAATGTCCATGTGCTCGTCGAAGGTCAAGGTGTAGGTAACCTCCGCCACATCCTCCCCGATCGGGCCACCCGCCATGTTGTCGGTAATGGAAAGAAGCGTGGGTGCGACGGTATCCGCGGGAAGCACGTCCGCCTGGGTCGCGCCAAAGCGGATTTCGTCAAACGTGTATGTGCCGCTGGAATTTCTCTGAGCAAAGGATATGGTGTTGAGAGTCGTCTGATCGAAGGCTGGGACCGTGCTAAGTGTGAAGGCAGTGCCCAAGGAGGAAAGGTTGAGATTCGGCTGATAGAGGGTGATCTTTTCCACATCCGATGCGGTGGCGCCCCATTCGATTTTCCCGACAAGGATCGTAGGCGTCGAATACGCGGAAAGGGTTGGGCCGGCAACTCCGGAAGTCTGGACCACATTCGCTGTTCCCGTCCAATTCACGACACGGACCGCGGTGTCCCGGACGTAAAACCCAAGAGCGTTTCCCGAGGCAGCCAAGGCGACGCCGCTGGCCCCCGCAGTGAGGTGGGAAGATCCAAGGGCAAAGCCCGAGTGTTCGTTGGAGCCGCCTCCCGCGGTTTTCTGGAAGACCATGCTGAACCAGAGAGTCGCGCCGTCGTTCAGCAAGCCCGCCGTCGCGAGGTCGGCGTTCCTGGTTACCCTCGCACCGGTGTTGCCAGAACTGAGGACATCGACCTGGCCGCCGGAATATGCCAAGGCACCATGGGTGATGGTATCCGGGTTCACGACATTCACCGTCCCGGCAGTCAATGTCCAATTTCCCGTCAGCCCGGTAGCGCTGGCAGGCTTGCCATTGATGGCTCCGGCAGTCTGCGCAAACGGCTCATGGATCACCGGGGCGGCGGTGAGCGAGGTGATGGCGGTGCCGAGGACGGCGGCGAGGATGCGGATGGAATTTCTTGTTTTCATCGGTTTTTGGGTCTTTTCCGGATGGGAATGGGAGATGGACCGGCTGGATGGTTTTCCCTGTTTCAAGGAATAACCACCTGCTCCGAAGGAGTTCGGAACAAGCCCTTTTGCCCAGCAAAACACATTTTTAATTTTCCCGCCACCTTTTTTTTTCTTGCCAACTATCCCCAATTTTACCAGGTTTGGGGCATGCGGACATTACAAATCCTTTCCCCTGCCGAACAGGTCGCGGCGCGCTTGCGGGCGGATTTGGCGGCCGGGCTGTGGGAGGGGCGCATGCCAGGGGTACTGCGTCTGGAAGCGGACCTCGGGGTGAACCGCAAAGCGGTGGAGGCGGGGTTGGCCTTGCTGGAGCGGGAGGGCTTGCTGGAGCGGCAGGGCCCGGGCCGTTGCCGGCGCATCGCGGCACCGCAGAAGCAGGCGGAAAACCCGACATCCTTGCGGGTGGCCATCCTCACCCATAAACCGCTCGTGCTCGGCGAGGGATACATGGTCGAACTGCTCCATTTGCTCCAGGAGGCCGGTCATCGGGCGTTTTTCGCGCCCAAGTGTTTGACCCAGCTCGAGATGAATGTGACGCGGGTGGCCCGGATGGTCGGGCAAGCTTCCTCCGATGCCTGGGTGGTAGAGGCGGCCCCGCGGGAAGTGCTGGAGTGGTTCACGGATCGCAAGATCCCGGCATTTGCCCTTTTCGGACGGCGGCGTGAATTGGCCATCGCGGGGGTGGGACCGGACAAGGTGGCAGCTTTTCGGGAAGTCACCCGCCAT
>JBJTQJ010000062.1:0-5291 GCA_046075565.1 Verrucomicrobiales bacterium | reverse complement strand
GAGGTTCCCGAGCGTCACCGTGGCGGGTGCCTTGCCGATGGTCATGGTGCTGGTGGTTGTCGGCAGGGAGACTCCGATGCCTGTCGGAACCGTCTTGACCTCGTAAGTGCCGATGGCCGTCGGTGGCGTCAAGGTGGCGTTGGTCGGAATGGTCCGCAGGCGCATCATGGGGCCTTCCCGGTCGGCGGCTGGTGCCGACCACCAGTTCCAGTCTTGAAAATATAGCATGTAAGTTGACAGCAAATCCGTTCCTATGCCTACCGGGACGAGGGTGTTGTTCGGTCGCTTCCCTTTCGCGACATTCAACGCGTTGTAGGGACCAGCGGCACCAACCGGTGCCGTGCCCCGGGTCTGCGTGTTGAAGCTGACGGCCACCCACACCTCATCCGGCAAAATGACCCCGTCAGGGAAAGTAAAAGGCACCCGAAAGGCGAAACTATTGTAAGGGTAGGTGGTTCCGTCGGCTTGCTTCATCGGTCGCCAAGGGATGAAAGCCGAGACAGTCTTTTGCGCGAGACAGGTCCAGCTTTGCGGGGCGATGTCTGTGTAATCGTAGAATGTCAGCGTGACTGGATGATACCAGCCCCCGCTGTTGCCGGGGGTCATGTTGTTGACATCGGGGGGCGGCTCTACAAGAGCGGGGTTTGCATTCGCCCAGGCAAGGTATCCATACGGAGTACTGTTGTTGTATTGGGACCATGTCGCCAACGTCACCTCGCAGGAGTGGAGCATGCGGTTGGTCCCGGCCAATGAGACAAGCTTCGCCATTGCCCACGTGTTCGTGACTTCAAATCCCGTGCTGCTATAGGCAAGCTCTAGCGTATCATCGTCATTCTTGAAAACAAGTTCCGGGACGGGGGCCGGATCGGCTAAATTTCCGGCACGATATCGTATTTGCGCGGATGAACCACATGGCAACAGGGCGCGGTTAATGCCTTTCGGCGTGCCATCGTAGGCAAAGGCGAGGGTCGCCGGCGGGAGCGGCAAGCCATCCGCCAAATCCACGGCGAGTCGCCTTCCGACGGCCGCGTAGGCGTAAGTCGCATTTCCCGCCTGTTCAGCGATGATAGTGCATTGGCCAGCGCCGACAATGGTCACAGTGTTCCCTGAAATAGTCGCCACGTTCGGATCCGATGAACGGTAGCTTATGGGCAAACCCGTATTGGCAGTCGCGGCAACCGTGAATGGGATACCACCATATTTCTTGCCAGAGGGCGGGTCTGCCATCATGATCAATTGCGGCGCTTTTGTTATGGTGAGCGTTGCAGCGATTGGGTTCGCTGCTTTGTAGTTCGTGTTGCCTGACTGATTCGCCCTGATAATGGTGGAACCAGCACCGTTGATTGTCACCACGTTGCCGGAAACGCTCGCCACCGACGTGACAGTGCTAGTGTAGGTCACAGGTAGTCCGGAACTGGCGGTGGCAGTCAACGCGAAGGCGGGGTCCAAAACCGACCTGCTCGAGAGCTTCGGAAAAGTGATGGACTGGGATGCCTTGTCGACGGTGAGAGAACGAACGACCGATGGCGCCGCCTTATAGGTCGCATCCCCTGCTTGGCTGGCCGTGATGTTCGACGAGCCCGCTCCAACTATCGTGACCATGTTCCCGGAGACGGTGGCCACAGCTGTATTTGAACTAACATAACTCACCGGAAGCCCAGAACTGGCGGTGGCATTCGGATTGAAAGGCGCGTTCCCAAAAGTTTTCGTCGAAATGGTATCAAAGGTAATCGTCTGGTCCGTCTGCGCCTGGCCCGAGGTCGCGGATAAAAAGACCAGGAAGCCAGCGAGCAGGCAGGCCAACGGACCATTATTGAATCCATACGCTACACGCCAGAAGGATAGGATGCCCGTGGCGCTGGGGGGAAGAGAATTCACGGTTGATTCCAGAAAAAGGGGGAAGCCGGGTTCTCGTAAGATGGTGATTTTCCACGTTTCGAGAAAGCTTGAGAAGATGATTCTGACTCGAAAAGAGGCCCCGAGGCCGGAAAGCGCGGGTTTTGCGGAATGTGCAGAAGGTCGCCAATTACCGGGAAGGAGCATGGAGGCATCTGCGGCTTGCTTTCAGTGTTCCACCATCGTCGGGGACGGTCGCACGGAAAGAAAGAGGGGTGGCGCTTGGTTGCCACCCCTCTTGTAAGACAGAAAATAGCCCGTCCGGCATTTTAGGCCTGAACACGCCTGCGGCGAAGCAGGCCGAGACCCGCCAATCCGATGAGCAGGGCGCTCGATGGCTCGGGAACCAGCGACGTGTTCGCAATTCCGAAAAAGTTATCACCATACTCAACTCCTGGCCCTTTCGCATAACCGAGCTCGATTTTTGCTATGTTGTTGAAGCTCGTAGGAAGAATATTACCGGACTGAATAGCAAACGTGTCGGTGGCGTAGTCGGCAATTCGAACGTTGAAATATCCGTTATTGTCGAAAACGATGCCCAAAGTATAAGCGCCGCCCGGGAAAACGGCGCCAAACGGGGAGGCCCCGTTGATCGAAACCGTCCACCTGTCCTCATCACCACTCGGCGGGTTAATCTGGGTGGCCGGGCTAAAAACGATGGAAGCAATTGAAACGTCTGCGATGTCCCTCAAGGTCAGAGAGAAGGTGTCGCGGGTTGGGAAATCAAGCGAAGAATCATTGATGCCGAAAACCGTCTTAAACTGGGCACTCAACTCCGTGGGATTCACCTGCGCCACATTGAGACCACTGCGCCTAAGGGTGAGCGGGTCAGAATTGGGAACATCGTAATACGCACCGATGTTGAGACCAGTGAAAAGACCGGCGGACACCGGATTAATAAATGATTTCGGACCAATGGTCGGTACTACCGAGTCGGGTTCGCTTTGCACCCAACCATCCACGCCATTGGCGGGATCTCCGGGGTTGCCAGTGAAATTCGAAAAATACATAGCTGCACTGCCTTGATGGGCGAGAGCCGCAAAGAAAAGGGTGGTGATGATCTTATTCATAGTGGCACAATGCTTGAAGTGAATGGAGAGGAAGTGATGTCGATGCGCACATCCCTCACTCTGCGCTTGTTGGTACCGGCGGTGTTGTCGGACCGCTGGCGGTAGGGGGAGGGGTGATTCCCCGTCCTCTACGGGCCTCAGCGATCGAGACGAAGGCCGAAGCGACCAGGATAGCGATAATGGCGGTGACGAGGGAACGGTTTGTCTTCATGACTCGAACATTATTACATTTCGCCCATCGAGGCAAGATTTTTTTTTTGATTTTTTGATTTTTTTCCAAAGAGCCCCCCAACTGGTGAAAAAAGAGTGCTGGGAATTCCCCGTCCGGTAGGGCTAGTTCCTTGTGGAATCGGGCTTCGGGTGGCGCTTTTCCCAGTCTTCCCATCGCTTTTTAAGCTCCTGACCCTTGGAGGCGGCGTGGCGGATGTGCGCCCAAGTTGCACTTTTTCCCCAATGGTTCCCGGGATCCTTGCTCTCCAGCCATTCGGCCCGCTGCATGGCGATATCCCACAAGGCGACCGCGTCGTCCGGCAGGCACCAGTCACAGGCGTTGGCCTGCCAGAGAGGGCCGGCCACCCAGCGGGGATCCAAGGCGCGCTCCACGGCGAAAGCATGACGCGCCAGTTCGGTCTTTTCGTCGAAAAAATAGGCGAGCGCGCCCTGTAGACAGCGCAGTCCGCGGTTCAGCGGCATTGCCGCGACCGCTTGTTCCAGGAGACCCAAGCCAGGGAGCAGCGGGTCCTCCGCCTCCGAAGGTTCATAGGTCTCGCCCCGGGCCGTCGCCGCGTTTCGTGCTTCCCAGTCCTGGGCATAGATCCGCTCGATCTCCTTTCGCGTGCGATCAAACAGCGTTGTGCGGTCTCCTAGCCCGCCCCCGCCTTGCAGCCACAGCATCCACCCCGCGACAAGAAGCACCGGCAAAGCCCAGAGGCGACGCGAAGCGGGCGCGCGGCCCGGGGCATCGACAGAGCCGTCCTCAGCCTCAGGGCGGGAGTGGAGCGCAAGAGAGAAAAGCCAGGCGGCGGCGAGGGCGAGGGCGATACGATGGCCCGGAACGTCGATAAAGCCGTGGATGGGCAAAAGGGCGGCGGCAGCTAGGCAGGCGGCGCGGACGGCCCGATCCCGCCCGCGCATGACACCACGGGCGGCGGTGGGCAAGGCAAAGACAACGGCGAGGAGCAGAAAAACCGCCGCCGGAATCCCGAATTCGGTCGCTATCCATAACCAATCGCTCTCTGGGTGTAAACACAGAGAATTGTTATTAGTGGAGCTGCGGACGCGGTACTGCGGGAAGATGTAGCGGAATTGGTCGGCACCCACGCCGGTCCATGGATGGTCTCGGATGAGGTCGAAGGTATCGAGAGCGATCGGCACACGGAAGTCCTTGGCGAGCAGGATTTCTCTCAAATGCCTTTCTGGCTCGGCCTGTTCCCCGCTTTCGCTGGACGCCGGAGTGGCGATGGTTTTGTTGATACGATCTTTGACGGTGGTCTCGGTGAGGGCGAAGGCGCCGCCGAAGGCGACGATCAGGAGGACGACGGCCCAGCGGCCATTCCTGCCCAAGTAGGACCAGCCCATCAAAGGCAACAAGATGAGGGCACCGACAGCCGCGAGAAGAATCCCGGCCCGGCTGATCGACCAGGCGGCGGCGGCCCAGGCGCAGACAAGAGTGGCCACCAGCGCCACGCCGAAGCTGAACCAGCGGCGCTCGCGGATGGCTTGCACGATGCATCCCAGACCGGCGACCACGCCCATGGCGAGCAGCAGGGCCGAGTGGTTGCGATTGGGCAGGATGCCAAAGCGCTCGGCTCCATTTCCGGAGCCATGGACCGATTCCCCTTGCATGAATTTCGAGACGAAGGCATAAGCCGCAATGGCGCAGACGAAGGCCAGCGCGAGATGGCGCACGGACCCTCCCTTGACGCGATGCCCGGCCATCCAGAGGGCCCCGAGCGGAATCATGAGGAGAATCGCATGGGCCTCCAGAGCCTGCTGCCATTGGATGGTGACGAGATTTTCCGTCGGGATGCCGAGCGATTGGAATTCCGTGCGCCAGGCGGGTTGAGGAAACCATGCGGCAGGCAGGTAGGATGCCAAACCCGCGAGGATGCCAAGCCCGGCGAGGACCCACCAGATCCAAGGAAGCCGCGCGGGCGGTGGAAAAATCGCCATGAGCAGTCCCATGGCCAGAAGAAAGATGCCGCGGTAACCAGCCCAAGGGGCATTGACGAGAAAAATGGCCGTAATGAGCAGGAGGCCCATCAGGGAAAGAGCGAGACCGGAGCGGCGGAGGACATCATCCTCCGCCATCGGGATTGGTTCGTC
>JBJTQJ010000061.1:0-1486 GCA_046075565.1 Verrucomicrobiales bacterium | reverse complement strand
CACCAGAGTGATGTCGAAGGTCTGCCATTCTCCGATGGGCTTTTCCGCCGCCACGGCCGGGGTGATGCGGCTGTAGAGTGCGCCCATGTTGTGGGAATCGAGCGGCTTGCCATGGGTCTCCGCGATCTGAACTTCGTAAATCCCACGCAGGTAGATGCCGCTGTTGCTGCCCGCCTGGGTGCGGACTTCGAGCTTGAGGTTAAAATCCTCAAACTCGGCATCGGTGCGCAGATTGCCGTGGTGTTTCCCTTTGACCACGCGGTTCTGCAGGACCCCGTCCGCCACACTCCAGCCGTTATCGTCCTTGGGATTGATGAGTCGCCAACCGTTGAGATCCTTGCCGTTGAACAAGGTCACCGGGGCACCTAGTTTCACTTTCGCCAAGTCGGGCTTGGGCGGCAGGGCGGGGATGCGGAAGCCGGTGAACTCAGCGCGACCGAATTCCTGGCCATCATCCTTCGCCTTCACGGTGGTCAACTTCAACTGGTCGCCCTCCCGCGTGGCGGTGATGGTTTCAGTGGTTTTCTCTTCCTTTTCGCCGGCGGTGGCCTTCTTCTTCTGTTTGCTCACACGGGTCACGATGAGCTTTTCGCCTTCAACCTTGGTGGAGGTCACCGGCACCACACTACCACCGCCCCAGAGCACGCTGCCTTTGAGAACACCGCTCTGATCCTCGATGCCCAACCATCCTGCGCCGCCGCCCGGAATGGTCAAGGCCCAGCGCCCGACGAAGGGATTCTCGGCAGCATTCAGCGGGGCGAGGAAAGCAGCGAAAAAGGCAACTCCAATGGAACAACGGGTCTTGATGATGGTCATGGCAGGGCAGCCCTACGGGCGACCCCGAGCGGTTCTTTCAGCCCGCCCGACTGTCCGGATTCAATCAATCTGCGGCCCGTCTCAAGATGTTGATCACCTCGTAAATGAGGGATTTTCAAAAATCCCGTTTCCATCAGCGGCATTGCTTTCCGGGAGGCCGACGTGGAGAGCGCGAAACCGTTCCCGCTTCACCACTGCATCCGTCGATCGAGCGAGCGGAATTGGATGGCTTCGATGACATGATTGGCCTGGATGTGTTCTGCGCCCGCTAGATCGGCGAGGGTGCGGGCGACCTTCAGGATGCGATCGTGGGCGCGGGCCGAGAGGTGCATCTCGTTCATGGCTTGTTCGAGCATGGCGCTGCCTTCCTTGTCGATCTGGCAGTGTTGCTGGAAGAGTTTCGGAGGCAGGGTGCTGTTCGTTCGCGTCACGATTTTGCCCTTGTGTCCGGCGTAGCGTTCTTTCTGGATGGCCCGGGCAGCTTCGACGCGGGCACGGATGACCGACGACAGTTCGCCGGTCGCTCCGCCTTTCAACTCGCGGTATTCGACCTGTGGCACTTCGATGTGCAGGTCGATGCGGTCCAACAAAGGACCGGAGATCCTCTGGCGGTAAGTTTCGATCTGGCGGGGCGAGCACCGGCACTCCCTTTTCGGGTCGCCATGGTAAC
>JBJTQJ010000060.1:0-38199 GCA_046075565.1 Verrucomicrobiales bacterium | reverse complement strand
CTCGAAGGAGGCGACCCGCCCCTCAATCGCAAGATGATCACTCCTATCGCCCTGACCCGCGCGCCGGAATTGAAGTTGGTTTTTCTGTCGGGTTATGTCGAGAAGGATGGTGAGGTCAGGGAGGAGTGAACGGCCCTCGCGCCACCTCAGAAATGGAGCCAACCAAAAGCCCCGTATCTTGACCTGGTAGGCCAGCCCGGGTTTTTCGCTGGATTCGGTCAAAGCGGGGGTCACAGCCGAGAAGCGAGAAAGGAGCAAATGCTGTTGGGGGTTGGCACTCGCCATGCCCTTGCTAGGCGCGCTGGTTCATCCCGCCACCCCAGGAAATTGGCCGGAAAGGTGAAATTCCGGACGTATTGCTAGCGTAACGGAGCCACCCCCTATGAGCCGTCTGCCCAAATCTGCCGGGTTTTTCCTCCTTTTTCCAGCCGTAGCGCCGTTGGCGGCGGCGGAGGTCGATTTCGCCCATCAGGTGGTGCCAATTCTGCGGAATCATTGTGCCGAATGCCACATGGGGGAAAACCGCAAAGCCGGATTGTCGATGAACACGCGGGAGTCGCTTCTGCAGGGCTCTGAATACGGTCCGGTGGTGGAAGCGGGCAAAGGCGAGGATAGTGTGATGATTGAGGCAATGCTGTCGGACGACAAGGTGGACCGCATGCCACCGAAAGGCCCGCGGGTTCCGCCGGAAGACATCGAATTCGTGCGCCGGTGGATCGACGAGGGGATGAAGTGGGAGCCGGGCTTCACCTTTGGCAAAGACGCCTATGAGCCGCCGCTCAAACCGCGGAACCCCGAGCTGCCGCCCGCCCGCGACGGCCGGGAACATCCGATTGACCGGATCGTCGATCATTATCTCGCCGAGAAAGGCGTGCCACATCCTCAGCCCATCGACGACGCGACATTCCTTCGCCGCATTTCACTCGACTTGACCGGACTTCTGCCGAGCCAAGATGAGATCGCCACCTTTGTGGCCGACCCTGCGCCGGACAAACGTGCCAAGCGCATTGCCGCACTGCTCGACGACGATACCGCTTACGCGGATCACTGGCTTGCCTTCTGGAACGATCTTCTGCGCAACGACTACCAGGGAACCGGCTACATCGATGGCGGGCGCACTCAAATCACGTCCTGGCTCTATCAGGCATTGCGGGAGAACAAACCCTATGATCAATTCGCGCGGGAGCTTCTCTCCCCTCCGACAAAAGAGTCGGCCGGATTCATCAATGGCATCCAATGGCGCGGAACCGTGAATGCGTCCCAGACCCGCGAAGTGCAATTCTCCCAGTCAATTTCGCAGACTTTCCTCGGCCTGAACATGAAATGCGCGTCCTGCCATGATTCGTTCGTGGACCGGTGGAAGCTTGATGAAGCATACGGGCTCGCCGCCATCTTCAGTGAGAAACCCATCGAGATCGCACGCTGCGACAAACCGACCGGGCGCATGGCCACCCCCGCGTGGATCTTTCCCGAGCTGGGAAATATCGATGCGAATGCACCAAAAGCGAAGCGACTGGAGCAACTCGCCGGGCTCATGACCCATCCGGAAAATGGTCGATTCTGCCGCACCATGGTGAACCGCCTTTGGCAACGGCTCATGGGCCATGGCATCGTGCATCCGGTTGATGCCATGGACACACCACCTTGGAATGCGGATCTGCTCGACCACCTCGCGGTCCGCTTCACTCAGGATGGCTACGATATCCGCAAGGCCCTTGCCTACATTGCGGGATCTTCCATTTACCAATCCGAATGCGTGAACATTGCCGACCCCTCCGAGCACAAGGTATTTCGAGGACCGGTGGTGAAACGCCTGACCGCCGAACAATTCATGGATGCCGTGTGGTCGCTCACCGGCACGGCCCCGGCGAACCCGCACGCGGCGATCCAAGCCGCCCGCAAGGCCACACCGGATGGGCAAGCTGCCTCATTCACCCGTGCTTCTCTTGTGCCCGCCGACTTGCTCATGAGGGCGCTTGGACGCCCGAACCGCGAGCAAATCGTGAGCATGAGGCCGGATACCGTCACGACACTCGAAGCCATCGACCTGGCAAACGGAAACCAGCTTACCGGACTTCTCAAACAAGGCGCAGCGAAACTTGCCGCCGCCAAAGACGACACTGGAGCCATGGTGGAGGAAATGTATCTCCAAGCGCTCACCCGACCGCCAACTTCCGAAGAGAAGTCGCTTCTTGTCGCTGCTCTCGGACCCGAGCCATCGGCCCAAGCCATTGAAGATTTTCTCTGGATGATCCTCCTTCTCCCTGAATTCCAATTCGTCCGCTAATCCCAAGCCATGAATACCCCCCATCGAATCTTGGAAACCACCAAACGCCGGGAATTCCTCCGAGCCCTCTCCGGCTCAAGTCTCGCCGCGCTGATGGCGGGAGCACCCCGCCTGCGTGCAAATGAGCCGGTTGTGCATCCCAAAGCGACTGCGGATTGTTGTATTCTGCTCTGGATGGCCGGTGGCATGGCCGCCCCTGAAACCTTCGACCCGAAGGCCTATCAGCCATTCCAAAAAGGATTGCCGGTGGATAAGGTGTTATCCACTTTCCCCTCCATTCCCACGGCCGTTGATGGCGTGCACATCAGCGCGGGGCTGGAAGAAATCGCGAAAGTTCTGGACCGCGCGACGCTCATCCGCTCGCATGTCCAACCGGATCTGGGCACCATCCTTCACTCGCGCCACCAATACCACTGGATGACCGGCTATGTGCCTCCGCAAACCGTCGCCGCTCCGCATATCGGTGCTTGGATGGCGCGGATCCTGGGTCCACGGAACCCGGTCATGCCCGCGTTCATCAACATCGGGCAACGGCTCGAGGGTATCGGGGAAAGCGAGGAGCTGAAGGCCTTCACCACCGCGGGATTCTTCGGAGCGGAATACGGTCCGTTCAATCTCCCATATCCGGATGAGGCCGCGCGTTCGGTCAAGCCGCCCGAAGGTATGGACGCCGGACGTTTTTCGAGCCGCTACCGTCTCTACCAGAAGCTCGTGGATGCCAATCCCCATCGCGACTTCATGAGTGATCATCAGCAGGGTTCGCTCATCCGCGCGATGGATAATGCCCACCGCTTGCTCCAGTCGGATGAAAAATCCGCCTTCGATCTTACGACCGAAAAGAAAGAAACCCTCGATGCCTATGGCGACACGCGTTTCGGACGCGGCTGCCTGCTCGCGCGCCGTCTCGCCGAATCGGGAGCCCGCTTTATCTCCGTGACCACGGAATATGTGCCCTTCCTGCATTGGGACACGCACGAAAACGGTCATGAAACCGCGGCGCGTCTGAAACGGGAGATTGATCGTCCGATCGCCACGCTGGTGCGCGATCTCGAGGAACGCGGAATGCTCGACCGCACCCTTGTCATCATCGCCAGCGAGTTCAGCCGCGATATGATGATGGAGGGCAAACCCGGTTCGGAGGCCAAGGATCAATCGCGTGCCAAATCGGACACCCTCGAGGAATCGAAGCATTATGGTCTGCACCGGCATTTCACCGCCGGCTCATCGGTGGTGATGTTCGGTGGCGGCATGAAACGCGGGCACGTGCACGGAGCCACCGCTGAGGAACGCCCACTTGTTGCGATCAAGGATCCGGTGAGCATCACCGATCTGCACGCCACCGTCTTCACGGCGATGGGCATTAGCCCGAAGAGTGTGTTCGACATCGAAAAACGGCCATTTTATGCCACCGAAGATGGAAAAGGTGTTTCTGTCGGCTCTATCTTCGCCTAAACATCATCACTACAAGATGAAATCACTCCGCCTTCTTCTCGCCACCATCTTCGCCACCACCGCCATGCAGGCATCACCCGTCGTCTATCAGGGGGAGGCCGGTCCAGGTCTCGGCAAACACATTGTTTTCCTGGCCAGCGATCATGAGTATCGAGCCGAGGAGGTCTGCCCGGCCCTGGCGCGCATCCTCGCAAAACGTCTGGGTTTCAAGTGCACGGTGGTTTTCGGAGTGGACGAACAGGGATTCATTGAGGCCGGTTCCTCGCGGGTCTCGGGTCTTGATGCTCTCGACAGTGCGGATCTGTTCTTTGTTGTCGCCCGTTTCCTTGATTTGCCTGATGATCAGATGGCCCATATCGAAGCGTATCTCGAACGCGGCGGGCCGGTCGTCGGATTGCGCACTTCATCCCACGCTTTCCGCATCCCCGCAGGCAAAAAATACGCGAAGTATGATTTTCGTTCGAAGGTCGAAGGATTCGAAAGTGGTTTCGGTCATCAGATCCTCGGCAACACCTGGGTCGGGCACTATGGAACGAACCACAAACAGGGCACCCGTATTATCACGATTCCCGAACAGCGTGGACATGTGATCCTCACGGGTGTTGGTGAAACCGCCTTTTGTCACGCCGGTGCCTACGTCGGCAAGGCTGGTCCCGATTTCACTGTCCTGACCAACTCGCAGCCGCTGGTATCGATGGATCCCGCGTCAGAGCCCGATACAGAGAAGCCACCCATGCCTTCGACGTGGACACGGCACTACACCGCCAAAGACGGCACCAAACACCGCGTCTTTCATAGCACGCAGGGAGCATCGGAGGATATTCTCGACGACAACTACCGCCGGATGATCCTGAATGGTGTGCTTTGGGCCCTCGGCATGGAAAAGGAAACCAAGGCTGACCTCGATATCTCCTTTGTCGGGCCTTACCAGCCTAACACCTTCGCCTTTGAGGGACATGCGAAGAAGGTGAAGCCATCAGAACTCGCGGGTTGGGATAGTCCCATTATGCCGGCCAGGAAGTAGTGGGTCACTGAGGTCATACAGGCTTTGCTGAGAATCGGCCCTTGGTCGCGGGGCTTTGCGGCCCCCACCCCAAAGATTCGGACACGACCCATTCGGGATCGTCTCCCTCCGGGAAGCCGGCGCTACTCCCGGGACTTGGGACCACCACTTCCGACTGGCTGGAAGCGCAGTCGTGCGACAGGCATCTTTGCCTGTCGGGCTGAAAGAAATGGCTCCTCATCCGCCCGGCATCGGAAGCGATGCCGCTACAGAGAAACAGTCGCCGTGTCTTGATCAATTATCCACCAGCAGCTCATACAGGGAAAGGGCTCAACTCCAATCCGTCCGCAGGCGTGCGATGGCGTTGCGGATGTCGGCAATGGTCACGTCCTTGCTGACAAAGGCCGAGCCCGGCGAGTCGAGCAGGACGAAGCGGATGGCTCCCTCTTCGAACTTCTTGTCGCGGGCAAGGTGGGCGAGCAGCGCATCGTCATGGAAGGTATCCGGGAGCACGAGCGGCAGATCAAACCGGGCGAGGGCTTCGAGGCAACGATGGGCGAAGGCCGGGTCGAGGCCGGATTTTTGGACCGACAATTCGAGGGCGGCGCGCAGCCCGAGAGCGATGGCTTCGCCGTGCAACATTTTCCCGTAACCGGCTTCCGCTTCGATGGCATGGCCAATGGTATGGCCGAAATTGAGCAACGCGCGAAGGCCGAGGGTTTCCTTTTCATCGGCTTCGACGATGCGGGCCTTGATGGCGACATTACGTGCGACGAGTGGCGCGAGTCCGGAGCGTGAGGCCGGGTCGAGCGCCAGGATATCGTCGAGCATGGCGGCATCGCGGATGGCGGCGTGTTTGATCACCTCCGCCATGCCTTCGTTGAATTCGCGCGGCGGCAGGGTTCCCAACAAAAGGGTGTCGGCGAGAACGGCCGAGGGCTGGTGGAAGGCCCCGATGAGGTTTTTCCCTTCCGGTGCATTGACGCCGGTTTTTCCGCCGACCGAAGAATCGACCTGCGCGACGATGGTGGTGGGAAGTTGGACAAATGGGATACCACGGTAGTAGATGGCGGCCACAAAACCGGCGAGGTCTCCGACGACGCCCCCACCGAGGGCAACGAGAAAGCTTTTTCGATCCAGTCCGCCGCGGATCATGGCGCGGCAGCTGTCATCGGCCACGGCCATGGATTTGCTGGCCTCGCCGGCGGGCACGATTACCTCGGTTACCGCGATGCCGGAGGCCTCCAGGGCGGCGCGGACGGGTGCGGCATGTAATGGCGCGACATTGCTGTCGGTGAGCAACGCCGCTTTGCTGCCCGGGACGACATTTCTAACAACTTCTCCGATCCTCGATGCCACGCCGTCTCCCACGAGCACATCGTAGGGGGCGTGCGACAGGGCGACATGGATGCGGTCTGGATTCTTCATTCGGAGAAGAATTTCTTGGCTTTCTCAAAGAACGATTCCTGCTTCGGGCTATTCTCCATGCCCATGCTGTCGGCGAGTTGTTCGAGCAACTTGCGTTGGTCGGCGTTGAGTTTGGTCGGGACTTCGACTTCAAGATGCACGTAGAGGTCGCCGTGGCGTTGCCCTCCGCCGAGCACGGGCATGCCTTTGCCGCGCACGCGGAATTGTGTGCCGCTCTGGGTGCCGGCCGGAACCTTGATGGTGGTGGAACCTTCGAGCGTCGGCACTTTCACCTCGCCGCCGAGAGCGGCGCGCGGGAAGGGCACGGGCACGATGCAGTGGAGGTCATCGCCATCGCGTTCGAACAACTCATGCGCCTTCACATGGATGACGACATACAGGTCACCAGCGGGACCACCGCGGGTTCCGCTGTCGCCATTGCCGCTGGTGCGGAGGCGGGTGCCGGAATCAACCCCAACGGGGATGCGGATGCGCACCCGGCTGGTCTGGCGGGTGCGGCCTTCGCCGCCGCAGGATGGACACGGGTCGCTGAGCGTCTGGCCGGTGCCGTGGCAGGCGGGGCAGGTCTGCTGGACTTGGAAAAATCCGCGCGAGGAAATGACGTGCCCGCTGCCGCCGCAAGTGGTGCAGGTTTTCGCGCCCCCACTTGAACGGGACCCACTGCCCGAACATGTCTGGCAGGGACCGAGTTTCTCGATTTCGATCTCTTTCTCGGTTCCACGGGCCGCCTCTTCGAGGGTAATCTCGAGGTCGTAGCGCAGGTCGGAGCCTCGCGAGCGACCGGAGGGATCGCGGCGCTGGCGGCGTCCGCCACCGCCGAAGATATCTTCGAATCCGAATGCCGAGCCGAAGACCTGGTTGAAGATGTCGGCGGCATCGTGGAAGCCTCCGGGGAATCCGCCCGCGCCAGCACCTCCGCCACCGCCTTGGAAGGCGGCGTGGCCGTAGCGATCATAGGCCGCGCGTTTGTCGGGATCACTGAGGGCCTCGTAGGCTTCGCCGATCTCCTTGAACTTTTCCTCGGCGTTTTTGTCACCGGGGTTTTTATCCGGGTGGAATTGCACTGCAAGCTTGCGGTAGGCCTTTTTCAGTTCGTCGGCGCTGGCTTCCCGGCTGACACCCAGAATCTCGTAGTAGTCGCGTTTGTTCGCCATGTTCGTGGTGGGGCGGGGCCTCAGTCGGCGGCTTGCGGTTCCGGAGATTCCGCGGCGGGTCCGCTGGAGACAACAACGCTGGGGGCGCGGAGGACGCGGTCGTGCAGGAAGTACCCTTTGCGTGCCACGCGGATGATGGTCCCTTCGGGGATGGCGGCATCGGCTTCGGTGGCGACGGCGTCGTGGCGAGTCGGATCGAAGCGTTCGCCATCGGTCGGGATTTCCTTCACGCCCTGGCTGTTAAGGAAATCATCGAGCTGGCGGCGCACCATGGCCATGCCCATGGAGATGGGGGAATTTTCCCCGGCTTGGCGGGCGGCCATGAGCCCGAGGTCGAAGTTGTCGAGCACGGGCAGGAGGTCTTCGAGCAGGGCGGAGGCGGCGAATCGCCGGATTTCGGTTACCTCGCGAGCGGTGCGTTTGCGAAAATTGTCGAAATCGGCCTGAACCCGCAGGGCGAGGTCTTTCCAGCGATCCCGCTCGTTTTCAAGGGCGGCGTAGGGGTCGAGTTTGTCGATCTCGCCTATTTCGGCAGCGGTCGTCTCCGCCGCTTCACCGGCGGACGGATCCACGGGAGCGGGCGATTCTTGGTCGGTTTCGGCGGGGGAATCCTTGGGCATCATGGCGGGAGTTCTCTTCGGGGAGCGAAGGGCGGCTAATGTTCAACATTTTTCCACCACGATCAAGGTAATGTCGTCGCTTTGGGGCTGGTCGCCGGCAAAGACGGCCACGGCGGAGGTAACCGCTTCCATCACCGAGCTCGCACCCTCGCGGGCGTGGTCGCGCACGAGGGCGGTGAGGCGATCCATGCCGAATTCATCCCCGTTTTCGTCCATGGCCTCGTTCACGCCGTCGGTGAATAGCAGGAGCACGTCGCCGGGGAACATTTCAAAAACATGATCGCGCGTGACGCGCTCGAAGACGGGGCCTTCGTCGATGCCGAGAGCAAGCCCCGGGCATTTGATTCGCTCGACCTCGCCCGTTTTGGCGCGGTAGAGCAGGGGAGCATCGTGGCCGGCGCGGCTGAGCACGACCTCGCCATGCGCGTGGTGGAGGAGGATGTAGGCGAGGGAAATGAACATGTCCTCACGCACATCCGGATAAAGAATGCGGTTCAAGCGGGCGAGGGCGGCCGAGGGCGAGAGGCTGCCGGCTGCGGCCACACGCAGCACGCTGCGGCACATGGCGGTGAGCAGGGAGGCGGCGACACCTTTGCCCGAGACATCGGCGATGACGATGCCGGTGCGTTCGGAATCGACAGGAATATAGTCGAAGTAGTCACCTGATACGTAACGGGCGGGACGGTTCGCGCCACGGACTTTCCAGCCTTCGACATCCGGATCCTTCTCGGGAAGAAGGATGCGCTGGATTTCGGAAGCGGTTTTCAATTCGCTCTCGAGCTTGCGTTTCTCCGTCGCTTCCTTGTGGGTCATGGCGCTCACCATGGCGAAGCCGCTTTGTTCGGCGGCCGATTGGAAAACGGTGAAATCATTGGCTGAAAATGGCTGGGCACCGGGCTTACGCGCGACGACAAGCACGCCGAGTGGTTCATCGCCACGGTAGAGTGGGGCCAGCATGGCGGGCACCAACTCGGGGGATTTCATGTTTTTTTTGCCGGGAAGTAGTCCGGCGAACGCGGGAATGGATACCGCCTTGTGATCGCGCAGGGCTTCGGCGGCGGGACCTTGATCCAATGGCAAGGCCTGGAGTTGTTGGTGACCGCGCAGAGCCTTGGGATTGATCTCGAGGGCGGTCAGGATTTCCGGCGGCAAGGGCAGGAGGGCCGGGCATTTGCTTGTCGCGAAAACCGGAACGAGTTGGCCGCGCGCAACGTCGTGCATGTAGAGGATGCCGCCTTTCGCACCCACCACTTTGGAGACACCATTGACGACCTCGCGGTGCATGAGCCGGGCGGATCCCGCCCCGAAGACTTTTTCGCCCAGTCCGTGCAGGAAATCGAACATTCGGTATTCCTCGCCTTCGATGGCCTCGCGTTCCTGGCGTGCTTTTTGCAGATGCCGCCGGACACGCAAGATCACGACCACCAGCGCGACACACACGGCCACGAGTATGACCGATGTGACCGTCGATAGCGGGTGCCAGATGTGCGGGGCTTCCTTCGTCATGGTTGCTATTGCGGAAGGAAAATCAGAGGCGCTTCAGGATTTTGCGCTATCACCCTGCACTTCTGAGCGGAGAAAAGAGACGACATCACGGAAGCGGTCGCGATTGGCCTCGTTCGCCCCGGCCAGGGCTTCGTGCGCTTCGAGAACATGGGCAGCGTGTTCGGTCTTATCCAGTGGCTGCACAATCGCCCGCGCCAGAATTTCCTCGTCCACCTCCCGGCGCAATTCCGGAAGTTCCGTTCCGTCCTTGTCCACATGAAAAACGTTGTCCAATCCGAGGCTCTGTAACAAATCGAGGTTGCGATCATTGGCGTTGAGCACAATCAGATTTCCGCCCCCATCCGGCAGCTTTTCCAACGCGAGATGCAGCGAAGTGAGCGTGCCCATGAAAGTGGAGTCCATGATCGGACATGCGGCCAAGTCCACGACAATCCGCTGCATGCCGCGGCGCATGCCACTTTCCGCCACGGCCCGCAGGTCCGGACTATTCTTGAACGACCCCCGGCTTTCCACTCTCACCCAGAGTGTGCCATCGATCCGGCCGACGAGCAGGCTGGATTCTGATGACGAATTCATGGTGGTTCAGGGATTACTCGGGCGCGGGGCGATTCCGCGCATCTTCAGGCGGCTATACGCTCAATCCCAAAGAAAAGATGTTTCTTCGCCGATCACCTGACCGCCTTGCAATACCTGCACGCGCCATGCGACCACCCGGCCTTGGGTATGGTAGGCATCGCCCGTGACGGTGAATTCCGTCTTGTTCGAGCGCGATGGTGTTCCGACGGTCTGCTCCTGAGTGAACAATTTGCTGCCGGTGTTCGCTTGGCGATATTCGAACCGCGCCACCGCCGGTGTTGCAACATCACTGGTTTTCCAATGCACGGTGTAGTAGTTCCCCATGCGATCAAGGCGTTCCTTATTGCTGATCGCGCCCCACATCCGCTTCTTGGTTTCAGATGAAATCAAATAGTCTTTCGAATCGGCGGGCTTCAGCGATTTCAGGTGGAAAATCTGGACCTTGCGGATGGCGGTATCGGCTCCGCCCCCGGCGCATGAGACCATGGCGAAGGCAAGGGCGAGGGCACCGGCGCGGAGAATGTGGCGTGTGTTCATGAATATCTCCTTTATGAAGCACTTGAAGGCCCACAAGTCAACCTCGCCCGTTCAGAAACTGCTCTTCCGGCGTATATTTTTCGTCCATGGTTTCCACCTTGCCCCTGATCCCCGAGAATTCGACCGGCTGGCACCTGCCCGGCTTGGATCTCTGGCTTGATCCCCATAGGAGCCGGGGGAGGGCCTTTGTGTCCCACGCCCACAGCGACCATTTTGCCCGCCACCGGTCGATTCTGTGCTCGATTCCCACCGCGGACCTGCTGGCTGCCCGTTACCGTCAGGCGGCCGCAAGCCTCGATCCCCGGCCATTTTCCCAGCCATGGGAGGAAAGTGGCCACCGTCTCGAACTCCTGCCCGCCGGGCATATCCTCGGGTCGGCCATGCTGCACGTTACACGGCTCTCCGACGGGGCCAGCATGCTCTACACCGGTGACTTCAAACTCCGCCCGTCCCTTACCGCCGAACCAGCCCAACTCAAAGCCGCCGGTCTTCTGCTCACCGAATGCACCTTTGGGCGCCCGTCCTACGTCTTTCCGCGTGCCGACGGCCTCTGGGAACGGGTGCGCGCCTTTGCTCTCGACGCGCTGGAGGAAAATCATGTGCCGGTCCTTGTCGGTTACTCGCTCGGAAAGGCCACGGAAATTCTCGCCCGCATCCAGCCGCTCGGTCTGCCCGTGCTCGCGCATCCTTCCATCCTTGAAATGGACGACGTGGTCCGCCGCCATTGCCCCGCGCCGTTGCCCGAGGCCCGGCCATTCACCAAAGACACCGATCCCACCGGGCACATCTTGGTCATCCCTCCCAATGCTGTTCGTTCGCTGGCGGTGCGCCGTTTGCGGCGGAAAAGGGTGCTCGTGTTGACCGGTTGGGCGCTCGATCCGGCCGCCCGCTTCCGTTACCAATGTGACGAGGCGCTGCCAATCTCCGACCACGCCGACTACCCGGAATTGCTCGAAACCATCGCCCGCGTCCAACCGGCGAGAGTCGTTGTCACCCACGGCTTCGAGGCCGAATTCTCCCGCGACCTGCGGGCGCGCGGCCATGATGCTTGGAGCGGTCGCGGCACCGACCAACTCGAACTTTTCGAGTCCAATGCAGAGCATGCGGACACCGAAGGGGTTGTTCCTTCCGCCGAGCCGACTACTCATGGCGGGACTTTCGCCCGTTGGGCGGCGACCGGGGAAATGGTCGCCCAGGCGCCCGGCAACAAGGCCCGGGTGAACGCGCTCGCCGAATTATTGCGGGACCTGCCAGCCGGCGACCTCCCTCATGCCGCCCGTTTTATTGCCGGCAAACCCCTCGGCAGCCTCACCGGCCAACTCCAGTTCGGTTCGGCCACCCTTCGCCGAGCGCTCCTCGCTGCCACCGGCCTGCCCGAAGTCCGTTACCGGGCCATCTCCGCTACCCAACGCGACCTCGGACGCACCGCCGCCATCCTGCTTCAAGAGAAAAGCACCGACCGGACGGTATCTTTGTTGTCGATTGGAGAAATCGCCACCCGCCTTGAAACCTGGTCACGACTCACCGGCCCCGATTCCCGCCAGCTCGCCCTCGCCCAAACTCTCAAGGATATCTCTTCGCTCGAAGGAGCCTGGCTGGTCCGCCTCCTCAGTGGTCAAATCCGGGCCGGCATTCAAACCGGTCTGTTGGAAGAGGCGATCGCCGTTGCTTTTGATGCCGAACCGGAGGCCGTGCGCCGTGCGCACATGCTCACCGGCGATGCCGGAGATACGGCCGACCTTGCCCGCCGCCGTCTCCTCGACGAAGCGGGGCTAGTTCCCTTCGTGCCAGTGCAGGCCATGCTGGCCAGTCCGGAGCCCGATGCCGCGTCGGTTCACCAGCGGCTCGGCGGCGGGGAAATCTGGCTGGAGGACAAATTCGACGGCATCCGCGCCCAACTCCACCATGCCGATGGCCGCGCCGCTCTCTATTCGCGGGATCTCCGGGACATTTCCTCCGAATTTCCGGAAATCCTCGCCGCGGCCCAACTGCTCCCGACCGGAGTCGTGCTCGATGGTGAAATCATAGCCCGCGCCGAAGGACGCCGCCTCGGCTTCCGGGACCTGCAGAAACGCTTGGGTCGCAAAGTCCAGCAGGGCGACCTATTTCACGGTGCGACCGTGCCCGTGCGATTCCTCGCTTTCGACTGCCTATGGTGTGATGGACAAAGCCTCATCGACAAACCATTGATTGAACGCCGCGCCGTGCTGGAGTCGCTTGTTTGGCCGCCCGGACTGGAACTGGTGGCGGTTTCCCGAGCTGGCGACCCGGCTGCCATCGACCGGCTCTTCACCGAGGCGCGTGCCCGGGGCAATGAAGGACTCATGGCGAAAAACCCGAATACTCCTTACACACCCGGACGCCGCGGCAAAAGCTGGATCAAACTCAAGATGGGGGAAATCACCCTTGATGTGGTTGTCGTGCGCGCCGAACAAGGCCACGGCAAACGCGCCCATGTGCTCAGTGATTACACTTTCGCCGTGCGCGATACCGAGAGCGGCGAGTGGAGCATCATCGGCAAAGCCTACAGCGGACTCACCGACCTGGAGATCGAGGAGTTGACCGCCCATTTTGAAAGCCAAACCACTGGCCGAGCCGGACGCGCCCGCGTCGTCGTGCCGGACACCGTGCTCGAAGTCGCTTGCGACCGGCTTCAACCGAGCAAACGCCACCCATCCGGCCTCGCCATGCGATTTCCCCGCATCAAGGCCATCCGCCGCGACAAATCGCCCGCTGAAGCGGATACCCTTGCCACCGCACGAGCCCTCGCCGGTTTGGTGTGAGAAAGGCGTTTTCTTCAGATATCGAAGCCGAAGAAACCGCGCGCGTTTCTGTAACACACGCCGCGTGTCAATTCGGCGAGAGCGTCGAAATCATCGGGCAGCTCCCCGCGATCGGTTTCCATGCCGATGAGGTTGCAGCAGATGCGGCGGAAATACTCATGGCGCGGGAACGAGAGGAAGGAACGCGAATCGGTGAGCATACCGACAAAACGCGAGAGCAGTCCGGTCGATGAGAGCGCGTCGAGCTGCATTTCCATGCCGTGCTTTTGATCGAGGAACCACCAACCGGAGCCGAATTGGATCTTGCCGGCGACCGTGCCGTCTTGGAAAGCGCCGGTTAAGGCCGCGAAGAAGTAGTTGTCCTTCGGGTTGAGGTTGTAGAGCACGATCTTGGGCAAGGTAGATTGCGAGGCGAGGGCGTCGAGATACTTGATCAAGCTATCGCCTTGGCTGGCGTCCCCGATGGTATCGAATCCGGTGTCGGGACCGAGAGCACGGACCATCCGCGAATTGACCCCGCGGGCGGCGCCGAGGTGGAGTTGTTTGGTCCAGCCCTTCGCGGCATCGAGTTCGCCGAAATAGACCATGAGATGGAACGAAAACTTTTCCTTCTCCTCGGGCGTGGCCGCTTTTCCAGCGCGGGCCTTTTCAAATATGGCCGTCGCTTCCTGCTTGGTGCAGGGCAAGGCGGGAAGGCGGTCGAATCCGTGGTCGGACAAACGCCCGCCCAGTGCGTGGAAATCATCGTGGCGGATCTTCAGGGCTTGAAGCAAACTTTCGAAGGACGAGATATCGGTGTCGGCGGCCTGGCCGAGTTTCTCCAACCATGGATTGAGCAAGTCCGGACGATCGACGAGAAATGCTTTGTCCGGACGGAAGGTCGGCAGCACTTTGGTGGCGAGACCGGAGGCGGCGATAGCCTCGTGATCGGCCAGCGAATCAGCGGGGTCGTCTGTCGTGCCGACGACACGCACATCGAATTTTTTCAATATGCCGTGCACGGAAAAATCCTTTTCCGCGAGTTTGGCATTGGCGCGTTCCCAGATTTCATCCGCAGTGGCCGGGGAGAGCATGAGGTCGATACCAAAGTAGCGGCGGAGCTCAAGGTGGGTCCAGTGGTGGATGGGATTGCGCAGGGTGAATGGCACGGTCTCGGCCCAGGCTTGGAATTTTTCCCTGGGCGAGGCGCTGCCCGTGATCAGGGCTTCATCCACGCCATTGGCACGCAGGAGCCGCCATTTATAATGGTCGCCGCCGAGCCAGATCTCGGAAAGATCCGACCAGCGGTGATTGGTGGCGATTTCGCGGGGCGAGAGGTGGCAGTGGTAGTCGATGATCGGCTGATCTTTCGCCACTTCGTGGAACAAACGGACCGCAGTCGGGGAATGGAGCAGGAAGTTGTCGTCGAGATAGGCCATGATGGAAACATTCCAAGCCAGAACCAAGGGTTGCGCAACTTGTTTCTGGGAGCCAAGGCTGGAAATCAGGCGGGATCCACGCCCAAGCGACGCACTCTCGGACTGCTGGGAACTTTCCTGGGGCTCGGGGCGAGGTGTCTCCACTCTCAAGGCGGTGGAGGAACCACCGCAGTCCAGAGCCTCTGGCGGTGGTCTGTGGTCGATCGGGAATCAGTGGAGTGAATGTCCTAGGTGACTTCGCTCCGTAAGCGCCGCAGGCTTTTGGACTGCTGGGATTCTTCCCAGCTCTTGGGGGAGAGGCGGCTCCACTCACAAAGCGGTGGAGGAACCACCGCAGTCCAGAGCCTTCGGCGGTATTTTCTTTCCACAGATTGACATTTTTGCTAATGATTGCCGCCATGCTATCCTCTCCATGGCCACATGCACCGCCCCACTGGCTATTTCAAAATGGTGCTTATTTCGTAACCGCCTCCACTTACCATCGGGAGCGATTTTTCGACTCTCCCGAAAAACTCGATTTCGTCACTTCCTTGCTTATCGAAACGGCGGAGCGTTTCGGCTGGCAATTGCGGGCATGGGCGGTTTTTTCCAATCATTACCACTTTCTCGCAGACTCTCCCCAAAGCGGCGGAGAATCGCTCCGCGACTGGCTGCGAGAGTTTCATCGAAGCTCCGCTGTCCAGATCAATCGGCTGGGAGGCACTGAAGGCCGAAGGATTTGGATGAATTTTTGCGACACTCTGATCACACATCAAACATCCCTGCTCGCACGTTTACACTATGTCAACGAGAACCCGGTGAAGCACGGCTTGGTCAGAGTCGCTACCGAATATCGATGGTGCAGTGCGGGTTGGTTCGAGAAATCGGCCCCGGAAAGTTTCCGGAAAAGCGTGGGACGGTTCAAAATCGATAACGTGAATGTCCTGGATGACTTCGCACCGTGAGCGCCGCAGGCTCTGGACTGCTGGGATTCTTCCCAGCCCTTTGGGGCGGGGCGGCAGTTCCCTCAAAGCGGTGGATGAACCACCGCAGTCCAGAGCCTCCGGCGGTGAGCTTAGGGTCGATCCAACAGCGCCGATGGCTAACGGACTTCTGGGAATTCTCCCAGCGCAGGAGGGCGGGGTTGCTTCCGCCGACCTCAATACTCCCTCTTCAGGAGATACTCCGCGATGGCCCGCAGCGTGGAAGCCCGGGTTCCAAGTGGGTCGAGAGCGCCGAGGGCGAGGGAGGTAAGGCGTGCCGCTTCTTTGCGGGCTTTTTCAAGTCCGAGCACGGCCGGGTAGGTGGCTTTGCCAACCGCGGCATCTTTGCCAGCCGTCTTGCCGAGCTTTTCCGAGGATTGGGTGACATCGAGGATGTCGTCCACGACCTGGAAGGCAAGCCCGAGGTGTTGGCCATGGGCACTGAGGGCTTCAAGATCCTTCGGCGTGGCATTGGCGGCCATGGCCCCGAGGCGGAGGCAGGATGTGAGCAGGGCGGCGGTTTTGCCGAGGTGGATTTGCCGGAGCTGGGCGAGGGTGGTTTTTTCGCGTCCTTCGGCTTCCATATCAAGAACCTGGCCGCCGACGAGTTTTCGGCTGCCGGCCGCAGACGCGAGATCCTTGACCAGCACGGCGGCGGGATAACGCCGTGTGCCGGGAGAACCGGCCACGATCTCGAAGCTGAGGGCATGGAGCGCGTCGCCGGCTAACAAAGCAACCGCTTCTCCATAAACGACATGGCAGGTCGGCACACCACGTCGCAGATCATCGTCGTCCATGCAGGGCAAATCGTCGTGGATGAGCGAGAAGGTGTGCATACATTCGACGGCGGCGGCGAGGGGCAGGGCACTCTTGATGTCACCACCGCAGGCTTCGTTGGCCGCAAGCAAGAGGAGCGGGCGCAGGCGTTTGCCTCCGGCGAAAATGGAATGCCGCATCGCCTTGTGCACTACAGACGGGCTGGCCGAGGCCTTCGGGAGGACGCGATCGAGGGCTTTCTCGATGGCGGGCCGGTGGCGGCGGAGGAATTTTTCCAATTCGTTCGGACGGGTAGCCATGGGTAAATGGATCAACGGTTCTTGATGAGGACCTCGGCAATCTGCACGGCGTTGAGCGCCGCGCCCTTGCGCACTTGATCGCCGACAACCCAGAGGTCGAGGGCATTCTCGAGAACGAGGTTTTCCCGAATCCGGCCGACGAGGCAGTTGTCCTTGTTGGTGGTGTCCAGCGGGGTGGGGAAAACAAGGTTCGCGGGATCATCAAGCACGCCGACACCGGCGGAATTCGACAGCACTTCCCTCGCTTCGGCGGGTGAAACCTTGCGGTCGAAAACGGCAGTCACGACCACCGAGTGGGAACGCATGACCGGCACCCGCACGCAGGTGATGGACGCCTTGAGATCCGGATGGCCGAGGATCTTGCGGCCTTCGTTCTGCAGCTTCATTTCTTCCTGCGTGTAGCCATTCGCTTCGATGGGACCGATGAGCGGGATGACATTCGACACAATGGGACGCGAATACACTTTCGCTTCGACTGGTTCGTTGGCCACAGCCTGGCGCATCTGCGATTCCAATTCGTAGATGCCCTGCGCGCCGCTGCCGGAAACCGCTTGGTAGGATGCGGCGATGAGCGAGCGCAATCCGAAGGCGCGGTGTAATGGTGCCACGCCCATGAGCGTGACGATGGTCGTGCAGTTCGGATTGGCGATGATGTTTTTCGGATGGTTGAGCGCGGCCGGGCCATTGATTTCGGGGACAACGAGCGGGATCTCCGGGTCCATGCGGAAGGTGGAGGAATTGTCGATGACCACCGCTCCAGCGGCGGCGGCGATGGGGCCGAATTGTTTGCTAATCGAACCGCCCGCGCTGAAGAGGGCGATGTCCACGCCGGCGAAGGAATCTGGGGTCAACTCGTCGATGGTGATTTCTTCGCCGCGAAAGACGCGCTTCTTACCTTTGGAACGCGCGGAAGCGAGCAGGGAAAGTTTCTCCACGGGAAACGAGCGTTGTTCAAGGCAGAGGAGCATTTCCTCGCCGACGGCTCCGGTGGCTCCGACGATAGCGACGTGTGGCATGATGGGAATGGGGTGCGATTCGGGGGTGGATAACCGCCAGTTAGGCGGGCGGGGAAGATAATGGCTCTCCCGCTTGCTGCCAAGTCATATTGGAACTGGACAAACGGGCGAATCGGGCGGATGCGGTTGGGCATGACAACTTCCCGTGTCCTTCGCGTCTCCATGGCCCGCCAGGAGGTCGCGCTCGATCGCGCCGGCCACTCGCCGCTGGTTTTCCAGGTTTCGACGGCGGCCAATGGCGCGGGCTGTGAGTTCGACAGTGGTTGCACGCCCACCGGTCGGTTCCGTATTTCGGAGAAAATCGGCACCGGGGAAGCGCCCGGGACGATTTTCACCTCCCGCCGGCCCACCGGCCTCTGGCAGCCGGGCGATGTGGTGGAGGGCGACCTCGTGCTCAGCCGCATTCTCCGACTCGACGGTCTCGATCCGGAAAATGCCAACACCATGGACCGCTACATTTATTTCCACGGCACGAACCAGGAGCACTTGGTTGGCCAACCGGTCAGCCACGGCTGCATCCGGATGCGCAACGACGACATGATCGTGCTCTTCGAACTCGTCGAGGTGGACGACGAGGTCATCATCGCGGAAGGTTGAGGACCGCGTCCACTTTTCTTTCTTCATGATCTGGCCCTTTGTCCTAGGCTTTGCCCTCTATTTTCTCGTCTTCCGTTCGGCGGCGGAAGCGTGGAATCGCAGGCTTCGCGGGCCGGGCTCCAAGTCGGCTGGATGCGGTCTCACCGGCAACGAGGTCGCCCGTGCTTTGCTGGAAAAGTTTCCGGAGCCGCGGCCGGTGATCACACGCGGGCGTGCCCATGAATTGGCCCGCCACGACCCCCGGGGACGGAAGCTTGTGCTGGGCCCTTCCGTTTATGATGGCAAGACAATCGCCGCCACGAGCTTGGCCGCGCTGGCCGTGGCCGAAGCGACATGCCCCGAGGAAGATCAACCGGCTCTGGCAAAGCGGCGCTCCATCACCCGCGTGCTCCATCCCACGGTCGGCGTCCTGATCGCGGCCGGAATGGTCATGATGATCTTCCGGCCGACGCTCTGGAAACCATTGCTCTCCGTGTGGTTGCTGTCGGGTGTCATCCTCTTGTTAGGAAATGCCGGCACGCTGGCGGTGGAATACAAATTGGCCGCCCGCGCGATGCGCTTGTTGGAAAGCGTCGGATTCATCCGTCGCGGCGAGGAGGCCGATTTTGACCAGATGCGCAAAGGCCTGCCGCTCCGGGAAATGCGCGGGGTGGGATCGGCGGTGGCGCGTGTTTTCCGCGCCCTTCTTCCGGTGAAAGGCTGGAGGTAATTTTTTGGCGCGGATTTGCGAATCCGCGATGAAGAAACGACGACGCGCGAGGAATTGGCGATGGAATTTCACCGCCGTATGTGGAATGCTTAACCAATTAGCAGAGTTGTGCCGGATGTTCGGAAGAATCAACATCGATTTGCGAAAAACAATGTGCTTGAGGAAGCGGGATTCCGTTCCCCCGAGCACCGGTTGACGGCGCTTTCCGCGAAGGTTCAGGATGCGCTGCACTCCGCGTTCGGAGATTTGATGCCTCGCATCCGGCAGGATGAGGAAGGGAAGGTGTGGTATGAGAACTTCGACGAGGAAAGCCGCGAGACGTTGTCATTGTCCCGCGTTGGAGCCCGGCGAGGCTTGGCCGGACCACGAGGCGCGTCGTTTCATCAAAGGTTGGGATACCTTGCGATTGCAGGCACAGGACAATCCCGATCCCATTCTCGGTGTCTTCCTGCGCAACCTCCTGGTTCCCGATCCGGTTACCCGGACGAATTGTTACAGGATTTATCTCAATGTGAATGGGGTGCCCCGGTTGCATGTGCTCTGGGGAACGGTGGCCAAGGATTCCAGACAGCAGTCTCTCCCGACCTCGCGCGTTTGTGAACTGGTGCGCATCGGTTTAACCACCTCCGCGCAGACGGTCCGGCCCGTCGCTACCGCGGTGAGCTTCAAGGGGGCTGCCCGGGACGAGGCGGAGGCATCTCCGCCGCAAGAAAATGGACACCATTTGCCCTAAACCGTCGCCTTTGGGCGCGACGCTTCGGTTTGGCTGCGGCCCTTGGCTATTCTGCTCACGGCGATCGCCATCGCCATGGTGATGCATGAGTGGGAAAACTTCTTTGGTTCGCGGGTGCCGGTCGCACCCATGCCCCAGAATATCCATCTCGGTCCCGAGAAGCGGGCCGTTTTCCAAAATCCATAATGCTTGTTTTATTTCAAACGAAGGAAATGATGGCCAGACAGGCGTAATGAGGCTAGGAAAGGTGAGCTAGACCATGGGTGAACGCGTTTCCATCAATACCCAGCGTTACCAACTCCTCCAGGAGTCGGGGCTCCGTCCGCCATCGCTGCGTCTGACCTATGCGTCCACCGCATTCCAGAAACATGTGATCGAGTGTTTCGGTGGGCAGTTGCCCTGGCTCCGGTTCAACGAACAAGGGCTTCCCTTTTTCGAACACCGTGACAAGGAAAACCGGGAGACCGTTATCATTGCCGTCAAGGTCACTTCGATTTCCGATATTCCGCGATCCGAATCCCTGCGTTTACTCAAGGGATGGATGAAACTGCAGGTGCTTGCCCACTCCCCCGAGATCGGGGACGCGGAAGGCGCCATGATGAGCACGTTCCTGTTGCCCGATCCGGAGACCGACCTTCGCAACTACCGCCTATATACTCCTTTGCCGCCCGAGCACGGGAAACGTCTGCACGTGCTCTGGGGGTTCTCCACCAAAACCGGCAACCGCACGGCCATTCTCGCCGAAGCCGCCATCGCGAAACTCCTCGGGGTCGCGGTCGAGGAACTTCCGGGCATCGCATCCACCTCGATCGATCCGGGGGTTTACAGCCAATGGGCGGAAATGTTCGGGTTCGCCTGAGATCCGGAAAATGGATTGCTCTTTCCGGTTGCACGATGGAAGAAACATGGGACCTATCCACGCGGCGTGGATGTCTCGTTCCGCCGCCAGATCATGAATTCGGATTCGCCATCGCCCGAGATACCGTTGTCGGCCCGTTTTCCGCGTTGGCCATGGCTCGCCGCCGTTGCTTCAGGATTGCTTCTGTCGCTCGCGTATCCCGACTGGGATGTGCCCGCCATGGTGTGGTTCTGGATATTCCCTTTGCTTGCCGCGCTCTGGGGGCCCGCCGCGCGAGTGACTCCCGGCCGCGCCTTTGCGCTGGGGTGGCTCGCCGGTTTTGCCTGCCATTTCCTCGTCCTGCGATGGTTGCGCGACATCCATGCGGCCGGAAATCTGAGCTTGCTCGGCTGGGTTCTGTTGCCGGCTTATCTCGCTTGTTTCACCGGTTTGTGGTCGCTCTTTGCCGCGACCGTCGGGCGTCTGGCCAAGGTCGAAGAAGTGGAGAACCGCTTCTCTCCCGCCGCTGCCGGTCTTCGGGCCGCCGCCATCAATGCCGCCGCCTGGGTATTCCTCGAATGGTTTCGCGGATGGTTTCTTGGTGGATTCGGTTGGAATGGCCTCGGTGTGCCCATGCAAGCAAATGCCGCCATGGTCCAGATGGCCGAAATCACCGGCGCGAGCGGGCTTTCTTTCTTGCCCGTTTTTCTCTCCATCGGCCTCTACTCGGCCGCCATGCGCATCCACCAGCGGGTGCGCAAGGGACAGGCGAAAGCGGGGCTGAATCTCGACTTCACCGCCACCATGGCGCTCGTGGTGATCTGGTTCCTCTTCGGAGCCGCCCGCCTGGTCGGCCTGCGCCCACCCGAGAATGCTGAAAAGATGCAGGTTCTTATCCTGCAAAGGAATATCCCGCAGGATTTGAAATGGGATCCCGCGCTCGCTCTTGATCATGTGCGCGGATACCTCGATGCCGCTGCCCGCGCTTTCGAGGAGAACGAATCCGAACGGCAGAAACGCGTCGAGGCGGCTCTCGCGGCCGAAGGCGAAATCCAAATCAATCTGGCCCCTGTGGAATGGATTCTCATGCCGGAGAGCGCCTTGCCCTTTTATCTTTATGAGCCGGTGGTGGATGAATTCCGCACCGCCATGCGGGATATCGCAGGCGGGAATACGGCCATCGTCACGGGCATCAACGACGCCGAAATCGGCGAGACCCCGAAAATGTTCAACACCATTGCCGTGCTCTCGGGAGAGGCGGATCCCATCACCTACCGCAAACGCAATCTCGTGCCCTTCGGCGAGTATCTGCCCCTGCGCTGGTTCCCGCCCATGGAATGGCTCGCCGGCGAAGCCGTGCCCGGGGATTTCACCCCCGGTGATTCAACCGAACCCTTGGTCGTGCGAACCCGCGCCGGGGAAGTGGAGATTCTTCCCGCGATCTGTTTCGAAGACACACTTGGTCGGCACACGCGGTTGTTCGTGCGCTCCGGGCGCAGGCAGGTGATCGTCAATACCACCAACGACGGATGGTTTGCCGATCCCGCTGCCGCCCTCCAACACGCCGCCAATGCCCGCCTGCGCTGTATCGAAACCCGCCGTCCCATGGTGCGTGCCGCCAATACCGGTTGGAGCGGCGTGATCGATCGCACGGGTGTGGTCCGCGCAGAAATCATCGACACGAAATCGGGTTCTCCCCAGATCGCTGGAACCTTGATCGCCGATGTCGAACTCGACAAGAATCCGCCATTGACGTTCCACACCCGTTTCGGTGATGTTTTCTCTTTCGCCTGCGGGTTCGCCGCCCTTCTCGGAATCTTGCTTCACTGGCGACCCCGCCCGAGGCCCTGAAAGTAAACCTATGGGCAGCGCCCGGCCACGGCGACCCCTTGCCGCGGCCATGAATTGGCAGGATTCTCGGGGAGCAGCGGTTCCGCCTTTCTATTTTTCGTCACTTCCCAGAAGAATTCCCTTGTCGGAGAAACCAAAATTCTTTATAGAGTTGGAAGTGCGTTGTTCCAGCATTTTCAAGTCATGAACCATTCCAACTTCTCTTTCCGTAGTCTCTCGGTGACTTTGATGGCTCTTTTCCTTTTGGCGATGCCCGCTGTGCTGTCCGCCCACCCTGGTCATCATCATCCTGACGAAGGCGACGAGTTTGCCGCCACTTCTTCTCTAGTTGAAGGTCTCAAACATCCGGTCACCGGCCTTGATCACCTCTTGGCCGCGTTGGCGGTGGGTTGGGTTTGTGCGATGCTCGGCAAAACCCGCGGAACACCTGCTGCCACCACGTTCATTATCGCGCTCATCGCCGGGAGTGTGGCGGGGCGGGCTGGTTTCGTGATTCCGGGATTGGAGGCCGCGCTGGGTATCAGTGTGATCGCCCTCGGATTGTTCATCGCTTCCGGTCATGTCGCGCGCGCCGGCTGGTTTGTGCCGGTGCTCATGGCGATCGGCTTCGTGCATGGCTCGGCCCATGGATCGGAAGGCCCTGGTGGTAGCGCCGCGCTGATCTTCGGCGTGGGATTTGTCCTCTCGACAGTGGCGATTCTCGCCTCCGGAGCCGGGCTGCGTGTGCTGGTTGACCGTTCCCGGCCCTTGCGCCGACTTGCCGGTGGTGCCTTGACCGCAGCGGGTGCGTTTTTCCTCTGGCAAGCCGCCGCCTGATCCATGGATGCGGGGGCAGTGACCGTGCGCCGCGCTTTGGCCGAGGCATCATCGTTGCCGCCGGAGGCTCGTGTTGTGATCGGTGTGCACCGCCGGATGTTTCTGAAAAGGAAATGGGAAGTCGTGGCTCCAGACGGCACAAGTTTCCAATTCGATTTGGAGAGCCGTCTGCCCGATGGCGGAGTTGTGCACCACGCTGGCGGGCGTGATTACATCGTGTGCCAGTTGATGGAAAAGGTCTATGAGATTCCATTCGACACTCCGGAGCTAGGTGCCGAAATCGCATGGAAAATCGGCAACATGCATCTTCCGGCGGAGATGTTTTCCCGGGCCGTTCGTGTGCTCCATGATCCGATGACCCTGGACCTATTGAATGCCGAAGGCTGGAATTTTACCGAACCGGAAGTGCTCTTCCGCCCGCTGAAAAATCCACCGCACCAGACAGCGAGCAGTTGATAGCCGGCAAATCTACGCTTCCCTCTACGGACCGAAAACCCAGCGTGCGCCCCAGGCGACGACGAGCGGGATGGTGAAAATGGCCACCGCTGCCGTGGCAACCGTAATCTGAATGGCGACCGCAGGCGAGCCCCCGAAGTTGCGGGCTAACACGATGGGAAAAACCGCCGAGGGCATGGCCGCCTGCACGACAAGCACCTGTTTCAGCTCACGCGAAACGGGTAGCCATTTGGCGAGGGCGAGCAGAAGAAAACCCAGCACCCCCAGCCGGACGAGAACGGAATTCAGGGCGACACGTAACGTAGGGCGTTCGGCGAACATCAGATCGGCCATGGTCGTGCCCACCAGCAACAACCACACCGGCACGGCGGCCAACCCGAGATCGTGAAAGGCTTTCCTCAGCACGGCGGGGACATGGACATCGGTTCCGGTTTTCACGAGGATAAGCCCGGCGAAAACCGCGAGGATGGGTCCATTGACCAGGTGTTTCCAGAAGCCGCCCCAGCTTCCGCTGAGCACCATGAGACCGAGGCTCCACATGGCGAGTTCGACTCCGAGGTTGTGCACGAAAAGCACACCCATGGGTCCTTGGCCGGGAAAAACCGCCACCAGCACGGGAATGGCGATGAACCCGTAGTTTTGCAGCCCCGTCGCCAGCGCGAAGGTGCGGAGTCCGGAACCCTTTTGTAAACCGGCGGCCCGACCCCAGAGCAGGCTGACCGCGAACCCGAGGGCGATGCCGAACGCGCCCATGCCGATGGACCAAACCACCGTGCCCTCGTCGCGGAGCGCGGGATTGCCGAGCATGTTGTCGAGGATGAGGCACGGCGAAAGAACCCGCATGCCCAGGGAAGTCAGCGGGGCGTCGGCTGCGGAAGGCAGCAACCGGGTGCGACGAATCACCATCCCGATAAGAATGATCAGGTAAACGGGCAAAACGGCCCGGGTGATGGTTGCGGGATCGATCAAAATTTCTTCCCGAACTTCCCGAATTTCGGCGGACCCGCAAGCACGGTCTTTGCCATCAGGGTTTCAACCAGGCCTCGACATGGGCGCGGGCGGCCTTGAGAGCATCGTCTTTCGCCTCGACTCGCGCGCGGTCGGCGGCACCGTGCCAGACATCGAGCACATGCACGGCGGCGGAGCGGGCATCCAATTCCCGATAGAGCCCGCCGGACTCCTGGCCGCGCTTGATGGCCTCTGCGAGGGTATCGGTGATTGCAGCGAGGGCCCGGGCCACCGGTTCGGCGGGCATCCCGGCTCCTAGGTCCGCTCCCATCCGGCGCACCAGGCAAGGTGGAACATGGGAATTCGAGATTTGCGCTGCCGCCTCGGCGTCCAACCAGCCCAGCAACTCGCGGAGGCCGATATCTCCCGCCAACGTGGATTCGAGCCGGGCCAGCCGGGCTTGCAGGTGATTTTCCAGCACGGCCACGGCAAATGCTTCCTTGGTCGGGAAGAAATGGTAAAACGCCCCCTTCGATACACCCACCACCTCCAACAACTCACGCAAGCCCACGGCAGCGTATCCCCGTTCGAGGAAAAGTTTTTCCCCAGCTTCCAGCATTTGTTCTCGTCGCGAGGCGGACATGCCCCATCCCTAACCAAGACAAGCCTCCGGTTCAAGGACCAAATGTCGTGTTTCGTGAAATCCGACCTCTTCTCTCGCCAAGGGCTGGGCGGGACTCAGCCCAGATGAGGCGCACACTTTGCCCGGAGCAAACGAACCAGTTCTTCATCCATGTAAGGGAATTCATCGGGTATCCCCAGCACAACCACCGGCTTGCCCCGCCGCCACTTCCCGAATTTCCGTTTCAGACGGGCGCGATGTTCCGGCTCCATAACAAGGATTTTGTCCGCCCATTCGATTTGTTCTGAAGAAACAACCACCTCCGCATCAGGACTTAATCCCGCCGAATCCGTCTCCACGCCCGGCCAGTCCGCGAAGATGACCTCCGCCGTCGGACTCCGCCAGCGGTTGCGGGAACAAAGAAAAAGCAGCCGGGGCATGGCGTTCCATACTCGGCACAGCGGAACCAGTCAAGCCCCCGGCAATCGGGAAATGGTGAAAGTGCGGCCATGGCAGGGTGCGTATTTTTTTGCCACACTTATGTCCCCGCGCCCCCGTTCATTGAACTTTTGCCTGGCCATGAGCCTCTCTCTGGGGCTGGCCTCCGCCCTGAGCGCCCAGACGGCGAAATCCGACTCGCCACTTTACACCCAGAAAGGAACCGACCCGGCCTTCGCGGATCTGCTCAAGGAGAAAAAGATCCCCATCGGCCGCAACTCCACCGAAGGTGTGACCGGCTCGGGAATCAATGTGAACAACAAACTCGTCGAACGGGGACAAAACGCCGGGAATCCCATCCCGGAAAATATAGCCATCCACACGCTGGCCAATAGTGTGATTCCGCGCGCCCAGTTCAGGCGGTGGACGCGGTGGTATCAGGAAGATGGGAATACCCAGATCTTCCGGCTCTTCGAGGGCGAGCACAATGTGCGCAACGCCCGGCCCGACGCCGCCCGGATCGAATCGTTCAGCCGCATCTCCTGGACCAAAGGCGACTGGCACGAATGGCAGGGCACTTACACCATCGTCAAACCCCATGGCTGTGCGATCTTCCAGGTGAAAAACTCCGAGAACGATTGGGCTGTCATGATCGGGCTCTCGGACAAAGGAGACATCTCACTCCTGCACCGGCGGCCGAAAAAGAGCGTGACTCTGGCCACGGGCATGACGGGAAAAAGCTTTGACTTGAAGGTGAGCGACAACGGGCAAGATTACGAGGTCTTCTTCAATGACAAACCGGTGGGCAAAGGAAGCTATGCCCGGCCGGAAGGAACTACCGCCTTCCGCTGGGGCATGTATGACAAAACCCTGAAACATGACGCGCTCATTTTTGTAACCGGTGCGAAGTTCAAATAACCCATCGCACCAGTCCCCGCCACGCTAAAAATCCATTCACCATCCCGACCATGATTCGCCAACTTCTTCCACTGCTGCTCGCCTGCTGCTTCCTATCGAGCGCTGCCAACGCCGCGACCAAGCCGAATATCATCTTGATCCTTTCGGATGATCACACCTATTCGCACTACGGATTCATGGGCAATGCGGCCGTGAAAACACCCAATCTCGATCGGATGGCCGGCGAGAGCCTTCTCTATACCCGTGGTTATTCCATGCCCGTTTGTTCGCCGTCGTTGGCGACCTTGCTCACCGGTTTGCTCCCCAGCAAGCATGGCATCAGCGGCAATGATCTGCGCACATCCACCACGAAGAAAGACCCCCGCGCCGACCGCGATCCCTTGGTCGAACGCCTCCACCGCAACCCGATGATTCTCCCCAAGGCCTTGAGCGAGGCGGGTTATCTCACCTTCCAGACCGGCAAACTGTGGAATACATCCTTCAAGGAAGCAGGCTTCACGCATGGCATGACCAAGGAGGAATCACGCCACGGGGGAGAGGGCCTGGTCATCGGGCGCAAAGGCATGGAACCGATCCATGAATTCATCGACATGGCGGTGACCGAACAAAAGCCGTTCTTCATTTGGTATGCCCCCATGATGCCGCATGACCCGCACAATCCTCCGGAGCGGCTGCTCAAAAAATACAAAGGCAAAGGACCCACCAAACATGCCGAAGCCTATTACGCCATGATCGAGTGGTTCGACGAAACCTGCGGCGATGTCGATGCCTATCTCGACAAAAAAGGCATCAAGGATAACACCCTCATCATTTACCTTTCCGACAACGGATGGGATCCTCTGAACGGCTACGAAGGAGGACGCGCCAAGCTCACCCCCTACGAGAATGGAATCCGCACGCCCATTTTTGTGCGTTGGCCTGGCAAGGTTGAGCCCAAACGCGATGAATCCACCCCCGCTTCGATTGTCGATGTGATGCCGACCATGCTCAAAGCCGCCGGTATCGAGGTTCCCGCCGCGCTTCCCGGTATTGATCTTGGCGACCAGGAGGCCATGGCCAAGCGCAATTCCGTCGAAATCGAATCCTATACCCATGACATTGTCGAGCTGGATGCCCCCGAAAAAAGCCTCACCGCCCGCGTTCTCATCGATGGTTGGACAAAACTCATCGTTCCCGGCCCGGTGAAAATGGAAGGACCGAAGGCGAAATTTGCAACCATTGCCGGAGTCGATGAACTCTTCGATCTGAAAGCCGACCCAAAGGAAACCCGCAATCTCGCGACCGAGAAACCCGACGAAGTCAAACGTCTCAAGGCATTGCTCAAGCCGTTGCGCTGACCCGGCTTTTCAAGTTCGTGAGTGGAGAGTCTTGAGGGAAATGGGGTTGGGCTCACGTTGCCCACGTAGACAAGGCGTGAATGAATCTATGGCAAAAAGATGAAGGGCAAAAAGATGGACGGGAGAAAGAGGAGGTGAATGTGTTGATGTGAGGAGATTGGGTTGGTGGCTCCACCCCCAAAGCGGTGGAGGAACCACCGCATTCCAGAGCCTGCGGCGGTTCGAGTTCAACCGCGTGTATGTCCACTAGGGCTTCGCCCCCTGGGCGCCGCAGGCTTTTGGATTGCTGGGATTCTTCCCAGCTCTTGGGGCGACGTGGCTTCACCCCCGAGAGCGGCAACATTGCGCTTACTCAAGGGTCCGCAGCTCGGCGTCGCCCGTGGCGTTCTCGATTTTCTTGATTGTTTCGGCGAGCACAGGCAGCTCTTTGGTCATTCCGTTGGCGACCATCTCCTTCTCGAGCTCACGCAGACGAGGTAACATGGGCTTGGCGGCGGCTCCGTAGGCGGCGAGGGCCTTAAGGCAACGGGGAACCCGGTTTCCCTTGCCCCATTGATCGAGTTCCATGACATGGAAGCACAGTTCCATGCCTTCCTTGATTCGATGTTTGGCCAAAATGTCGAGACCGTCGAGGCGGATGCCGGCCGCGAACATTTCACCGCTCGGAGCCGGTTCGGCGATGGCTCGGCGGATGGCAGGGAGCAATGGTTTGATCTCCTCGTAGGTCAATTGCCCGTAAATTCCGCCGATCGATCCGCGAGCCCTTCCGTCCTGGTTCTGGAGCCCTGCCGCCACGGCCTCGCCTAACAGTGCGCGGTCCACGCCATCGATGGATTTTTTCAGCATTATGCCGAAGACATTGAAGCAGAGGTAACGTTGCTCCATGCCGCGCGGGTCATCGGCGGCGGGAGTTTGGGCCAACCGCTTCAGAAGGATGGGCAGCGAGGACACGCCTGGTTCACCAATGCCGGCGAGGGTCTCCGCAGCCTTCACACGCATCCAGAGGTCCTGGTGGTCCAGAAGCTTGACCAACTCCGGCACGGCGGGAGCAGCGGCGGCTTTGAGCGCGAGCAGCGCGTCGCAGGCTCCATATCTCGCCTCGAGGCGTGGTGAAGCGAGCATTTTCACCAACGCATCAACTGGTGGCCCTTCTTTGCGGCGGCTGAGGGCCGAGGCGGCGCGTTCACGCACGGTTGGAGACCAGCTGCCAAGCATCTCCAAGAGTTGTTCCTGATTGAGCATGTCGTAGGCGCTGGTGCGATCGCGGTTGTTCCATCCCCGGCCATCGCGGATCAAAGCCTCGGCTGTCTTGGCATCCAATTGCGGGGCGGTGCTGGCTTTTTTTCCGGTGAGCACAATCTTCTTCAAGGGCATGGCATAGGCCAGAAGGTAGGCTCCGCTGGCATCCCAACCGGCGTAAGCATCATTGCCGATCTCCGGTGGGCCCAGATGAACGAAGTTTCCAGTCGCTCCGCGAGCCAGATCAAAATACCAAGCGCCGAACTCGTTCATCCATGCACCCGAGGCCTGAGAACCCGAAAGATTCACTCCCGGAGTTGCCCAGAGCACATTGAAGAAATTGCCGGTATGACCGCAATCCCGTTCCGATCCGTGCGAGGCAACGGACATCCGGGAGAAGAACTCCGCGCCCTTCGGTTCGTCGATCAGGTTGAACATGACGGCGACCATGCCGCATTTGCCATTGTCCTCGTGCGTTTGTATCCACGGGTGATGGTCTCCATACGGGATGGCTCCCTTGCCGATATAGAAACGCAGCAACTTCGCGCTGCGTTCGATGGCAAGATCGAGAGCGGGATCCTTTACGCCGGCCATACGTGCCATGGCCATCGCCGAAGTGAGAGGCACCCCGGGGGCGTTCATCATGCCGTAGCCGAAAAGCCTTCCGTCGGGACGGGCGAACTTGTGCCCCCACGAGCCCACCGCGCTTTGTCCGCGGGCCGCCTCCAGCGCCAGACGTTTCAAGCCGGGCATGACCGATTCATCGCCGGTGGCCATTTTGTATTCGGCCAGGAACATCATGACGTAGCCGTAATACCAGGTGGCCATGGATTCGGCGGAAAAATTTCCCGCCCACTCCGCCTCCTTCTTGAGCAATGGAAGATAGTCCGGTTCGCCGCTGGCCAACAGCGCGAGGGCATTGAGCGAACGCGGGATCGGATTTGTTTTCTTTTCGTAATTGGGATCCGCCATTCGTCCGGCAAGATCCCGGCAGCCTTGCACGAGGATACGCGACGACTTCGGGCAGTTGTAGGGTGCAGTGGCGCTGTAGGTTCCCAAGACAGGAAGCTTCACCACCACCTGTTCCGTTTTACCATCGCGCCAGCGTGTGAGCTTGAGGTTGCCTCCACCCGTTTCCGATTCGGCGATGGTCAAAGCCCTGCCGAATTCGGTGCGAGGATCGTGGGAAAACGGCTTGCCTCCAACACCGAGGATCACATCACCCGTCGCGAGCACACCTTCCGCGGGAGTTCCCTTCTCCACCTTGGTGATGGCAATCTGCCGGGCCTGGTTCGTCACCATCTTCTCGACATACATCCAGCCCCGGGCGCCGGTGGCCCCGAGATTCCAGTCATGTTTCGCGCCCTCGGGGATTTTTTCACCTTTGGTGAAATCGGGATTGGGGATGGATTTGATCTTTGCCGCCGCAGGAAGTGCTCCGGAGGTGGCGAGAAGGGCAATGGCCGTCAAGGACGCGAGGTGAATCTTCATGGCTTTATCCTTTGGTATTCTGGAGATCAATCATTGCATTGGCGAATCCTTTTCCAATTCCCCCAAGGATTTTCGCCGAACCAAGGTAGTGGAACTCGGCATTGGAAATGCCCTTTTCGAGAATCATGCGCTCGCGTTCGGTCATGCCTTCTGCCAGCATCTTTTCCAGCGCGGCCTTTTCTTCGGCCGGTTTCATTTTGGCATCGTTTGCGAGCTTCTTGGCCTTCTGTTTGATCTGGTTTTCCTTGGCTTTCGCCTTCGTCAATTCGAGATCCCAGAACTTTTCCGTGCGCACGGCGGTCACGTTGCCTTTGAACTCCGGCAAGGACGCCGGAGCTGCCATGGCGTCGCGGAAATTCTGGTGAGTGCCCTTGTAGCGCTGCTGGTCCGGCCCGTATTCCGAGGTCGGACCGCCAACCCCGAGCACGCCGATGACAAACGGGAGTTCCGGAGCTTCGAGATCCTTGCGCACGTCTCGGATAAAATGTGCCAGAGCCGTGCTGTAGGCATCATAGCCGCCGGGTTGGTCGCGGGTTGGATACGTGCCGTTGTCCACCATATCATTCCATCCCTGGAACCAAACGAAACCCGCCAATTCGTAGCCCTGCGCGGCATTGTAATCCGGCACCACACGCTTCGGATCGGCGAGCACCTTCTTCACGTGCTCGATCATGAGCCGATAGTAAACGCCGGTGGCCTTGTCCTTTTCGGCTTGCATGGCGGCGGGGTCCTTGCCCTGCTTGGCAAAACTTGCGAGCTGGGATTCGTTGAATGGATACGGCCCAGCACTCGGCGAGCGGAAGTCGGTATTCAGGCTTTTTCCTCCCCACGAAGCCTTGATCAAGAGGATGGACGCATCCGTGGACTTTTCCATGGTGAGCCCGAAGGTGAACTCCGGTCCAAGCTTCTCGGTCGTGGCTCCGAAACCGGCGGTGAGTTGGCCCGTTTGTTCGGTCGTGTTGTCTTTCGCACACCCAATCGAGGAAATCCATACCCGCTGGCATACCTTCGGTTTCCCGTCCGCCCCGAGCATCTCCTCGAGCATGGGTTTGGTTGCCGGGTCCATGCCAATGTGCTCCATCGTGCTGATCTTGGCGTGGCCTTGCATGTTTGATTGGCCGGCGAGAATATAGACCTGCAATGGCTTGGCCTGGAGTTGGAACGCCAGCAAGAGCGGGGTGAGAGCAAGGATAAGCGGATGGATTCGTGTTTTCATCGGGTCTGGGACTTGGGGATTCCCCGAGGCTACGGTCGGGAAAGACAAAAGTGTTCATCAAATCCGCGTGCCCGGACGGCCGTGAGAGGGCGCAATGCCTCATCCGGACTCAGGGTGATTTGATGCTCCCTGACGCAAACTTCGCTTTCAGCTTTTCCATCGCGGCCTTGCGCGACTGCAGTTCGTTGGTGAGGCGGTCGGCGGTGGCGGTGCGGGTAGTCTGGACGCGACGGGCGAAATTCAGGCCGGACTGGGCGAGGAAAAGCCGGGCCTCGGCCATCGGCAGGCCTTTTAGAACGGCATCGCGGGCGGCATCGCGGCGCAGGGTTTCTTTTTCGATGCGGGCGGAGGCTTCGTTCAGTGCGGCTTTGGCTTGTTCCAGCGCCGACTCGCCATCCCACACGTGTTTTTGTGCAGAGCGGACTTCAAGCAGAACAGGTTCGGCCTGCCAGCGCCGCAGCCGGGATTCCATGGCAGCGACACGGGCGGTGGATTGATCGCGGGCGGCGGTGGCTTCGGCGATGGCTTTGCTTTTGGCGGAGATCGCTTTTTCCGATTCGGTGATCCGATCGCGGGTCTGTTTCAGTTCGTTATCGGCAGCCGCGATGGATTTCGAGAGTTCGTCGGCGGCCTGGTTTATTTCATCGCGACTCTTGCGCAAGGGGTTGAGATCCTCCTGGCGCTTGGCCAGTCCGGCGATTTCCGCGTCGTGTTTTGGTTGCAAGGCGGCAAGTTCTGCGCGGACAGCTTCAACTTCGGCAGGCAGTGCGGCTTCGCGCGCGACCACGGGTTGCAGGTCAGCATCGGCCTTCGCATGCGCTTGTTCCGCAAGACGGGCGGCTTCGGCGAGTTCGGGTTTGTCAGGTGCTGCATCACGCACGGCTACGGCTTTGTCGAGGGTTTGACGCGCCGCATCACGTGCCTGGGTGAGAGTCTGCACTAGCGCGCGGACGTCATTTTGCTCTTTGGCCAAGACACCGGCACGTTGGTTCAATTCATCGATGCGGGCGCGGGTGGCTTTTTGTTCGGCGTCGAGGCGGGCGATTTCCGCTTCGCTGGCGGCCAATTCACCTTTTATCTTCTCCGCCGCCGCTTGTTTTTCACCGACCGCAGTGCTCCCCGCGGAGATGGTTTTCTCCAATTCCTTGACGCGGGCGGAAGCCTGGTCGCGTTGGGCGATCAGTGGTTGGCGGGCTACTTCGAGAGCGAGAAGGGCTTCGGCGGCTTTTGTTTGTTCCGCTTTTGCGCCAACGAGCTTTTCCTGATCGGATTTTGTTCGTTCGGCCAACAAGGGTAGATTGGGAGTAAACTCCATACGTCTCTCGCCGTTCACCGTCCAGACGACGACCTTGCCGGTGAAGTCGCCGGTGATCACGGCTTGGCCATCATGAGAGAAAACCGCCTTCGTGATGGCATCCTCGCCCGCGACCCATTCTTTGATCAGACCGCCGTCGCTTTTCCAGATTTTGGTTTTGCGGTCGCGCCCGCAGGAGAGCATCCGGCCATCCTGCGACCACGAGAGGTCGAGCACGCCATTGCCGTGGGCGGGAAAACTTTTGATCTGGTTGCCGGAGTTCATGTCCCACAAACGGATGGTCCCGTCTTCGGAGGCGGTGGCAAGCAGGTTGCCATCCGGTCGCCAGGCCGTGGCGGTGATGGCTTTTTCGTGGCCGCGCAACGAGTGGAATTCGGCTTGGGCATCGGATTCCCACACTTGGACGCCTCCGCTCCGATCACCGGTGGCGAAAAGCACGCCGTCCGGGCTGTAAGAGGAAGCAGTCAGCCAATCGGTGTGCTTCTTGATCTCCCCGATGGCGTCGTCAGTTCCCGGTTGGTAGAGTTTCACCTTGCGGGATGAACCACCAAGCACGAAGCGAGAAAGGTCGGGGCTCAGGTCGGCGGCGAGCACGACATCGGATTCGCGGCCCAATTCCATGCGGCGGCGGCCGGTGGTCACTTCGAAAACGACGACACGCCCGGACTTCGCGCCGATACCACCGGCGGCCAACAACCACCGGCCATCGGAGCTGAAACGTAGCACGTAAGGCCCGCCTTCGGGAAAGTCGAGTACACCCAAGGGCATGCCATCGGCGAGATGGATAAACTGGATCTGCCGCTCGCCACCGACCGCCAAGAGGGGAGCCCATGGTGAAGCCGCCAAAGCCACCACCGGTCCTTGGCGCCCCACGGTGCGGATGGCCTCGATGGGCAGCCATTCCGGCATAGCCACGGGACCATCGGGCTTGCCGGCTTTGGCGGTAAAGCCGAGATCCGGTCCGGATTTTTTCGCCGCCGGTTTGCTGTCCTTGCTCGCGGGCATTCCGCCGGCGATCCATTTCTCGACGATGGCCACGGCGGCGGCATCAAGCGGCGGGCCCTCGGGCGGCATTTTCGGCTCCATCTCCTGCTTGATGATTTTTAACAATCTGCTGCCACCGGGATTGCCGGGTTCGGCGACCGCTCCGCCGCTGCCACCGGCGAGCACCGCAGCGGCGCTGGTCAGATCGAGTCCGCCCTTTTTCTTATCGGGATTGTGGCAACCCGCACAAGCATTGGCGAGCGCGTTCTGCACATGATCATTAAAAGTAATCTTTTCCTCAGCGGCCCCGAGATCCGCGGCGAACAATCCGAACGCAACGGAGAAAGAAAAGATTACGTGGTGGCGGAAGCTCACGGTGGATCAGTGGTTGAAGACGAATTCCTTCGAATTGAGCACGGCCCAGAAGACGTCCTCGAGATAGGGGCGGCGCTCCTCGGGTTTTTCGGGCAAGGCTTTGAGTAAAGCGGCCGATTCCTGTTCGGTGGCCGGGCGGCAGAGGGCACGGCGGTAAACGAGATTCACAATCTCGGCGGGTGATTTTCCTTCCTTCATCCACGCGGCAATCAAACCGCCTTGGCGCACACGCTGGTGGGTCATCTCGCCATTGATGAGGTGCAGGGCCTGCGAAAGATTCGGTTCGAGTTTCACCTCGCACGAGCAAACGGTGGCGCGGGTGGCGCGTCCGAAGGTGGTGAGGAAATAATTGCTCACATTGCCATCGGCGATCTGGACGGCTCGCGCTCCCAGCGGCAGTCCCTTGAATTTGTTGCGGGTGCCGGTTTGCCCGGCGAGCACGTCTTGCAGGACCTCCGCACGCAAGCGGCGCACCAGGGAACGCGAGAAATTCCGCTCGTCGAGTTCGTTGGTCTCGTTGGGAATGGTCACACGCTGGTAGGCGCGCGAATTGCAGATCAGACGCACGAGGTCACGCAGATCATATTTCGATCCCCGCAAACGGGCGGCGAGACCGTCGAGCAATTCGGGATTCGAGGGCGGGTTGCTCAGGCGCATGTCATCGACCGGTTCGACGATGCCGACACCGAAGAAATGCGACCACACGATATTGGCGATATTGCGGGAGAACCATGGGTTCTCGGGCGAAGTCAACCAATCGGCAAGAGCGGCGCGGCGATCCCGGCCCTGGAGATCCGGTGTCTGCCCGCCGAGGAATTTCGGCGCCACATCGCGTTTGCCTACGGGATGTTGGACGCCGCCGCTGGCGCGGTTGAAGACCACCGTCTCGCGCGGATCATCGCCTTTCTTTTTACCAACCTGGCTGAAGAATGCGGCCCAGCCATAGTAGTCATCCATCGTCCAGCGATCGAAGGGATGGTTATGGCATTGGGCGCATTGCAGGCGGGTGCCGAGGAAAGCCTGGGCCACATTCTCGGAGAATTTGAGCATGTCCATCTCGCCCTGATAGAAGTTTGCGGCGGGATTGGCGAAGGTGCCGCCACTTGAAGTCAGCAACTCGCGGGCGATCTGATCGAGCGGCATGTTGCGGGCAATGCGTTCCTGGAGCCAATTGAAGTAAAGCAGGGTCGCCTTGTAGCTCAAACCGAGCTGGTCGTTCGTGCGGATTTGCAATAACTCGGCGAATCGCATCACCCATATTTCGGTGAACTCCGGGCGGACCAGCAGTTCATCGATCCACTTCGCACGTTTGTCCGGATCCGTGCTGGCGAGGAAGGCATCTTGTTCCTCGAGCGTCGGCAAGCGGCCGTTGATATCGAGGGTGACCCGGCGGAGAAACTCGGCATCAGAAGCAACAGGTGACGGCGTGATACGCAGGCGCTCGAGTTTATCACCGACCCATTGATCGATTTGATTGGCACCAGCTTCGGTCACACGTTGGTAGGGCGTGTTCTCCGGAATCACGATCACTTCCACGCCCTCGGTGAAAGTGTGGAATCGCGCCATGACAAATGATTCACCCCGACGGCGGCTGGAGAGCACACCGTGTTCATTGATGGCCACGGCATCGGAGTTGGAGGAAGAAAAGACGGCGAACTTCGTCACGTCGCGATCGGAGCCGTCCTTATAACGAGCGCGCACCCGCAAGGGCACTTTACGGTTCTCGCCGGCGAGGAGAAGTTTGCCCGGCTCGAGGCTGATGGAGATTGGCTCGGGGGCGTTTTCCGGGTCGGGTGACGCGCCCATGGCAATCCATTCCCTCAGGACACGGTAGGCTTCGTCGCCGGTGCCGAAGCGCGTGCCACCGGTATGCGGGGCCGCTCCCACCGATTTTGTGAGTAGCAAACTTTCTTCCGGCGAAGCGCTATTGATGCGGCGCCCGATCATTTGGCGAGTCAATGAATTGTAATCCGCCTGCGGATCGAATCCGAACAGACTGAGATGGAAGCCGTCTTGGCCTCGCGCGGAGCCATGGCAACCACCGGAATTGCATCCGAAACGCGTGAGCACCGGCAAGACGTCCGAGGCGAAATGCAGGCCTCGCGGACTACCCATCCGGCTGGCCACGACTTTGGCGCGTGATTCTTTTCCGGCGAATCGAACGAGCAATTCGCTTTCGCCATCACGCAGCGGGCGCAGTTCATTTCCTTCGATTCGGGCGATGGGATTTTCTGCCGCTGCCATTGAAAACTCGGCGACATCGGTCAGGTCCCGCTGGGTTCCGTCTTCCAGCGTTGCCAGCACCGTGATGGTCTGTCGATCCTCCGGATGTTCGAGTTGGATGGATGCTGGAAAAATCCCCACCGACTTGATGGGCAGGGCGGCGAGGGCGGAGCGTTCGCCCGGTTCGCGGGGAGCGATCACTCGACCATCCGACCACGGCAATCCCTCATGAACCCATTTGTCGAGCGTGGCGATTTCCGCTTCGCTCAAACGAGGACGGCTTTTCTTCCCCGCCGGGGGCATCCGCTCGTCGTCATCGTCGGGCAGGCGAATTCTTTCGAGCAACAGGGACTTGGTTGCATCGGCTGCGTCGGCCAATGCGCCGCTGTCCCCACCGACGCGAAGGAGGGCGGCGGTGTGCATACGCAGGCCGCCTTTGGCTTCAGTCGCTCCATGACATTCGACACAGCGCGTGGCCAACACTTCCTCGACAGCTTCCCAATCCGAAGCGGTAGATGGCGTTGCAAATGAGAGCAAGACGGAAAGAGGCAAGAGTTTGGCGCTCTTGCGACGGTTGGCTTGCATGTGGTTTGTTAGAGTCAGCATTATTCGCACACCGGGATCATGGTTTGGCGCGCTGCCGCAGTTGTTCGAGGCGGCTGACGGGCTTGGGGGCTTCGGTTCCCGCTTTGGCGGCGGCCGCGGGTGCTGGTGGCGGTGCGGCCGCCACGGCTGCGGATGGTTTGTCGATACGGAGCACACCTCCGGCACCGAGACGGTGGATCACGGAACCACCATCGCCGGGAACGGCGACCCGGCAGAACAAGGTCGCATGTTTACCCACGGGGGCGTCGGCATTCGCTTTCACATTCACCACGGCCGCAGCTTGACCGGCAGAAAATTTCACCGGGCTCGCTTCGATGCCGGGAGGCAAGCCGACCAGTTGCAGTTCGGCTTCTCCATTGAATGGCTTGACGTGCTCAAGCGCGACCTGCAGTGACCCACTGGCCCCGGTGGAAACCGCTAACATCTGGATGTTACCCCGGACAGCGGGTTCCTCCACCACGAGGGGAATGAATCCGCTCGCGGCGGTGGTGCCTGCTCCCCAGTGGGCGGTGACGACAAGCTGGTGTTGGCCAATCGCGGCGGCGGCTTCCGCATCGAGCGGGTAGATCGCCTCCGTCGCTCCTTCGGGCAAATTTACCGACGGTGGAGCTGACACGCCGGTCGGTTTCCATGGAAGCCGCAGTTCGACGGCTTGTTTGAAGTCGCCCG
>JBJTQJ010000059.1:0-41731 GCA_046075565.1 Verrucomicrobiales bacterium | reverse complement strand
AGCCGGGGCTTCCGGGACGGCAACAATCCACACGTAACGCATCCACACACATGGTCAAAATTGGTATCAATGGCTTCGGCCGCATCGGGCGCCTCGTTTTCCGGGCGCTGGTTGAACAAGGTCTCCTCGGCAAAACTTTCGACGTCGTCGCGGTCAACGACCTCGTCCCTGCTGATAACCTCGCTTATCTGGTCAAATACGACTCCACTCAGGGCAAGTTCGCCTACTCGGTGGAAAGCGCCAAATCCTCCCCGGCTCTCGAGGAAGACGATCTTCTGATCGTGGACGGCCACACCATCAAATGTCTCGCCGTGCGCGAAGGCCCCACCGCTCTTCCTTGGAAAGAACTCGGCGTGGACATCGTCATAGAATCCACCGGTCTCTTCACCGAAGCCGACAAAGCACGCGGCCACATCACCGCCGGTGCCAAGAAGGTCATCATTTCCGCTCCCGGTAAAAACGAGGACATCACCATCGTGATGGGCGTGAATGACGAGAAATACGATGCGGCTAATCACAACATCATTTCCAACGCGTCCTGCACCACCAACTGCCTCGCCCCCGTCGTGCACGTCCTGCTCAAGGAAGGTTTCGGCATCGAGGAAGGTCTGATGACAACGGTGCACAGCTACACCGCCACCCAGAAAACCGTGGACGGCCCGTCCAAGAAAGACTGGAAGGGTGGCCGCGCCGCCGCCATCAACATCATCCCGAGCACGACCGGTGCCGCCAAGGCGGTTGCCCTCGTCTGCCCGCAGGTGAAAGGCAAACTCACCGGCATGGCCTTCCGCGTTCCCACCCCGACCGTTTCCGTGGTGGACCTGACCGTGAAGACCACCAAGGCCACCACCTACAAGGAAATTTCCGCTGCCATGAAAAAGGCCAGCGAAACCTACCTCAAGGGTGTGCTCGCTTACACCGAAGACGAAGTCGTCTCCAGCGACTTCATCCACGACAAGTCCTCCAGCATCTTCGACGCCGGCTCCGGTATCGAACTCAACGCCAACTTCTTCAAGCTGGTGAGCTGGTATGACAACGAATGGGGTTACTCCAACCGCTGCGTTGACCTCGTCAAATTGGTCGCCAGCAAACTGTAATTCCCCTCGCGGATTTCCGCTTTACCACGCCCGCCGATCCATCGTGATCGGCGGGTTTTTTTGTGGTGCGCCATCGGCATGGATCGCTAGAGGCCAAGGATGCGTAGGCAGGACAATCCTGTCGTGCGGGTGAGGGACAGGCGAATTGATAGCCCGCGTCGAAGAACCGAGCAAGCCGGAGAGGCTTTACGGCCTGATCGCGAGCGACGAAATCCAGTGTGAACCCTGCCTCCAGGGTGTCAAAACTTTCGAGTCAAAAGGCTCGCCCGTGCATTTTTCTCTTTGGGGATTCATCAATCTGTTGTTAATATGACTCTGCGTTGTTCCATCCCGCGCCTGGTGATTTCTTCTGCCCGGTGCCCTTCAATCACCTCTACAATGACAATGCCGGGCGGTGGCGGCTTTGTTGCCGGGCCCAGCCGTTTCCCCACACGGTTTCCGACACCACTCCGGCCGAACACTTGAATCACCCCTTGATGCGGAAGATTCGCAAAGAGATGCTCGGCGGCAAGCCGGATTTGGTTTTCCAATACTGCGGTAAATGCATCCGCATGGAAAAGGCCGGGATGATTTCCACGCGGATCCAGGGGATCCGGAAACTGCTGACCCTGGAACGCCCCCAGGGCAATCCGACATTACGCACTGCTGTCCGCGTGGCGCGCGGATGGACTGGTCGACTGCCGGCCAAGGAACGTTGCCTCGAATTGAAGCTCCGGATCTTCGACAACCACTGCAATCTCCGTTGCTATATGTGCCCGCCTGTCAATTCCTCGTCGCGAACGGAAGAACTGGCGGGCATCCGCGATGGCTATTGGCTGAAACGCCTCGCCGTCACCGACCGCTTCGGGTTCTTCAAAGATGACGCGGCCTACGACAAGTTCGTCGATGATACCCTGAAAAGATTCCAACCTCACCGCCTTCCACCTCGGCAGCCGCCATGTGAATGATTTCCTCCAGCATTTCCGCCGGGTGACCATCTATGGTTCGATCGACAACCTGGGCCCGAAAAATGACTACATCCGCCATGGATCGCATTTTGACAAGATAATGGAAAACGTGGAGCTGGCGCGCGGTTTGCCCAACATCGAGGTGGCGGTGAACAGCGCCTCGGGCATGCTGAATGCCGGTGACGTGAGCGAGATCGCCGACTTCTTCGAGAAAAAAGGCCTTGGCACCGGATTCATGCCCTGCGTGATCAACAAACCGACGTTCCTTCAGGCCCGGCATCGGCCCGACGCGCTCAAAGAGGAGTATCTCCGCCGCCTGCGAGCATCACGCCACCACCGGATTTTCGAGGGTTTGGAAAAAGCCATGCTGCAACCACGTGACGAATCGGAATTCCAGACCTTCCTCACCTATCTTGGCGATCTGGATGCCAAACGCGGGACCAACTTCCTCGACCTCTGGCCGGAATTCCGGCCGTATGTGGAAATGAAGGCGATTTCAAGTGAATCGAGTATTTGAATTGGTCAGAAATGGTTCAGGTGACGGCATGGAGAAAAATCTCTATTTCCTTTTCCTCGATTTGATTTTCCGACCAATCCGGGTGTTGCTCCCGAAGACGGGCGGCCTTGAGTTTCCGCGCTAGTCCGCTCTTCCTTGATGGAAAACCCACTCGGATTACCCGGCCGGCAAGCCGGTGTTTCTCGGTTTTCCTTCTGCCCTGACTTTCAAGTGGGCAGGTGCCCTTGGCCGCGTAAAGTGGAGCAATGCACCTTGCCATCTTCATGGCGACCCGACCCAAGACCTTGCCGGCCGCCATCGTGCCGGTGTGGCTGGGGTGTGTGCTGGCGTGGAAGTCCACGGGCGTATGGTCGCCATGGCTGGCGATTTGCACCCTGGGCAGTGCCATGGCCATCCAGATTGCTTCGAACTTCTTCAACGATGCCATCGATGCGCGCAAGGGCGCGGACACGGCCGCGCGTATCGGTCCGCAACGGGTGACCGCCTCGGGATTGCTGTCGCCCGCGCTCGTCATGGGCATGGGAGTGCTGGCTTTGCTCGTGGCGGCTGCTTTGGCATGGCCGCTGATCGCCGCGCGAGGTTGGCCCATCCTTGCCATCGGCCTGCCGTCCTTGTATTTCAGTTTCGGTTACACCGGCGGACCCTTCCCGCTCGCCTACCGCGGGCTCGGCGAGGGCTTTGTCATGCTTTTCTTCGGGTGGATTGCCGTGCTCGGCTCGGTCTTCGTGCAGACCGGAAAATGGATGCCGCATGCCATTCTGTTAGGAACGCAGGTCGGGGCCTTATCAACGGCTTTGATCGCCATCAACAATCTGCGCGACGCCGCCGAGGATGCGACCACCGGCAAACGCACGCTGGCGGTACGATTCGGTGTTCTATGGGCGAAAAAGGAAACGACTATTCTCCTGCTCCTGCCGTTCGTCCTCGGCTTGCTCTGGTGGCCGCTCGGTCATTCTGGACTCGCGCTCGGTCCGCTGCTCGCCTTGCCCCTCGCCGCCGGGGTCACCCGGCGGGTGTCGCGCGACGAACCGGGTCCAGGTCACAATCTGTTGCTGGCCAAAGCCGGCGCGACACTTGTTCTTTTCGCCATTGGATTCCATCTCGGAGCTTTCCTGTGAAAACGGATATTGCCATCCATCGTTACACGCTGACCGCACGTGCGGCCTTGAATGCCCGTCATCGCTCGTCGGGTGTGAACGGTCTGCTTCTGCGCGCGGAGGGGGGATACGCCTGTTTCCAACCGTGGGAGAGTCTCGGCGACGAGCCCATCGCCCGGCACCTGGAGAAGTTCCAGCAAGGCAATCTCACGCCCCTGCTCGCGAATGCGCTCGCCGCCGCCGCCGTTGACGGGCAGGCCCGGCGAGAAGGACGTTCGTTGTTCGACGGACTGGTCATCCCGGAAAGCCACGCTACACTAACAGAAGTGGTGACACCCGAATCGGCTGCGAACTGGCGCGATCGAGGGTTCACTACTCTGAAAGTGAAACTCGGGCCGGATTGGCGCGAACGTCTACCAGACATCCATGCGGCAGCCGAAGCCTGCCCGGATCTCGTCTGGCGTTTCGATTTCAACGAGTCCATCTCCGCCGATGATTTTTTCCAGTGGGCAAAGGCGCTCGGATCCCAGGTGAAGAGACAAACGGATGTGGTTGAGGATCCGTGTCCGTTTTCGCCCTGCGATTGGGGGGATTTGGAAGAAGCCACCGGCTTGCGCCTGGCCGTGGATCGGCGGGTTGATGCTCCCGGAGCGGAAGGGTTTGTACTGGTCTGTAAACCCGCACGGGACGATGCGGAAAGGATGCTCGAGCTGGCCCGCAGGGACGGACGGAAACTCATCGTCACCAGCAATATGGACCATCCGTTGGGAGTGGCCTGGGCGGCGTATTGGGCGGCGAGATTTTCCGCCGAAGGCTGCTTGCGCGGCCCGGCCGGTCTGGCCACCACCCTCTTGTTCGAACCGGATGCGTTCGCGGAGCGTTTGGCCCCCGTCGGATGCCGGTTGACCGTGCCCGCGGGCACGGGGCTTGGGTTCGACGAACTGCTCTCCGGATTGGTATTCGTTCCGGCAAGCCCCTTGCAACCGTCGTGAAGCGGGGCTCCTCGCGTATTGGGAAGACCGTTCATCCGAAACAGGAAAATGAAACCACGAATTGACACTAATGGGCACGAATTTTCAAAGAGTTATGACAAAACCCATATCAATCCGCGGATGGGCGAGGCCCTCTGCATAAACCTCTGATTTTTGATTTTTATTCGTGTAAATTCGTGTTCGTTCGTGGTTTCCAGGTTCATGCTGCAAACGCCTTAGACAATCCGTGCCCATCCGTGGTTTTCGTTTTCCTTCCAATATTCTCCCAATGTTCATCCCACTCTTCTCCAAGCCCAAAGTCGCCCGCTTCCACACGGTGCTGATGGGACTGTGTCTCGCCGCCTTCGTTTCCGAGGCGCCGGCGCAGGCTGCTCCGGAACGTCCGCCGGTCGAAGGGCTGACCCTCATGGGCAACCGGTTCCTCACGCTCAACACCGTGGTCCGGGTGCACCAGATCGAAGTCACCCGCGATACGGCCCACGGGGCGGACGAATCAAGCGTGCACACACCCGCTGAGGCGAGGACTTTCCGGGAAGCCATCGAGAAGGCCTGGCCGGGAGGGCGGATCACCTGGGCCATGAGCTGGCTGGCCCTGCATGACGAACGTGAAGCCTACCGCGAACTGCGCACCTTGATTGCCTCGTATCAGAAAAAATTCGGTGACGAGGTCACCTTTATTCCCGGGGCCTACTTCTCGAACATGTATAACACTCGCGAGCAGGTGAACCGCGATCTGCACGACGGATTAAAAAAGGTTTCGGAAATGGTCGGCGATGGCTACCGGCCCAAAAGCGTGCTGGCCGGATTCCTCTCGGCCGACAATCTCCGTTACCTCGCGGAGAAAGAAGGCATCCATGTCTGCCAGGGAAACATCTGGAGTCAGTATGCGGTGGACAATGGCGACGGCGAGGGTTCGATCTGTTATCCCTACTACCCTTCGCGCGAACATTTCTGCAAACCGGCCCGGGGAAAGGATGACTTCATCGATGTCGTGAATCTCGATGGATGGACGGTGGACTTCCTCTGCGCGAGGATTCCCGGTGCTCGCACCGAGAATGGTGAACGCTGGCGCAGCCGTCAGGGAGTGGGCCCCATCGAGACCCTGCTCGACATGGGCACCGAACGCGGACTCCAAGCCATGATGGCCACCACGGCCGGTCATTTTGACGACGGCTTCAAGCGCAACGGCTTCGCGTGGGTTACCTGCGGGTGGGAAATGAGCCTCGTCGAGTCGCGGAAGATTTATGGATACGGTGGTCGCAACGGAATGGAAGGATTGCATCTCTGGCTCAATGGTATCCGCGAACGCTGGCCGGAAGCGAAACTCATCACCCAGGGCGAATTCGGCGAATTGTGGCGTGCTCACTTCAAAAGTAACGATGAAATCAATTACCAGTTTGTCTATCGCGGCGCAGGCATTCGTGCTTCGGAGGCGGACAAGGAGATCCGCTGGTTCATGAACAAGGATTTCCGCCTCGCCTTGCTCCGGAATTGGAAGGAAAACGGGCCGGAAATGATCATCGATTTCACCCGCTACGATCTTCCGGCCAAGGAGCCTGCGGATCCCGAGTCCGGCGAACACTCGCGGAACTGGAGCCTGAAGAACCGCATCAACCAGAAGGGGGTTCGCCCGGAAGATCAACCGGTGCCCATTTCCACCCTTGATAAGAAAGAGCGGGAATTGATAGGACGCCATTATCCGGAGCTGATTCAAAAGCCTTGATGGGAAGCCGGAGCCTTTCCCAACGTTCTTTTGGGCAGCGATTTGCCGGGTGAACCCGGCAAGGGGAACCGCAGGGGGCCTCAAAATCCGGGAAAATTCCGCTCGTCGGCAGCGGTCACGGCGTAATATTTTGTAAATACACACTTTTCAGAGGCCGAAAGTCCGAAATCCTTTCCGGAGGGTAAACCCGTGAGACCGGCATGACATTTGATGAATAAGGAGGGCGGCAACCCGTCCGCCCGCCAATCATTTCCCCATTTTCATGAAACTCCGAATCCTGGTCCTCCTGGCCCTGGTTGCCTCCGCTCGTCCCGCGTCCGCGGAGGTTGTCTTGCAGTATTTTGGCACGACTTGGAACGAAATAGAGCGCCGTATTCCGGAGTTGGCGGAACGCGGGTATGATGCCCTCTGGTTGCCGCCGCCATTCAAGGGGGGAGCGGGCACCTATTCGGTGGGATTCGATACTTTTGATCGCTTTGACCTCGGGGACCGGGACGGCAGTGGGACGATCCGGACGAAATATGGCACCAAAGCCGACCTGTTCAGCATGATGCGCACGGCCCATCGGTTTGGTTTCCGGGTCTATTTTGACAACGTGATGGCCCACAATGCCGGACCCCTCGACAAGAACACCAACCCGGGAAACTTTTTTCCCGGCATCCCCGGGTTCGTGCCGGAAGATTTTCACATCGTGCGCGAGGGAAACGGCACCTGGCGCAAGCCGGCTGATTGGCCGAACTGGCAGGATGAATGGCAGGTGCTCAACCGCAATCCCTTCGCCTGGGACATCGCCAACGAACATCCCCAGAATATCAGCTTCAATCCCAATGGCACGGCCGAGGCCTACACCTATCCCAAGTGGTCCGGGATCCGCCACCCCGGCCAGCACCAATGGTATCTCGACACCGATCTGGTGGTCGGGACCAACCAAGCGAACGAACCCGTGCATCCCTTCGCCAACAAGGAGCCGTTTCAGGATGTTGGCTACGCTCCCGGCAACACAGGAGCAAACAATGGCAAGTTCGATTGGAACGACGCCAACAGCAACGGCCAGCACGACTCGGGCGAAACCTCCGAGCCCTTCACCGACACGGGAGTGGACCCGACTGTGTCGTGGCGTCAAACGACCCAGTGGGGATTTGGTGATGGCAAATACAACATGGGCAACATCGTCGCCGAGGATGTGAACGCCATGCTCTACCGGTCGGTGCGCTGGTTCATCGATCAGGCCAGCCCGGATGGATTCCGCCTCGATGCCGTGAAGCATGTTCCTTCTGGTTTTTTCGGAAAACAAACCGGCTCGGACAAGGACTACGTGAACTGGGGATACAACGGACAAATCCAAGAGCAATTCAACATCACCCGTGGTTTCTCGGACTGGAACAATCACCGCGACAGCAATTTCAACACCGGTATCGCCCGGGACGATGCTTTCCTTTACGGCGAACATCTCGGATCGCCACCGGGAGAAGGCGGTTATCTCGATGCCGGGATGCGCATCGCCAATGACAACCTGCTCAACACCGTGAAAAACGGGATGGGCAACAGCTTGGCGGGTTACGATCAGGTCAATCACGGCGCGTGGGGAAATCCGGGAACGGGCATGAATTATGTGATGAGCCATGATAACAACTACCTCTGGAGCGGGGATCGTCCGCTGGCCCATGCCTACATCCTAACCCGTGAAGGTCATCCGATTATCTACACCGATGGATACAATCAGGCTGGCGCGCCGGACTGGTTTCCCAAACCCTCGGGCGTCAATTTCCTCGGCCAGTTCGGCGACAACAGTGTGATCTCGGCGGTGGCGGTTCATCGCGATTTCGCCCGCGGGACTCAGATTGCCCGATACAGCGATCAGAACTACACGGCCTACGAGCGTGTGGACAACCGCGAGAAGCGGAAAAACACCGCGTGGAATGGAAGCGTCATGGTTTTCATGATGGCCCGCGCTTACCAGGCTCACGGCCAAGGCCGCCTTTTCCCGACCGGGTTCCCCGTCGGAGCCACCCTTTGGAATTACTCGTCCCACGGTGGACGCTTTCCGGTGTATGTGAACAACAGCACGCAGATCGTGAATTCGCCCAACGGTTCGAATCCTCCCCTGGCGCCTCCCGGCGGGTGGTTCGCCTTCGGCTGGCACACCCCGAACCTACCCGTGGTTTGGCAAGCCGCGCGCCATCAACAGCAGGTCGCGCCCATCACCATCGAGCAGAATGGCCAACCTGTCGCCATGATGGATGACTGGCGGGTGGATGGTCGCGATGGGGATGCGGGATACAATCCCTACGGCGTGCCCGCCGGTGACACGGCCAACCGCGCTTACCGGGTGAAAATCCCGCGCGTGACCGACGGCACGAACCTGCGTTTTGTCGCGCGGGCCGACGGTACGGCTGGCAACATTCTCATGCGGCTCAATGGCGGTGTGGATTTGAATTCCCAGATGGGTCTGGGACCCACCACGGGAGCCAAACGCGATTTCGCGCCGGGACTCAACTCGGATCAATTGGATGCGGCCAGCACCACTGACACCGTGCTGCAGGCCTCGACCGATACCTATCTGGGGTATGAACAGATGCGATTCGTCCGCCGGAAGACGGAAAAATTCGCAGCCCAGCCGCCGCCCACGCCGCTACCGGGTGCTTCTCCGGAACCGAGGCGCAACGTCATTGGTTCCTTGGGAGCGGAGACCTATCAGGCGGTGATCGGCACGGCAGGATTCGCCATTAACAACGCCACTGGTCAGGACGCGACAGGCACTGGAATCACTCCATGGGTCGAACACGCGCCTGCCACCGCGCGCGAAGGCTCCGCCCAACTCCAGATGAATCCCGCGCCGCAGTCCGCGGCCGGGCAGTCAATTGATCTCTGGGTGCGTGTTGGATACAGTTTTCAGGCGGATCGAATCTGGGTTTATTACACCACAAATGGCACGAACTATCCGGAGGGTCATGACGGGATTGGGAAAGGCACGACGCAGGTGGTGCAAGCGGGTTATGTTTACAATGGAGCTGCAGATGGCGGTGGGACGCCGGATTGGTATAAAGCCACGCTCCCGGCCATGCCATCCGGCACCGTGTTGCGATACAAGATCGGCGCCGTCGGCCCTGGGACCTTGCCGCCCCGGTTCCCGTTCAGCGAGAACGACACCAAATTCGCGGAACGCGCCGAAACCATATTTGAAGTCGCCAACTTCAACGCGGAGACCGTGGGTTATCACGTGCACAACGATTACGGGAAGATGGCGACCGGTCTTGAGGAAGGATACCACGTGCTGAACACCCGGGCCTTCGTCAATCGCACCGATGGAGCTTCGATTTTCCGCACCCAGACGCAGGTCTTCTACTACGACACCGAGAAACCATCCGGCCTCGTGCGGTATCCGAACCAGAATGATACCCTTGGAGGTTCGACTTACGGGTGTGTCGCCCTCAGCGATGCCTCGGTGACGCAGGTGCAGTTCTACATCGACGATCTCGATCCCGGCAACGACGACCCTGCTAAGGGCAACGGTCTCTACAACTGGAAAGACGCGACCCTGGCAAGCACCCCCACCAATCTCGGCACGACGGGAATGGCCAAGGAATGGCGATTCGACTACGAGAACATTCCCAACGCCGGCACCGCCAATATCGTGGTCCGCTTTAAAGAGGCATCCTCCTCCGGAAACAACGCTCTCAGCGACATCGACGGATGGTTCACCACGATCACACGAGCCGTGAACACCGGAAGCTCGATTAACTTCAACATCGGCATCCCCACCACCACCGGTGAGATCGTGGACAAGAATTACGTGATGCGGGTTTACTTCAAGAAGGAACTCATTCCCCTTGGCATGAGCGACAACGACTTCCTGAACGAGTTCTCCATCTTCATCAGCAGCACGATTAGTGGGCAACCCGACAACCCCGTCCTGCAGCCGCGCACCAGCTACGTGTTGAATCGCGATGTGAACGGAACGGAGCATTCCGTCGCCTACACCTTCCCGAATCTCTACAACGGAAACCCCGACTTCCTGCACTTCGTGCGTGTCGTGCATCAGCGCGGATCGCTGACGCTGAGCGACACGGAGAAAGTGCGCATGAAGTTGGATGAATCCTCCGACAGCGATGGCGATGGCTTGCCGGACTTCTGGGAGCGGAAGTATGGCTTTGATCCCACCAATGGCACCGGGCGGCATGGTCCGAAGGGGGATGACGACGGCGATGGGCACGGCAATCTGGACGAGTTCCTCGCCGAAATGAACCCGCTCGAACAGGATGCCTGGCGTTATCCCCGCATGACCATTTCTCCCAACCCCGGTTGGCCGGGTGAATGGCGTTTGCAATTCCCCTCCATTCCGAACCGCCGCTACACCATCGGCTACTCCGACAATCTCCAAAACTGGTCTCGGTGGGATGGCTCCATGAATACCACCGGACAACCCGCGAATCCGGTGAATACCTGGATCGACAACGGCTGGAGCACGGAACCCGATCCGCAAACCGTGCCCCGGCGCTTCTACCGCCTGGAATTCAGTTTGCCCTGACACCTTCTCCTTTTCCTCCCCGCCCATTCGCCCGATGAAAGTCCGAAGTCTTCTTCTCCTGATTTTTCCGGTTCTCGCCGGACACCTCCATGCTCAAGCCCAGGTTTGGCATTTGCCCGGTTCCTTTGAATCGCAGATTGCCACGGAGATGCGTGTCCCGCTTTACGAAGTGAAAGGCAGTGACACCATCATTTACCAGGGATTTTGGAAAAATGGCGGGGCCAATGGCGATCAGAATGGAGGCACGGTGGTTTACCGGACGACGCCGCGAGGAGGGGCCCCCGGATCGTGGCAGAGCGTGAACTTGGGATTCCATGCCAACGTGGGAGCGAACCAGTATTGGAAAGCCACCATTCCGACGACCGCCATCAACGCCACCGACGTGATCGAGTATTACGTGCGGGTGACTTTCTCCGGCGCAAGTCCGGCCACCACCTACATCTATGGCTCGGACTTGGGGAACAGCAACCGCACCATCACCGAGGCCACGGCTCAAGCCGCGCCATTTTCCATCCGCAATCGTCCGGGTTGGATCTTCCATGCCAACAACCGCACCATCGCGGGCAACAATATTGTGGCCCGCCTGAAATCCGGTTACATCGGTCCCGGCAACGCCAACAACTCCCTCTGGAGCACCAACGGGGCCATCTACTACACGACGGATGGGTCTTCACCTGCCGGTAGCCTCGGCGTGGCCAGCGGCACGACCATGGTCGTCCCCCTCGTTTTTTCCGCAACGGAGAACGACAACAGCGGAAACGGTAATGCCGCTGTATGGGAAGGAACAATGAATGGTGTGCTCAACGGACTGCCTCTTGGGGCAACGGTTCGTTACCGAATGGGCCTTTGGAACAGCGCCACCAATGAAGAAAAATTCGCCGACCACTCGGCCGGAACAAACAATGCAACATTCACCTATCAGAATGGCGCTACGGGCCAACCAACGCTGACGGTGAACGGGCTGAGCGCCAACTACACCACGACCAAGGTTTTCGTCGATGAAATCGCCGCCGAATCGATCCCTCTCAACATCGTATTCCAACCCGGCGAATCGAATGTCACCCAAGTGGAAGTTTACACGAATCTCAACCGCCGGGATCGCGCTGGCAACGACGCCAACAACGACGGCTACCCGGATGGGATCAGCTCCCTCGATGGCAATAATCTTGCAGCAGGAGACGACGCACACTACTACAAGACCTATACCATGACCAACGCCGGGGTTGGCTCCTACACGCTGATGTTACCCGCCGAGAAAACCGGAGCCTACCGCCTGACCGCCCGCTGGAAGGTCTCGGGGGACCCGAACTGGCGCTGGTATACCAATGGCGCGGCCAACCGCCGCGATCACGCCATCACTGTTTCCCCGAAGGATGCCCGCGACATCGTGTTGTATGAAATCAGCGTGCTGAACATCGAGGCGAGTGGAGACACCTTCGCCCAACGATCCACCATCGAGGACATGCATAATGCTTCCGGCGCCCCTCATAACGGGAGCAATCGGTGGGACCTCGATTATCTCAATGCCCTCGGCGCGAATTGGCTCTGGTTCCAGCCTATCCACCCCAATGGTTATGACGGTCGCGAGCCGGTCAATGGTTATGGCAATGGCGGTGCGCCGTATGATCCGGGCAGCCCCTACGCGGTGAAAAATTTCTTCGAAGTGAATCCGATCTTCACGAAGAACTTCTCCGGAAATCCGCTGAATCCCGCCGACACAGTCAACGCGGGGAACCGCGCTGCGGCCATGACGGCTTGGCAGAATTTCGTCGTCGCCGCCGATGCCAAGGCCGTCGGCATCATGCTGGACGCGCCTTTCAATCACACGTCCTTTGATGTCGAATTGGCCGAGGCCGGGGTTGAACTATTCAAGCCTGATAGTGGCTCCGGCTGGAACGCGACGGATGAGATCCGGAATCGTGATGCAAGGTTCTTCTCCCAATCCGGCAACTATGCCAACCGGGCTTCCAATTCAGTCAATGTTGCAGCCGGGCCGGACCGCTACGATTTCGGAAAATGGAACGACGTGAAGGATGTCTTTTTTGGTCGTTACGATTCCCTGGTTGAAGGTGATTTCGAACCGGAACGTTCGAGTTATACCAGCGAAGGTGACTGGTTTGACGCGACCGACACCGACTGGACGGCCACTGATTTCGTGCAAGGCGGCCAGAACAGGAACACCACCCGCCGGGTCTGGCAATACTTCGCGCGTTATGCCACCCACTGGCTCGAAAAAACCCGCCCGTCCGGCCAAAACCGTAACAGCGCCACCGAACCCGGGCTCACCACCGCCCAGCGTTACGCTTGGGATGCCCGTGGCATCGACGGACTCCGCTGCGACTTCGGCCAAGGTTTGCCGCCGCAGGCCTGGGAATACATGATCAATGTCGCCCGCTCCCATAAATGGAACTTCGTCATGATGAGCGAATCTCTCGACGGCGGGGCGGTGACTTACCGTTCCAACCGCCACTTCGATATCCTGAACGAGAATATCGTCTTCCCTCTGAAGAGCGCGACCAACAAATGGTCTTACCGCACCATCTACGAAGATAGGCGGAATGCCTACGGGCAGGGGCTCGTGCTTTCCAATACCACTTCCCACGACGAGGAGAATTATGATGATCCGTGGCAGGCGGTGGTTCGCTTCGCGGTGGCCTCGACCGTCGATGGCGTTCCCATGATCTTCCCCGGCCAGGAACTTGGCATCAGCAAGACCTCCGGCTACAATCACTACGAGACGAACTTCGGGAAGCAAATTCCCCACTTCAAACGCTACAACTCAATGATGCCGGCATGGAACGACACCAACTTCGGCAACGACCAGTTGACCCCCGTCTATTCGGGCATGGCCAACGCCCGCAAGTTCAGCGCCGCTCTTCGCTCGTCCAACCGCTGGTTCCTCGACGGAGATGGCAACAATTCCCAAATCCATGCCGTGGCCAAGTATGAGACCGCCAATGCCTCCCCGGCTTTCAAAGATGCCGTGCTTGCATTTACCAATCTCAACCGGGACACGAATCCATCGGACAACTTCAAGCTCCCCGGCACTCTGGCCAACTTGCTCGGTTTGAAGGACGGACGGACTTACAACACCCGCAACATCGCGGCGTATCTGAATTCTTCGATCGGGATGAATGGCCGCCGGGATGTCTGGAAATGGCCGGGCGCGGGATATACCGGAGCCCAACTCAAATCGAGCGGCTTTTTCGTGGCTCTGAACAGGGTGCCGACCACCAACACCGTGGCCTCCCCACCCGAAACCACCTCCGATCCCGCCTGGAACCAGAAGCCGTTCGAAGCACAGTATCTCAAGCTTTACGACGTCACCCCGCCGCCATCACCCGCACCGAATACCCAATACTATGCCCTTGGCACGACCGGGACATTCACCTGGGTGCCCAACGGCGGTCCGGACGACAATATCACTTCCTACGATGTGGTCGTGCGCGATGCGGCCAATGCCATCGTGTCCAGCGGCACGGTGACGAACGGGTCGAATTCCTATTCCTTCACCGGGGTTTTCGGCGGGGTTTACCGCGCCACCGTCACCGCCCGGAGCGCGGCCGGGGTGGCCTCGACCAGCCCCGGTTCCTCCGATTCCGGATCCCCGAATCCGGGCTCGGCCACGACATCGCTGATTCTCCTGAATCCGGCCGCGGATCAAGATGGTGACGGTTGGTCGAACAGCCAGGAGCAAATCGCGGGCACCAATCCCCTCGACGCCACATCCGCCCTCCGGGTGACGGGAATCACAAAATCTCTGACCCAAGTCGTTATTTCCTTCCAATCTGTGGCTGGTCGGTATTATCATTTGGAAGCAAGCACCACCCTGGCGGCGAATTCGTGGGGTCCGGTGACTGGAAACCTGCTCGCGACGGGCGCGGTCTCCACCTTCACGGACACCACGTTTGGCAGCCTCCCCAAACGCTTCTACCGAATCAAGGCGAGCCAGAACCCGCTCTGATTCCATCCGATATTCCACCCCATGAAATCCAAATTCACTCTCCGCCCAACCGGGAAACCGGGCGCGTTGCCCGGTTACACGCTCGTCGAACTTCTGATCGTAATCGTGATCATCGCGGTGCTCGCGACCCTCATTTTCACCGGCGTCACCAAGGCCATGAATAGGGCGCGCCGTCTGACCTGCGCCTCGCTGATGAAAAACGCCGGAGCGGGATTGACGAACTACATGGCCGACAACTACGGCAAGACTCCGGCCCCGGCGACCAAAAAAACATGGGATGCCATCTATGGGGATCCCGGCGGACTTTATTCCACCGAGTGGATCCTCTCCGTGCTTCTCGGTTCGGATGGCACGTTCACAGAAACCGACGGAAGTTCATCTAGTTCCAAGGATGCCAATCCGAGTGGCACGGCCTACATTGAGTTCGAGCGGAAAGGTGAGCCCAAAGGCGGTCTCTATATCGATAGCCAGGGCAAACCAAAGCTCTATGATCCCTGGGGACGGGAGATTATTTTCGCCATCAATTCGCCCCGGCAGGGGGTTTTCTTCAACAACGGCTTTCAGGATCAAGTCCTTCATACCTGGGGTCTTTGCGAATACACCGATTCGAAGATCGAAGCGATACCCTTCGCGATGATCTCCGCCGGTGAAGACGGTAAAAAAGGCGCGCAGGCGAAGGATAGCCTCTTTGACGGAAGCACCACCTTCGCGCGCAGTGACGATGTTACCTCCTGGTGAATTCCAGCCGCCGCTCGTCGGCAGGGATGGGAATTCGCCGCTTGCATTCGGGAGGGTCCTCCACCATCCTCGTGGCGGACCCATTGTCCCATTGCCATGAATATCTTGTTTGATCGTTCCCTGCCCAAGGTCGGGATCCGCCCGACCGTCGACGGCCGCCTCGGCGGTGTCCGCGAATCCCTCGAAAACCAAACCATGAGCCTGGCCAAATCGGTGGCGGAGCTCATTTCCAAGAAACTCCGCTACCCGAACGGGAAAAAGATTGAGTGTGTGATCTCGGATACCTGCATCGGGGGAGTGGCCGAAGCGGCCGCCTGCGCGGACAAATTCCGGCGCGAGGATGTCGGTGTTTCCCTCACGGTGACACCTTGCTGGTGTTACGGCAGTGAGACGATGGACATGGATTCGCTCATTCCCAAGGCGGTCTGGGGGTTCAATGGCACCGAACGCCCGGGCGCGGTTTATCTCGCCGCCGTGCTCGCCGGGCACACGCAAAAAGGCCTGCCCGCTTTCGGCATTTACGGACGCGACGTGCAGGATGCCGGGAATCGGGAAATCCCGGCTGACGTCGAGGGCAAGATTCTCGGTTTCGTGCGCGCCGGTATGTCGGTCGCCCTGATGCGCGGGCGCAGTTATCTTTCCTTGGGTGGAACCTCCATGGGCATCGCCGGTTCCGTGGTGAATCCCGAATTTTTCGAGGATTATCTCGGCATGCGTGTGGAAGCGGTGGACATGACGGAAGTCGCCCGCCGGATGGATCGGGGGATTTACGACCCGCGTGAATTCAAGAAAGCGATGACCTGGGTGAAGAACAATTGCCGCGAGGGCAAGGACTACAATAGCCCGGCGACGACCCGCCCCCGCGCGGCCCTCGACAAAGAATGGGATGTTTCGGTCAAAATGGCCATGATTGCCCGCGACCTCATGCAGGGGAATCAGAAACTGGCCGAGATGGGTTATGCCGAAGAGGCCCATGGCCATAATGCCATCGCCGGTGGATTCCAAGGCCAGCGCCAGTGGACCGACCATTACCCGAATGGCGATTTCATGGAGGCGGTGTTGACCAGCTCGTTCGACTGGAATGGCCGCCGCGCGCCTTTCCAGTTCGCGACGGAGAACGATGCCCTGAATGCGACCACGATGTTATTCGGGTATCTGCTAACGAACACGGCGCAGATTTTCGCCGACCTCCGGACCTATTGGAGCGCCGATGCCGTGAAACGGGTTTCCGGCCATAAATTGACCGGCGCGGCTGCGGGGGGGCTCCTCCATTTGATCAATTCCGGTCCCGCCGCCCTCGATGGAACCGGTTGCCAATCCGTAAAGGGCAAGCCGGCCATGAAACCATTCTGGGAGATCGCGGAGGAGGAAATTGCCGCCTGCCTGAAAGCGACCACCTGGCATCCATCGATTACCGAATATTTCCCCGGGGGTGGATGGAGCACACGTTTCGCGACGAAGGGCGGAATGCCCGCGACCATCGCGCGGCTGAATCTGGTCAAAGGACTCGGACCCGCTTTGCAGCTTGCGGAAGGAACCACCGTCAGCCTGCCGAAAAAGGTCCACGATACCTTGGATCAACGGACGAATCCGACCTGGCCGACAAGCTGGTTTGCCCCGATCCTCAATGGCCGCGGGCCATTCCGCGATACCTACGAGGTGATGAACAACTGGGGCGCGAACCACTGCGTCATGTGTTACGGCCATGTCGGAGCCGACCTCATCACGCTGGCGTCCCAACTCCGGATCCCCGTTTACATGCACAACGTGGCTCCGGAGCGGATTTTCCGCCCGAGTTCCTGGGCCGCCCACGGAACCGCCGACAGCGAAGGGGCCGACTTCAGGGCTTGCTCGAATTACGGTCCCCTCTATGCATAAGTTCACCAGCCATCATGCCCGCCGGCAATCGTTCACGGTTGCCGGTGGAGCACGGTTGGTGTGTTTGGCGCGAGAAATGGAGTGACGGTCAAGGTTTCCTCAGTGAAGCCGAAGGTGAGGGCACCGGTGTTCCTCTGCTCGAGAAGAGGGATGCCCCGCTCGCGCAGGTAAGCCCTGAGGTTTTCGCCGGGCGGGTTCAGGGTTTCCGGGCGCCAGCGATGCCAGACCACCAGTTTCGGATCGACGGCGTCCACGAAGTCCCTGACCAACCCGATGTCCGTGCCGTGCCAACCGACACAAAGCACGTCGGAGCGCAAGGCAGCCGGATTTGTATGTTCCAGCATCCACTTCTGCGAACCGAAACCCGCGTCGCCCAGCCAGAACACCGTCCATCCCTCGACCGAAAGTTTGAAAATTGCGGAACGATCGTCGGCCCGATCGGCCGCCCAGCCCGGCGGGGGAAACAATGTCTGTAGCTCCATCGACGCGGCGGCGGTCGTGTCGTTGGCGCGGGGTTTGGTCCATGTCTGGATCGGATTTCCTAACAAACGAATGATCTCTTTCTGGCCGCCCCGGTGCTGGACATCCTCGTGGGAATGGACGACCAGATCGAGGGGCGCGGTGCCGAGATGGAGTGCGGCATTGCAGACGACCCGGCGGGCGTGCCCCGGATTTCCCGTGTCGAGCAGCCATGCGGTTTGCCGGTTGCGGATCAAAGCGGAGGCCCCGCCACGGTCGAGATCGAAGACCAACATTTCCACCGGCGTGGGAGGATCGTGTCTCGGTAGATGCCATGCTCCTGGCAGGGAGGCCGCCCAAGCGCACAACCCGAGGCAGGCGGCCGCCAGCCCGCCCGCGATCCAGCCGCAGAAGTGGACGAACCAACCCAAGCCGAGCGGAAGGAAGAAGAGAATTCCCGTGGCGGTACACAGGATGAGCCAGGAGAGCGGGACCAGAGCGAGGCCGAGAAAAACACCCGACGGCGTGGCCAGATTGAAGTGATGGATGGAGAGCGGAAGGGATCCGAGATTGGCGGCGATGCCAAAGCATAACGAAGCGGTCCCGAAACGCACCCAGCCCCAGCGGCGGCGTTGCCATGGGCTAACCAGATCCGCCGGGAGAAACGGGTCCGGTTGGCCGAAGGCGGAAAACTTTTTCGCCAGCGGCAATCCGATCAGGACAATGGCCAGCACCACACAGAAGGTGAGTTGAAATCCGAGATCGTGCCGCTGGTTCGGTTCATGGAGCAGCATGACGATGAAAGCCGCCGAGAGCGAATTCAAGATCCGGGGAGTGCGGTCCAGAACCAGTCCGAAGACAAGAATGCCGATCATGACCAGCGCGCGAACAGCGGGCGGCTCCGCGCCCGTCAGCACGGTGTAGCCGAGCAGCAGGGGTAAAAGAAACCAGGCCAGTTTCCGCCGGGGCAATGGAAGGGGGAGCAGAAGTCCCCAGAAAATTCCCGCCATCATGCCGACATGCATGCCGCTCACCGCGAAAAGATGAAGAGATCCCGTTCTGCGGAAGGCAAGCAGGGCCTCTTCGCTCATGCCTTCGCGCGCGCCGAGCATGATTCCCAGAACGACCGCCCGTCGATCCGTTTCCGGCACGAGCGAAATAAACGCCGTGGTGATGACACGGCGACCGCGTTCTCCCCAGGCCATGAGATGCCACCATGGTGGCGGCGATAGAATCTCCACCGGCTTGTCGTCGGCAACCCAGAGATTGCCGGGGATGCCCCGATTGGCCAACTGCTCCACCTCGTCCCATTCCCAAGGATTGGTGGGTTTGTCGCCGGGGCGGAAGGTGCCGCCGATCCTGACCAACGAACCGGGCAGGGGAGGGAGTTGATTTTCCGGCAGACGCACGCGAAGCCGGGAACCAGCGTGTTCTCCGGCCAATTCGAGTTCAAACCAGGCTCGGAGTTCCGTCTCCTGAGGAGGTGTGAAGACCGCGCCGACGCGCCCCTCGCATACCAGAGTATGTCCGGGCGAAAAGGCGGGGTTCTCTTGCCGGCCCTCCGTCATTTTGACCCGGGCCAGGCCAGCGGAAGCTCCAATGGACAAGAGCAGGGGAAACCACCACGGCAACTCCGGGGTAAGGGTTTTCTTTTTCCAAAACCAAAGGACGGAGCATGTGACGCAGGCCCAGAGAGCCAGCGGTCCGAAAGCCAAGCCCGAAGCGAGGGAAATCGCGAGGGGAAAGAGCGGATTCTTCCCGAGCCACAAGACGCCCCTCATATCCGACTTCCCGGCACGGATTAAGCGGTGGTCACCGGCTCGATGCCCCAGTCGCGGAGTTTGTGACTGGCGTTCGCGGCGTGGCGGGTGCCGGGGAAGTTGGCGACAACATGCTGCAGATACGTGGCCGCCGCCTGGCGGTCCTGGAGATCCTCCTCGGTCATCTCAACCAGACGGAAAAGGAAATAAGCGGCGTCGTCTTCGGGCCAGGCTCGGTCGTCCACTGCATCCTCAACGATGGAGATGGCGCGTCGGGGATCATGGAGCTTTTCCCGGGCCAAGCGCATGGCTTCGACGACCGGAAGCCGGTCCTCCGGCATGGCCTTCGCCACGTCGAGGTAGGCCTGTATCGCCCCCCCGTAATTCCCTTGTGCGACCAAAGCCCGGGCCTTGGTGCCCGGATCGGGTTCGACCTTTTCCGGAGAAGAGTAGAAAAAGGCTCCAATGCGGTCCCCAATCACCGGAAGGAAAAACGCCACCAGCATCAGGCCAAGCACTGCGGCTCCCAGAACAAAAATGGGAATCCGCCAGACAAGGCGGTTGTTTTCCTCCATCGTCTCGGTGTGCTGGTAGACAATCGCGCAGAGGACGAGGACCAGCAGAAGGGAAATAAAGCGGAGCAGAAGCGAGCGGTTCATGGCTGAAAATTAGGACAATGCCAATCATTAGCGCGGGAACCCCGCCTTTGGGAAGGAGATATTTCGCTTTCCAATGCAATAAACGCGAATTTTCGATTCTGAAATCGCCGTTTTGGCGAAAAAATTGCTTGTAATTGGTGCGGATCCGGAATAATTAGTTGTAATATCTCTATCGCGGGCATAGCTTAGTGGTAAAGCGCCAGCCTTCCAAGCTGGCCATGAGGGTTCGATTCCCTCTGCCCGCTCCAAATCATCACGCCTCCAGACAAATGAAATATCCCACTACCACCAACCTCCTCGGGGCCGCCCTCATGGCGTCCAGCTCCCTCATCGCAGCCCCGGATTGCGCTTCGGTAGCCGCAGCGGTCGAAACCTCCGTGAAGGCAGACAAATCCACGGTTCTTGCCGTGGTCGCCGCCAAAATCAAGGAGGCTCCCGATTGCGCCTGCGATGTGGTGAAGTCCGCCATTCGGGCAACCAATGCCTCGAACGAACTTACCGGGCAGATCGTCGAATCCGCCGTCCGGGCCGAACCCTCACAGTATAAGGTGATTGTCGAATGCGCGGTGGCCGTCAATTCCGGTGCCGCTGCGGAAATCCGCGCCGCACTGCAGCGCGTTTTCGGAGGAAAGGATGGACAAAGTGGCAAGGTTGTCGTCCCTGATGTCAAGAAAATGAGCCCTGCTCTGGCAATCGCCTTCATTCTTGACGGAATTACACCCATCCAAGGTATGGCGCTTGCAACCGGCACTTCCACCCTCCCTGCAGGGGTCAAAATGGGTTCAGGCAGCGGCCCCGCGAGCGGCCTGCGCACAACCGCAGCAATTCCTGGTGGTAGCACCTCGCCCACCTTCGGCGTCGAAAACTCTCCTCCGACAACCGAACCGCAAAGAAAACCCCGGTTCAAACCCAAGCCGAAGCCCCCGAGTGGCGGCGGCGGTGGTGGTGGCACGCCTACCAATCCACGTGTCTCAAGTTGAGTTTTGACTCCTTGGACTCATCGGAATCGTCAGAAGTTTACAATAATCTCAAAAGATTAAGTTCTTGAAAATATTTACAAGTAGTTCACATTTCTCCATAATAATTATTAACGCATGAAATCTTTTCCCATCATGGCCTTTGTTGTCCTCACTGGAGGAGCGAGCGCCCAAGGACTTCTCGGCATTCTTCCAACGATTCAGGAAATGGAGACCAAACCCTTGGTCCTTGGTGTAGGAGTGAATGCTGGGTATGACACCAATGTCAACACCGACCCCACTGATGAAGTCGATTCCTTCTACACCGGCGGCCAACTAAACCTTGACTACCGCTATGCGACCGAGCGCACGATTTTCAGTATCGGCGCGAGCGGTGGGGCCACCTACTTCTTCGACCAAGCGCAGGATGCTGACAATTTGCTCTATTCCGCCAAGGTCGGTGGAGCGCTGACCCACGCCATCACGGATCGCCTGAGTATTGATGACAAATTCTACATCGGTTATGACTTCGACCCGAACTTCATTACCGGGGCTTCCACGAACCGCCGCAATGATGAATACATTTTCGGCTTCAATTCTTTGGCGGTGAATTACCTCTGGACCGATCGGCTGAGCACTTCAACAGGCTTCTCCATTGGAACGACCCTCTACGACGAAGATACCATCTCGAACACCGAGGACCGTGTCGAATACGGGGCGAATCAGCTCGTTCGCTACGCTCTTAGCGAACAAGCGGGATTGCGGGCGGAGTATCGCTTCAATTACACCGATTACGATAGCGGAATTTCCTCAACCTCCAACATCGTGACCGGTGGGGTTGATTATCAGTTTGACGAAAACACCATGTTGGTCGCCATGGCAGGTATTGAAATGTATGACAACGACCTCAGAGGCGAGGAAACCAGACCTTACGGCGAATTGGGCCTGAGCCGCGTGCTCACGGATGAACTAACGATCCGCTGGGCGAACCGGGTCGGCTTTGAGAGAACAGGCGTTGGTGTTTACCAATCGAACTACACCTACCGGACAAATCTGGACATGACCTACCAACTAACCGAGAAATTGTCGGGCTTCGTAGGTGGATTATACCTCTACACAGATTATTCCGGCGACCCGGGCAATAAGGAAAACCTCATCGAAGGCCGCGTCGGACTGAACTACGCCCTTACCCCGGCGATTGGACTCGGGCTCAGCTATAGTTACACCAATCTGGATTCCGATGTGGAGATGGATGGCTACGAACGCCAGCGCATCAATCTCGGTCTGAATGCCACGTTCTAATCCGACCTTCCGGAAAATTTGAACGCCAAGGCTCCTCTGGACATCCAATCCAGGGGAGCTTTTGTTTCTCCTGCAAGACGCGCACTACGAACATATGAGCAATCCCCCCTTCACCCCTGATAAAACCGATTCCGGTAACCTGCGGACAATGGACTACTGGCAGGTTCTGCGAAACCGGTACGGTGTGATCCTGCTCAGCCTTCTGCTCGTCTTCCTCACGGCGGCTGTCATTACCTACATCATGCCGGAAAGGTTCCAGTCGGAAGCCATGCTCGAAGTCAAGAATGTGGGCCTTACGAAAACCCCGCTCGATGATGGAATGACGTCCGGTGAGTCGGCGGTTGGAGGATCCCCGAATTTCATCCAGACCCAGTTTGAGGCGCTCACTTCCGCGAAGGTCATCGAACAAGTGGTAAGGGACCTCGACCTCCCCACGCAATTGAAAATGCTGGATGGTCCCTCTCTGGTCGCCCGGGTTAGGGGAATGATTCGGACCGAGCCGATTCGCGGTACGGACTTGGTTTCGATTGTTGTCACGGATACCGACAAACAACGAGCCGCCGACATCGCCAATGGACTTTATCATGCCTACCGTCTCGTGCGTGAAGACAGGGTGAACAAGCAGAACGCGGAGGCTCTCGGGGTGCTCGATAACCAACTCCAGGCCCAAGAAGAGCGCCTGCGCACGGCCCGCATCAAGATGCACAAAGCCATGGTGGAATCCGGTGTGCTCGACATTTCCCGGTTCGGAAGTGCCCAAGGCGGTCGTGCGGATGAGGTCAACACCGGGGATTCGGAGATCATCATGAAGAACAAGCTCTACATGAATGAGCTGACCATGGATATCGAAACCCTCCGCGCCCAGATCAAAGGTTTGCAGGATCTGGAAGGCGACGATCTCATTCGCCGGGCGGCCATGCTGGGAATCCAAGATACCACGATTCAGAGATACTGGCCGACATTCAATGAACTTCTCCTTTCGGAAGAACAAGCCATCCGTTCCGGCATTGGTCCGAACCACCCCGACCGCCTGGTCATTCAAGGACAGCTGAAAACCGTGCGCGAGTTTCTTGTTCGGGCCGTCGAAGATGTGCGCGGTGCCCTTGGGACGAAACTTGCCCAGTCGGAAAAGCAACTCGAGGTCGCCCGTTCGAGTTCGGCCACCAGCGAGTCCGACTTCCAGCAGAAGAGCATCAAGTTCGTCAGTTACGCCCAGGCCCGGCAGGACTACTACGACCAGAAGGATATTCTCAAGGAACTCAAGATTGAAAGCCTGAAGCAACGGATCGAGCAGAACATGCCCCGTTTGCCGCTTGTCGTGTGGCAGGAAGCCCACGCGTCGGCTTTTCCTTCCTCCCCCAACAAGCCGCTGAATCTGATCCTCGGAGCGGTTATTGGTCTTGTCTTTGGTGTCGGTCTCGCCTTCATACTCGAGTTCATGGATACTTCCGTGAAATCCATTGAAGATGTCGAGCGCTTCCTCGGTGTGCCTGTTTTGGCAGTCATTCCCAAGGATGTCGGCATGTTGCACAAGGAGAGTGGGCTGAGTCCGGATGCCGAAGCGTATCGAATCCTGCGCACGAATATCGAGTTCAACCGCAAGTCCGCCGATGCCAATGCCATCACCGTGGTCTCCGGCGGAGCGGGCGAAGGGAAGTCCACCACCCTGTGTAACCTCGCATTCATTTGCGCCCAGGGTGGATACAACACCCTGATGATTGATGCCGACCTCCGGCGCCCCACCTTGCACACCCACTTCGATATCAGCAATTCGGTGGGCTTGACCAATTACCTCACGACCGATTTGGCCCTCGAGGATGTGATTTTGCAAACGCCCGTCGAGAACCTTTATTTCATGCCCTCGGGAATTCTGCCGAGTGACGCGGCCGGCATTCTGAACTCCCGCCGGATGTCGGAACTTATCGCCGATGTAAAGAGCCGTTTCGATCTCGTGCTTCTCGATTCCCCACCCATTCTCGGGGTCAGCGACGCGTCCGTTCTCTCCAGCGAGGCGGACCTGACCATCGTCGTCGTGCAGCATCGCAAACTTCCCCGCAACATGCTCCTCCGCGTGAAGTCCGCTGTTGAAAATGTTGGCGGAACCCTGCTCGGGGTTGTCCTCAATAACGTGGATATCCGTTCCGACAGCCAGTATCAATATTACACCAGCTACTACACCTACTACGCTCCGACCGGTCGAGAAAGCAAGCAACCCCCCGCGGCAGCCGCCCAAACCAGCGCGCCGGTGACGGTCTCCAGGGCGTCCCTTGGTGACGTGCAGGTGAAAGACGACGTGTTCTAAGTGAAGTCTGAATTTCAAAGTCCTAACCCCCACTTCCGAGTTTTCATGCGCCTTCTTTGCATCCTTCTTCTTTGTCTGGCCGCCTTGTCCCCTATCTCGGCGCAAGTAGCGACCATTGGTGCCGGTGATGCGGTCAAAGTGACCGTCCGCAGCGTGCCCGAGAAAGACATGAACATGCTGAATGGGGTTTACAAGGTCGATGCCAATGGCCGGCTTGTCGGGCTCCCCTTTCTCCAAGGCGGCTTGCAGGCCGCCGGTCTGACCGAAGGACAACTGGCGCAGAACATGACTGCCGCCTACAAGAACGCCGGGATCTACTCCAATCCCAGTTTCACGGCCATCGTGGATGCTCCGCCCCAAGCACGTCGAATCACCGTTGGGGGTCAGGTCGGGCGTCCTGGGCCGCAGGATTATGTTGAAAACATGACCATCTTCCAAGCCTACACGGCGGCGGGTGGTGCCGACCGCTTCGGTCAAAAGAAGCGGGTTTTCCTTTTACGTCCGGGCGAAGACAAGAAAACCTACAATATGGAGAAGGACGCGGATAAAGTAGTTCGTCTTTTGCCCAATGATGTGGTCGAGGTGGACAACAAAAGGGTTTGGGAACCCTGAGGTTGGCGGTCTCAGACCACCAGGGCAACTTATCCGGTCGAAGAGAATTTTTCTCCAGATAAGGTGAATTCCCACCTCTGGAGTTGACGAACACCGGAAAATTTCGCTAAATGCGATCTTCCGTCTTGACAATCTGGACGGATTCTGTTCTCGTGAACACCTAACCACTCACATCACGCACCTATGGCCAACGTCAACAAAGTCATCCTCATCGGCAATCTCACCCGCGATCCCGAAGTCCGTCATACCCCGAAAGGCACCGCCGTCGGCGACATTGCCCTCGCCATCAACCGGGCCTATACCGCCGAAAACGGCGAGAAACGGGAAGACACCACCTACGTGGATGTCACCCTTTGGGGCCGGACCGCCGAAATCGCCCAACAGTATCTCCGCAAGGGCCGCCCCGTTTACATCGAGGGAAGGCTGCAGATGGACAGCTGGGAGGACAAGGCAACCGGCCAGAAGCGCAGCAAGCTCAAGGTCGTTGCCGAGGCGCTGCAGCTTCTCGGCGGTCGAGGCGAAGGGGACTCCGGTGGAGGGGGTGGAGGAGGATCTCGCCGCCACGACGACGGATATAACGATGAGCGCCCGTCATCCCGGTCCGAAGCAGGCTCAGCCAGCCATGCCGGTCCCGACGACGATGATATCCCATTCTGATCCCGGGAGTTCATTAGGAAATTTTTCAGACTCAAGAAACGGAGGTTGCGGAAGCGACCTCCGTTTTTCCTTTGGTTAAGGATCCCGATTTTTCACGGAAGCGAATTCCAAGGTTCACCCGACGAAGAAGATCCCGACGATGGCGGCGCTGGTCAGGTTCGAAAGGGTGGCGGCGAACACGGCCCGGATGCCGAAGCGCGCGATGTCGCCCCTTCGTTCCGGGGCCATGCCGCCGAGTCCGCCGAGAAGGATGGCGATCGAGGAGAAATTCGCGAAACCGGTGAGCGCGACCGTGACCATCGCTTGCGTGCGGGGCGAGAAGAGTTCCTTCCAAGTGGAATACTGGCCGAAGGCCACGAATTCGTTGAGCACGAGCTTCTGCCCGATCAAACTCCCTGCCCGCTGGCATTCTTCCCATGGGATGCCGAGGGCGAGAGCCAGCGGTGAAAAGAGATAACCGAGCATGAGTTGCAGGCTCAGTTCCGGATGACCGAACCATCCGCCGATACCTGACAAGATGAGGTTGGCGAGGGCGATGAGTCCGATGAAGGCCAGCAGCATGGCCCCGACATTGAGGGCGAGTTTCAGGCCGTCGCCCGCTCCGCCCGCCGCCGCATCTAGCACATTGGCGGGAGCATCCTCCGGAGACGCGGGAGCGAGCGCGGTGTCGGTCGGTTTGTCCACTTCCGGACGGATCATTTTGGCAAAGAGCAACCCACCCGGCGCCGCCATGAAAGACGCCGCCAATAGATACCGCATGTCCGCGCCCAAGCCGACGTAACCAACCAACACCGATCCGGCCACGGAGGCGAGGCCCCCGACCATGACGGCGAATAATTCCGATTTGGTCATGCCCGCAATGTAGGGGAGGATGACCAGCGGCGCTTCGGTCTGGCCGACAAAGATGTTCGCCGCCGCGCTGAGTGATTCGGCGGGACTCGTGCCGAGCAACCGCCGCAGGGCCCCGCCGATCAATCTCACCACCCACTGCATCACACCGATATAGTAGAGCACGGAGACGAGCGAGGAGAGGAATATGATGACCGGCAGCACCCGCAATGCGAAGATAAAGCCCGGTTTGCCAAAGACCTCGAACATCTGGTCGGAAACCAGCGCGCCGAAGAGGAATTGGATGCCCGCCTGTCCCGCGCCGAGCACCTGGTTGACGAGATTGGTCAGATCGCCGAGCCGGGCCTGGCCCCAGCTCGTGAAAAATACCACGACACCAAGTCCGGTTTGCAAGGCGAGGGCGGTCGCGATGGTGCGCCAGCGGATCTTCTTCCGATCCCAGCTGAGCGCATACGCGGCCGCGAGCAACAAGACAACGCCGAAAAAGGAAATGAGTTGGAGTGGCATGGATTGGAGATTTTGTTGTTAGATTCCGGCTTTGACGAGTGCTCCGATAAGCGAATCATGGTGCGCGGCATCGTAAAGATGCGTGTGAAATCCGAAACGTTTTCCGGTGGCAATGTTATCGGGATTATCGTCGATGTAGAAGGTTTCTTCCGGTTTCATGCCGAGTTTTTCCACGGCCTCGCGATACATCCCGTCGCGGGGTTTGATGTCGCCGGTGTTGTAGGAAAAAATCGCCTCCGGGAAGAGCGAGAACACCTCGTATCGGGTGTTGATGAATTCGGAATGGATGGGGCTGATGTTCGAGAAAAGCACGAGACGGAATCCGCGCTTTGAGAGGTTGTCGGCCAGTTCCCAGTTCGGAAGAATCGGAGTGAAGATGTCGGCGTAGATGGCGGCCGCCTCGCCCGGATTTCCCGGCCAAGCCAGATCGTGCGTGAGGCGCGAGATGAACACCTCCGGTGGTATCTTCCCGGCTTCCATGAGGTCGCGGTGGGAAACCAGATGCGCGGTCGCTTGTTCTGTCGTCAGGTCTTGCCGATGGTTCAACCGGGCCACGGCAGGAGTCAGATCGAAGGCCAGAAGGACATTGCCAATATCAAAGAGAAAGTTGCGGATCATGGGGTAGGGGAGAGCAGAGAGAGCGAAAGTCGTGCCAATCGATGGGCGGGATCGGGAGGCGCGGAGGCGAGGAGGGAGGCGTGGGCGGCCTTCCAACCGGCGAAGTTATCACGGGTCCACTCGTCCCAAAGCGCGGCGAGGGCGCTCGGCCCGGCGATCAGGCGGCCGCCTTTTTCGTTTTCCAGCAAGATGGCATTGCCTTCTTCCTGGCCGGGCACCATGTAGTGGATGCCCATCGGGCGTGCGGCCGTGCGGGCTTCGTGGACCGTCGCTCCACCCGCTTTTCCGAGCACGGCGTGGTGTTCATTGAGCAGGCGCGGGATTTGATCCGTCCAGCCGATAATCCCGGTGCCCGGTGGAAGCTTTCCCGAGGAAATGGCCGCTTCGATCATCGGGCGGAGGTTGTCCTTGTGTTTGCCCAACACGACCGTGCAGGTCCACGCGGGAGAACTGGGCAACTTCTCAAGGGCATTCAGCCATGCGCGGGTGTGGCGCTTTGACGCGATGGGAAACCAAAGCAAACGGAAGGGCTCATCAGCCGCTGGAGCGGCCTTTTCCCTTTGGAATTCTGCCAAACGCGGAGAGACCGGGAAGCCGGTCACGCGGATTTGCGAGGCATCGATGCCGAGGTCGCACAATCGGCTGGCCGTTCCTTCATCCGTCACGCACCAGAGGTCCGAACGCCCGCGGGTCCAGATCGAGTTCACGGTGATCGAATCGGTAACCACCGTCACCAGCGGGCACGGTGCCGGGCTGCCCACCGGGAAAAGATGGGCCCAGAACCCGACATACACCGGATAGGTCGTGATCACGATGTTCGGTTTGAATTCCCGCAACTCGGAGGCGAGTCGTGCGCAGGCCGCGCGCATCCCCGGCGCAGCCAAGGGATCATCTCCGGCACGGTCCGCCAATTCGTATACCGCCTTCCAGATTAAGGGAACATGGTTGATGACCCCCAAGTAGGCCTCGCGCGTGACCCCCGCGAGTCTCGGGCAGGCGAGGGCGATGGGGTCAATCACCTTGGTCTCCACCGGCTGCCCCAGCGCACCCAGTGCTTCTCCTGTGCATCGCGCGGCCGTGTTGTGGCCTTCACCGAAGCCGGCCGTGAGAATGAGGATACGAGCCATGGTTTGGTTGCGGGACCCAATGTTCCGCGCCTTAGTCCTCCGAATCAAATGCAAGTCTCGTCATCGTGCCAACTCCTTTTTCCGATCATCGCCCTCTTCGGGACGATCTTGGCGGGATGCGGGAAACCGGAGGCTGGGCCCGAACCGTCCAGCGAAGGCTTCAGTTTCAACGAACCCCGGCAAGCCTGGGTCAAACTCGGTGCCGAAACCCGCGCCGATGTCGACTCCGGCCTCGGCAAACGCGGAAAGCCGGTGCTGACCATCATCCACTCGACCGGCAGTGCCAACGCCAGCCCCTCATCGCTGGAGGACAACCACCGCCGCGTCCGGGGCCTTGCCGACGGGCTGGCCTACCATTTTGTCATCGGAAACGGCCGGGGCTTCGGGGATGGTGACATTTTCGTGACGCGCCGATGGAGGGAAGGAGTCGCCTCCCAGAGCTTGCAGGACCCCCGGCAGGAGGCGGATGCCATTGCCATCGCCCTGGTCGGGGAATTCAACCGTAAGGAGCCCAGCCGGGCCCAATTGGAAGCCCTTGATGAATTGCTCGACTACCTCACCGCCAAAATCGGTCCGCACCCGGTGCGCCTGCACGCCGAAGTCGAGCGGTCCGCGCGCGAATGCCCGGGTAAGAATTTCCCGGTTACGGCCCTCCGGGCGGCGTATTCGAAATGAACTGGCGCCGAATCGCCGGTTGCGGAATCAGGAAAATCCGCCACATTTCCCGACTCATCCTATGACCTTCCCCGCCTCTTCCTTCAGCCGCGTCCTTGCCCTCCTGGCCCTCCTGCTGGTCGTCATCACCATGGTGTGCTCCGGCCTCAGCCTCGAGCCCGGCTTGTGGCAAAAAGTCGTGCCCGTTTCCATCCTCGCCGGTGGGGCCGTGCTCGCCTTCCAACTCGTCGCGCTTGTCTCCGGCGGCAGCAGCTCCATCAGCCCGAATATCCTCTGGCGGATGATCGGGGCCTTTGCCTTCTTCGCCTCCACCTTTGCTTTCCTTATTGTCATTTTCCCTGAACTCATGTGGGAAGTGACCAAAGGCACCAACCCGCTTCCCCAGGGCATCCCGGCCGGTGTCGATACCCGGCTCAAGGACGTCATCGATATCAGTGGACCATTCAGTCCGGCCGCCATCCTCACCGTCAACGTGCTCCTGCTCATTATCTCCTTCCTCGGCTCCAAAACCGAGGACGCCAATCCCGAGTTGGAGCCCGTCACCTGATTTTTCCCGCAACCTACCAGGAGAGGTGGCAGAGTGGTCTATTGCGGCGGTCTTGAAAACCGCTGTTGGGTAACCAACCGTGGGTTCGAATCCCACCCTCTCCGCCACTACTTTTCCTTGTGAAATAAGGCTTTCAGCGTCATAAGGCGCATTTTCAAACGACGGTGTAAAAGGCACCGAAAGGCATGGAAATGCACGAATAGGCATCAAAAACCGTTACTAAACCGTTACCAGATTGTGCGAGGCGTACGCATAACCGGAGAGTCCCGCCTGTTGAAATTGCCTAGAAGGTGCTTGCCTCTGAATTGTCCGGGTGCATACTGATGTGTGAATTCGCCATCCGGTGATTTACACATAGGGCCTACGGCCCACGAAAAGCTCCACTGGTGCCATGCCAGTGGATTGGCTGCGGAACAATGATTTCGTGGCGTCTGTTCGGTGAAACTCCGAGGTTACAACTCATACCAGAATTCCCCATTCTGAAGCACCACTTCGGGTAACGCCCGATTTTCGAAACAAAAGCGCGTAATGCGCAGGTCTGAGACGGATGATTTTTTCTTCGTCTGAGGGTCGGTTTCCGGCCAAACGCCAAAGGGCTCCGGTCGGCATAGCCGGTTGGAGTCATGCTGGAATCGGTCGCACCCACGCTTCGCGTTCAGGGTGCCGGGCCGATCCGCCTATGTAATGAACACCAGCTTCACATTTTACGAACATGAGTTCCCTGAAAGGGCATCGGGCACCTCGCTCTCCGGATAGGCCTCGTCGATGAGCTGCCAGAGATCCTCCCGGACCCGCTCGGCGAGTTCTTCGGGGCTGGCGTAGTTTTCGACGACGGGGAAGCCGCTCCGGCGGATGCGGTCCTTGAGCTCTTCGAGCTTCGCCCTCTCGTCCGTTCCCTCGCACAGGTAGGCACCACCCTGCGCCTCGGACCAGGCCGGATCGCGGAAGTAGAAGAAGGCGCGCTTCTCCATCGCGGGATTGTCGAGGACGCCGTGGAGGATCTCCAGCTCGGTGACGCTCTTGTCGCCGCGGTGTGCCTCGAGCCAGGGCTGCTCCAGCAGCAGGGAGAGGTCGTATTGGTTCTTCTCCGGCACCCAGCCATAGCGGTCGCCGATAAAGCCCATGAAAAAGGGCCGCGAGCGGTCAATTTCAGCAAGGCAGATTGGCAGCACCTTTCCCTGCTGAGCCTCCTCCTCGGTGATGCCCCAACGCAAATCGACATCCACCAACTCGACCTGGCGCTCACGGCATCTGCGACGAAGTTCCGGGAAAATCTTTCTCACCAGCAAATCCCGCTCCTCGGCAAAATCCCGGAAGGTGGAACTTAAAAAAACTCGGACGGTGCGGGACTGGGTAGGCATGGGCTTTGATCAGTTCTAAAGAGCTTCGATAAAATCTCGGATGGCTGTGAAGTCTGGCTCAGCGAAGGCTCGTTCCTTTAAATCCGGATGGATGATGAGGTGGTCTGCGATGAGGCGCTTGGCTTCATCCAAGTTGCCCTCCAGACATTCGTAGCAGGCGAGGTTGCTGCTAGGAATTTGCTTTTGGCGGGCAGCCATTGCAACAGCGCTTGGGGCGGACCGGTGGGCGGGGAAAAGGGGGTTGGTGACCCAGTTCAGATGGCGAATTCGGCACCACGGCCAGTCATCGCGGATGTGCCGGTGTCCGGAGATCCTGCTCAACTCGCGGAAGCCACCAGACCCCCGGAAATTGCCGCCCCGAAAGAGCCGGGGGATTCGGTGGTGCTGGCCAACGCGATCAAGCCGCCAATCATCGCCGCTTTGGGCACTGCTTCCGCGCCCGACCTCTTTACGATCAGTCGCTTGTTCCTCTGGAATAAGCCGCCCGGTCAATACATGAACCAACTCCTCAAGGACATCGACGCCGCCAAGGCCAGAGGGGACGCCGCCAGCTACAACGAACTGACCAAACGCTACACGGCCTGGGCGGAAAAGTATCTGCGGACCGAGGCCGGTGCCGCCCAGGATTGACAGGAACCATGCCCCATGCGCACACCCTTCGACATCGACTACATAATGAAAGCCATCGTCGGCATCGCCTCGCCGGTCCTGGGTGTCATCACATCCTTGCAGGAACAGGTGGAATGGCACCTGCGTGTCGGCTCGTTGCTCGTCGGTCTGGCCGTGGGCATCCTTTCAGCCATCGCGATGGTGAAGAAGCTCAGGCGGAGGTGAGGGGTAATTGGAGCCTGGAGGGAGGTTCCTGAAGCAGCGGATGGGCGGGGTCGGAAAAGCGCGAGAATTGGGGGTGCGACGACCCCATGGCTTCAAGTAGCAGATTTACGTGTCGCCATACCGCACATGAAAGCCGAAGCCTATGAAATTGGTCGCTTTTATAAGCCACAGATTCAGAGAGCGTATCTTGAGCCTTGGTCGCGTAAATGTGGCAATGTTCGTTCCGATAGCAGTCAATATCAGTAGATGTCTTTAGGCGGATCTTTTTATCAAGAGCTTTCTACAAATCTCCCATTGACAGGGAAGTGTCCACCTGTGAGCATTTCAAACAAAGCAATGTTCCATGAATGCTTCCCCTAAATTCCGAAAAGCGATTGCAGTCTCAATGGCTGGAATCTGCTGTTTCCAGGTCACGTTTGCCCAGCAGGCAAATCTTAATGATATAAAAGCTGCCGCTATCCAAGGTGATGCCGACGCTCAGGCTAATCTGGGCAAAATCTACTTGACTGGTAGTGGCGTGCCGGTGGATGATGCCGAGGCGGTGAAATGGCTACAAAAAGCCGCCGACAAGGGTAATTCAAAAGCCCAATCGAATTTGGGCCTCATGTACGCAAACGGCAGAGGGGTTGGAAAAGACGATGCCGAGGCAGTGAAGTGGTATCGGAAAGCGGCGGAGAAAGGTCTTGCTGTTGCTCAGGGAAATTTGGGCCAAATGTACGAGGTAGGCAGAGGGGTTGCAAAAGACGATGCCGAGGCGGTGAAATGGTATCGGAAAGCCGCCGACCAAGGTGAGCCAGTTGCGCAGTCGAAGTTGGGATTCATGTACGCGAATGGCATAGGGGTGGCAAAAGACGACACCGAGGCGGTGAAGTGGTATCTGAAAGCCGCCGACCAAGGTCTTGCTGTTGCTCAGGTGAATCTTGGCCTAATGCACGCGACTGGCAGAGGGGTCGCAAAAGACGATGCCGAGGCAGTGAAGTGGTATCGGAAAGCCGCTGAAAAAGGCGATGCGGATGCTCAGGCATATTTGGGCACTATGCACGGGAACGGAAGCTGGGTTCCGAAAGACGATGCCGAGGCCTTTAAGTGGAATCTGAACGCCGCCGACCAAGGTTACGCCAAGGCTCAGGTAAATTTGGGGGTTTCTTACGCGACAGGGAGAGGGGTAGCAAAAGACGATGCCGAAGCGGTGAGGTGGTTTCAGAAAGCCGCCGACCAAGGTAATGCCGAGGCTCAGGTCAACTTAGGCATTTCTTACGCGACTGGAAGAGGGGTCCCAAAAGACGATGCCGAAGCTGTAAAGTGGTATCAGAAAGCCGCGGATCAGGGTGTTGCTGCGGCGCAGTCGAATTTGGGCTTTCATTACCAAACTGGCAGAGGGGTCCAAAAAGATCCGGCCGAGGCCTTTAAATGGTTTCGGAAAGCAGCCGACCAGGGAAATATTGCCGCTCAGTTGGGTTTGGGGCTCATGAACGAGGAAGGTATAGGGATCCCAAAAGACGATGCCGAGGCATCTAAGTGGTATCGGAAAGCTGCAGACCAGGGTAACGCGGCAGCTCAGGCATGTCTGGGCAAAATGTACGCGACTGGCAGTGGAGTTCCAAAGGACGATGCGGAGGCCGTGAAGTGGTTTCGAAAAGCCGCCGACCAAGGCGATAGCGAGGCTCAGGTCAATTTGGGCCAAATGTACGCGACTGGCAGCGGGGTTCCAAAGGACGATGCGGAGGCCGTGAAGTGGTTTCGAAAAGCCGCCGACCAAGGTAATGCTTTCGCTCAATCAGATTTGGGCGTTATGTACGCGAATGGCAGCGGGGTTCAAAAAGATGATGGCGAAGCAGTGAAGTGGTTTCGGAAAGCCGCCGACCAAGGTAATGCTGTTGCTCAGCTCAATTTGGGCCTAATGTACGCGACCGGGAGAGGTGTGGCAAAAGATGATGCCGAGGCTGTGAAATTGGTTCGAAAAGCCGCCGACCAAGGCGATGCAGATGCTCTGGCTTATTTGGGCACTATGCACGGGAACGGAAGCGGGGCACCAAGGGACGATGCCGACACTGTGAATCGGTCGAGCAAATCCGCTGGTGACGTCGTAGCAGGGAGTATGTTGGCTTTCGACGTGAACGTAATAAAAACTAAAGGAGATGCTTTCAAGGAGAAAACCCTTGTTTTTAAGGGCTTTTACCTTGGCATGCCCGCATCGGATGCTCAAGGGCTTCTGAATCATTACATGGGACTTCAACAAGTTTCTACCACTCCACGTGATTTGCCAGCACCATCAAACAAGGATCAGGCGGCAGCTTTTGCTCTGGCTATGGTAGGGATTAATCCAAATGTAGAACCCCAAGGACCATTCTACACTTTCAACAATGGCAACGAATACACCATACAACGCACGGCGGGAGACACGCCATTCGCACTCATTGATGCAAGCGGTAAAGTTTACGCGTTTGAGATATCCCTGCCTGTTCGGGATAAACTTTTTGGCACGAAAGATTCACCGAGGGAAGAATTCCTTCAAACTTTTGTAAAAGCATATGACATCCCGGGGCTGAACGTTCAGGTTCTGAGCCTTAAAGCCAGTCTGTTTGGGAATGTTTGTGACATTGGCGCTCAACAGGTGTTCCAGCATAGGAGCCCATTGGGATATGAGTTGACATATTACACCGATCCTATCTTAACAGATGAGGAGGGTGCTGCATTCTGCAAGATTGTGCCCGCTGATCACATGGTGATAAAAGCCATACCAAACGCCGACGCGAGAAAATCAAAATTTGATTAACCGTGCACCATAACGATCAGTCATCCTCCGGCAATGCGGATACTTCTAAATTGCCCGCAACTCTTGTAGATTCCAGTCGCAAAAGCGGAGTAATTGTAGCTGAGAAATTCCGGGATCGATTGCCCAAAAATGTTTCGAACCTCATCCCGAACGGACTGCCTCCACCTCCTGGCGGTGAAGCTATGGGAGAGGGGCCCAGCAAAACCGTTGTAGCGATAACCAAATGGGTGCTCATTTTGATTGGGACTCTACTTTTTATCACTGCAACGGTCGCAGTAATGGTCGCATCAAAGTTCTCAAAAAAAGCCAGGGAGGCGATCAAATTTGAGAAGCAGAATGCGTTAGAAAAAGCGAAAGAAATGTCTGGAAATGTGGGGCCGCCCGGCTAGATTTCCTAAGGTTTTGATGCTTTGGATAGATAGGGGGATCCGAAGATTTCTTCTTGAGACTGCCACAAAATTCTAAAATCACAATTCTATGGCACTTGCAAACCGAACAAAACGTCTGGTCGTTAAAGAGTGGAAGGCAAATAACCGCCCCGTGGATTCTGACGGAAACTTGGTGGTGATACGTGCACGTGAGGCAGGTGCGATTGACTGGCTCATGAACTTCTTGAAAATTGATCCGACCTGTTCATTTCTAGTTTCTGCAGATAGAATTGAGGTAAACTTTGCATCTCTTTCCGGAAGAATTTCAAAATTCGTACCCCTTGCCAAAGTTTCATCCATCACTTGTGCCTACTACAAGCCTTTGTTGCCCGCTGCAATCGGTTTATTGAATGCGTATATATTTACTTTGTTTGCTTCGTTTAAGATTCGCGGGGAGTTGGACTTTGGTGTGCCTGAAGTCAGTATTCTTTTAGGCTTTTTTGGTCTAGCCACTGTCTACTATTATTTTAATCGCTCTCTTTCGATTAGGATATGCGACGACGGTGGTGAGCCCACAGAATTCAAATTTAAGCCATCATTAATCGAAGGTATCGCTGTAGATGAAGAGCAGGCCAGATATATATGCGAGCTTGTGCGTCTTTTGGCGCAAGCATCCCACAATGACAGCGACTAGAGACAGCTATGGATTGGATATTTTCGGAGTGGTTGTTTCATGTGGTATCCGAAACTCAGCGGGAGCAGATCAGCTTTATCCGGGAAAACCTTGCGCTTCTGGCACTTTAAGGTTTGAACCAGGGTTTCATCGCTTCGCCTTCGGCCGGGAGAGGGGCGAGAGCAGGATTCATGGTATAAGTGGCACCGGTGAATTTCCCGCCGGGGAGTTTGAGGCTGAGTTCGCGCTCACCATCGGGGGCATCGAGGGAGATAACAACCGACTCGTCATTCGGCACGCGGATGGCGGAAATGGTGGCCACGGATCTTCCCTCGGGGGTGTCCAAGCTGCCTCCGCCGAGTCCTTTGTCGATCCTGATTTCCAGTGAGGCTCCCTCCGAGGACCTCAAGATCCACTTTCCACTGACCGAGGGCGGGAAAATCGCACGGGTCTCGCTGTTCGCGGTGACTTCAATCGACTCGTTGAATGTCCTCGGCGTGATGCGTTCGGGGTGATCGCTGCGCAAGACAACTTTATAGACTCCGGTGGGAATGACGAATTGGGATTGATTCGAGCCGGTCGCCAAGGCTTTATCCAGGCTGATGGATATAATCGGGACATGATCCCGTTCGGATTCGAGGGGCCGGAGAAATTTGAAATTGGCAATGGTGAAGTCGGTGCCTTCGGGTGGTGAGGAAAGGATGACTTTGCCTTCGGTGCGCTTGAGTTTGACCATTTCGTTGAAGGCCGGTTTGTCGCCGCCATTGAGGGTGATAGTGCGGGACTCATGGCCGGGCGCGGAGAACTCGATTTCGACCGGGAATCCCGTGGCCCCGTCGAGGGCGATGGAGAAACCCTTGCCGAACGGGGAAGTGCGGGTGATTCTGCCATTGACCTTGATGGTCGGCTGTTTCGGGGAAGTGCCTTCCGGTAGTTCGTAGGATGCCGGCACCGGAATGGTGGGCGGCGGTGCAGGTGGCGTTGTGCCAGTCGTCGCGGCATTGGTCGCGGCGGTGGTGGTTGGTGTGGTTGAAGTGTTCGTCCGTGCTGCGGAGGCCGAAGACTGTTGCGGCGGGTTCGTTTTGCCTTTGGCGAGCTGTTGGGGGGGCTTGGCTTTTCCCCATTTTTGCCAGGCCAGATAAGCTCCTCCGCCCAAGGCGGTGACCAGCACGATACCGATGGCGATCGCGAGCCGGGGTTTGCCCCTGGCCACCACGCCGGTCGTGATATCGCGGCCAACAGTAGTGCGCGACGGCGGGGACGAGGGCGACAACCTTGCGACACCAGTGGCGGTTCCAGTGATTTTTTCGACGTTCTGGGTCGGTAAATTGGCGGATGTGGCGGAGGGTGCCGATGCGGCCGCTGTCCGACGCGTTTCGGTGGCTTGGCTGCTGTGGGCAGGCTCAGAAGTGATTGAAGCATGGGTGCGCGACTGCGGCGGGGGTGGCAATCCGGTAAAACTGGTAGATGTTCTCGCTATTTTCTCGATTTTCGCGGTCGAGAAATTGGCGGATGGGGGAGAAGCTTCGGATGCGGCCACTGGTCGACTGGCGGGCGATTCGTTCAGGAGGGCGGTGAAATTATTCTTCACCGTCATCAGATCCGGTGGACGATCGGCCGGGTTCTTGGCCACCATCCAGGCCAAGATGTCGCTGAATCCGGCGGGGAAACTGTCCGGCAGAGCGATGACGTGGGGAGACGCGGAAAGGTGCCACGATTTGACCGCGCCAACCACACCCTGGAAGGGACTGTAACCGAGGGCCAGAAACCAGAGGGTGATGCCCAGGGAGTAGAGGTCGCTGCCGTGGCCGAGCCGGTGTCCCATGAATTGCTCGGGACTGGCAAAAAGCGGGCTTCCCAGGAATGACTCGCCCTTCAAGGATCCTTCCGTGTGGGGGGCTCCGGCATCCGGGGTGCCGTCGATTTGCCGGACCGAACCGAAGCCGGCAAGCTTGACCGTGAGATCGGTGCCACCGGAATCCTGGTGGAGGAGGAGCTTTGACGGAGTGATTTCGCCGTGGACATGGCCGGAGGCATGAACGGCGGCCAGAGCATCGAGTGTCTGGGTGGCCACTCTGGACAGTTGAGCGGGCGTGAGGCCGCCGGTCTTCAGGCAGAAGTCCTCGAGGGAGCCGCCACCACAGAATTCTATCACATAATAGATTTCACCCTTCTCCTCGCCCTGTTTCAGATAGGCCACCACGTTCGGGTGCTGGATTCTACCGAGCACGCTCACCTCCCGGAAGAACTGGCTTCTCTTGCTCTCGGATGCAACGCGCCCGGGTTTGAAAACCTTGACGGCGGAGGGTCCTTCCGCGCTGCTTCCAAAACCCGTTCCACGCGGAACCGCCTTGTAAGTGATGCTGGACGAGCCCTGGCCAAGCACCATGGGAGTGCCGTCCAGACGTTGGCAAACTTCGTATTCTCCGTAGGTGAGGGGGGCGGGATCCAAGGCCGTTCAGGTGGGTTCGGTGGGTTGGAGTCCCTCGCGTTCCCAGGAGCGGCCTCCGGGACCTAACAAACGGGAGTCGGTGATCTTCAGGGCACCTCCGGCCTTGAGTCCGAATTCGGTTTGGGTCATCCCTTTGCCGTAGGTGACGGGTCCGCGGGAAACCGCCCGGGTGGCGGCATCGGCGGTCAGGGCGGCGATGAACATTTCGCCCGCGCTGGCCGTGCCCTCGTTTTGCTTGATCACCAGGCTGCCCGCCCGGAAGGGGGACGGGTTTTTGGAAAGGTGGACCTCTTCTTTCAGCCGGGTCACGGTGCGGCAGACTTCTTCTCCCTGGCTCACAAACATGGAGGCGCAGGCGATGGTGGCTTCCAACTCGCCACCCGGGCAAGCTTGCATATCGATGACCAGATTGCTGCCGGCAGGCAACTGGAGCAAGATGGCCCCGAGGTCGCGGGTCGTCTGTTCGTTGAAGCGGATGATGCGGATGGTCATGCCCCCGTCGCCTTCGCTTGTCTGGATGGGCGAAGTGGAAATCACGGTGCGTTTGATCTCCACCACGCGGGGGCGTTGGTTCGCGCGCAGCACTTCGAGTCGGGCAATGGTGCCTTCCTGGCCACGGGCGGCGGCGGCGATACGGTAGCGGGACATCCCGGTGGTGGCTTTGCCATCAATGGCAAGAAGTTGGTCTCCGGGAAGCAGGCCGGCCAACTCGGCGGCTTCGGCGGGGAATGGGAAACACCGGAACAAACCATCTTCGCCTTCCACCAGGTTGAATCCCAGACCGAGATAGCGTTCGGCTTCGAGGGATTGCAGCATTGCGAAGTCTTCAGGCGGTGTGTAGTCACTGTAACGATCCAGTGAGCGGGCATACTGCTGGAGGACCGACTGCATGATGACGAGGGATGTGACGGGGCCCCGGGGCGCCTTGGTCGCGGCCAGTTTGATGGTCTGATCAAAAATGCCCAACAGACCTTCCTCGATGGTGTTGCGCTCCGCCTCGGCCAAGGCCTTGGCATCGTCGGGCGGTAACTTGGCCCGCATGAGAGCGAGCATTTTCCGCAGGACGGTGGCGGCCTGAATCTCGTAAAGGCAGTGCTCCTCCAGCAGGGTGAAGCTTTGCTGGAGAAGCGGTTTCCAATCGTCGGCCGGCGCGGGAGGGGATGCATCCTGTGCCGTGCCGAAGCTGGCGGAACCCAACCAAGCGGAACCCACGGCCCCAAGATAGGCAGCTCCCATACGGAGGAAGCTCCTCCGGCCTGGGAGGCTTCGCCTGACGCGAGAGAACCCGCTTTGTTCAAGCGGGTAGATCATGGGCTCACGCCATCCGGTCATCACGGAAGCTGGTTTTCCAAAGACCGTTGTTTCTTCATCTGCCGCGCGTTTTCGGCCTTCACGGAATCCAGCTCCTGCTGCATGTTATTGAGCCTTTGCTGGTTGGCGGACTCGCTCCAGAAAATCCCGCCGGTGGTGGGATCGCCGTTCGTGGCGCAGGATGTAAGGCTGATGCTGGCGGTGGCCAGACAAAGCATTGCGGGGATGATGCGCCTTGTTTTCATGTGGGTGTCAGAGGGCAAGTTGTTTGTCGAGTTGGGCCAGACGGCGGGTCGATGTGGCGATGTTCTTCTCGTTGGAGCGCATCTGGCTTGCCAGACTCTCTAGCGACTGGGCTTGGCTGGTTCTGCTGGCTTCAGGGTCACTTGCGACGGCTTCATAGAATCCGGTTTGTTTGCCAAAGGAGCTTTGCTTGCCATTGGCTTCCTTTTGCAGTTGGGCGGCTTCGGTGCGGACCGAGCTGATGGCAGCCTTGTTGCCGCTCGCTTTGGCGGCTTTGGCCCGGCTTTCCAGCGCGGCGACGCGTCGCTCGAGCGAGCGGTTGTAAGAAACAATGGCTTGGTTGTGGTTGCGGGCCTCGGCAATCTGGGCCTGCATGAATTGTTCGGTGTTGGCGTATTTCGCCTTTTTCTGGGCGATTTGGGTCCCATAAGCGAACCCGGCCGCGCCTCCGAGGCCGGCTCCCAAAACCGCACCTTCCTCGCCGCCAATGGCATAACCCAGACCGGCTCCGAGAAGGGCGCCGATGGCAGTTCCTTGACCTTGGGCCAGACGACCATCGGCGGTTCCAGCGCAGCCGGAAAATAGCAAAACGGATAGGGAAGCGGCAGTGGCTTTTACAAGGGATGATTGCATGGCTGTTATGGGGAAGTGTTGGTGGTTTTCAAATATGCGCTAAGCAAGCTGGCGGAAAGGAATGAAGAGGGTGACGGACCGATTAGTGATTTTAGTGCCGGTTTCAGGCGTTGATGTGCAACGGGAGGTAAAATTGTGAAGCGATTATACGTCGTTGGGGCGGTGTTGTGGTTGTGACACCAAAGATGTTCATTGCCCATTTTGCACACGACGTTTGCCAATGCAATGGATAAATGCGGCTGCCAGGAATTTGCTTTTGGCGGGCAGCTATTGCAACAGCGTTTGGGGCGGACCGGTGGTCGGGGAAAAGGGGGTTGAGGGGGAAAGGGGGTTCTGGAAAAACTGAAAAGCTGAAAACTGAAATAGTGGAGGTCCGTCCTGATGACGGATTTCCACCTAATCGGGGAATTTCATGGCGTTTCACCTACCGTCAGAGCATAGCTTTTCAGACCGCTTTGCCAAGAATTTTTTGGGCAGCGGTTGATTTTTTTTGAGCGCGCCGGGAGGAATCAGGAGTATTCGAGGACCAGGATGCGGTCGTCGTCCAATGGGACATCGGATGCCCTCCA
>JBJTQJ010000058.1:0-14722 GCA_046075565.1 Verrucomicrobiales bacterium | reverse complement strand
GCGGGTCGCAGCCTTTGGAGCAAGAGCCACCACATCGTGTGGAACGCATCCTCGCCGAAACCACGGTTCTCCTGTCTGAAATAGGCGCGGTGGGCGCGGAGTTCTGGACAAAGCTGCCCATGGAAAAACCGATGTGCGGCGGCATAATAGGAATCCGGCTGGACGAGGGATGCCCTGAATTCCCCGAGTTTCACCGTGTCCTTACCATTGAGAATCCGCCGTTCGTCGCGCCGGGCAAGCGACTGCAAGACGGATCGCTTGAGGCTTTTGAGGATGCTTGTCATGAACGCCCGAGGAGCGAGGTATAGAAGTCCGAGTATTGGCGAACGATGCCTTCTGCGGAAAAGCGGGATTCCACAGCGTCACGGCAGGCCCGCCGCCGGATTTGGCCAAGCTTGCCAACTCCATCGACCAGATCCTCAACCGTCGTTGCATGAAATCCGGCGATTCCGTGATCCACGATTTCGGGGAGAGCGCCTCGCGCGAAACCGACCACCGGAGTGCCGCATGCCAGCGACTCCGCCATGACGATCCCGAACGGTTCGTCCCACTCGATCGGCATCAACATCGCCGCAGCCCCGCCCAGCAACTTGTTTTTCCGCACATCATCGACCGGGCCGATATATTCGATTCGCTCCGAGAGAAAAGGCGCGACCTGTTGATCAAAATAGCTCTTGGCCTCCGCTGTTTCCGAAATGTTGCCGGCGATGACGAGTCGGCGTCCCGTCAGGTGCGCCACCTCGATCGCATGATGGGTGCCCTTGACGGGATCGATCCTGCCCAAGAACACCAGCGGCGCGTCATCAGCCACCGTTTCGATGAAGTCGAACGAGTCTGGAACGACGCCGTTGTGAATGGCCACGCAAGGTGCGATGCCTTTGAAGCGGGGCACCATGTGTCTTCCACAGACTGTGACGTGGAAATTCCGGCGGGGAATCACGCGCAGCCGCTTTTGGAACGCTTCCCATGGAGGAATGGACTGGAATGACTGAATCTTCGGGAAAGACATCGGCCATAGGGCGGCCAGCATGTCGAAATGGGCGAAGGAGTGAACCAGATCGAAGCGCCAGGGGTTCCGAGTCAGGATGCAGAGAGCGTTGCGCAGGCGGTCTCCAGCCCGAATCGACTGGTGACGGAGCGGGATTTTCTCCACTGCGCAGGTGGATTCCGGATGGCAGGCGAGTGTCACATCCCATCCGTGGCCGGCCAATCCTTCAGCAAGCATGGCCACGATCCGCTCGATTCCGCCATAAGTGACGGGCGGAACCGGCAAGCCGGGATCGGCGATCATCAGGATTCGATTGCTGTTGCGCACTGTTCGGTCGGATGGGGCGGAGCCTTGCACGAAAATAGCCTTCAATAAACGATGTTCAGCCATTTTCGATAGACATACTCACGCAAGCGGACTGTCACCGAAAGTCCCGTGGTCAATTCGCAAAGCGTATCTTGCCCGTGATCGAAAAGTTTGTAGCCAAGACGGGTTAGCATCTCGCGGCAGCGTGCCTCATTCTTCTTGAGGTGAATTCTCTCGAAGTTGATGAATCGGGGCGCGACTCGCTTGAAGTCCAGAGTCTTGAGCACCTCCAAATCATACCCCTCGGTGTCAATTTGCAGGAAATCGACGGCGTTCAACTCATGCTTCTCAAATAACTCGCGCAGGGGCAAGCATGGGACATCTTCGGCGACAACATTGCTGTCAACGAACTCCCGGAGCTTCGTATTTTGCGGCGTGTCTTTCCACAAGAAATCGAGTTGCTCGCGCTCGAAGGAGCCCAATTCTTCAGCCCAAGGTGGAAGACCGTTGGCTGCCAGGTCGATTCCCTCCCGAAGCCTGTAGAACTTCTTCTTCTGCTTGGATTCCGCGATGGCGATGTTCTCGCAGTCGACCCCCTTGACTCCTTTGTAATTCACAAGGAGGCCTTCATAGAGATGTCGAACGGGTTCCACCAAAATCGCGGTGCAGCTTGATTGGGAACTCACGGCCTCAGGCCCGAAGTTCCTCACGAGGAAGGAAAAGATTTGGTCGCTGTCAGTGTTTCCGATATTCGCGCCGACCTGGACAATCACCACATGTTCTTGCTGCTTTGAGAGCCTTTCAAGAATTGAAGGAACCAGCTTGAAATCCCAATCGGGCTGGAAGAGCCGGTAATTGACCACGCGACAAGTCGTCTTGATGGTGTCAGCCAATCCATCCTTTTTGATTTTTCTGAGGACTCGCAAAAGCATATTCGTGACGTTCAAATGAGGTGACCTGCCTGACGCATGGTGTCATTCATCCCCCGGCATGGGGAGTCAAGCTTCCGAAGAGGCTCTGGAGTCTGGTGATGCTTCCTCTGAATGTAAGCCGCTTGAGGGCATCTTGTTGGCAAACCTGGTCCCTCTCGCTCTCCCGCTGATTCACCGCGTTCTGGATCGCATCTTTCAGCCCCTGCAAATTCTCCGCGGCAAGATAAATCCCCCCCTCACCCAACACCTCGGGCACACCCGCGGCGCGGGTGGAGATGACGCGGATTCCTGCGTTGAGGTAATCGAAGGTCTTGGATGGATACGTGACACGCGAAATCGGATTGGCGGACGATTGGAGGTTCAGGCCGAAATGGCAAATCGAACGGATCCGCGCGAGTTCCTCTTGGGAAACGATGCCGTGGAAGTGGATCACTCCCGGATGTTTCGAAGCAAGGACGGCAAGGCGGTCGGTGAAATGGCCTTGCCCGGTGATGTGAAAAACGGCGTTCGGCGGGAAGTAGCCCGCTTCGAGATACTCCAACAGCAAGGGCCCACCGCGCTCGTAATCGATGGAACCGGAGTAAAGGAAAAGAACAGGCTCTCCCTGCCGCGGGAGCGGGTGGAAGACCAGGTCATCGCGCAGGATGCCGGGCACGCTGGTGGTGGGCGTCCCCAGGGGCAAGCGTTCCGCGAGGGTGGGAGTGGCGAGGATGGCTGCTTGAACCAGCGGTCGGCCCAGCCATTCGGCGAGTCGGCTGATCATCAGGTAGAAGCCCTTGTCGATGAGATGTTTGCCATCCTCGTATTCGAGGACAACACGATTTTTCCGACCGAGCAAGCGGCAATAGCGAAGGGCAAGAATGTAGATCAACTCGTAGTTGTCGAAAATTAGAACATCACCGTCGCGGACGTGCCGGGCAACATGGCGGGCGTAGTGCCAGAAATCCGCGAAGTAACGGATTTTCCGTATGCCGCTGGAGCGCGAGAATCGCTGGGCAAAGCGATCGAATCGGGATTCTACAGCAGGCAGTGCGTGCGGTCGGCCCCTCCCTTTGGGCTGGGGGCTGACGAGGATTAGCTCCGCACCGGTGGCCTCTGCAAACGCGCGGTAGAGCATCACCCGTTTTCCCGCGCTGATGCAAATCGCAGGATCATCCGTGCGGGTGCGGAGATATTGATCATCGTAGGCACCGGTCAGGATGACAATGCGGGGAATCGGGGGCGCGTTTTCTGCCATCGAAATCAGGAGGCGGAGGGCGGGCGGCGGAAAACCGCGTCGCAGAAGGTGCATTCCAGCGCGGCGTTGCGTGCCATGTTCTGAAAGCCCATGAACCGATACCCGCGGGCGTCGAGAAAGGCCATCAACTCATGGTATCGCCCTTGGCCCTCGTATTCGTCGTCGAAGATTACCTCGCAGGTGATCACTCCGATGGTATGGTTCGCGAGCATTCGCTCCCCTCCCTCCAACACTTTCAGGTCATAGCCTTGGCAGTCGGTTTTGAGAAGGTCGATAAAGGCAATACCCTGTTCCTCGCAAAATTCGTCGAGGGTTCGAACCGGTACCTGGATCACCTCGTCGGTGGCAGACAATACTCCATACTCCCCGCTCAAGCCGCCGATACTGGTGGGGAGCAAAGAGTTCGTCATGGACTCGCGATTGCGGTGGAAATCAGCGGATCCCGGAGCCGCTCCCAGAGCGAACGCATGGATCCTCGCCTTGGGGCGGGCGGCGGCGGCGGCGCGAAGAATTTCCACTGATGAGGGATCCGGCTCGAAACAGTGGATCGCCGCCTCAGGAAAATACCGGCCTGCGGCGGCAAGGGTCTGGCCCTGGTGGGCACCAACATCAAAGATTACCCGATCACGACCGGGTTTCGGGGAAGCGGCGAGTGTTACAAGGTCCTGCCAGTGATCCTCGCCAAAACGGCGGGATGATTTCAGGTAGTAGCCGAAGCGAAGGAGGAACGATTGAATGAGTCTTTTAAGCATGTTTCCAGGGCAGAAGTTTGCGGAGGATGGCCGAGAGATCGACACCGGCATCCCGCCGGATCATGAAAATGAGGTGGAAACTGTAGCCGGCAACCAAAAACAACCCAAAGGCGAGGCCCTTCCAGCCTGGAAACAAGAGGGACGCCGCCAGGCAGAGGGCGAGAATAAGGAATGTTTCCGCAAGGACCATGAAGCTCCGGAAGTTCCAATGGATGCCCATACGATAAGTGACGAAGATCGCACCAATCAGGTAGAGCAGATTGGTGGAGAGCATCGCTATCCCGATGCCCACCAGCCCGAACACTTGAACCAGCGCATAAGAGGAGGAGATCATGACCGCACCCATGGCGAGTTCACTGGCGACGATGAGTCTTGGCCGACCGACGGCCAGCATGGTGAAGCCAAGCGGACAGGAGGCGAACCGCACGGCCATGGCAGCAAGCATCCATTTCGTCAGATCGGATGCCGGAGTGAAATCAGGGGAATAGAGCAGGGCTAGGACCAAGGGCGCCATGATCATCAGCCCCATGGTCGCCGGGACCCCAAGGGTAACGGCCAAGAAGGTTTGTTGATTGAGCAGGTGTTTAATCGCGTTCCGATCGCTCGCGGCCTGCACGAGCGCCGGGTAAAACTCTGTGGCCATGGCTGAAACCAGAATTCCAATATACAGGTTCGACATGGTGGAAGCCGCCCCGTATAGCCCGATCTGGTGGACACTTTCCTGGCTTCCATAGTAGTAGCCGATAAAAACGAGATTCAACCATCCGGAAGCGGCTAGCCAGATGCCATTGATGGCGAAACCGGAGCCAAGTTTGATCAATCCGGCCGAGTCCTTGAGCAGAACCGGGACCAGCACCCCGCTTGGAACGGGCCGATGGCGCTTTAGGAACCAATGGTGGATGATCAGGGATGTGATGGTCAATGGCGCTAGGGCGAGGATGCTCCCGAGCACTCCGAGAAAAATGACGAGCGTGATGTTCAGAACCGCGCCGCACAACGAGGCGAGGATTTGGCAACTGGCCAGCGAGCGGGTCTGCCGTAGCCCCTGAAGAAAGGCCAGTTGCACACCCAACAAAGGCGTGAACACCAAAGACAAGGCCCCGAGTCCGAACCACCAGAATTTTCCGACGTCCCCCAACATCCTCTGGGCCAAAACCGGCGAGGCGGCGCAAAGAACAACGGAGGAGAAAAGACCAGCGAACAATGCGGTGCGGGCTGAAGTTCGGTAGGCGTGATCAACCGCATCCGCCGAACCGGTGGCCGATGTCTCGGCCACCCGACGGGCGGTGGCCGTGTCCAAACCGAAAGAAAATGCAACTCTGGCGAGATCCGTGGAAGCCATCACGAGGCCGAGAGCTCCCATTCCCGACGGGCCGAGGAGAATGGCCAGCACCTTGGTTCGGAAAATGGATATGAGAATGGTAAGCACCTTTGCCCCCGCGAGGGTCGAGGTGGCCTTGAGCATGCTGCAGTAACCAATGGGCTTTTCCACGTGTGTCTTCCAGGCATCCGGGGTTCAATGCCTACGTTTCGGCCGGAAGATTTTTCTCCAGCAATCTCAGCATACCGGCACCCATGATCAACCCGGAAGCGGCTTGGACGAAGGTGGTTGCGCTCAGGAAAATCCAGAAGGGTCCGTAAATCAAAGGAATGCCCACGAGCATGGTGACCGGCATCCAAGGCGTGTTGGTCCATTTTCTGATCAAGCGATGGGCCATGAGAGCAATGCGAATACTCGCCACAAAGAAAATGATGAGCCCGAGATACCCCGAGGTTCTGACGGTGCTCACGATCACGCTGTGGTAGTCCCCATTGATAAGCACCTGCTCGCGGTGGAGATCCCATCCCCTCCCAGACCACGAATTTGTCAGCAATGCTGCCTTCTTCAAATCAGCAGCAGTGAATCCAAGACCGTCGCCCAGAATTTTATTCCTGATCCATCGTTCACTGCCCAAAGCTTCTTTCCAAATCTCAACCCGCCAGTCGGTGGATCCTTCGGCGTCGTCCTTGTATCTTTGTTCCCAGGTTCCGGGAAGAAAGGTCAGGGCCCTCTGCACGTTTGGAGGAAGTGGAGATACCAAGTTGACAAAGGCAAGAATCACGGTGGCGATTGCGATGACAAATCCAATCGCTAAAACACCCGCGATGCCATTCCGGTAAAAGGTTCCAACCATCAGGGTCAGTACGACAATCAGCAGACCGCTCCTGAACCCGCCAAGCATGGCTGCAACAAGGGCAGCAAGCAGGAGAATCGCATAGAGCGGCCTTAGAATCGCACGGACGGGTGAGATATGGATGGACACCCATAAGGCAAGATTGGGCCCCAACTTGCTCAACGCTGAGTTGCGACCGGCCTGCCGGGTATCCACCACCTGGTCGAAATTTTCATAATTGGTCTCATCGGTCCGGTTGAATGCAGCACCGGTGTAGTAGGCCACCGTGGGTGAGAACACGCTGGCAAGGGCGACAAGCGCGTTGCCGAGGCCACCGGCGATGGAAAGTGGAATGATCAACTTGAGTTCCCGCACGGGCACCCTCAGCGATGCCAGAAGCAGGGCGGTGATAACGGTCAATCCAAAAATAAAATAGGGTCGTCCTCCGACAGTTGAGCCACCAAAAATATTCAACCCAACTGGATTACGCAGATAAGCCTGGACAATGGTGACGGAAATTGCCAGCATCCAGATCTCCGATTCTTTGATTTCAAATCCCAGCGGCAATTTCCGCATCAGGAACAGGATCATGCAGAATCCAAGGACGATCATCTGGCCAAGGAGCATGCTATCGGGTTGTCCGGGCAGGCGCAGGCCGATTTCCAAGTTGGCCATGAATGGTAAAAGCAACCAAATCGACTTCCCGGCGTAGATGCAGAAGACGACCAGGCCTCCGAAAGCAAGCCAGGAGATCGCTGTGGTGCGATCGGTGACGAGCTGCGAACCGAGGATAACGGCTAACACGAGCCCGACGAAGGGCGCAACTGTTTTGGTGATAACACGGGGGTCAAGCATCGGTTGAAAAGCTCTTGGAAGGATAACCGGCTCATTCTTCCTGGAGAAGAGCGATTAGGGAAGTCTCAAAGGTTACAAGCAGGAAAGCCCGATATCGGAAGCTATCCCGGCGAGTGGGAAGGTCGGGGTGGTCACCGCTGAGTCAAGAAGAGGATTACATTTTGGGAAGCATACGCCACCACACCGGCAAATTTGCCGCCGATGGCAAGCGGTTTTGCCTTCCGCAATCTTAAGTCGCCCTAGTTACGGTCTTGAGGCCAAGAATTCCCAGGAAGAAACTCCCAAAAATGACCTGTGTTCCGAGGACAATCAGCGTGGCGGCGGGAATGATTCGGCGTAAGTTGTCCGCATAAGAAAGCCCTTGGTATCCAGCGTCTTTCCATCCGAAGAATGCGACCAAGAAGATACCGACTCCCGCCAACGCCAGCGCAATACCGAGAACGATCCCGATTTCCAGCGTGAAGGATCTCATCATGGATTCAAGTCGTTTGTTCGGGGGCAGAAGGCCGGCACCGAAGGCAAAAACACGGGTGAAAACTGCAAATATGACGAGTTGAACACCAACGATAAGCAGCATTGATGCGGCGACCATGGTTCCAACGTCAAGCACGATCCTGCCAAAGTGCACTTGCCCTGCAGCCAGCATTCCGATAAGAAAGAGTCCTGCAAGGGACAAAGCAGCGCCGGGAACAAGGAAAAGCCAGCGTGGACTGAAAAGCAGCATAAAACGCAAGTGTCGCCAACCATCCCGCCAGCTTCGGAGATGGGGAGGTCGTGAGCGACCATCCGGATGCAGCGTTATCGGAACCTCCGCGATAGTTAACCCCTTTAGAGTGGACTTAATGACCATTTCGGAGGCAAATTCCATTCCCGTAGTGCAAAGTTGCATTTTGTTCCAAGCCTCTCTTGTAAAGGCACGCATCCCGCAATGGAAATCGTGGGCAGGGCATTGGAAGAACAGTCGTCCGATGAATGTCAAAACTGGATTGCCAATCCATCGATGTTTCCACGGCATGGCTCCGGGCATCACCTTGCCTCCACCGGAAGGAAGCCGGCAGCCCATCACCAGATCGTGCCCCTCTCGGAGTTTCTCAATGAACGGCTTGATTTGCGAAAAGTCGTAGCTGTCGTCCGCATCCCCCATTAGTAGCCATTTGCCTTGTGCCGCTTGGATCCCCCCCCGAAGAGCATTGCCATAGCCTCTTTCAGCGACCGGCACGACTCTTGCTCCTGCGGCGACGGCAATGTCTTTTGAACCGTCTGTGCTGCCATTGTCGGCCACCAAAACTTCACCGGTAACACCAGCTTCCTTCATCGCGATGAGAGCCTTGCGCACGCACACCGCAAGAGTTTCGGCCTCATTGAGACACGGCATCACAATTGATAGTTCGAGTTCTGCGTTCATGAGATTTTCAGGGAATCCTTTACCGGGCAGTATGATCTGGAGTGCGCTCAGGGAACAGCGATACGACCCACCATTCCGAAGGCAGTTCGCTTGCCAACAACTGGAGCTTAGTTCTGAAAATCAACTTTGCGCCCTCATGGTCAATCCATCTCTCGGGCGTAACGCCTCGTTGCTTCTCGAAGCCGCCTGTGTTGAGCACCAAATACTTTATGCCGCGGCCGCGCAGGGAATTGATCGTGTCACTGGCAACGACATGATACAGTTTGCGCAGCATATAGGGTTTCCAAAGTGGCAACTCTGCACTGGTACTGTAACTCAGATAAGCGACGTCGCGTGTATCTGCCGGAATCGCGTGCCGCAAGGGGCCAAGTCCATCGGCGCGGTTTGCGTAGACATCGTAGCCGTTTTTCGCGCGCTGGAAAATCCTAGAATCCGATTCCACGCCTTTGGAAAAAAACCAGCGGGCGGGCCAAAGTGGACGCGAAGGAGTGATGACAAGCAAGAAAATGGTTGAACCCATCGCCAGAGAAGCTGTCCACTTCCAAAGGCGGAGCTTCAAAACGGATTTTTGCAGGGGCGAGCGCAAAGCCACGGCAAAAAAGAATGGATAAAATGGTGCAATGTGGCGCGCCACCGTGGACATGCCTGCTTTGCTAAAGTAGGCGAGCAATGCCGCTCCGAACAGCCCGCAAAGCAGGGCGCATTCATACCTGGAACCGTAGTTGGCGATTGCCTGCCGATGCTTCCCGCGGCAGACCCACGCGCAAACGAGGGACAAGATAACTAGCAAAGACAAGCCGGTTCCGATTCCCAGGGATTCCTCGTTTTGAAAATCATTGAGGGCGAATCGGGCTCCAGCCGGTTCGAAGGACCTTCTGGTCCGCTCCAGGACGGAAGCTGGAATCACGTCATCAATCATTTTGTTCCATGCGCCCGCCACCGGCAGAACCGGTGGGGCCAAGTTTTGAATGGTTGCGTTAATCATGTTCGTAGAGATTCCGATCAATGGTTCCACCTGGCCCAGTTTCTGGTCTTCGGCGGCGGCCCCAGTCCAATCTCCACATTTTCTATGGTTGATCACACTTGTCGGCAGGAATGATGTCCAAACAAGAAGTCCGGCAAGAGTGATGGTTCTGAACGGCTGGCCGATCAGTGGTCTCCACATGGCGAAAAACAAGACACCGTAGGGAAGCAACAGCGGAAGGGTGGTTGGCTTCATAGCTGTCATCAGAGCACAACAAACCAAGGAGAGCCACATCGCAATCGGGGCGGCACTCGCTTTCCAGCGGAACCCATAATCGAACGCAGCGAGGGCAAAGACGGCGACGACCATGTCGTTTCCGATCCCTCCAGCCTGTAAGGAATAGCAATATCCGGCGGGGAAGATCCACATCCACACAGCCGAGACGCCATTTGACACGCCCATTTGTCTGAAGACATTGAAGACAAGTCCAGGCATGAACAGGAAGGAAATCCAGTTCAAAAGAAAGAGGGCTCGGTCGCTACGCAGGATCGCCAGGAGGGGGGCCATCCACCATTCGAATCCCGTCGAACGTGTGTTGAGATTGTTTTTGTTGGTGGGGATCCACTCCCACCCGTCCGACATCAGCCAGTGCAGCAGCCGTGGCAAACGGTAAACCAGCGCATCAAAATTATTCGGGGCGTGTAAAGTGCCGCCGAGCAACACAAGAAACGCGATGGCGGCAAATGCGGCAGGGAAAAGCCGACGGAATCGGAATCTAGACCGATTAAGAAAAGCAAGGGGCTTAACTTGCGGCCATGGCAGGCATATCAACCGGACCAAGGCATACCAGACGGAGGGAATCGCCAAGGCCAAGCCGAGAGGAGTCAGTTGCCGGATGGACGACAGCCCCCAACCCGATATGTTGCACGCCGCCGCGATAAGAATCCAATGCCCAAGCAAGACGGATCCCGACGGCAAGCCTCTGCAACTTGGAATGGACGTCATAGGCTGGAGAAGTTGCACGCGACTGCCGCTCATTTCATCCCGATGACAACGTATTGGGTCCCGAAGGGCATCGGCGAAAGAGGCTTTTCCATCCATCGGAAGACTTTCAAAGCAGCTGGAAAAACAAAGAGGAATCGAGTGGCTTGCACCTTGAACCCCGCATTTTCCATTCGTTGCCGAGCCTCCACGGGGGATAGTGTGATGGCGTCAACATCGAAGACGCAACGGCTCATAACATAGCGGGTTGCCGGATTCCATGGATTATTCTCAAAAAGCGCGAATACACCACCATCTTCAAGCGAATCGAAAATGTAACGAAGGGCTTCTTGCCTTCCGTCCGGCGGTATGTGATGAAAAACACCATTGCAGAAAGCGACATCGAAGGCTTTTGCGCGGGGCTGCCCTGTAAGTTCGAACTCCGCTCCGGTTTCTCCATAGGAGTTTCTCGCCACCTGCAGCGACTCGTCTGAGATATCTGTGCCAAGCACAGAATTGGGCCGAAGATGCTTCCAGATGAACGGCGTGGCGGAACCCGTCCCGCAGCCGAAGTCAAGCACCGTCCTGGTCGGCTTGCCTTTTCGGCCGAGCCAATCTGCAAGCCAGAGCATCCGACCATTGGCAAAGAAATTCTTGTCTTCGCCTGAGACACTCAGGGCTTTGCCCAAATCCTCGTCGTAAGACACCGCATAGCCATCGAAGTAGGGATTTTTCACGATAAAGAGGATATGCAATTCCAGTTGCTCAGTCAACCGTCAATCATGTGATTGAGTCTCCGATTAAGGTGCCCGCGCGATGACGACGGGACTTTGCCCGATGGGCGGGCGAGAGAGCGAGCCTCTCAAATGGATTTTCCTCATTTCAACTTTTCTCTGATCCATTTTCTGGAGTCCTCGAACGCCACGTGGATTTCTTCGATATCAGGAATGCGAGCAGCATTGCAAACACTCTCGAATTCTGCCGCAGAAATTGGCGTTTGCTTGAGAAGAAATAGAATATCCGAGCGATCATGAGGATCGATCCTCATCATTTTCGTCAGAACGAGGTCTTCGGATGCAGGGCGGCTCAGGCTGAGGTGCTTGAGATGCGGCACATTCAACTTTACCAGAAAATTCATCCAATCCGGACGGAGAATGACTTGAGATTCGTCGAAGAGATGTGTGATATAGAGTCCCGAAGATTCCAGACGAGAGTTTGTTTTATCAAGCGCATCCCAGAGGAGTTCGTCGGCCTCCAGAAAAGCCAATTCCGCGAGCGGAATGATCGCATCGACATCCATTGTGGTCTGAAACGCAGGTTCCGGCTCGTCATAGCCGAGTGCCAAAGCCGCCCGCCCGTAAAGCACCAGATGGCGTGGCGATGAGAGAAAGCCATCAAGGGTGCTTAAGATGACTTCGGGGTTGTTCATGGGTTTGGATTCAGCCAGACCGCTGGCTGGGGGCCGTATTTCTGGTAGCCGGGCATGGAAACAAATCTTGTCCAATGGGGCAAATTTCGCTCCAATCTTTCCGGTTGGTCGGGAAGCATTTCGAGGATTCTGCCCCAGAATGAGACTGCGGAAAGGTCGTGCCGCAATCCTGCTCTTGCGATATGCGCGAGAACTCGCTCCGTTTTCTCCATTTTTGCCAACCGTGCGAGCTTCAAGGGGCTCACGCCCGGCGACTTGGCCATTTGCGCGGCGCAGCGGATGGCGACAGGATTGAAGGGGTGTTCGCCGACGAGCAGAAGGACCACTAATTCTTCATTAGAGATCATTTCCTCACCCGGATCGCAGACGGGTTGACTGGCAAAGGCCCGATAGTGCCTACACCCTCTCTGGACTGCCATGGTCACAACCGCGGTAAGGTCGCCCAGTCCGAATTTCCTGGCCTTTCGCAGAAGAGCCGAAACCGGAGTCGTAGCGGAGAGAGTTTGCGCTAGGGAAGCCATGATGAAAATTCACTTCGCCCTGGCAATGGCGATGAGGCTTTGGCCGATGGGCGGCCTAAAGGCATTCGTCTCAATGGCGTTTATCACAGGAAAGATGATGCGATCGTAGAATCGGACCTGTTGGATCCCGAACGATCGCTGTTTCCTCAGGCAAAAAGAAAACCACCAGGCAAAATAACCGACCAAATTGAAGTAGTGCAGCTTCTCGACTTTGAAGCCCGCTTTCTCCAACTTCTCACGGAGTTCCGGGGCTGTGTAACGCCTGAAATGGCCGAAGTCCTTGTCGAGAGGAGCGTAGATTTCCGGCCGAGCCGGCACCAGTGCACAGAGATGGCCGCGGCGGCTTTTCAAGAGTCGGGCATAACGTGTCATTTCCTCCTGATCCTGTTCGATGTGTTCCAGAACATTGATACTGACGATGGAGTCCGCTTCCACGGTTGGAGGCAGATCCCCAGCGGTGCCGATGAGGAGTTCCGCTCCTTGGATATCTTTCGCATGCTTGGCGGCAAATCCTTGGTCCGGCTCGATGCAGGTGATTCGGTCGATGGCTGAAAGAAGCTGGAACTCGCGGGTCATCTGCCCGATGCCGCACCCGACTTCAAGGAGATGGCCGCGCAGATGCTGCTGGAATTCATGCACGATGGCCGCACGATAATTGGCAGCTTCCCAGAGTGCGGCGAATTCGAAATCAGCGGTGGTGGCGTTGGCGTTGGGGGAGGACATTCGGTCAGAAAGTCAGAAAGTCGGAAAGTCGGAAAGTCGGAAGGTCGGGAAGCCCAAGACCTACTTACCGGAACATGAGCGGAGATACTGGATAAATGAAGCGATGCCCTTGCTGAGATTCTCGGAGAATTCCCTGGCTTCGTTTGCGAAGGCCGGGGCGCAATAGCCAAGGTCTTCCGCCACATAGAGCATGCTTCGAACTTCGCCATTTGAACCCTTGGCAATGGTCAGGAAGTGGGAAAACTGGTTATCCGAATTTCGCTCAAAGCCCTCAGCAATATTGTTCATCACCGAGGTCGCAGCACGACGAATCTGATCCAGAAAAGTGAAATCGCGACCGGCGGGCGAATCCGCATCGAAGGACTTGTAGATGGACCGGACTTGGACACGGGCCTCCTGCCAAATTCGCAGATCTTCAAAACGTTCAACTTTCATAGTGGCAACTCATGTGCCGGTCTCTTGACGGCCAGACCTTTGACCTTTGACATCCTGACTCACGAATACTTCACGATGCACCAGAGGGCGCGGAAGCCGTCGCGCCATCCAATCTTTTTGCCTTCTTCATAGGTGCGACCATGATAAGAAATGGCGATTTCGTAAATGGGAACACGCAGTTTGGCAACCTTGGCGGTGATTTCGGGTTCGAAGCCGAACCGGTTCTCTTCGACAGTGATCTTGCGCAGAACGTCCGCCTTGAAGAGCTTGTAACAAGTCTCCATGTCGGTGAGGTTCAGGTTGGTGAACATGTTTGATAGAGTGGTGAGAAAACGGTTTCCCATGGCATGCCAGAAATACAAAACACGGTGCGCCTCCGAACCGAGGAATCGGGAACCAAATACCACATCCGCACGACCGGATAGAACCGGCATCAGGAGACGCGGGTATTCGTCGGGATCGTATTCGAGATCCGCATCCTGAATGACGATAAGCTCGCTTTTGACCTCCTTGAATCCAGTGCGTAGTGCCGCTCCTTTGCCTTGGTTCACCTCATGGTGGAAAATCCGGATGCGGGGGTCGCTGGCCGCAATCTCTTGCATCCGGGTCCAAGTGCCATCCTTCGAGCAGTCATCGACCATGACAAGCTCACCCACTTCCGGACGGGCTAATACTCTCTCAACGATGAGGTGGAGTGTTTTCTCCTCGTTGTAAACGGGCATAACAACACCAAGACAACGTTCGGGGATAGGGACGGGGGTCATGATGAAAGGAGGAATGAGGAGACAGAAGACGAGAAGACAGAAAAAGCTAGACCGGAGATGGGGTGGTGAATGTTCAGGGCAGAGGATGGCCTTAGTTGCCATCACTGGAGGGGTCAATCTCGCAGACTATACCAAAGAAATAGGGAATTATAGAGGAAGTATCTCTTCCAGAGACGCCCCGGCTCGGCGCAAAGACGGTAGAGCCACTCGAGGCCGGCGTTTTGGATCCATCCGGGTGCTTGGGAAACTTCCCCGGCATGGAAGGCGAAGGCGGCAC
>JBJTQJ010000057.1:0-16237 GCA_046075565.1 Verrucomicrobiales bacterium | reverse complement strand
TCCGCCATCTTCCTCTTCCTCTCGTTTTATTCTCTCCAACAGGGTTGGGGAGCCGGGTGGTTTCTGTTCTGGCAAACCCTGCAGGCGCTCTTCTTCACCCCGACTTGGTCGCTCGTCGCCACCGTTGTTTTCGCCCACATCCCGGACCCGCAGCGGCAATTTCCGCTCCTGCGCACGGGAGCCGCGCTGAGCTGGATCCTTGCCGGAGTCATCGTCAGCTTCGGAATGAAGGCCGACCACTCGCCGCTGGGAGGATTGGTGGCCTCCGGCGTGCTCGTGCTCGTGACATTTTACACCTATCTTATACCGGCCACACCGCCGCGCGCGCCTCTCGGCTCGGGCCGACGCAGTTGGCGGGCGATTTTCGGGTTGGAAGCCTTGCGGATTTTCAGCAAAGGCGACTTCCGGGCTTTCCTCATCACCACCGGTTGCCTGGCCATTCCCTTGGCCGCCTACATTCCCTTCGCTCCGCAGCAACTCACCCTCATGGGGCTGGAGAACCCCACCGCCTGGATGACCCTCGGGCAAGTCGCCGAAACCGTCTCCATGCTATGCTTGGGATGGTGCGTCTTGAAGTGGCGTGTCAAATGGGTCATGGCTTTCGGACTTGTCTGCGCGGCCATGCGTTACTATCTGCTCGCCATCGGTGCCGTCACCGGCCAGTTGGTCTGGATCTACCCGGCCATGGCTTTACACGGACTCGTTTTCACCTTCTACTTTGTTACCTCGCAGGTCTTCCTCGAGATGCGGGTGCCCATGGAAATCCGCGCCCGCGCCCAGGCTTTGCTCACCACGGTCAATGGCGGCATTGGTTCGCTGCTCGGTGCTCTCGGTAGCGGATGGTGGCTTGAGACTTGCGGGAAAATTCCCGTTTCCCCCCTCCATCAATGGGCCATCTTCTGGTTCGTGCTCGCCCTTTTCGCCACCGCCGTGCTCGTGTATTTTCTCCGCCATTACCACGAACGTGCTGGTTCCGACCCCGATTCGCAAAATCCGTCCTTCCCAAAACCCGTTCCACAGGCTAAATCATCCCCATCATGAGTGAAAAATCCATCCCTCGCCGCCGCCCCCGTCTTGATGACAAGGACTTCACAGGAGGTGGCATCCACATGCTCCCGTCGCGGATCCGCGGCACGACCGGAGACGAAGCCCTCGATGCCCGCATCGTTGAAATCGCGCGCGAGGCCGGCTGTGCCGAATCTTCCGTCGGACTCGTTGCGGAAATGATCATCACCGCGATCAAAACCGGGCGCGACAACACCGGGGCCGCCGACCTCAAACTCATCACCCGCGCGCTCAAGGAAATGCGCCGCGCCAACCGGGTATTCCATCCCTACCGCCAGACCCGTAAGGTCGTTTGTTATGGCTCGGCCCGCACCACCACCGACCGCCCGGAATACCAGGCTGCCGTGCATTTCGCCAAACGTATGGTCGAGGAAGGATACATGGTCATTACCGGGGCAGGGGACGGCATCATGGGCGCGGCCCAGAAGGGCGCGGGCCGCGACAACAGCTTCGGTCTCAATATCGCGCTGCCCTTCGAACAATCCGCCAACGAGACCATCCACGGCGATCCGAAGTTGATCGAGTTCAACTATTTCTTCACGCGCAAGCTCGCCTTCGTCAAGGAAGCCCACGCCTTCGCTCTTTTCCCCGGCGGCTTCGGCACCATGGACGAGGGATTCGAATTGCTCACGCTCATCCAGACCGGCAAGAGTGTCGTGCAGCCGATTGTCATGATCGATGCCCCCGGCGGCACCTATTGGAAAACCTTCGATCGTTTCCTGCGCGAGCATTTCCTCCGCCTCGGCCTCATCTCGCCGGAAGACTTCAATCTTTTCCATATCACCGATTCCGTCGAGGATGCCATCGCCGAGATCGAACGTTTCTTCAGCGTCTTCCACTCGTACCGCCAGGTCGGGAGCGAACTCGTCATTCGCCTCAACCGCGCCTTGCCACCGGAAGCGGTGGAAAGTTTGAACCATGACTTTCACGATCTTCTCGCCAAAGGTCAATTCGTGCAACGCGATGCCCTGCCCGTCGAAGCCGACGAACCCGACATCGAATTGCTGCCCCGCCTTGTCTATTCGGCGAAACGGAAAAACTTCGGACGATTGCGCCAGTTGATCGATACGATCAACCGCCTTGGCGCGGAGACCAACGGAGCCTCCAATGGCGAATGACCGACTCGATGTCGCGCTTGTCGCGCGGGGTCTCTGCGATTCCCGCGAGCAGGCCCGCCGTCTCATCCTCGCCGGGGAGGTGCGAGTGAACGGCCACCCCGCCGATAAGGCCAGTCGCGCGGTGAAGCAGGAGGATGTTCTCGAAGTCGCTGCCAAACCGAAATATGTTAGCCGCGGCGGATTCAAACTCGAAGGCGCCCTCGACGCCTTCGCGCTCGATGTCTCCGGCATGGTCTGTGCCGACATCGGGGCCTCCACCGGAGGTTTCACCGACTGCCTGGTCCAGCGTGGGGCAGCGAAAGTCTACTGCTTTGATGTCGGCACCAATCAACTCGTCTGGAAAATCCGCAACGATCCGCGGGTCATCGCCAAGGAGCGCTTCAACGCCCGGCAGCTGACCCCCGGCGATGTGGGTGAACCGGTCGATCTCGCCGTCATGGATTTGTCGTTCATTTCCCTCACCATGGTCCTACCCGCTGTTTTCAGCATCCTTCGTCCCGGCGGAAATGTCGTCTGTTTGATCAAACCGCAGTTCGAGTGTGGACGCGAGGAGGTCGGAAAAGGCGGCATTGTCCGCGACGAGGCAGCCCGGCTCGCCGCCGTGGAAAAAATCCGTGAATTCGCCCTCGACCAAGGAAAAGACTGGCGCGGAGTGGTGGATTCACCCATCACTGGAAGCGATGGCAATCACGAGTATCTCGCATGGATCACTGCATAGTGGGACCAGCTTCTGATTTATAGACCCTATAGGTGCGTATATGCCCTTAAGGGCCTATTTTTTCTCGCGAAAGCACGCGCGAAGCTCCACCCTTCCAAACATGAGCAATCAGCCTCATCCCTACCAATCGGACTCATGAAGAAGACCCAACAATCCCGGGGCGGTGCTATCGCGACTCGGGGACTGCTCGCGCTGTTGCTGGTGGCGAGTTTCGCAAACGCCCAGACGACAGCGTCCCCCGCGCCCCCCGCGCGCCCCAACATCCTCTGGCTCACCGCAGAGGACATCTGCCCGAATCTCGGCTGCTACGGCGACATATATGCCGTCACGCCGAACCTCGACCGGTTCGCCACGCAGGCGGTGCGTTACACGCACGCGTTCGGCATCAGCGGCGTCTGCGCGCCGAACCGTTCCTGCTTGATCACCGGGGTGTTCCCGACGCGGCTCGGCAGCCAAGGGATGCGTTCGACCACGACGCTGCCGAAGGCGGTGAAGTGTTTCAGCGAATACCTGCGCGAGGCGGGCTACTACTGCACCAACAATGCCAAAACCGACTACAACTTCGCGGTGCCGAAGAGCGCGTGGGATGAGAACGGTCCCAAAGGCCACTGGCGCAACCGCAAGCCGGACCAGCCGTTCTTTGCCGTTTTCAACTACGAGGTCTGTCACGAAAGCCAGATCCGCGTGCCGGAGTCGAAGTATCAACAAAACACCGCCCGCCTCACGCCCGCGCAACGCCGCGACCCCGCTAAAACGCCGGTGCCGCCATTTCATCCCGACACGCCGGAGGTGCGGCGAGATTGGGCGCGCTATTACGACAACATCACGGCGATGGACTACCAGATCGCCGACAAACTCAAGGAACTGGAGGACGCCGGCCTCGCGGAGGACACCATCGTCTTCTTCTTCGGCGACAACGGCACGGGTCTGCCGGGGATGAAGAAATGGATTTGGGAAGGTGGGATCCATGTGCCGCTGCTGGTCCGCTTCCCGAAAAAATGGCAGCACCTCGCACCCTCCTCGCCGGGCCAGACCACCGACCGGATGGTCAGCTTCGTGGACTTTGCTCCGACGGTGTTGAGCCTCTGCGATGTGAAAGTCCTGCCACACCTGCAAGGCACGGCGTTCCTCGGCGGACAGGCCGGCAAACCGCGCGAATACATCCACGCCATCCGGGATCGCATGGCCGAAAGGTTAGACATCGTGCGTGTCGTGCGCGATCGGCGCTATCAGTACCACCGCAACTTCATCCCGCATCTGAGCTGGTCGCAGTTCGTGAGCTATACCGAGGAAATGCCAACGATGAAGGCGTGGCGTCAGCTCGCCAGCGAGGGAAAACTCACCGGCACCTCAGCGCGTTACTTCTCGCCGGCGAAACCAGGCGAGGAGCTCTACGACAACGAAGCCGACCCGAACCAAGTGAAAAATCTCGCCACAGACCCAAAGCATCGCGAGACGCTGGAACGTCTGCGCACCGAGTGCGTGCGATGGATGAAAGCGACAGGCGACCTCGGTCTGCTCCCCGAGCACGAGATGCTCTTGCGCTCAACTGGCAGCACGCCTTGGGAGATCGCCGCCGACCCGAAGAAGAACCCGCTCGACGCGTTGCTCGAAGCTGCCGCTCTCGCCAACGAAATGAAGCCCGCCAACACGGAGCGCCTCACGGAATTGTTGGCCAACAAAGACGCCGCGCTGCGCTGGTGGGGCGCTCTCGGTCTCGTCGCTCTCGGCAAGGACGCAAAGCCCGCCGAGTCCGCGCTGCGGAAGGCGCTGAGCGCTGAGTCTCCTTGCGTTGGCATCGCCGCTGCCGAAGCCATCGGCAATCTCGGCGACCATGCCACCGCGCTGCCGGTGCTGAAAAAGGCGCTGGAGCACGATGCACCGCTTGTCCGACTCGCCGCGTTGAATGTGCTTGACCGGTTTGGCTCGCAGGCCAAGCCCGCGTTGCCGGCGATCCGTGCTGCGGGGCTGAAGATGAAAGACCCCGTCGCCGACTATGTGAATCGCATGGTGGAATACCTGCCGCAGCACATAGAGGCCCTGAAAGATTAGCCCGCGCATCCTCCTTCGGGAACACATCACCGCCCTTTTTTCGGCCTTCTGTCTTCGCTACTAAAGCTACGCCTGGCAGGCCGGGACTTTCGAAACGGTGTTTCACTTGTTCCTTTCGGAAAGCAATTTCTCAGCACTAATTCCCTTCGTGCCCGTAGAACTCGGCAAAGCGGAAAAAAGTTTCTAATTAATCAGGCGGCCATGTGTCATACCGTTACCGGATTGGAATTAATTCCAATTTGCCGGCCAAAAACTCAAATCGACAACCAGAAACCATGATGAAAACACAACTGCGCTGGCTCCCGTCCGCTCTGTTCACCACCATCCTTAGCTTTTGGTTCAATGCCGGCCTGGCGTTGAACGCCGTCGCCGCCGATGGGCAGGACGGAGACAAGACCGAAGTGCTCGCCAAACATCGTACCGTCGCCTTATTCAAGGGAATAGCCGAGCACCGCTGCATGGGCGCGACGGGTTTGTGTCCGGACCGATGCGGCGCTTCCGGCAACATGGCCAACTTTGAAATTGTAAAGTATGTGGCCTACGAAAAACTGGATGAATACGGCCAGGACAAGACAAAGAGATATGATTTTCTGGTGCGTGACAATATGGGTAACCTTAAAATTTCCCCAGAAAACGAGAAGGCGGTGAAGGCGCTTAAGCCCGGCGATTATGGCATGCTTGACTGGCAGCACAACTATGTGACGAAGAATCGCTTTAGCACTCCCGTAGATGTCATCACACAGTTGAAAAAAGTTACCAAAGAAGAGACCGAGAAGCTCGAGCCTGCTCCCGGAAAACCCGCTGCTCAGTAAGGCTCCTGCGCTGGCGCGGATCATGTTACCGGGAAAATTGCTTTACCCGGTAAGGCGCAACCCATGCTCTCACCAGCCTGGGAGGCCGCATCTCCGCATGGCACGGCCTCGCCACCGAGGCTCCGGACCTTGCGAGGGGTGTCGCAGGCCGGACCGTGCGTCACCATCGGATCCAAGGAAGTTCTTGAACCTGATAGGGATGGCCTTAGCTTGAAAAAACCGGGCACTCATCATGCATCCCACGCCATGGCAAGTCGCTTCGTTTTTCTGACCAACGCCTTTTTCCTTGATTCGAATGAAAGACAACCTTACTTCAAGTCGGTTTGCTTGTAATTTCCTTTTTTTGGTTGCCAGTGGCCTGTCGTTTGGTGAGCCATTGATTGCCGCAGAAGGACTGTATCGTCCCGCTTCATCCACCCTGCGGGTCGCCAGTTACAACGTGATGCAAACCAGGATTCTGGAAGGCCGGAGCCGGGCCGACAGTTGGGCGAGAATGCTGAAAGCGATCAATGCGGGTGTTTGGGTTTTACAGGAAACATTTTATGGAGACGCGCCGGCTCCCGAGGCCCAGGGCGAAGCCTTTAGGAATCGCGTGGAAATGGTCACAGGGAAAAATGACTGGATTTATTCGTGGGATAAGACAGGGCGTTATCTCCTGACTCGATATCCGATACGCTGGAACAAGGAGCTCCATCGTCGGGTGCATGCATCATGGATCGATCTGCCGCCTTCTGTCAGCACCAAGGATCTGGTGGTGATCAACGTGCATTACAGGACCCAGATCGACAAACAGATCGCAGCCGCCGTTGATTTCCTCAACGAAGTCAGGGCCGGCAAGCACGCCGCAGGCATTCCATCCGATGCATCCATCATGATTTGCGGCGATTTCAACCAGAACGAAACGCAAAGCGCATACGCGACTCTTGTCGGCAAAAAAGGCTTCATCGACATGCGCCCCTCACATCCCGGAGCAACCGGACAGGACAAGACCATCGGGAATGTGGAGCTTGATGCGAAGGGGAAGTGGTCGAGCATCGGGAAAAACCGCATCGACTTCACGCTCGTCAACTCCAGTGTGCTGAGAAAAGAAGGAAGCTTCATTTTCAACACGCTCGTCATGCCTCAAGCTGATTTGAAGGCCTCCGGGCTGAAGAGAGGCGATGTGGCCCTAGAGCCCGAAAAGACAACCGACTTCACCGATGTGACGATTGGCTGTGACCATTTCGCGATCATCACTGATTTTTCGGATCCCAACGTGTCCGCCCCAAGAAGAACCACGCCCTGAGGCGGTCCCGTTTCCGATGCTCAAATCTCCATTTTCCCAAATTTGCCTCTGCCCGAGGAAAAGACTGGCGGGGAGTGGTGGATTCGCCTATCACTGGAAGCGACGGTAACCACGAAATTCTAGCATGGATCGTATCGCCCTGACCACCAACCCGCTCCGGCCGCCCGCGCCCGGTTATCTTGCCGGCCTTCTTTCGGCCCTGCAAGGTGACGGTCGCGAGGTCCGCCTCGACGCCGAGACCGCCCGCGTGGCCGGTTTGCCCGCCGGGGAAACCGACGACCTCCGTGCCCTCGCCGAGTGGGCGCGATTGGTCATCGTTGTCGGCGGCGATGGCAGCATGCTGCGCGCCGTCCACCGCATGGCCCCCGTCATGCGTCCGGTCATGGGGGTCAATTCCGGACGCCTCGGCTTCCTTTCCTTTTCTTCCGCCACCGAACCGGGGGAAATCGCCCGGGCCCTCCGCGACCGCGAATACGCCATCACCGAGCGCTCCCTCATCGAAGCCGTCATCACGCGTGCCAATGGCCACGAGGAAACGTTCTTCGCGGTTAACGAACTAACCGTCACCCGCCGCAAGGTCGCGCGTATGATCCATGTCGAGGCCAGCGTGCACGGGCAATTGCTCAATCACTACCATGCCGATGGATTGATTGTTGCCACGCCCACCGGTTCGACTGCCTATTCCATGGCGGCGGGCGGACCGGTCGTCGCGCCCGACGCCGCCGTGCTCGTGGTCACGCCCATTTGCCCGCACGCCCTGAGCAACCGCTCGGTCGTGGTGAGCGACTCGGAACCCATCGAGTTGCGCGCTTGGTCCGCCGACGACTCTGACGCCGTCATGCTCACCGCCGATGGCGAAACCGCCTGCCTCATCGAAGCAGCTGATACCCTGGTCATCCGCCGCAGTGGTTCGCGTCTTCCGCTGGTCGTGCCCGGAGCCGGTTCGTTCTATGAAACCCTGCGTGCCAAACTGCGCTGGCACGGCAGCAATGTTTGATTCGGACCTCAATCCGCGCCATCTTGCGCCATGAAGTTCGACTCCTTGCTCAAGGCCCTGCCCTCCGTGATCGAGGTGGCCACCCAGCTTGTCGGCAGCGCCCGCGCCGCCAAAGCCGCCAGCGGACCACCCGCCGAAGAAATCGCCCGCATTGAAGAATTGGCCACCCGTCAGGCCGAGTTGACCCGCGATCTCGCCACCCGCGTCGAAGAACTCGCCGCTGTCGCCGCCCTCCAGGAAGAACGTATCCTGCTCCTCAACAAACGCTCTTCCGTCATCTTTGCCATCGCCGTCTTCGCCGCCAGCCTTGGCATCAGCGGGGCCGTGGTCGCGATCATCTTCGCCGGGAAGGTGGGGTAGGGGAGATCCCGGATTTAATCCGCCCGAGGGCGCACGCGGCAGCGCTGAAGCCGTTGGCAAAGATCGTGGGGACTCCCCAACCAGAGGTTCGGGACAAGAAGTGAAAAGAAACCGCGGGTAGGCACAGAAAGGATGACTGTCGAGTAGACCTTGCCAAGGATTGTTTACGGATGCGCGGCGGGGAAAGTCACCGTCATGGGCGTTAGGGTGACTGGGCCGAGAAGACCTGAGGGTTCGGTCGGCCATTCCGTGGCGTCGAACTTTTTATACTTGTGGTCCACGATGTTGATGTCGTCGAACTTCTTCCAGCCGACCTTGCGTTGATCGAGATCGCGGATGCGGTTGGCGGAGAGGTTGGTCACTTCGATCTCGATGCTGTTCGCTCCATCTATGAGGAATCCAGTGATATCCAGACGGAAGGGATGGGCGATAAGCACTCCCGCCGATTTGCCATTCACGCTCACGCGCGCACTTTCACGCACATCTCCCAAATCGAGCACCCACTTGTCGGCTTTTTCGGGAAGGGTAAAAGAAGTGGAATAGCTGGCGGCTCCGGCGAAGCGCCGGGCCTCGGGATCGGCGGTTTCCGTCCATGATACCAGTTTCTCAACCTTGGCCTCTGCCGGCAGGACCGGACCGCCTTCCACGAAACGGATCGTCCATGGTCCTTTCACCTCCAGCGGAGCGCCCGATGGCGTGGTGATGGGCCACATGGGTGCATCGGTCTCCTCATTTTCAAAAACGCGCAGGATACGCGATTCTCCGGGTAGGAGTTGCAGGCGGATGGCCGTCATGGAGTTTTCGATGCGCGTGTTTGCCTTGCCGAGGGCACCGGTCATCGGATCCATGAGCAACGCGGATCGGATAGGGGAGGCGATGGGTATCCATTCATCCACCGCTTTGGCGGATTGGTTCGCCATGAAATAAATCACTTCACCCGGCACTTTTCGGCGGATGAACTTGAGTCCGTGATCCACCATCGCCTCGCGGGGGATGCCTGTCTTGGCAATCAGGGCGGCGAGATCATCGCCCAGCAGAATGCGGCCTTTGCCGACCGGGGCGACGCCGTCCACGAAGGCCAGATCGCCCAGAAGTTTTTCAGTTCCTTTTCACGTTCGGCGAATTGATGCCAACCGGGAACGGTTTCCGGCAAGTGCCGCCAGATCACAATCGATGCTCCGGCACGGGCCAGTTCGATCAGCTTGGTCGCGGTCTCGACTCTCATGACCTTGGCGGCCGGCACCAGCACCGTCCGATAAGCGGCCCCGCCTGCCGTGACGAGACGATCATCCTGCCAGCGGGTGGCGCCGACCTGGGCATCGGAGACGAAGTCGAAGGTATGACCCTGTTGCATCAACCAGCGACCCGCCTCGCCGCAGGGTTGGTCCTCAATCCAGCTCGAGTCATGCACTGTGAAGCGTTTTTCCCCTTTTCCGCCGCTCATCCAGAGGTCGTAAACCGGCCAATAGAGCAGGACGTCGTTGTGCGCTTTCCCTTGTTGGAGCACACTTTGGCAACGGGTTAGATAGGAATTGAGCGCCGGGATATCGCGGAAGATCGAGTTGCGCGCGTTCACCTGGGTGGAGGCATAGAACAACCACCCCGGCCATTCGGTTTTTTCCGGTGAATAACAGGTGCCGTGATAGTAGATCCCAGTGACCCCGCAGAGGAGAAGGCGATCCGCCTCCGGTTTGATGTGGGATAAGGCGGTGTGGAAGTGGTTCCTCAACCAGGTGAAGCTTTCCGAGATCACGAGGCTGCGACCGGCCACATGGGCGGCCGATGAGGCGAACCGGTTCACCATCTCGCTATGAGGCTGGTCGAGTGAGGAAAGTGGATCGCGGCGGAATCCGGGAATCTCAAATTTGTTCGCGCCGAAAACTTCGGTCTCCGGGATGCTGGCTGCGGCATACATGTCGAGCAGGTTGGCGGGCGCTCCATGGGCTTGCATGCGCAATCCACTCCCGCGTTTGTCGCTCCATTGCACGATTTGGTTCACGCACTCCAACACAAGATCCGAGAGGGTTTCCCGGTAGTCGCAGAGGACCCGCCGGGCTTTTTCAGGATCGCCCGTGCCGCCCAACGCTTCGGCATGTGCTTGAATGTCGTAGCCTCGCCACTGCTTGAATCGGTCCGGCAGTTCGGGCGCCCAGTTTCCCTGATTTTCGAAAGAGTCGTAGTAGAAAGCCCGCGGGGAAAGTCCTTGGCCTTTGGAGAAACGATCGGCCAGCCAGTCGAAATGGAATTTCACCGCTGTCGGCGAATAGGGATTGATGCACATGCCGACGCCACCGAGACCCGCGCGTTTGACCTTGTCGCTCCGGACCACGACATCAATTTTCCCGTCCTTCACCGCGAAGGAACGCTCCGAATGCTTCTTCGTGACATGCGGTCCACCGAGCCGCCAACCACCGGATGGAGTCAGATCGATATTCAGGCCGAGCCGCCGTGCCTCTTTGACCGCGTGATTGAACACCTCAAACCATTCGGGAGTGAAAAGCGGAATATTCCGTTTCTCTTCGCCCTTCACTCCGTAGATGCCGATCACCCCCATGTTGCCCCAACCTGCTTTCCCATACGTTTCAAGATTCCAAGTTAGGTCCTTCTGCGTGACCGCGCTGCCGGGCCACCACCAATAGGATCCTGGTCGCGCCTCCGGACGAACCTCCGGCCAGCCGGGCGCAGGATTGCCGAGGAGAAGCGAAGGATCGGGTAGCGTCCAGGATGGTGTGAGTTCATTGGCTGGAGCAGCGGGTGGCTTGACTTCCTCCGCCGCGCCAACCGCGAGTTGAAAGCACAAGCCGATGGTGATGATGATGGCGGGTCGGTGAATCATGGCGTGCATGTCTGGAAAATGGGGCACTCTCACATGGGAGCCAGAGGCAATTCGAGGGCAAGTGAGGATCCGGCTTTGATGGTGATCGGCTGCTCCAGATTGATTTCGATTGTGCTTCCCTTGTGGGTTAGCGGCTTATGCGGCAGTTCCTTGCCATCAAGGGTTATGCGGGCATTGGCGGATCGCATGCCTTCCGGAATTCCGAGAGTGATGGATTTTAGATCGAGGGTGCCGAACTTGAGGTGGATGGCGGACTCCTGTTTTCCATCGCTGCGGTTCTGGGTGAAGAGGCCCCAGCCGTTCGCTGCGGAGAAGAACGAGGCGTGGTCCTCCGGTTGCCAGACCGGTTGGAAGCCGATGCGTTGTTGCGGGCCGTCGAAGGAGAATCCCTGGAGCGCGAGCAGGACCGACCAACTGCTCATGGCGCGGGCGTAGTATTTTCCACATTCGTCCTCACCGAAGGGGCTGCCGCTGCCATCGACCGTGGCATTCGAGGCGAGGGTGACTTCGCCTCTGCCGCGATGGCGGCCGTCGTAGCGTTTCGAGATTTCCTTGACCATTTCCATCCCTTCGGCGGTCAGGCCGTATTGGATCATGGTGGCAGCGGCGGCGTATTCGAAGCCGGACATGACTTCGCAGAAATAGTGGATGGTGTTATCGGGCACGCGGCCGGGATGAACGAACATCTGCCAGCCGGTATCGCCGGTGCCGAGAAAATCGCGGTATCGTGGTGGATAGCCTTTGCCTGGATCCGTGATGCGGTTGGTGGTGAAAATTTTCGCCAATCCCGCGCGGGTGCGGTCGGCCGGATAGAGTTGTCCGAGCCCGAGCTGATTGGCCCACCATTGGCCGAGCAGCATGTCGATGCCGACGGCATCACCCATAATGCGGGTGCCCGGGAGGTTTTCGGGGCGTTCGACGTAGTATCCTAGTTGATTGTTCCAGAGTTGCTCGTTCTGGTTGCGGATGGCGGTGGCGGCGAGTTCGCGATATCCGTTGGCCGCTTCGGTTTCGCCCATGAGATCCGCCATGTTGCCACTGGCTTTGAGCGCGGCGATGTAGAGGGATCCAATCCATGGCGAGGTGCCGGAAGAATTGCAGTCGAGCGTGTTGTGATACGAGCCGGAAAGCATGCCGTCGCGGTCGCGATCGAGTCGGTCAATGGCGTAATCCATGGCCTTGCGGGTGCGCGGCCAGGCGGTCTTGAGGTAGTCGGTGTTGGTCGAGAGCAGGTGCTCGCGATAGACGCCGAGGATAGTGCCGAAGTGGCCGTCGATGGCATCGTTCTTTCCGCCGTCGCGATCGGAGAGCAGTCCTTCGGGTAGCTGGCTGCGCAGATCGATATCGCGCAGGAGACGTCCGAGTTCGGGAAACAGGCGGGCGTGCCCCTGGCCGTAGTGGATCACGTGTTTGCAGTTGCCAAACCACTCTTGTTTATCGGAGGTGCTTTCCCAAATGCCGAAGTAGCCGGCTTTGGTCCAGAAACTGGTCGGGGACTTCAGCACGCTGAGATTCGCGCTCATCCGGTCGAGCGCGTAGCGCGGGATCTTGGATGAATAAAGGGTCTGATGATAGAGACGCGTTGTCGAGTCGAGGTAGTCGAACTTTTCGGCCACATACGCGTCCACCTCGGCAGCATTGGCCCACCAGTTTTCATATTGGTTTCCGCCATCGACGAAATACCATTGCGGAATGTCGGCGCGGCCGAAGGTGCCACCGGGAAAGTGCCAGCTCAGCACGAAAGTGACGAAGCGCTCGGCCCCGGGTTCCAGGCGGAAATTCGTGGCCAGTGCGGCATCGACGGTGGTTTGTGGTGCCGGGCTTTCGGCGATGGCGGGTCCGGTGAGTTTGCCGTCGGCCTCGTAGTCGGCGAACAACGATGCCATGTCCTGCCACGAGGCAGTGGCCGTGGTGCCTTCGGTGTGGGCCGAAAGGTGCATGCTGCCTTTGGGGCCGGTGAGGGCGATGCCGGTGCGTTCTTTTCCAACCGTGACCTCATTGCGGTTTTTTCCGTAGTCCGGGTTCTGCCGCTGGTTTTCACCGCCGATGGTGTCGTAGCCGGAGAAGCCCACCGCGTTTTGCTGGGTGGCGAGCAGGCCAACTTCGATGGGTGCGGCCGTCGGGTTGCTCACCTTGATGCGGAAGATCGCGCAGGGTATGGCCGAGTTCTTCAGATCCATCGGTATGAGCGGGTTGTAGGCTTCCAGCGTCACCTTGACGGGGATTTCCTTGTCCTGAAAGGCATACCAGCCAAAGGGAAACTCACCTGAGAAGGTCAAGCTCTGCATTGCGGGAAACGGCCCGACCGCCGAGGTCTGGAGCGCGCGCACCCGGGTGGCATCGCCGGACTTCGTGCGTATGGCGAAGAAACTGTTCGGCACCACGCCGCTGCCCTGGCGTTGCTCGTAATTGTGGAAGATCTGCCACCACCTGCGCTCGGCTTTGCCATTCATCCGAATCACACTGCCGCCGACCGCCCCGATGGGAAAATCAATGCCAGTTAGGTTCTGATCCTGATAAACGGCTGGCGGGTCCGATGGATTCCGAGATGTGGATAGTGAGTCGGCAATGGCTGGTCGGGCCGCAAGACAAAGAACGAGGAAGCTCGTCAAGGGAATGGTTTTCATTGCTTTCGATTGCTTCCGTCCGGCGGCTTGGCAGTGGGGTTCTCTACGCGGTTGTGGGCGAATCCGCTTTCAAGGTTTTTCACAATCTCCGCCAAAACAGGAGCGCGCGGTTTTTCCTGCAATCGAGGGGGGTGGTGCTCGCGTCGTTGTGGTTGAGGAAGCAAATCGGAGGACCCAAAGAGGGGTGGGAAAGGGCTAGCCGACGGGGCCCCAGCCTTCGCCGGAGGCTATGGCGGGCAAGCTGTCGGCGGTCCCGGGAGATAGAGAAAGCCGACGAGGACGTCGGCGGTCCCAGCAGGCTGTTGGCGGTGGTCCTGGGAGGGCATGAGAGGAAAGAAGAAGCACCGGCAGGACGCCGGTGGCAGACTCCCGAAGGTAAAGTGGGGGCGAATCCTAATTCGGATGTTGGGCAGGAAATAGAAAAGGAAGAGTGACTAGGACTGCCACGATCTTGGGCGGTCTCTCGGTTTTTCCCCGACAAAAGTCGATTCTCACGCATAATAGCCGGAAGATTCGATCTTTGCTCATTCATGAAGTCACCATCCATCCGTGTGCATCTTTGGTTTCTCGCTATCTTGATCCCCTTGCTGCTTGGCAGCACGCTGGTGGCGCAGGTCATTCCCTACAAGTTGCCTGACGCGATCCCTGTTAGCCAGGTGCATTCCGCGACCATTGGTGGTGTGGGCGTGCCAGCTCTCAAAACCTCACGGGGTAGCGTTCTAAGTTTCGGGATGGCAGGACCGGTGGATGTCGCGATCAAAGTCGTCGGGTCGCCAAAGGCCGTGGTGGTGCGTCCCTTGTCCGCGGGGATCCTTGCCCGAGTGGAGGGAGACGTGGTGCGCTTCCAACTTCCCCGTCCGATGAATCTGAGCGTGGAGATGGATGGCGATTTGGCCAACCCGGTCTTCATTTTTGCCAATCCGGCTTTGACCGATATCCCAGACAGAAACGACCCGAAGGTGAAGTTCTTCGAAGCCGGCAAGATCCACGAGGCAGGGGAGATTCTTCTCCGCGACGGCGAAACCCTTTATCTGGAAGGCGGAGCGGTGGTTCGCGCGGTTGTTCGATCCGTCGGGACCAGCGGTGTCTCTGTGCGCGGTGCAGGTATCCTGGATGCGGGGACCCGGAAGCAAAAGATCAACATGCTGGTTTTGCGCGAATGCCGAGATGCGGTGATCGAAAATATCATCCTGCTCGACCCGCTGGGCTGGACCATGCATCTCAGCGCTTCCCGGAACATCCGGCTCCGCAACACGCGGGTGATTGGATGGCGCGCCAACAGCGATGGACTCGACATCGAATACTCCAGTGATGTCCAAGTGGATGGATGTTTCTGGCGCACCAACGACGACTGCATCGCCATCAAGGCCATCTACCCCCCGGGCACCAAAGGAGTGCCTCTGGCGGAAATGATTGACCCCGAGACCTTGGGCGGACATGAGATTCCCCGCGTCGAAGGGTCGGTGATGGAAAACATCAACATCAGCAATTGCGTGCTGTGGAATGATGCCGGCGGCCAGGGATTCGAAATTGGCTTTGAACTCCGGATCGACACGATCCGCGGAGTCACCTTCAAGGACAGCGACATCATCCATGTGGTGAAGGGAGGGGCCTTCCCCATCCACAACGGGGATCGCGCCCGCATCGAAAACCTGCTCATCGAAAACGTGCGGGTGGAAAACACCGACCGTGTGATTGATTTCCACGTCGGGCTTTCCATCTACAGTCGGGATTGTCCGGTGCCCTACCGCCGGAGCAATCCGCAACGCCGAGCGGTGCCGAAGGAACATTTGCCAGCCCGCGCCAACAATCCTTACCAGTGGTTTGTTCCGAAGATGGAAGATGTCGCTAATTACGAAATCGGTCGCGGCGAGGTGAGCAATGTTGTGCTACGCGATGTGAAAGTTCTCGGCAAACCTCAGAGCGGATCGCTCCTTCATGGTTTCAGTCCCAACCGGGCGATCTCCGGCGTGACTTTTGAGAACCTGGTAGTTGATGGCCGCATGATTTCCTCGCCGCAAGAGATGGATCTGTTCCTCGAGCACACGCGGGATGTCCGTTTCACCAAGCCGTGATTTTTGAGGCAATTCTTTGGGGAGGCGGCCGACGAAGCGAGAAGCCGAGGTGGGCCTCGGCGATCCCGGGAGAGCAGAGCCGACGGGGTCGTCGGCGGTCCCAGCAGAGCAGAACCGACGAGGACCCGGCCTTCGCCGGAGGCTGTAGGCGGGCAGGCTGTCGGCGGTCCCGGAGATTCAGACTTTCGCGAGTCCGTAGAACTGGCGGGCGGTTCCGTTCCAGATGGCTTCTTGTTCGGAGACGGAGAGTCGTGAGGTCATTTTATCCACCGCGCGAACCCATTCGACATAG
>JBJTQJ010000056.1:0-16099 GCA_046075565.1 Verrucomicrobiales bacterium | reverse complement strand
GCCTTGGTGACCGAGGTGACGGTGCCTCCGACGATGTTCAGGAGCCCGGTGTTGTTGGTGGCGTTCCCGGTGAGCAGGAAGTTTTGGGTCCCCGTTCCATTGAAGGTGACGGAGCCGTTGGGGAGGACCGTCAATTCACCCGTCCCGCTGGCACCGCGACCAAGGGCGAGAAGATCACCGACACTGAAGGTTGCGGCCCCGGCACCGCCCCCGACCCGCAGCACGCCCTGGCCCGGGTTGCCGTTTTCAACGCTCAAGCGGGACAGCACGGAGTAGCTGCCGCCGGAAATCCCCATGTAGCCATAGCCAGCATTGGCCAGAGTGACGGCTTCGGCGCTACCCGCCGTGCCTACGGTGACGGAACCACCGGTCTGGTTATAGACGGAGACCGCGCTGGCAGTGGTTCCGCTGGGCATCGCCGCGAGCGTGATGTTGGCACCGGTGGAGACATTGACGGTGGCGATGCCGGATGGGCTGCCAAACAAACTGAGATTCGTGGTTCCGGTGTTGCCCGAGATCGTGCCGGAGACATCCAGCGTGCCGCCGGCCTGGACCACGATGTTGCCGAGGCTCGCGTTGATGAGGCTGCCGGTGAGTCCCAAGGTGCCGCCGCTGACGGTGGTGACGCCACTGTAGGTGTTCGCCCCGGAGAGGGTCAGCGTTCCCGCGCCCGATTTCGTCAAACCACCGGTGCCGAGCAGGTTGGCGGAGACGATGGCGTTGCCCGTGGTGTTGCTCACCGCGCGGGATGTGCCGGTGAGGCTGCCGTTGCCGATGGTGTCGCCGCTGGTGGCGGGAGCCGTGATGGAAACCGCACCGACGGTCTGACTGGTGGTGCCGAGGTCGAGAGCGCCGCCGCCCAGCGTCAGGGCCGAGCCGGTGCCGAGCGTGCCGCTGCCGCTCATGGCGATGGTTCCCGCATTGATGGTGGTCGCACCGGTGTAGGTGTTCACCGAACTGATGGTCACTATGCCCGTGCCGTTCTTGGTCAGGTTGCCGCTGGCGATGCCGAAGCCGCCGGTGCCGCTCAGCGTATAGCTCGTGCTATTGTTGAAGGTCGTGTTGGCCGGGCTGACATTGCCGCTGCTGATGTCCGGCGTGAAGTTCGTGGCCGTGTCATCAAAGGTGACATCGTCATTTGCGAGGAAGTCCGTGGCGGTCGCGGCCGTCTGGAGCACCCAGTTCTTGGGGGCGTCAAGGGTGGCCGTGCTCCACTCGCTGCCCAATGCCCCGGTCCATTTGGGGGCATCACCAGTGATGGACAGGGTGATGGCGGTGCCGACCGTGTCGTCAACCAAGCTCGCGTTTTGGCGGGCGCTCAGGTTAACAGTGCCAAGAGCGAACTTCGCAAAGCCCTCGCCGCCGATGCTGCCGCTGTAATCGATGAGATTGTAGGTGGTATTATTCGCCCAGCTTGCTGACGTAGCATTGATGGTCACCGTGCCTGCAGCATTGGTAGTCAAACTGGTGGCCACGATGGCGGCCGAGGTATCTCCACTGCTGTGGAAGGTGTTCACCGTGGCCGCGCCGCTGAAGGTCAGCGTGCCGATGGTCAGCGCCGCACCCGCCACGCCGTTGTTGTTGGAGATGATTCCGCCGGTGCCGGCCCCGACATTCACCGTGTTCACCGTGCCATTGCCCGTGAGAGTGCCGTTGGTCAAGGTCACCGTGGGCGCGATGGCCGTGCTGCTCGTCTGGAGCAGCTTGGCACCGCCGCCATTGACAGTGATGCCGCTACTGGAATTCGAAGCACCCGTACCGCTGAAGGCCAATGTCCCACCACTGACCAGCGTTGCGCCCGTGTAACCGTTGGAGCCTCCGAGGGTGAGGGTGCCCGCGCCCTGTTTGGTGAGGGTGCCGGTGCCGCCGATGGCGTTGCCGTAGGATTGGGTCGAGCCGCTATTGAAGACGAGCGCGGCATTGTTGGTGATGCCACTGCTGCTGGCGATGGAGCCTTGGATTTCCAAGGTTCCTTCGCTGATGGTGGTTGTGCCGGTGTAACCGTTGGAGCCGGAGAGCGTCCAAGTGCCGGTGCCTTGCTTGGTCACGCCGGAAAGGGTGTTGGAGCCACTCCCGTTGTTGATGTTTCCGGAAATCGTTCCGGTGGCGCTGCCGCCAAGTAAAAGGGTGCGACCGGTTGCGTTGGGGGAGATGTTGCCCTGGAGGGTGAGCGACCCTCCATCCGAATGGATCCGGGTGCCGCCGCCCCCAGTAGTAAGAGTAAATGTGCCGCTCATCACATTGTTGCCGGTGACGTTGCGGATGATTCCGTTGCCTCCCTGGCCTTCTCCGCTGGTGTTGAAGTTGTTGGCGACGGTGATGCCAGAGCCGCTGTTGAGGGTCAGCGCGGCAGCACCGTTCGTACCACTCACCATCGAAACCGTTCCCGAACCAAGGGCGGAACCATTGGTGATGTTGACGGTGCCCACATCCGCAGCGTTGGTCCCAATCGTGGTTTGACCGCTATAACTATTGGCAACAGAAAGCGTAAGCGTGCCCGTGCCCGCCTTGGCGAGGGCACCGCTGCCGGACGCGCCAAACCCCGTGGCCAACGTGACGTTGTTCCCGCCGGTGTTCAAGGTGGCGGTAATGCCGTTGTTGATCACCAGTCGCGCGGACAGGTCGGTGGTGGTGCTGGCACCCCATTGCAGGGTGGAATTGCCGCTGAAGGTGATGTTGCCGGTGCTCCCCAAACCGGTGCCGGTGAAACTGACCGTGCCAGCGCTGAGCGTCGTGCCACCGGTGTAGGTATTGGCACCGGAGAGGGTGAGGGTGCCCGCGCCGGATTTGGTAATTCGGTTGCCTGAGGCGGATTGCGAGATGATGCTGGAGATCGTGATGTTGCCCCCGGCGTTAATGACGTTGTTCGTGGTATTGCTCAAGACCACGCCCATGAATTGATTCCCGCTTCCTTGCGTGTTCTGAATGGTAAGCAATCCGCTTCCGGCGTTGCTGAGGATCGTGTTGGCCACGCCGCCCACGGAGGCACCGTAAAGGCGGAGAACCTGGCCGTTCCCGCTAATCGCCGTCGTGCTGCTGTTGCCGATGGTGGTGTTGGTGGTGCGGGTGGAATCAATGGAAATCGCGCCGAGGTTGAGATAATTCGACGCGGTGTTCATGTTGATGCCGAACGCCGTGCCCGTGGCGGCACTGGTGAAGGTGGCGACGTCGGTATTGGAAGCGGCACTTCCTGTAGCTCCCGGGGAGGCTCCACCCGCCCAGTTGGTCCCGGTGAGCCACGCGGAATTCGCATTCGCACCCCAGGTCGCATTGGCGGCATGAACGGATTGGGAGGCCAGCATCGCGGCAATTGCGGTGGCGAGTGGCAGGGAGCGACGGGCGGAGGAGAGAATACGTGGTTTCATGGGATGGGAATGGGGAGGAGACATATGGACAACGCGCCCGTAAAGAGTGATTTTGGAACGGGTGGGGTCACACTCAGCCAATATTAGAATTGTACGGCATCGGAGGTCAACAGAATTTGAACAGATGTTGACCTTTTTTCAACCCGCTTGCGTGGAGAAAGAATGCTGCGGAAGACCGAAGCGCCTCCGGAGGGATTACCTTCCCGCTGTGAGCAAGGATGGCTTGTGGATCCTGAACGGAGAACTGCGGATGCCACGGAATCCACGGCTATTGAGGGATTTATGATAGAAGTGTTCATCACCTGAAGGGTTCTTTCTTTTCGAATCAGGTCGCTTTAATCCGTGCCTGTCGATGAATTCTGGGGTTTTCAGTTTGCTGCCGGGAGGAGTTTGTTTGAAATTGTATCTAGGGGAGGCGGCTCTAACACGCATGCCATGGAGACCAAGCGAACCCTTTACGGGCTGATACGAAAAGAGTGACCAGGCGGGACCGTTTTTTTCGGAATTCCAATCCCTTTTGCCTTCGAATCTCCGATTCGGTATCAGGGCACCGGATGGGTCGGGGCGAAGACGAGGCGGTCTTTGAAACGGGCGAGCGTTTTCTCTCCGATGCCTTCGACGCGGAGGAGGTCATCGGGTTTTTCGAAACGACCGTTCACGCGTTCTGCGATGATGCGGTTGGCGAGGATTTCACCGACACCGGGCAGGGCCGCCAACTCGTCCTTGGCTGCGGTGTTGGGATCGACGGGCTGGTTATTCTCCGGACCATTTTTTGCGAGGTCGATTTCCCGTGCTTCGGCGCGGGCCTGTTGGCGTTCTTCGGGGAGTTTGGCCCAATTCGTATCGGCCCAGGCACCCCGGCCGAGTTTGGCGGCGGCGAGTTCGAGGTCTTGCAAACGGGCTTCGTATTCTTTGGCCGGGACACCATCTTTGTTTTCCCGGTTCACTCCAAAGGCGCGGGCCAGGCCTTGGCCGACCATCCATGAGGCGAGGTCCTCGCCATCGGCGGTGGTGACAAAGGCATAGAAGCGTTTGAAGCGACCGTCGCCGCGCCCGTCGGCGAACGCGGAGTGCACGGTGAACGGCCGCGAGAGTTTTTCCTTGACCATGGCGAGAGCCTTTTTGCCATGGTCTTTGGCGACTTCGATATCGGCGATGCCGAAATATCGGCGTTGGTCGCGGAGGCGGCGAGCATTCGAGTCATCCCCCTGGAGGTGGATTTCAAAACAATCGACCCCGTAGAGCCGGAAGGTGAACTCCCGCCGGTCGGGCAGGCGGACAAGAAAACTGTCGCCGTCGGCCCATTCGGTATCCACCCTCACGCAGTTCGGGAAACTCTGCAGTGGTTCGGCGGCGGGTGCGGGGGAGCCCAGGATGCTCAAAGCGAGGGCGAGAAGAACGCGGAGATGGCGCATGAAGGGACGATAGCGCGGAACAAGCGATCCGAAACCGGAATCCTGCCCGCGCCCGGGGAATGATCTCCGGGCTTGCGGAGCAGGCGAAGGGTGGGATATTCGCGACGGATGCGCACCTTCCTCACTCTCTTTGTCTCCGTGGGGCTCCTCGCCGCGAGTGGATTCACGGCGTGGTTCTTCATGTCCTTGTCGAAAAACGTCGAGTTCACCCGTCAGGATGCCGGAACATCGGTGGAAGTGCGGGTTCCCTGAACTTCTAACAAGCATCACGGTCCCATGAATGAGCTGATCAAACTCGTGCAGGAAAAAACCGGCATGGGCGAAGACGCCGCCCGCTCGGCCATTGAAACCGTAGCCGGTTTCCTCAGAGGCAAACTGCCCGCGCAAATCCAACCGATGGTGGACAAAGTTCTCGCGGGAGAAAGTCTCGACAGTCTTGGCGGCGGCATGCTCGATGCGGTCAAAGGACTGTTCGGCGGCGACAAGGCGTGATGCAGCAGGCGGATAGGATGCGGCGGACTTCCGGAGGATATCCGGCGGTTTCCTGTTCCCTTCTATGAAGACCTCTCGATGGTGGTTGGTTGCCTTTGCGGCCATGGCCGCATTTCTCGGCGTGATCATTTATCTCGCCGATACGGGGCGGCCTGAACTCTGGAACTTTCCCCAGGCCATTCCTTATGGTGACAAATGGGGGCACTTCGTGCTTTTCGGAACGCTCACGTTTTTGGCTTGTATGGCATGGCCCCGTTCCCATCTGAAGTCTGGGCATTTCTTTCTGTCGCTGCCGGTGCTTTTGATCCTCGCCTTCGCGGTGGGGGAAGAAATTTCCCAAGGCTGGATCCCCGGTCGCACGCTCGACGGTATGGATTTGGCCGCAGGATGTGTGGGGATCTTTCTCGCTTCAGGTTTCGCCGGATTTTTGATGAAGCGGGCGCGGTCCAAGGTAAGCGAAGTGGCGTGACTCGTTCCATGGCAATCGTAGCAAGAGCGTCTCGCTCTTGCCCTGCAACTGGGTATGACCCGTTCGTGCGGGGTGCCGCACGAGTCGCCGTGCGCCACAACCGAAAGCGCCGCCACAGCCGGCGCAGTCCAACACAGCGACTGCCCAAGCGGGTGTGTCGGAGTGCGGTGGCAACCCCGACCTGTCGGGGACGACACTGCTTTGGGGACGGATTTCAAAGGCGATTCAACCAACCGTCATTCCGGAGCCACTTCGCCGACCGAAAGTGTATGTTGAGACGGTTTCGCGATGAGTGCTCGCCATCATGCAGAAATCAACCGCTTCACTTCCTCGATTCCAGCCAGGTGATCAAATCGACGAGGTCGCGCGGGGTCATGGCTTCGGCGAGGTCTTCGGGCATGGACGAGGCGGGGGGAGTCTCCATACGGGCGATGTCCGTTCGGGCGATGATTCTCGATTTCCCGTCTCCGCTCCTGATGGTTACGGACGACGCATCGTTGCTCTGAAGAATGCCCATCAGGGAGCGATTTCCCGCTCCGGGCTGCCGATGTAACGTAAGACGACGCGGGTGTTCTGGGGTTCGAGGCCGTGGAGAACGACGACGCGTTCGAAGAGGTCCGGATTGTCCAGTCGCTTGAAAATTTCCTGGAAGTGCACACGCGCGTAGGCTTCCTGCGCGAAATCAACATAAAGAGGTTTGCCGGTGCGCGCGGCTTCGGCGATCAGCTCATCAATGGCGGCCTGGTTTTTCACGTCGTCGAGCCGGCGTTGTCCGGGATCGTAGGTGATGTTTTCCTGATGGAATCCGATGCTGATGATTTCCTGCTGGCGCGCATCGAACGGATTGGGTGCGTCGGCGCGGTAGAGCAGAAAGCTGTCGCGTTTCGGCTCGATGGGATGGCTGGTGGTGATTTCGCGTTGGCTGGCGGTGAGGCCGGCACCGGCGAGGGTGAGGGCGAGGCCAAGCACGAGGGTTAGGGTTTGCCGGAGTTTGGCGGAAGGAACAAAGGACGCGATACCTTCGACCCCGAGAGCGGCGAGGCCACACAAGAAGGGCAGCGTGCCGACCGCATACCATGAATAGAACGGATGGTCCTCGAGCCATGCGTGGATGGGAAAACTCACCGCGGGGAGGAGGAGGATCAGCCAAAGCCAGAGGAAGGAGCGGTGCGAGCGCAGGCAGTGGACGAGCCCCGCGATCATGGCGGCGAACACGGCGGCCGCGGAGAGCGCAACGCGGGTATCGGATGCCAGCATGTCCTTGAGTCCAAGAGCCAGCGGGTTCGATGGATCCCAATTGTTCCATGTGCTTCCGGATAAGAGCAAGGAGGCGACGTTGCGGGCCGAATCCGTGTTAAAGGGCATGGAATCGCGATTTTCCCGGAGATAATCGAGCATTTGGGGAACGGCCGGGGCCATGAGCACGATCAACACGATGGCGGACCACAGATTTGCGGCCAGCCAGCGGGGCAGCAGGTGGGCGCGCCATGGGCGGGCGGAGGAGGAAAAAACAATCCAGGCCAGCGCGGCGACATTCATCCAGAAGACCGTGTGCACGCTGCCGGGGAAAGTATAAAGCAGGGCGAACTGGCCGATGGCGAAACCCGCCCACCAGCCGGCCCGTCCACCGGCGAGTGCTCGCCAGAGCGCGGCCGCGGTCAGCGGACCCAGCAGCAGGATCAAACTGTAACCCCGCGCTTCGACCAGATAGCGCAGGAACCACGGGTGAAAGGAAAGCAGGGGCATGGCCCACAGTCCGGCGCGGGGATGACCGATGAGCCAGAGGGCGAGGCCCAGCCCACCGACGGCCGCCAGTCCGGCGAAGAAGGCGGGCAGGCGCAGGGCGCGTTCGTTGAAATACGGTTGGCCGGGAGTATCGATCCGGTGCCCGGAGGCCTGATGACTGGCCTTGCTCAGTATCGTGAAAAGGATGTGATTGTTCGGCTGGCGGTAATTGAAAAAGGCATCCAACCAGGTCGCGGGAGTGAATTTCATGGCCCCGTTCTTGTCGGGAGAGCAGCGGCCGACCGTGAAATACCGCAGGGCTTTTTCCTCATCGTCCCAGAGCGACTGCTCCAGCCGCGGCGCGCTTGATTTGGCCAGCACGGCGGCGATGCCGATGGCAGCAATCACAATGGGAAGCCACGAACCGCGCGGTACGATCCGAGCCTCGATGGGCGGGGCAATTTCCGAGGGCTTTCGACGCATGGCCCGCGTGACCGGCAATAGGGCGAAGGCCAGAGGAAGCGCGGCCAAGCTCCCATACCACAGCCCGCTGATCGCGTAGTGAATGGTCTTGGGGGCGCGGCCATTCGCCTCGGCGGCGGCGATGCCTTCGTTCCACGGCTTGGGCGCGAAGGCCAGCCAGGCCAGCAGGAGCAAAATGGTGACGACGGCCGCCACGACTGGCGGGCGATTCCATCCGGACAAGCCGGGCCGGTCATTCGGTCCGGGCTCCATGGCTCAGTTGTAGGGTTCGTAGTTGTCCACGGGCACGACCACCGAACCGCGTTCTTTGGCCAATTGGCGGTTGGCCTTGATGAAGTGCACCGGCGAAAAGTAATTGCTGTAGTCCTGGGCGTGTTTCATCCGGTGCAGGCCGATGTTGATGTTCTTGCGGATCTCGAGATGGAGATGGGCGGGATACATGCCGCTGTTCGAGCCGATGGTGCCGATGCGCTGGCCTTTTTTCACGAACGTGCCGAGTTTCGTGTTGATGGCATCGAGGTGGGTGTAAAAAGAATCGATGAAGGCAATGCGCCCAGTTGCCCGGTCGCGGTAGGCATGGCGGATGATGACGGTGTTGCCCCAGCCTTTCCGCATATTGCCCGCAAGGGTCACGACGCCCGCTGCGATGCTGTAAACGGGATCTCCGAGGTCGCTATTGCCACCGCCGACCCCGTTCCAGTCGTCGCCGAGGTGGCCGTGTGGCCAAAATCCCCGGGCCATGTAGTATCCCTTGCCATCCGGAGGGCCGACCGGAAAATCGAACCCGTCGCAGAGGGGTAACCGCACCGACTTGGCCGCGGGCTGTGCCGTGGTAAGGCAGAGCGCGGCGGCAAGGGCGAAAAGGATGGCGGAAATTTTCAGGCGCATGGCGCTCAGTGGGCTGGGAGTCGGCCAAGCAAAACCAGCCCGGCCACGACCACTCCGGCGGCGATGCGGTAATAACCGAAACTCCGCAGACCGTGGCGACCGAGGTAGCCGACCAGCCACTTGACCGCCAGCAAGGCGCTGACGGCGGCGGCGATGAATCCGGCAGCGAGGCTGTCCATTCCGTAAGTTTCCACCATGAGCGGGCCGAATTCCAGCGTATCTTTCGCCGTAGCCGCTCCCAGAGTGAGCACGCCCAGCAAAAAGGAAAATTCGACCGATCGGCGCAGGCCGAGCCCGACGATAAGACCACCCACCATGACCATGAGCGAGCGGCTGGTGCCCGGCCACATGGCCACACATTGGAGCAATCCGATAAAAAGCGCCTGTTTTAGGGTGGGGATGGGGAGAGGTTTCGGCCCCGTGTGGGGAGCTTCCGGTTCCGGTTTCCCCGCGAAAATCAAGAGGGCAATCCCTCCGATGATCCAAGCCGCAATGACCGGCCACATGCCAAAGAGGTGGCTTTTGATCCAATCGCCTGCCGCCAGTCCGATAACCACGGCCGGCAAAAATGCGGTGACCAGCGCCATTGCCAGTCGGAGTCCCTCGGGGTCTTTGCCGAGAACACCAGCGCCCATTCGCATCACACTTTTCCAGTAAAGACCAACCACGGCGAGAATGGCGCCGCCTTGGATGGAAATGGCGAAGGCGTCAGCGGCCACTTTGGCTTGTTCGCTATCCATCGGAATCCCGAGGATTCGCTGGGTGACGATGAGGTGACCGGTCGAGGAGATGGGAAGATATTCCGTAATCCCTTCCACGACCCCGAGAATAATAGCCTGTGTGATGGTCAGCGAATCGGACATGAATGGCGTCGGGTTGCCGTGGGGGAATCAAACGGCGGAGGATCCCGTTTCACCGGTACGAATCCGCGTGATGTCGTCAATCGGGAGGATGAAGATTTTTCCATCGCCGATTTTGCCTGTCCACGCGGACTCGCAAATGGCCGCCACAACTTCCTTGGCCTGCGAATCCTCGATGAGGATCTCGATTTTGGTCTTGGGGACGAAGTCGGTGCTGTATTCGCTGCCGCGGTAAACCTCCGTGTGGCCTTGTTGCCTTCCGAATCCGCGGACTTGGGTCACGGTCATGCCATGCACTCCGATGCCGGCCAGCGCTTCCCGCACGTCCTCGAACTTGAATGGCTTGATGATGGCTTCGATTCGCTTCATGTTTTCGCCAATCCACTAAGGGGAGCCGGGAGCGATGTGCAAGAAATTTTCCTCCCGGATTTCCTTTGCTCCCGTATTGAGTTGCGGCAAGGTTCAGGCCCGAAGATTGACATGGAACGTCATTACCGAAAGCTCGCCCGCAAATTCTACCGGATGCTTCGTCATCCGCGGAAGCAGCGTGCGTCCTCGGCGCACCGCTGGCTCGGGGCGAGGGTTTTTGATCGCCGCCTGTGGGTGCCCGAGCGTCACAGCTTCTGCAATGGCCTCGCCTGCGGGATGTTTTTTTCCATGCTGCCGCCCTTCACCCCGCAGATGGTCATCACGGCCATCATCAACATGTGGAGAAAGTGGAATATCCCGGTGGGATTGGCTTCCTGTTGGATTTCAAATTTCTTCACATGGGTCCCGCAGATGTATTTCCAAACCATCATCGGACTCTGGACCCTCGAACGATTCGTGCCCGGAGCCGGCAAGGCGGGCGAGGCTTTTGATCGTCTGGAGATGATTTTCGGAGTGTGGCGCACGCAGGGTGTCAGGGCCGCTTACGAACTTTCCCAGCCCGACTTCTCGAGTATCTTCAAACCGCTCGCACTGCCTTACGCCATCGGGATTCTGATTAGCGGTGTGGTTTTCGCGGCGGTCTTTTTCGCCCTTGGCCATCTTTTCTGGTCGGTCTTCGCCCACCGCGTGCCGGTGCGCCATACCGTGCCTCACCGCGATCCGTCGGCCAATCCTTGAGTCGATGATGGCCGTGGGCTGAAAATCATGGCCACCGGTGCCATGACCAGTCCGAACGCGAACCCAAGGAGGTGCGCGCTCACATCCGTCCTCGGACCGCCCGCGCCGAGCCAGGAAAGTAGGATGAGACCCGCAAACAACGGCACCAACGGACGCAGCCAGCCCCTCCGAATAGGATGGCGGAGTGAGTGCCATAAGCCGGCGCCCGTGAGGAGACCGAGTGCCCCGAAGACCGCTGTGGAAGCGCCCAGCGAGGAAAAATCCTCACCACGCCGGACCAGGATATTGAAGAAATTTCCCACTGCGCCGGCCGCGAGCATCAGAATCCAGCCACGCCATTTGCCGATCGTGTTTCCGCACCATAGGCCGAGGAGGATACCCAGGCCGAGATTCCCCAACAGATGCTCGATGTCGGCGTGCAGGAAAAGACTGGTGATGGGCCGCCACCATTCCCACGCCGGAGCCAGCGCCTGCGGTGAGGAGACCAGCCGGTCCACCGCAGCCCCGTTTTCTCCCTGCCAGAGAAAGGTTACCATCAGCGACATGGCCCAGAGGAAGGCGGCCGGGAGGCCGGGCGAATTTTGGGGCAGGGGTGGCGCTGGAGCGACCGGTTGGGAAGTTTCCTCGTCGAAAGCGGCAATCTCGACCTTCGCCCGTTCCGCCCGGGCGGGCTCGGCGAGCACGTCAAATCCCCCATCGGGCGTGGGATCCACCACCGATTCGGAATTCATGGCCAGAACCACCAGCGCCCGTTCCATGGCTTCGCCTTCCTCACCGTAGTGGGCTACGGGAATCAGCTCGGAGTCGGCGGGGGAGGCCGGGGCAGGGGATTGGGACATTCCCATTCTAAACGTCCCCGGCGGGTGGTTCCGTGCGGTGATTCTGGAAAAAGCAGAATCGGCGGCTAGTGGGGCGTAATTTCCATGGATTTCACTTTTCCTTTTGTCTGGAACGTGCTTAGATCTTCGCTCCACGCGCGGGAGCGTATCTTCCAGCGCGCTGCCTCCTACTCATGAACACGAACGTTTCGCCGCGACTGAACGCCGATTTGCTCGAATCCCAATATGCCCTGTGGAAAGACGACCCCCGTTCGGTTGATCCCACCTGGTCCGCTTTCTTCGAAGGTTTCGAGCTCGGTATGGCCCAGCTCCGCGCCGAAGGTCCGGCCGACCCCGGCTCCGCCGCCGTGGAAGAGGAACGCAGCCTCGGTCACAAGCTCTTTAGCCTCGTTTACAGCTACCGTGCCACCGGTCACACCCAAGCCTGGCTCGACCCCCTCGCCGATGGAAACCCGGTCAATCCGGCATTCGCCATCGAGGAATTCGGCCTGACCCAGGCGGATCTCGACCGCGAGGTCGCGACCAAGTATTTCCTCAACGGCCGCCGCATGAAACTGCGCGAGATGATCGACATTCTCCGCGAGACCTACTGCAAATGGATCGGTTGGGAATACATGCACATCCAAGATCGCGATATGCGCTACTGGCTTCGTAACAAAATCGAGCAGCGCATCGGGGGCGCGGCCCCGGGATCCGATTGGCAGGAACGCGCGCTCCAGTGGGTTCTGGAAGCCGAGATGTTCGAGAATTTCCTCGGTAAGAAATTCATCGGGGAAAAGCGATTCTCCATCGAAGGCGGGGAGTCCGCCATGGTCGCGCTCAATACCATCCTCGAGCGTTCGCCCTCGCGCGAGGTGAGGGAAATCGTCATGGGCATGGCCCACCGCGGTCGCCTCAACGTGCTCGCTAATTTTCTCCAGAAACCGCTCACCACCATCCTCTATGAATTCACCCCCAACTACATGCCCGACCTCGTCGCCGGCGATGGGGACGTGAAATACCACCTCGGTTATCAATCCACCCGCGAGAGCCACGATGGTGGCAAGGTTGGTCTCTATCTCGCCGCCAACCCGAGCCACCTCGAAGCGGTCAACTCCGTCGTGCAAGGTGTCGCCCGCGCCCGCCAGCGTCAGGTCGAGGATATGAAACACCGCGCCCACGTGCTGCCTATCCTCATCCACGGTGATGCCGCTTTCGCCGGGCAAGGCACCGTCGCCGAGATGCTGAACTTCTCGCAACTCACCGGCTACCGCACCGGAGGCACCATCCATCTGATCATCAACAACCAGATCGGTTTCACCACCATGCCCAGCGACGCGCGTTCGTCGCACTATTGCACTGACGTGGCGAAAATGATCGAAGCCCCTGTCTTCCACGTCAATGGCGACAAGCCGCTCGAAGTCATGGCGGTCGCCGAAATGGCCTTCGAGTTCCGCCAGCGTTTCAGTTCCGACGTTGTCATCGACATGGTTTGTTACCGTCGCCAGGGCCACAACGAAGCCGATCAGGCCGCTTTCACCCAGCCGCACATTGCACGCAAGCTGGTCACCCATCCCAGCACCGCCACGATTTTCCGCCGCGAGGTTGCCGAGACCGGTGTTGTTCCCGAGGAACGCAGCCGCGAGATCGAACGCGCCATCACCGATCGTCTCGAAGGTGGCTACACCCGCATGAGGGAACTGGAAAAAGAAGGCAAACTCAACGCCTTCAGCGGTTCGACCGGTAAGATCCAACCCGCTTACAACCACGACCCGGTGGAAACCGGCATCACCATCGAACGACTGCGTGAACTCGGTCGGAAAATTGTCAATGTTCCCGAGCGCTTCAATCTCAACCAGACCATCGAGAAACGTTTCCTGCCCGCCCGCGCCGAAGCCACGGAAAATGGCGGGCCCTACGACTGGGGCCATGCCGAAGCGCTCGCTTGGGCTGCCTTGCTCACCGAAGGCAGCGGCGTGCGCCTCTCCGGCCAGGACTGCCGCCGCGGCACTTTCAGCCACCGCCACGCGGTTCTCTATGATTCCGACACGCGCGAACGCTGGATTCCTCTCCAACACCTGACGCCCGATCAGGCTCCATTCCGTGTTTACAATAGCCTGCTCTCCGAAGCCGCCGTGCTCGGATTCGAATACGGTTACTCGGTCATGGCTCCGGACATGCTCATCATGTGGGAAGCCCAGTTCGGAGATTTCGCCAACGGCGCCCAGGTCGTCATTGATCAGTTCATCAGCTCCGCCGAGAGCAAGTGGCAACAGAACAGCGGCATCACGTTGCTTCTGCCCCACGGCTACGAAGGCATGGGCCCCGAGCATTCAAGCGCCCGCCTCGAGCGTTACCTCCAGCTTTGCGCCGAGAACAATATGATCGTCGGCAACTTCACCACCCCGGCCCAGTATTTCCATGCCCTCCGCCGCCAGGTGAAACGCTCGTTCCGCAAGCCTTTGATCATCATGACTCCGAAGAGCCTGCTCCGTCATCCCGAATGTGTCTCAACCGAAGCCGACTTTGCTCCAGGCACCTCGTTCCGCGAGATCCTGCCCGACCCGGGCGCTGCCGAGCCATCGGCCATTCGACGCCTTGTCTTCTGCACCGGTAAAATCTATTACGATCTGATCAAACAACGCCGCGAGACTTCCGCCAATCACGTCGCCATCATCCGCGTCGAGCAACTTTATCCGCTGCACGGCGACCTCTTGCTTGAAACCATCGCCCCCTACGCCCAGGATGCCGAATGGGTGTGGTGCCAGGAGGAACCGGAAAACATGGGCGCGTGGTCCTATATTCGTCCCCACCTCGAGGGACTCGGCGGTCGCAGCGTCCGTTACGCCGGACGTGATGCCGGAGCCAGCCCCGCCGTTGGAGCCAAGAAGATTCACGTAATCGAACAGAACAAACTCATGGAAGAGGCACTCCGCCCCTGAGCCATGCCACTCTACCCGCGTCTCCACCAATCTTTTCACTCCAGGTTTTTATCGCATGAGCATCGAAGTCAAAGTCCCCGCAGCAGGTGAATCGATCACCAGCGCCACCATCGGAAAATGGCACAAACAAGATGGCGAAAGTGTCCGCAAAGGCGAAGTCATCGCCACCCTCGATACCGACAAAGTCTCGCAGGAACTCGAAGCCGACGCCGACGGTATCCTCCGCCATGAAGCCGCCGAAGGCGACGACGTGACCATTGGATCCGTGATCGCCCGCATCGAGCCGGGAGAAGGAGCGCCCGCTGCCGCGCCAGCGAAAGAGGAAAAAGCCGCCGCGCCCGCGAACGAGGCCGCCAAGCCGCAGTCTCCCGCGCCCGTGGCCAAACCTGTCGAGTCCGAACCCGCCCCGAAGGCCGCTGCGCCCGCCGCCATCAAACCCGATTTCACCTTGCTCGCCAGCGGACCATCCCTCTCAAGCGAAGCCCCCTCGGCGCCTCGCACCGAAGGCCGCGTCACGCGGGTGAAAATGACCCCGCTGCGCCGCAAGATCGCCGCCCATCTGGTCAATGCCCAGCAGACCGCCGCCATCCTCACCACCTTCAACGAAGTGGACATGAGCGCCGTCATGGGCCTGCGCAAGGAATTGCAAGACGGCTTCGTCGCGAAATACGGACTCAAACTCGGCTTCATGAGCTTCTTCGTGAAGGCCGTCGTTGATGCCCTGCAAGCCGTGCCCCAGATCAATGCCCGCATCGACGGTAACGATCTTATTCAGAATCACTTCTATGACATCGGGGTCGCGGTCGGCACCGAAAAGGGACTCGTCGTGCCCGTGTTGCGTGATGCCGATAAAAAATCCTTCGCCGAAATCGAAGGCGACATCGCTGCATACGCGCGCAAGGCGAAAGAAGGCAAACTCGGTCTCGAGGATCTGCAAGGTGGTGTCTTCACCATCTCCAACGGCGGAGTCTATGGTTCGCTGCTCAGCACGCCGATTCTTAACCCGCCCCAATCCGGTATCCTCGGCATGCACAGCATCCAGGAACGTCCGGTGGCCATCAATGGCAAGGTCGAGATCCGTCCCATGATGTATCTCGCCCTTAGCTACGACCACCGCCTCGTCGATGGCAAGGAAGCCGTCACCTTCCTCATCCGGGTGAAACAATCGATCGAGCAACCCACACGCCTGCTCGTCGGAGTCTGATCTCCATTTCCTCCGGGATCGCTGGGATCGATGGGATCGCCGACAGCCTGGCCGCCGTAGCTTCCAGCGAAGGCTGGGTCACGGTCGGCATCCGGTTCGCCGGGATCGCCGACGACCCCGTCGGCTTCCGGTTCGCTGGGATCGCCGACGACCCCGTCGGCTTCCGGTATTCATGATCGTCGAACTCTTTTTCGTTTCCGGCCGCATGCTTGCACGCGACGTAACTCCGCGCCATCTTCGGACATCGAGATGGAAGCGAAGCCCAATTGTCCGCGTTGTCTTTGCCCCTTAGAGGTGAAGCGCACGCATCTGGGCATACACTATGAATGCC
>JBJTQJ010000055.1:0-8596 GCA_046075565.1 Verrucomicrobiales bacterium | reverse complement strand
CAATTTTTTCGATTCCGTTGGTTCGGAAACGAATGTCCACGTTGTTCTCTGATACCCTGACGGTCTCGATCAGAAGCTCGAGGATTCGCGACTGCTCCTCGGGGTACAAAACCTCCCAGATCGGATCGAGTCGTTGTAAGGCTTGGGTGATCTCCGCTAGGTCGACAGTGCTAGTGTGTGAGGTTGCAGCCTCAAGGTTGCGAATCGAGTCGTCGAGACTCTTCATTTGGTCGTTGAGCCGTTTGAGCTCAGATTTCACAAGCGGTCCGTCAGGATCTTTCAGGTCCAGAAGTGACCGAGCTGCCTGATACGTCTGGTGGCGACTCTGGCGTAGCTCTTCGAGTTGCGCAAGAACCTCCGGGTCCGGCCCAGTCTGCGAACCGGCGCAAACCTCGCGGTACGTGTGGGCAATCACGTCGGGGTGGCGAAGAAGCGATCGAAGTTGTTCGACGACGATCTTTTCCAATTCGCCCGCGGCCAACCGTTCGTCCAAGGTCAGAACATGCTGTTTACCAATTCAAGCACGCCTCGGATTGACAGGGAAGAGTGTGCGCTACTGGACGCAGCAAATTGCCGGGCCATGTTTTGCCACAGCGAGTGGTATCGCGACCTGATTGCCAAGCATCGAGGGCCGGCCAATCAGTCGCAAATCATTCTTTGGCCTTACCCGATCGATCCTTGGCCGGGAGAGCCACTTCCCGACGAATACGACCTGCTGATCTACGCCAAAAACGGACACCGCCCACAACTGCTAGAGCACTTGGCAGCCGATCTCGGCCACCCCACCACAGAATTACGCCTTCGTTTCTTGGAGCGGGACCGGCATCACGGATCCAAGTAGCTCCTCGACTACGGTATTGATCGACGCGGCGAAAACCGTCACGGCGAACTTCGCACTGATCGAACACACGCTCACCGTTAGCGGTGGCAGCGGTTCGGGCACCTTCCCGCAGGGAAGCACGCAGCCGATATCGGCCACGCCACCACAGAATTACGCCTTCGTTTCTTGGAGCGGGACCGGCATCGCAGATCCGGCCAGCGCCTCGACCACCGTATTGATCGACGCAGCAAAAACCGTCACGGCGAATTTCGTGCTGATTGATCCTTATCAGGTTTGGGTCGGGACTTGGAGTCTTGAAGGCGCGGATGCCCATCCTGATGCGGATCCAGAAGGTGACGGACTTTCCAACCTGCTGGAATTCGCTTTTGGTAGTGACCCGAACAAGGCGACACCAAGCCCGGTAATGGCCAACTTGGCCGAGCACAACGGGTCCCGCTATCTTACTCTGACAATTCCGAAAAACCCCATGGCGGTGAATGTGGTGCTGAACGTCGAGTTCAGTTCGGAGCTTACTACGGGTTCGTGGTCATCCGCAGGTGCGGTTGTGGTGGAGGAGACGGCAAACCGAATCATAATCCGTGATTCGGTTGCGGTTGGAGATTCTTCCCGGCGCTTCGCACGTGTCAAAGGTATGCTCCAGCGGTGAAGCTCCATCCCCACAAGAGGCAAAGGTCGTTGCATCAACCGGCAATCGACGGCAGGGTTGGTCGCAGTGTCAGGAACCAAATGATTTCCTCCCTGTCATGAAAACGAGAAAAAAACTCCAGCCTGCGGATGTGCGCACGAACGGACAGGAAACACTTTTTACTCCCGCATCCTGAATGTCATGAATCGCATCTTCCTTTCGGTTTTTTTCTTTGTTTTCGTCATCGTTCCGGCACAGGCCAACGAGCCCTTACCTCCTTCCGCTTCGATTGACCCTGGCAAAGGAAGTGTGAGCGAGAGCGGGAAGTTCGAGCCGAAGATCGATGCCGACTCCAGCGCTCCCGCCCCGGATCCGGCGGCACGCTTGGCGGAAATCGGCATCACGGCGGATCAGGAAAAGGTCCGCATCGGAGCCGTGGAACTGGACCGCAAGACGCAAACCATTTCCATCCCCGCCACGGTGAACATGCTCGAGGGAGCGGTGGAATACTTCCTCGTGCACGAAAACGGCAAACGCCACGAATCAATCTTTGCCACCCGTGCGAAACCGGAGGACATCCATATCGCATGCCTGCTGGCCGGGTGGAAACCCGCGGAAAAACCTGTCGATATCGAAATCCGTGTGACCTGGGAAACCAACGGCCCGCCACGCTCGCACGGTGCGGAGGAACTCGTTGCCATTGCCGATGGCGATCCGAACGCTCTCGATGGTCGCCACATCGACGAAGGGCCATGGCACTACACCGGCTCGCGTGTTGATGAGGCGGGCTTTGTCGCAACCCGAGAAGGTTCGATCATCGCCTTGATCGCCGACCCGGGCGCACTGGTCGGAAATCCTCGTCCGGGGCGCCTCAATGATTCCCTACACGCGCCGAATCGTGCCAAACTTCCCGCCAAAGACCATCCTGTTCGCATCCTGCTTCGACGGATGGATCCGGGCAAAGAGCCGCCTAAAGAGTAGGGACAATTTGACACATTCAAGATGTGCCTCTGGCATGAGAAGTGCTATTTAAAGCAGGTGTTTATCGACGGGCTAAACTGCATGAGTTGCGGCGTCATTCCCCGGAAAGTCGTGACCGCTGGCGCAATTCCCGCGGAAATCCGGCACCGCCCCTCCCAATCTGCCAACCAAACTGAGCAGATGTTTTTCAGGATTATTCTTGATGAAAAACACCAAAAGGACTAAAAAATGCTCAGTTTGTTTTGAGTCTCGAACCCAACGAACCCACCCTCCGCCCCCTCTGGCATGAACAAACCAACCCCTGCGAGCCATGATGACCACCTGTCATGCGGCTTTGGCAATCCTCGCGGATTCGCGCTCGTTGCGAGCCTGACGACCATGAGCCTGTTGGTCGTGTTGACCATCGCTCTTCTTGGACTGGCCAGCAATTCCCTGCGGATGCAAGCCGTCGGCGTGTCGCAGGCAACCGCGCAGGCGAATGCCCGTCTGGCGATGCAGCTCGCCTTGGCTAGTCTCCAGCGGAATGCCGGTTCGGACCAACGAATTACCGCTGCCGCGGACCTGATGGGTGAAAACAACAACAGCCAATGGATCGGCGTGTGGAGTGCGATGCTGGACGACAATCCAGCCAAACCCATGGTGGCAGGTCATGGCCAGACACGCCGGGATGTTCCCAGTTATCTGGATCTCCGATCCAGCGATCCTGCCCTGGCCAATGGAGAGTGGCGGAAGCGGCAGTTCCGCGGATGGTTGGTCAGTGGAGATAGCCCGCAGCCTTCCCCGACCGCCGCCTCGACCACCGCGATTGAACTGGTCGGCCCGGGAACGGTGGGAAACAGCGCCACGGCCAAGGAGCGGGTTTCCGCACCCTACGTTCAGGTGCGTGGCGACACCCGCCGCTCCGGTGGTTACGCATGGTGGGTTGGCGACGAATCGCTGAAGGGACGTGTTGATTTGTCGTCACCTGATCAGGCTCGCCCGCCCAGCCTGCAGAGCCCCGCAAATGGTGGACTCAGGCGTTTGGCCGCAGCCCCGGTTCCTGGAGCGCGGGATGTGGTTGTCGCCGACGGCTCGAAACCATTTGGCGCACTTTCCGGATTGGATGCGGCCACCCGCGAACGGATGGTCAATCTTGCCACCATGGGTATGGCATTGAACCAACCGGGAGTGCAGACCGGCTTCCACCATGTCACCACCCATTCGGCAGGTCTTCTGGTGGGTGTGATTACCGGTTCCTTGAAAAAGGATCTCACGGCCTTCATCGAGCGGACGAATGGGGCACCGGCAGTCCCCGGCATGACAGGAACCGGTCTGGCGGCCAACACACCGATTCTGCCTTCCCCGAGCTACCGCCGCTCGGGTCCTAATTTCACCCAATTGAAAAACTGGTATGACCTGCGCAGCATGGTGCAGGGGAGTTTCGCCGACACGCGCGTGGAGAACCCGCCATTCGTGCCCACCCGGAGCGGGCTCACCTCGCAAACCCACTACAATCTCAGCTCTCCATTGCCGGATGTCACCCGGTATGCCCAGCCGCTGCAACCGGTGCTCACCGACTTCCGGCTTGCCTTCGACTTCAGTCACGATCCGAACCCGGCGCGGGCGAATGGCCGAGGCATCCGCGTCCACCTCTATCCGCGGGTCACGCTCTGGAACCCCTACAATGTGACGTTGCGCGGCCAGACATATTATGTTGGGACGCCCTTGCCCCCGACCTACGGCTTGCAGATTGGTGGGCAGGCATTGGTCAATGTGAACGGGTCGACCAGTGAAATGTTTCCCGGCGTGGCCCCGCGCGACACGAACCGGCATTTGATCTATTTCACCCTCGCTTCCATTGATCTCGGGCCCGGCGAGGCCGTGGTCTTCTCCCCGAGCGTGGTCGATTCCGCTGGGGAGCGGCTGGCCGGCAACTCGGTGCGTTATGTGCCGGAAAACATCGGGGCCAATGTCCTCAGCGCGGTCATTCCCTCCGGCACCAACAACTTCCATCTGGTGAGCAACTTCGGGGTGGCCGACGGCGTGAACCTGGCCAGCCGTCCGAACTACCATTTCGCCGGCGGAGTGAACCAGGGCTTCGACAACGGCCCTACCCTGATGCTCAAGCGCCTGCGTGGCGGTGACTCCAACGTTACCCTGGCCACTCTCAACAGTTCCTCCGCGGAAACGCTCCAACTGATGCATTGCGGCGGTAATGGCAGTCGTGTCAGTTGGTATTGGCATCTCTTCGGCGATGCGACGTTGGCGGTCAATGGTGGCACCGGCTTCGAATCCTATACGAACAACCCCAACCGCTTCCCGCCGCGCCTTTGGGCCGTGCAGACCCGCATGAGGTGGTTCGACGAATCCGACGAGGAAGCTTCCATCGGTATCACCCACAACGGAGCGCAACGGCCATTCTGGTATAACAATCCGTTGATCGCGAATTTCAATGTCCGCGCCCCCTTGGCCTTCCGCGATCCCATGCACTTCTATTTCGGATGGAGCACCGCTCCGGGGACGTTCATCAACCCGTGGTCCACGCCGCGTCTCAACGACACCCGCATGAGTCTTCCGTTCCGCAATGGCAAGGCCTATGGGTCGCCTTTCTCCGCGCCGAACGAGATTCCGGGGCCCTTTGCGATGTTCGAGGTCCCGCGTCCGGAAATGCCAATCTTCTCCCTTGCCTCCTTCCAGCACGCGCAACTGGGCTATCAAACCTGGCAGCCAACGTATATTGTCGGCCATTCGACTGCGGAACCACGGTCCGACCGAAATTCGACCACCAATAGTGTCTTCCGCACCGCCGGGGAGGCCGTGTGGGGTTCCGAGTTTTCCCGCTCCAACGAGCGCCCCGGTGTGTGGCCGGGTCTTGTGCAGGATCTCCAGACCGAAATGCTCGTCCACGATGTCACCTTTGCCGTGAACCAGCAGATCTGGGACCGCTTCTTCCTCTCCACCATCCCGTATAACAATGGGTCGGTTTCCTGGAATCCGGAGGCGGAAGCCCTCCCGAATTCGAATCTCCGTCCGCTGTCTTCCCGTTTGGATCCCGCCGATCGGGCACGGCTCACTGGCGACAACAGTTTTGATCACGCGGCCGCCTTTCTCGCCAACTACGGGGCTTTCAACGTGAATTCGACCAGCGTGGAAGCATGGCGGGCGATGCTTTCCTCGCTCAACGATCTCCCGCGTCCGACGCTGGAAGGTGAGGCCATCCCCGACACCTTCTCCCGGTTGTTGGTGCCACTCTCCGCCAAACAGCCGCAATCGCGCAGAGCGGCCGGCACATGGAGCGGGGCACGTCGCCTTACCGCGACGGAAATCGATGCGTTGTCTCGGAGCATGGTGGAAATCGTCCGCGAGCGGGGACCCTTCCTCGGCATGGCGGATTTCGTCAATCGCCGCCTTGGCCCGGCGGGGAGCAACGATATGCGTGATCCCACGATCTGCGGGCCTTTGCAAGCTGCCATTGAGCGCGCTGGCATCAACGCGATGCTGCAAAATCCGTCGGACAAGGATCTGACTAGCTACGAGGTCGGGACTGCCAATGCCGACCAACCCGGTTCGCTTGCCGGCATCGATCGCCACGGATCCATTACTCCCGATTGGAGGGCCTACTATCCTTTCAAGAACTACGGTGCCCCGGGATACCTCACCCAGGCCGACGTGCTGCAGACGCTCGGCCACCGTCTGACCACGCGCGGCGACACCTTTGTCATTCGCACCTACGGCGATGCCAAAGATCCATCCGGTCGGGTGACTTCCCGCGCCTGGTGTGAGGCGGTCGTGCAGCGCATCCCCGACTACATCGATGCGCAACCGATCGGCGCGGCTGCCGGGACCGGTGGCAACAACGCGCTGGAACCCGCCGCCATCCGCGGCACGAGCGATTTCAATCAATCGACAAACACACGGCTGCTTGATGTGAACCGAAGATATGGCCGCCGTTTTGTCATCCAGAGTTTCCGTTGGCTATCTCCCTCGGAAATCTGATCTCTGCCGTCCTTTCCCCGCATCCATGAGAAGATTTTCCGTTCCCTTTATTGCATCCCTGCTCACCGCGCTGGCCGCCATTCCGTCGCTTGCCCAGGACGGCGAGAAGGTCGAAGAAGTCCAAACCCGCATTTCCATCCTGGCGATTGGCGACGCACCGCAACCGCGTTTCGAATTCCGTGATGATCGCCGCCATCTGCTGGAAACGCCGGCAGCCGATTCTCCTCCCGGTGAAGTCCTCGTGCGGCAGAAAAAAGGGAAGGAGGAATCGTTCAATGCGGTGCCGCTGGGACTCAACAGCCCGACCGGATACATCACCTACCGTGGCGAGCGGAATCTCGTTCTTTTCCGGGAGGACGCCGCAAAGAAACGATACGAGTTCGCCCGCATTGCCCTGCCGGAGATGCGCGACGACCTGACCCTTCTGCTCCTGCGCAATCGAACCTCCAAGAGTTGGGAGAAGGAACCGAGAGTGTATTATTTTGATAATGGCCTCGGTGCCTTCCCGAATGACAGCGTCCGTGTTATCAATCTCAGTGCCGTGACCGTCCGGGCGAGGATCAATGAGGGAACCACTTTCGATCTCGCCGCCGGCGGGCACAAGATCATCGGCATCCCGCGCAAGGATCAGGGTATTCTCAGCTACCGCGTCGCCGCCGTGGCGGAAGAGAAAATTTTCCCACTGGTGGATACCGCCACTACGACGATGCCGGACACCCGTTTCAACCTGATTGTTTACGCCACCGACTCCGGCAACCCCCGAACGCCCGTGGATATCGCGAGCTACTTCGAGCGGCCTCCGCAAAAGGACGTCGAAGGGGAAGCCCGATAAACCAACAATTTCCAACCAGGTCCCGCCGCTCTTCCGAATCCATGCAACCAATCCACGACTCTTTCCGGCGTCTGAATTTCCCCAAAGTGTTCGCTCTCGCCTCTGCGATGGGAATCCCGGCCGCCATCGCCGATCCGGTCGCCGAGATTGCCGCCAAAGCCCCGCAGGCCCGCGCGATCCTCGATGCTTGGCATGCGAAGGATCCAGAGCCGGCCAAACGCGTTGTCCACATCGTGCTTTGGACTCCTCTGGATCGGGAGCCTGCGCCGCTGTATCGCGAGCGCTTGTCCGCCATCATGCGCGATATCCGGTCCTACTATGCCCGGGAAATGGAGCGGCTGGGTTTCGGTCCGCGCACGATTCAACTGGACGAGGAGGACGGGGGATTGATCCGCGTTCACTTGGTGAGGGGACAAACTCCCTATGCCGAATACGACGTGGGTAGCGGCCACCGTATCCGCACGGAGTGTGTTCCCGCCTTGCGATCTGCCGGAATCGACCCCGACCGGGAAACGATCGTCCTTTTTTGCAACATGAGCAATTGGGATGAAAAGACGCGCGTGATTCGACAAAACAGCCCCTACTACGCGAGCGGAGACCACCGTGCTGGCACAGCCTGGCAGGTGGATTCTCCCATACTCGATATCGATTCGATAACAAACACCGGCGACAATGTGAAGGATGGCCAATACGGCAACATCTCGATCGGAGGCTACAACAGTATCTTCATCGGTGGCATCGCGCATGAGTTGGGCCACGCGCTCGGCTTGCCCCACAACCGCGCCCGCCGCGACGAAGCCGCATCCTTCGGCACCGCCCTCATGGGCGACGGGAACAGGACTTATGGGCAGGAGCGCCGCAACGAGGGCAAAGGCTCGTTTATCACTCTTGCCCATGGATTGCGCCTCGCCTCGCATCCGATCTTCTCCGGATCGATCAAAGGCATGTCCCTCCCGAGTAGCGCCAGGCCAGAGAACCTGAGGATTGAAAATGACGGGAAGGGCGTCCGCGTCACCGGAGCGGTGAAAGCGGATCCTCCGGTTTATGCAGTGCTGGCCTACATGGATCCCGATGGTGGTAGCGACTACGACGCCACCACCGCCACCGCCGTGCCCGACGCGTCTGGAAACTTCGTGCTCGAATGCCATGCGCTTGTTCCGGGCAAAGCCGGCGAATTACGCCTCACCTTTTTGCAGGCCCACGGAGCCGCCTCCGGAAGGATGAGTGCCACTCCCTTTCGCTTCCCCTACAGTGTGGACAATGCCGGCAAAGTGGATCTTGGCTCGATTCCCGATCTGCTTGCGCTCAAACCGTTCGTGGCCCTGCTTGCTCGCGAGACTCC
>JBJTQJ010000054.1:0-6325 GCA_046075565.1 Verrucomicrobiales bacterium | reverse complement strand
CTCAGGTGCGCCATCTCGCGCTGGCCTTCATCTGCGCCATTGCGGCTTATGCCGTCGTCTCGAAATTCATGCAAGGGGAATCGGTCCATGGCTCCGGAAGTGGAGCCGAGCGCTTTGGCATCCTGCCCAACCGCAACCACTCCGCATTCCTGCTCGCCATGGGCGTGGTGGCGGGCTTAGGCTGCATTTTGCAAGCGATGCGCGAGAAACGCTGGTTCGGTCTGGCCGTGGCGCTGGTTGCCACCGTCATCTGCGCCTGGGCCACCGCCGTCTGGTCGATCAGCCGGGCCGGCATTCTTCTCGCGGCCGTCGGGGCCGTCGTCTGGTTGCCCTTGATGGGCTGGACCTATCTGGGCAGGAATGGCCGCTGGGCCGTCGTCCTGCTGGTCGCCGCCTTCGCCGGGGCCTTCGCTCTTACCGACTCCGTCGTCAAACAGCGCATTTCCAAGACCATTGCAAGTCCGACTTCCATCGAAGCGGATCAAGAAGCGGGGCAGAATACGGACCTAACAGAAGCCCTGCTTGACAAGGACTTCCGCGTGCCGACTGCTCTCGATGCCTTCGACCTCATCCGGGAGCAGCCCTGGACCGGCGTCGGAGCCGGCCAATTCCGCTACATCTTCCCGCAATACCGCGTCCGCAGTTCCGTCCACAACCACACCCAGCATTTCCACCCGGAAAGCGATTGGTTATGGATAGCGACCGAATTCGGAATTCCGGCGGCGGTTTTTCTGCTCCTCGCCGTTGTCCTCGCCCTGTCCTTCGCCGCCCGGGGCGTCATGCGCGGACGGGAGAGGGCTGTCCGGGCCGCCTGCCTCGCCGCCGCCGCCCTTCTGCCCATTCATGGCTTGATTGACGTGCCCGGTCACCGCATCGGCTTGGCCCTCGCTGCCGCGTGGCTTTTCTCCCTTGCCCTCCACTCGCGCCCTGAGGGTGTTGAGGAAAGCCCCGTCGATGCATCAGGCCGTGCGCCCGCTTGGCGCCGCCTCTGGGCCTTGCCTGTGCTGCTTATCGCCGGATGGATGATCTGGCTGCAAGGTGGGGGTAACGGCGGTGCCCTGATGATGGCTTCTGATGCAGCGCGCAAGGAAGTTGCCAAGTGGATGGAGATTGACAAGGAAGCCAGGGAAAAAGCGTCGCAGGAAGGAAAGTTCTTCTCTCCCCCGGAGGAAGAGGATCCTCTGGTCCAAGCATTGGCGGTTCTGGAGCAAGCCGTTCTCTCCAACCCCCTTGATCCGGCTCTGAGGCGTGAGCAGGGCTTCGTGGCGATCTTTTTTGACAATCGATACGACCTCGTGCGCAGTGCCTTTGCCATCGAAAGGTCTCTGGATCCATCCTGGGTGGGCTGTGCCGTGGAGCAGTCACAGATTTGGGCTTGTGCCCTTCCCGAGGAATCGGAGAGCCTCTGGGATGTTGCCATGGGGCGGGCCGAGAAGATCGGGAAGCTTGATGCCGATGCTCACTGGGGGCCCTCGCAAACCTGGCAAAGCTTGAGCGATATGGTGCGCCGCGAACCGGCCTTGAAGCCGCGATGGGACCTTTGGGCGGCAGAAAATCCCAGGCCCGAGTAAAAGCCGGCGCTTTCCCCACTCCATGCGCCGGCAATTGCGAGTAATCGGAAATTCCCCTTTTCGCCCGTTTATGGAGCCAATTCGGGTGAATTCTTTCCTGATCGCGACGGAAACCTTCGTCCGGCATGAACCCCCGTGATCATGAAACAAGCCCCAAAATGCAAGGTTTCCAGGCGCATCCACCCCTCTTTGCGGCCGCCGGATCGGATAACTGAAAAAAAAATAAAAAATTTGTTGCGTAAATCGGTCCCGTAATCTATAAATTAGGTTATGAAAGCTTCCAATACCCTCATCATACTACTTATCACCGCGATTTTCGCTGCCGTGGTCGCTCCTTCCGCCGAGGCCAGCCGCCGTCCAACTGGGGCACCCAAAACCCAGGGATTTAAAAAGAAGCCCCTTGTGAGCTTGCCCTGATTTTGACCCCGGGCACTGAACATTCGCCACTACAAACTTCTCATCACAAATTCAAGCCATGACCAAATTAAATAAATCCTGCCGAATCGCCGCTCTCGCTTGCTTGTTCGGCGCCAATGCGTCCGCCGCGATCTACGCGCCAGACTTTACGGGTCTGGGAGACGACCAGACTCTTCACGGCTTCGGCGGTTGGTTGTTATTCCCGCTGTCTGGTGATTCCTCCGGTTCGCCCCTCGCCTACGGTGCTGAGGTCGGTGGGGCTCGTGGCTTTCACATCGGAGCTGCCTTGGATGCGCCGTCAGAGGGCAACATGACAGCCATGAGTGGTCCTATCAGTGGTTTGAGCCTGGTCAGCAGCGCCGGATACACGCCAACGACGTTCTCGACAAATTTCTTAATCGTTGACAGTTCGGGAGCAAGTGTGCCTGGAGGCTTTGATGAGAGGAATAACTACAGCATCAGTCTCTACGACGGTGCCACCGAGCTCTTCACCGTCAGCTTCGCTGCTTTTCCTCATGCTTTTGAAACCGACGCAGGTCTAGCTACAGACAATGCATGGGAACTCTCATTCGGTAGTTCGGCTGGCATCTCCAATTATACTGGTGCGAACTGGGGAGTTTATGAATACGACGAATTGGCGGGCGAGGGCCTCTATACCTTCTCGGTTACCTTCACCGACGCTGGGAGCGGGAACGTGAATTTCTCGGCGACCGTTGCTGGCACGTTCAGTAATACTTGGACGGGAACATTGGCCGGCCTTGGTTCCGCCAGTATCACGCAAATTCGATTCGGATCGAACCTCGGTACTGAAAGCGCTTGGGGTGATGGAGTCATGGGCATCTCGGGACTCAGCATCGTTCCTGAACCATCGAGTGCGCTGCTTGTCGGCTTGGCTGGCTTGGGCTTCCTCCGCCGTCGGCGCACTCAGGCCTGATTTCTTGGGCAATCAGAAACTTCTGGAAGAGGGGGTGGTGACGAAGTCTCCACCCCCTCTTTCTTGGACGCCAGTCCCCTTGACAACCTGAAACCTTTCGAAAACCCAATCGTCATGAAAAAACCTCTTCTATCGGCCAGATGAGGCGAGACCGGGGTGGTCTTCCTGAGGATAAATCAAGCGGTAAGAGTCCTCGCGTTTGAGCTTCCATTTTCATGGTGGCATGAGCGACTTGCCGTTGCCATAATGGGTGCCGGTTCGAAAAATGTTGCAGATAAGCGCTCAAACCCCACGCAAATCGAACAAGCCCCATGCGATCATTCCACGCGATCCACCCTTTTCGAGCGAGTCTCGCTTCCGGTTCAGGTTCCGGAGTTTGGGCCATCCGTTTGGCCTGGCGCTTCATGGCGGTTTGGTGCCTGACATTTTTGTCGGCTCTTCCCGTCAAGGGTGGAAGCATCTCATTGTCAGGTTTGACCCACACATTCAATGGCAGTCCGAAGTCTGCCACGGTCACCACGGTTCCGGCGGGATTGCCTTTCACTATCACCTACGGCGGCTCGACATCTGCTCCAACAAATGCCGGCAGCTACGCGGTTGTGGCCACCTTACAGGATGAGCTGTCGGTTAGCGCCACCGGCACGCTTGTCATCAACAAGGCAAGCGCTTCCATTTCGTTTCCTGCCCTGACTGATAAAAATTACGGGGATCCTCCCTTTACGATTTCCGCTACAGTCAATCCAACCGCTTCGGGCCTGACGGCAAACTTAACAAGCTCGGATCCGGCGGTGGCGACCGTTTCCGGCAACACGGTTACCGTTATCGGAGCCGGCACGGCCACTATCACGGCGAGGCAGTCCGGCAGCAATGCCAATTATAATACGGCGCCCGATGCCAACCGCACGCTCACGGTCAACGGTTTGCCCCAAGTCGTCACGTTCGTAACGACCATACCGGTTGGGAAAAAATATGGGGATGGACCGTTCACGGTCGGAGCAACGGCGAACACCGGTCTCCCCATTACCTATCGGAGTTCCGATCCAAGCGTGGCCACTGTTGCAGGCAATGTCGTGAGCATCGTGGGCGCCGGACAATGCAGCATTCTGGCGGTCCAAGCTGGCAACTCAACCTATGCTGAGACCACAGTTGCCCGGCCTCTCTTTGTGCAACCCGCGAATTTGCCGATGCCTCCTGTCGCGCTCTCGCGGACTTTCGATGGCGCGCCGAAAGGAATTGATACCGCCACCCTGCCGGGCGGAGCGGCCGCCCAGATCCGCTATCGGTCCACCGCTCAACCGGAACCAGCGCCCGCTCCCCAAGTGGTTTTTCAAAACGGTCCCAACACCCTGGCGAACAGCTACTCTAGCATTGGCCTTCAGGTCAATCGTTACGGGGCGCTCGGCAAGTCGATCAAACTTGCCGGCTCGGCCCGGAAACTTCATTCCTGCGATGTCACACTGGTGACGTGGGCGCAATACAATACCGTCCAAAATTATGGTTATCTGAACTGGGCCACGAACAATCCGAGCTTGGTTGTTGCCCCGCCGGATCTGAACAATATGACCCCGGGGAACACCGGTGGTTGGTATCACCCGATTACTCTGACGTTTTATGATTACAATGACGAGGCCCAGACCTGGAGATGTCTCGCCGAGAATACGGTTACAGCCTTCATCCCATGGCGTCCGATGAAACTCGCGAATGGAAGCGCCTACACGAGCAACGGGTATGCGTTCCGCGTTCCGTTTTCTTTCCCGGACGGGGTGATTCTTCCGGATAACGTGTTTGTTGCGGTGAGTTTCAACACCAATAGCATTGGAAGCCCGCCCATTGCTTTGCCTGGACCCTACGACGCGCTCAACCTTGCCAACGCGGGGTCCGTGACCACCGGGACCGATTCTTTCCCTGGCTTCATCTTCTATCATCAGAACTGGGATTGGTTCAGTGCCAGCAGCAGCGGAGGACCGATGTTGCGGCTCTGGACTGTGCCCACCACTGCCAGCATCACTCCGCCCACGGCGATCGGGACCTATGAGGTGAGGACGGTGTTGACGGGCAAAGGAGTCAGCGGCGAGGCAACTACCGCCCTGACCATCGGCAAGGCACCCGCCACGGTGACGCTCGGGAACCTCACCGCGACATACAATGGCGAACCGAAAGAGGCCACCGCCACCACGACACCGGAAGGACTTGCCGTCACCATCACCTACAATGGTTCCGCTACCGCGCCGAGCGCCGTCGGCAGCTACACGGTGGTGGCGACGGTCAACGATGCGATATACGAGGGAACGGCAACCGGCACGCTGGTCATCAACAAGTCACCCGCCACGGTCACGCTCGGGAATCTCGCCGCGACTTACGATGGTTCCCCGAAACCGGTTACCGCAACAACGACACCGGGAGGACTTGCCGTCACCTTCACCTACAATGGATCCACTACCGCACCAACATCCGCTGGATCCTATGAGGTGGTGGCGACGGTCAACGACATGAACCACGAGGGGACGGCAACGGGCACGCTGGTGATCGACAAAGCGACCGCGACGGTCACGCTCGGGAATCTCGCCGCGACTTACGATGGTTCCCCGAAACCGGTTACCGCAACAACGACACCGGGAGGACTTGCCGTCACCTTCACCTACAATGGTTCCGCTACCGCGCCGAGCGCCGCCGGCAACCATGCTGTGGTGGCGACGATCAACGATGCGAACTACGAGGGGATGGCTACCGGCACACTGGTCATCGGCTATGATTTTGCCGGATGGAAGGCGCGCGAAATTGCCGAAGGAAGACTTCCGGCCGGGCAATCTGGTGACTCCGACGACCCCGACAAAGATGGTGTCACGAATCTTCAGGAATACGCCTTTGGCCTGAATCCCGGTGTCCCGGATTCCGCTCCCGGCCATCCCCCACAGCTTTCCTTGGCAGCACCGAATCTCACATTCACCTATCGGCGAAACCTACAAGCTGTGGATTTGACTTTTGGTATCGAAGGCACTCCGAATCTCGCCAATCCCTCCTCGTGGAGCCCTGTAGTGCCGATTTCGGAAATACCCGTCTCCGACGACGGAACGACTCGGATTATCCAGGCGACACTGCCCAAGCCATCGGACCCCCGCTACTTCCTGCGACTGAAGGTGGGCCGCTGACGGAAACGGGGGAGCTTCTCCGCCTTGGGGGGACACGATCCCGCAGGGCCGTGTGCGTTACCGTCGCGAATGATGCGCCATGCCCGAGGAGTCGCGGTGTCCATTCCCAACAGATCACGGTCGTGACCCCGCGTCGCCTGAGAGGCGATGAAGGGCAAGCCGCTGATGCGGATCCGGAACCCCCGGACTTTCAAGTTTCCTGTCTTCTCAGAATCCGATCCCGATGGCCAGGCCCGCCCGGTAACCATCGTAGG
>JBJTQJ010000053.1:0-986 GCA_046075565.1 Verrucomicrobiales bacterium | reverse complement strand
CGAAAGTTTTGCCGAGGAGACCTTGTTCAACCAGCGCCCGGAAAACGAGGCGCCCGATGCGGCCGAAGCCATTGATACCAATTTTGACCATGTGTGTGGATGCGTTACGTGTGGATTGTTGCCGTCCCGGAAGCCCCGGCTCTCGACCGTTTGCTTTCGGATTTGCACCGGAAATAGAGCCCGATTCCCGCCGAGATCAACCCCGCGATGGTCCGGAAGGGAATGGAGGGGCAGGAAATCGGAAAATCTGGGTCAAAATGCCAGTTTCGCGAGGGTTTTAGCTTGACTGCAAGGTGGCCATCCCGGAAGAACACCGCGATGCCGAAACGATTTCCGCTCACCCTCGCCGTCGCCGCTTCCCTCTTGTCGCTCGTATCCACCAAGTTGTCGGCGCAGCAAAGCACCCCTCATGCAGTCCAAAATGGTGAGAAACCGGCAAAGAAGCGTGCGAAACCGCTTACCCTGCAGGCGGCCTTGCCCACTGCGGAAAAAGCCTTCGCGAAGGAAGGTGTCGATGCTGACAAATACATGCTTTCCCAAGCGATCTATCTGGGAGACGTGCGGGTTTTCGGAAGCGGGGACACCAGAGCACCTGCCCTTCAGGGCATGTTCCAATTCGCCCTCCTCAATCATGTCAAGTTGCCTGCCTGGGTCTTCACTTAGACGATGGTGGCCGATTTCGATATCACTGACAACACGGCGTTTAGCAATATGGTCATCATTTTCGTTGGCCCAAACAATCAGGCCTCCATCATTGGTGGAACTCCGCCACCTTCAGAGTGATATACCGCCGGTGATTTCCGTCAGGATCCCCGCCACGACGGCCGGGTAAAGCTGGTGTTCGACCTTCTGGATGCGGGCGTGCAGGGATTCCGGCGTGTCGTCGGGGAGCACGGGGACTTTTTCTTGGCATTGCTTTGGCCGGTCATCCCAAGAGTGGATTCCAAACCCGGGCAAATCCCTGCCCCTCGAAGTCCTTCTCATTG
>JBJTQJ010000052.1:0-139911 GCA_046075565.1 Verrucomicrobiales bacterium | reverse complement strand
TTTCAGCGCACCTTCGAGTGCGGTGGCGTGGTGGTATCCACGTCCGATGAAAAACGCGTTTTTTGTTTCGGCGAATCGAGCGGCGGCGCGGCGAATGTCCGCCTCCCGTTCGATGACGGCGGCCGCGAATTCCGGAAGCCGCGCGAGGGCCTCTGCCATGATCATGCCGTTCTCGCGACTGAGGCGGCGTCCGCGTGCGAGTTTGAGGGCAACCATGAGAAGAGCCGCGACTTGGCATGTGAAAGCCTTGGTCGAAGCAACACTGATCTCGGGGCCGGCGTGCAAGTAGATGCCGCGTCCGGCTTCACGGGCGATGGTTGAACCGACCGCATTGACCAGTCCCGCAACAATGGCTCCCTTTTCCCTTGCCTCACGCGTGGCAGCAAGTGTATCGGCGGTTTCACCGCTCTGGCTGATGGCCAAGACGAGATCATCCGGTCCGAGGATGGGATTGCGATACCGGAACTCCGCCGCTTGTTCGACCGCAGCCGGAATCCCGGCGAGTTCCTCCAAGGCATAGGTGCCGACCATGCCGGAATGAAGGGAACTGCCGCAACCGACAATGACCACGCGGCGGACCGCAGCGAGATCACGGGGCGAAAGATCGAGACCGGAGAGGATGGCGGTGCCGCGGGCAAGATCGAGGCGTCCACGCAAGGTATTGCGCAGCGCTTCCGGTTGCTCGTGGATTTCCTTGTGCATGAAGTGCTCGAACCCGCCTTTCTCCGCTTCACCACTCGACCAGGAAATCTCGGCGGTTCCACGTTCCACCGGAGCATTGGAGAGCGTGCGCAGTTCCACCTCTCCAGCGGAAATGCGGGCGACCTCGTTGTCCTCGAGATAGATGACCTGCCGTGTATGGCTGACAATCGCGCTGGCATCGGAAGCAAGCAGGGTCTCGTGTTCGCCCAATCCGATCAGCAAAGGAGAGCCGCGCCGGGCCGCCACGAGCAGACCCGGTTCCTTTTTGCTCACGCAGGCGATTCCGAAGGTGCCTTCGACCTCGCGCAATGCCGCCAGCACGGCCGCGAGCAGATCCCCGTCGTAGTGTTCGGCAATCAAATGCGCCAGCGCCTCGGTGTCGGTTTCGCTAACAAAGACATGTCCAAGTTTTTCTAGGCGCGAGCGCAAGGCGGCGTGGTTCTCGATAATCCCATTGTGCACGACGGCAATGTGGCCGTGTCCGCCGAGATGCGGGTGGGCATTGGTGGCGGTGGGTGGTCCATGAGTGGCCCAGCGTGTGTGGGCGATGCCGGTGGTGGCGGTTCCCAGCGCGCTTGCTTCCATATCTTGTTCGATGGCTTCGGCGAGGCGGGCGACTTTTCCCTCCTGTTTGCGCACCCGCAAGCCGCTTTTATCAAGTAGAGCGACACCCGCGCTGTCGTAGCCACGGTATTCGAGACGCCGCAGGCCATTAAGGAGAACTGGAGTGGCGGGGCGATTCCCGCAGTAGCCGACGATGCCGCACATGGTATAGGAAGAGGTTCAGGTTAGATCCCGTTGGACGATGGCTCCGGGAAGGGTGGTTGTTTTCGGGCCGAGCTTCCGTCCGGGATAAATGGCCGTGTGGATGCCGGTATGCACGCCATCGCCGAAAATCGCGCCGAACTTGCGGCGTCCGGTGGAGACGAGTTGTCCATTCGCCATCGAACGATGGTGGCCGCCATCATGACGGAAGTTGGAAGTGATGGTGCCCGCGCCGAGATTCACACCATCACCGAGGATGCTGTCGCCGATGTAACTCAGGTGCCCGGCATTGGTTTTGTTGCCGATGAGACTGTTTTTGATTTCGACGGCCTGCCCGATATGGCAGCCATTACCGATGGAAGTATTGCCGCGGATGTAGCAATTCGGGCCGATTTTGCAATCGTTGCCGATGATCACCTTTCCTTCGATGTAAACACCGGGCAAAACCCGCGAGCCTTCGCCCAGCACGAGCATCCCATCGAGGGTGGCGGAGGGGGAAAGAAATCCCTGAATGGAGGTCCGGTCGAGTGCTCCCACACGCTCTTCGTTGAGCGCGAGGAGATCCCAGGGATGGGCTAACAAACGGGAGTCACTCGTGAGGATTGTTTCGTTGGAGTTGAGCCCCTGTTTGCCCGCGAGTTTGGTGCCGTCGGCGGCCACGAGGGTGATGCCCGGTTCGGCTTTGCCTAACAGAGCCGCGTCAACCGGCCCGATCCATGCATCCTCACGTTGCCAGCAGGACGAGCCATCGGCATCCATCCATGCCCATTGCTGCCACACGCGCAAGGTGCGTCCGGCCAAAGGCAACTCGCCTGGCGGTCGTCCGACAACCAAAGGCCAGAGGCCGCTGAGGTCGGGCGAGGAAGTGAACTCGGGAATCGGCATGATGGGCAGGAAAGCTGGGTCAGGCTCCGATGGATGCGGCCACCGCTCGGGTCAAATGGTCCGCATGTTTTTTCGCCTCGGCCCCATCCGGACACTCCACGAGGATGCGGATTTTTTTCTCGGTGCCCGAGTAGCGAACGAGGCTTCGCCCATGGCCGTTGAGGCAGGCCTCGACTTCAGCGATGGCTCCAGCGAGTTCCGGCACCTCTTCAATCGGTGGTTTTTCCCGCACCTTCAGCGCCCGCGTCTCTTGCGGGTATTCGTCCATGCAGTCGGCGAGTTCGGCGAGCGACTTGTGGGCTTCGCGCATGACGGTGAGCACCCGCAGGGCGCTCACGATGCCATCACCGGTGGTCGCGTGATCGGCGAAGATGATGTGGCCGGAATTTTCCCCGCCGAGGGAGAAGCCGCCTGCGCGCATGCGTTCGATGACCAGGCGGTCGCCCACACCGGTTGTTTCCACATTGATTCCATCACGAGCGAGCGCGTCGCGCAATCCAAGGTTGCTCATCACGGTGGCCACGACGGTCTGTTGGCGAAGTTGGCCGGTGGCAGCGAGTGCTTTCGCGCAAAGGCAGAGGATACGATCCCCATTCACCACTTGCCCGCGGTGGTCGATGAAGATCACGCGGTCAGCATCGCCGTCGAGGCAAATGCCGATGTCGGCTCCGTTTTCCACGACCAGCTTGGCCGCTGTTTCCGGATGTAATGCCCCGCAACCTTCATTTATGTTCCTTCCGTTCGGTTTCACGGCATGGGTGATCACTTCGGCACCGAGTTCCTCGAAAACAAGCGGGGCCACGAAATACCCCGCGCCATTCGCGCAATCCACGACCACTTTCAAACCATCAAGGGAGGTCGCTCCCGCCGCACCTTTGGCCGCTTCGATGTAGCGTCCGACGGCATCATCGACGCGGATGGCTTTGCCAATGTCGCTGCTATTGAGAGGCGTGTGATTTCCTTCCTCGTGCAAGAAAGCCTCGATGGCATCCTCGAGATCATCGGGCAGTTTGTAGCCATCGGCGGCGAAAATCTTGATGCCGTTGTCGGTGTAAGGATTGTGGGATGCCGTCAGCATGATGCCGGCATCGCAGGCCATGGTGCGGGTCAGATGGGCGATGGCCGGGGTGGGGATCGGACCGGTCAGAAGAACGGTCGCTCCTTCGGAAACCAACCCGCTGGTGATCGCGGTCTCGAGCAGATAGCCAGACAGACGAGTGTCTTTTCCAATGACCACCTTTCGGCGGCCGGGTTTTGATCCGCTGAGCACCCGCGCTACCGCCCGCCCGACCTTGAGCGCCATTTCCGGGGTAATGGGATACTGGTTGGCCACCCCGCGAATGCCGTCCGTGCCGAAAAGTCGTGTATTCATGATGATAACCGCGCCTGGGGGCGATGCCGCCGCCCGTGGGGCAAATGTATATCACGGAATCTGGCGTATTTCAAACATTATCTTCTCGCCACTCCACGCAAAAGGAAATGGCTTTCGGCCCGGCCACTTTTAACGTCCGCGTCCGCGACCGCCTGACTTTTTCGCGGCCGGACGCCGGGAGCCGGGGGCGGCGCCTTTCCGTGGACCGGAGACGGGATGAGCGCGCCCGGTCTTGGTGGGTGCCTTTTTCTTCACCGGACCGCGGCTCTGACCGGGACCTTGGGAGGATTTGGCCGGACCAACCGGCTTTCTGGAGATTGGTCCACCCGGGCTGAACCCGCGCGACTTTTTCGCGGCCGGACGGCGCACCCTCGGCGGAGTGGATGGGGGCGGAGTTGAGATTCCGGCAGGCAGACGGGCGTTTTTTTTCGTTTTCCCAGGATTCGTCTTGAGCAATTCGATCTCATGCGGCTTGAGCCGGCGCCATTTTCCGGCTTTCAGCTTGGAGTCTTCCAGTGAACCGATCCGAGTGCGGACCAATTCCCGAACCTCGTAGCCGACCGCGGCGAGCATGAGGCGGATCTGGCGTTTGATCCCCTGTTGGAGAATCATGCGCAGGATTCGCGGGGCCACCACTTCCACTTCGGCGGCGTAGGCCATGCCTTCCTCGAGTTCAATGCCCCCGAGCAGGCGTGCCCGGTCCCGGCCGTCGAAAACCCTATCCACATGGACCAGGTATTCTTTTTCCACCTTGGTCGAAGGATGGGTAAGGTGGTGGGCTAGATCGCCCGCATTGGTGAGGACCAACATGCCCTCCGATTCGCGGTCGAGACGCCCGACATGGGCCAAGGTCTGCAGTTCGGGGGACAAAAGGTCGTAGATGGTCCGGCGCCCCTGAGGATCCGACCGTGTGCAAACCACACCCGGCGGCTTGTGCAACAGAACGACCAGCTCTTTTTCCGGGCGGGCGGGTTCGCCATCTACGAACACGCGATCGCCGGGGTTCACCCGATAACCCAGGGAATCGACCACCCGGTCGCCGACGGTCACGCGGCCACTGGCGACCAGTTGTTCGCAGGTCCGGCGAGAGCCCAGCCCGCACATGGCGAGGTAGCGGTTGATGCGGATGGCTTCCATAAGTCAAAGAAAACGCCCGTTGCCGGGGGGCCGGCAAGGGCGTTGGAGAATTCGCCGGCAGGGGCGTCGGGCTGGGACGGAAACCTCAGTCCAGAGGCTTCGTCTTCGGCAGACCATGGGGCGAGCGGCCTTCTTGGATGCGCCCTTCGGCTTTGAGTTGCTTGAGGCGCTCGAAACGCTTCAGAACATTGCGCTTGGCGCCGACACTTTTCGACGACTTGAGGCTGGGATGCTGGGACATGACGTTTTGAAATTTGGCTAAAGGATAGCCTAAGCCATTTCCCCGCTCCCGGCAAGGTCTTTTTAGGAAGTGGGCTCGGCTGGGGAAAACCTTGACGCATGGGGACGATTTTCTAGACTTTTTCACGGGGCGAATCTCCCTCTCCCCCTGCCCCCATGAGAACCATCCCGACTTCCGTTCTTTTTCTTTGCACGGCGATCTTAGTTTCAGCTGTGGCTGGGGAAGAAACCAAGCCCAGCAGTGAGGCTGACGCTTTCCGCGCCGCCGCCGGGCGTTGCCTGAAAGAACTGCGCGCCGAACCCGTCTCGGGCGTGCCGAATGACGCACAATTGCGGCGCCTCGCCCCGCACATTTCCCCCGGCCTTCTGGCGGGCTTCCGGCAGGCTGCCATGATTCGCGATCGCGAAGCCGCCGCCAACCCGGATGAGAAACCCTCTTTTGTGGAGGGAGATTTTTTCAGCAGCCTGACCGAAGGCGCGACATCATGGAAACTCGGAGAAAGCCACCTCTTGCCGGGTGTCCTGCCATCGATCGAAATCCAGCAGGGCTACAAGGACGAGCAAGGCAACTTCGAGAATTGGGTGGACCTCTATGTCTTCTTGCCCCAAAACGGCACCTGGATTCTCGAGGATATTCTCATGGGCGGGGAGTGGGCGGCCGATAGCACGCTCCGCGGCTCGTTGCCCGGCGGGCTGCGCGAGGAGGCGGATCATCTTTCGCCCGATGGAAAATGGTCATTCACTTTCACCATGGGAGGCGATGCGGTGGCCGGCATGTCGGTTCAAGCCGCCGATGGCAAGGCCAAGGCACAGCTTTTGTTCAAGGAGGCCGGTGACCGTTGTCTTTCCTTCCGCACCGAGGTGATCTGGTCGGCGGACTCGAAACATTTCACGATCCGGCTCGGCGATGGTCCGCGGGTCGCGCGCACGGAAGTTTATCAACTCAGGGATGACCGGTGGGTAAAGGTCGCGTTGCCCCAACCGTTCAAGGAAGAGAAGGCCACGGCCCTCGGGAATGGGTTCACCCAACTGTATGATACCTTGGAGCCGCTTTACTGGAGGGATGAAAAGACACTCATTCTCGCCTGCATCATGACCTGGGAGAAGGGCGAGGAAGGTGATGGGCTCGGCAAGATGGTGGTGGTTGATGTGAGCCAGAAGGTGCCCGCGATTGTCAGCACCATGGAGCTCCTTTCTCCTCCCAAAGAGAAAAAGTAACCGTGGCGAAACGGGTGGAGATTTCATCAACCGTCACGTGACAAGAGTCGCGATGCCGACTATAGCTCAGGCATGTTGAATCATCTCCATATCGACCGCTGGGCCGAAGTTCTTGTCCGGCATGCCACCAATGTGCAGCCGGGAACGATTGTGCGTATCACGGCGCAACCGGCTGCCGAACTTTTGCTGGAAGCGGTTTACCGGAAAGTGATCATTGCGGGCGGCTTGCCTGTGGTGAACTGCCGTCCGGAATTTCTCGGCGAGGCATTTTACGAGCTGGCTCAGGAGCACCAGTTGGACTGGGCGAGTCCTTTTGCCCGTTTCGATGCGGAAACCGTCGAGGCTACCATCAATCTCAGCGCTTCCACCAATCTCCGGGCCTTGGATAAGTTCGATCCAAAGATCATGCAACGGGCTGCGCGGGCGGATCGGGCGAGTCGCGAGTTGTTCTACCAGCGGGCGGCGGTGGCGGATGATCCGTCGATTGATTCCACGCTCAAGCCGTTGCTCTGGACAACCACCCTGTATCCCACCAATGCTTATGCGCAGGACGCCGGGATGAGCCTGCGCGATTACTGCGGGTTCGTGATTCGCGCCTGCCAACTTGAGCAAGAGGATCCCGTTGCCTTCTGGGAAGGACTGGATCGGTGGCAATGTGAACTCGCCGAAGAGTTGATGAGCGGGAGTGAATTACATTTCCGCACTCCACTGGGCACGGACCTAAAAGTGAATGTCACCGGGATGCGATGGCTCTCGAGCCCCGGGCGTAAAAACTTCCCCGATGGCGAAGTCTATTCCGGCCCCAATCTCAAAGCCCCGAATGGCGGCGCGAGTGGTGTGGTCGTCTTCGAAAAACGTTGCGTCTACCAAGGCCGGGCTGTCCGCAATGCGCGCATCGTCATGGAAAATGGCCGTGCCACCGAAGTGACGGCCGATGAGGGGCAGGACTTCCTCATTTCCATGCTCGATCAAGACGAGGGGGCGCGCCGGATTGGCGAGGTCGCGTTCGGGACCAACCGCGCCATCTCGCGTTCGACCGGACAAATCCTCTTCGACGAGAAAATGGGCGGCTCCTTCCACCTCGCTTTCGGTTCGGGGTATCCGGAAACCGGAAACTCGAACCAGAGCGCGCTGCACTGGGACCTCATCGCGGGACTCGACCAAGGATCCACCGTCACCCTCGATGGCAAACCATTCTGCATGGACGGGAAATTCGTCAACATGCCACCCGAAGTGAAGTGGTTGTGACGACAAGTCTTCGGAAACCGTTGGCGCCGGGCTCCGGTCCGGGGATTGTCCCGATTTCCCCCGATTTTTGAGCAAGAGCGGGCGTTCCGCGGCGTATAAGACGAGCCTTCGGGCCGAATTTGGGAGAAATACCAAGCCGTTCAAGTCGAATGAAAAAGTCCACCCCAACGTTCCGCGTCGCGTTGCTCGCGCTTGTCCCGATCTTTTTCGGTGGCTGCGGTGTGAAGAAGGATTCCGGCTCGATGGGCGAAGTGGTCACCGCGCCTCCGGCTCCCCCGCCTCCGGTTTCTTTCAATAAGGATATCCGGCCCATTCTCTCGGAGAACTGCTTTTTCTGCCATGGCCCGGACCCGAGGCATCGCGGAGAGGATCTGCGCTTGGATCTTTTCGAGGCGGCCACGGAAAAGAGGGATGGCATCGCCGCCATCGTGCCCGGAGACCGCGAGAAGAGCGAAGCTTGGCGAAGGATGCTCGACAGCGACGACCCGATGCCTCCGGTCAAATCGCACAAGGCTCTCAAGCCGGAACAAATCGAATTGCTCGGGCGCTGGATCGACGAGGGGGCCACTTACGAACCCCACTGGGCTTATGTGAAACCCGAGGAAGAGCCAATGCCCGGAGTATCCAATCCGGAATGGAAAGAGAATCCCATCGACAGTTTCATTCTCGCGAAGCTCGACAAACTCGGCTTCAAACCATCGCCGCCCGCGGATCGGCGCACCCTCCTGCGGCGCGTGACTTTCGATCTCACCGGGCTTCCGCCGACACCCGAGCAAACCGCCGCCTTTCTGGCCGACGAATCCCCTGGCGCTTACGAACGATATGTTGATTCGCTCCTCGCGGACACCGCTTACGGTGAACATCTCGCCGTGTGGTGGCTCGACCTTGTTCGTTACGGAGACACCACGGGACAACACAGCGACAATCCGATTTCCGTTTGGCCTTACCGCGATTGGGTGATCCGTTCGCTCAACGAAAACCTGCCATTTGATCAATTCACGGTCATGCAACTGGCGGGAGACCTGATGCAACCGGAACCAACCAAAGACATGCTCGTGGCCAGCGCCTACAATCGCCTTGCTCTTCACACCGAAGAAGGCGGCGCGCAGCCGCGTGAGTATGAGGTCATCTATCGGGCCGACCGCGTCGCGAACTACAGCGATGTGTGGCTGGCATCGACCGTGTCTTGCGCCCAGTGCCACGACCATAAATTCGACCCGATCACAACGCGGGACTTTTATACCATGGCCGCATTCTTCGCGGACATCGATCAGGCCATCGTGAGCACGGAGCGCAACTTTGCCGGCCTCAAATCTCCCATCCACTTCCTGCCGGAGAACGAGCAACAAGCCGCCGAGGTGGCCAAGGTTGAAGCGGAATACAAGGCAATGCACGAGAAACACCCCGATGCCTATCTGGTGGAAGAGTATTTTGGAAGCCGTGATCCTCTTCCTCCTTTGCCTGGAGATAAAATGCCGGAGTACGGCGAGGAGTTCAAAAAAATCCTCGATCAGCGGACCGAACTTGCGAGGGCGAAAAATATTCCCTATGTGCTGATTTCCCGCCAGCGGGGCGAACCGCGCACCGTCCGGGTCTTGCCGCGCGGGAACTGGCAGGATCAATCCGGCGAGGTGGCCGCACCCGCCGTGCCTGACTTCCTCGGTGGCCCGAAATCCACTGAGGAGAAACGCCTCACCCGGCTCGACCTCGCGAAGTGGACAGTGTCGGAAGAAAACCCGCTCACGGCGCGGGCCATCGTGAACCGTCTCTGGGGTCGTTATTTCGGCAAACCCATCTCCGCCAATGCCATCGAACTGGGCAGCCAAGGAGTGCCACCGAGTCACCCCGAATTGCTCGATTGGTTGGCCGTCGAGTTCCGGGAGAAGAATTGGGATCTGAAACATATGATCCGATTGATTGTCACCAGCAGGGCCTATCGGCAGTCCGCCGACCATCGTGCCGACCTCGCTGAAATTGATCCGTTCAACGAAAATCTCTTCGCCCGCCAATCGGCGTTGCGTTTGCCCGCCGAAGCGGTGCGCGATCAGGCGCTGGCGGTTTCCGGATTGTTGGATCGCCGCATCGGCGGAAAGAGTGTGTTCCCCTATCAACCCGACGGGCATTGGGAGCCACTGAATTTCCCGCCGCGGAAATATCCGACCAGCACGGGCCCCGATTTGTATCGCCGCGGCCTCTACACTTGGATCCAGCGCACCTTCCCGCATCCCATGATGGTGACCTTCGACGGGCCATCGCGTGAAACCTGCACCGGACAACGGATGGTCTCGACGACGCCATTGCAAGCACTGGCCACGCTGAATGGTCCGGAGTATGTCGAAGCCGCCCGGGTGCTCGCCGCCCGTCTGGTGCGCGAGGAGCCGACCGATTCGGCGCGATTCGAGAAGCTGTTCATGCTGGTGCTCGCGAGGGCACCCGCCGACAATGAACTGGCCACGCTCGGCCGGCTTTTGGAAAACCAGCGTGTTCGTTACAAGGCCTCACCGCTCGAAGCCGAAAAACTCGCGGGCGCGGGGGAAGCGCCGATGGCCACGGATCTTGACGCCATCGAAGTTGCTTCGTGGACGGCGGTCTGCCGCGCCATGCTCAACCTGCACGAGACGCTCACCCGAAATTGATCCAAGCCCACGCCATGAACTCTCCGCATTTCCAACCCCGGCTCGAAAAAGTGCTGCTGCCCCGTGAGCAAGCCGAGAACTGCTTGTTGAGCCAGACGCGCCGCAAGTTCCTCACGAGTGCCTTTGGGTCCTTGGGATCCCTCGCGCTCGGCAGCATGGCTGGCTCACGTTTGCTGGCGGCGAAGCCCTCCGGATTCGACCCATCGGGCATTCATCTGCCCTCATTCCTCACACACCTGCCCAAGGTGAAACGCGTGATTCACCTTTGCATGGCGGGCGGGCCGAGCCACCTTGAATCGTTCGATCCCAAGCCGGAGTTGGATCGCCAGGATGGCCAACCGATGCCGGAATCCATCACTGCGGGTCAACCGATCGCCCAGCTCCAGGGCAAGGCCCTCAAGGCCTTCAGGGCGCAGACGACCTTCCAGAAGTGTGGACAAAGCGGCATCGAGATCAGCGATTTCTTCCCGCACATCCAGACCATCGCCGATGATCTTTGTGTGGTCCGTTCGATGGTCACGGAACAGATCAACCACGATCCCGCCCACACGTATTTCAACACCGGCACCATCCGCCCGAACTATCCGAGCATCGGCTCATGGTTGCTCTATGGCATCGGTTCGATGAACGATAACCTGCCGGGCTTCGTCGTGCTCACCAGTCAGGGTGGCGGGCAAGCACAACCGATTTCCGCGCGCCAATGGGCGAGCGGTTTCCTCCCCGGAAAGTTCCAAGGGGTGAAGCTTAACAGCATCGGGGATCCGGTGTATTATGTTGGCTCTCCCGATGGGGTATCGAATCCTTGCCAGAGCGAGTTGATCGAAGCCATCAGCCAGCTCAACCAGGATCACGCCAAGGTCGTTGATGATCCGGAAATCGCCGATCGCGTCGCCCAATACGAACTGGCTTTCCGGATGCAGATGGCGACACCGGAACTCACCGACTTCTCGACGGAAAATCCGAAAGTGCTCGCCGAATATGGGGGCACGCCCGGCGATGGCACCTTCGCCAGCAATTGCCTGATGGCCCGACGGCTGGCCGAGCGCGGAGTGCGCTTCATCCAGCTATACCACCGCGGTTGGGATCACCATGGAGAGGTGAAAAAGGGCATGGCCGCCGCCTCGAAACTCGTGGACCAAGCCAGCACCGCACTCATCCGCGACCTGAAGCGCCGGGGCCTGCTGGAAGATACACTCATCATCTGGGGCGGCGAATTCGGGCGCACCCCGATGGCCCAGGGCGATGGTCGCGACCACCATATCAAAGGCTACTCGATGTTCCTCTGCGGTGGCGGCGTGAAGCCGGGCACGGTCTATGGGGCTACCGACGACTTCGGCTACCATGCAGTGGAAAATCCGGTGCACGTGCGGGACCTCCACGCCACCATGCTGCATCAACTCGGCATCGATCATTCCCGTTTTGTCTTCAAACACCAAGGGTTGGATGCCAAATTAACAGGAGTCGAGCCCGCCAAGGTCATCCACGACTTGCTGACCTGATCCAACAGTCGGCCACGGACGGACGATCGCGCGGATTCAGCGATCGATCGACTTGAGTGATGGATTTTCCACCCGGTGTACCGTCCAAGACCAGGGTTTCCATGGTTGCCGACGCCACGTCAAGGTGAAAGGCTGGTCAAGTCGGTCGACGCGTTCGCGGATCATCGGAGCGACGGGGGTTCCGTCGCCTTCGAGGCGGGGGCGGAAACTGACCGTGCCCGAAAAATCCGCTCCGGTGGCAACGCGGTAGTCCATCGGCGTGATTTTGAGGCTGTAGAATTGTTTCGACGCCTCGATGGCATTGCCGATGGCTTCGTCACGGTTGTCGTGCCAGGGGTCGCTGTAGGTGGAGTCGAGCAATTTCTGGAGGTCCGAGCGGTCGGCATCCTCGAGGGCTTCGAGCAAATTTTCCGCCTTGGCGCGGAGCCGATGCTCGGGTTGGAGCCACCAAACGAGCCAGACCGCGAAAAAAATGGCCGCTCCAATGAAAGATATTCTCCGAATCCGAAGCATTTCACTTGCCATCATGCCATGAACGGACCAAAGAGGAAGGAAGAAATCTCGCCGTGGAAATTTATCGCCCCAATGTCGCCGCTCTTCTCGTGAATCACGAGGGCCGGTTGCTTATTGCCGAAAGGATCCGCCATCGGAACGCATGGCAGTTTCCCCAAGGCGGCGTGGATCGCGGTGAAAATCCCGACGATGCCCTCGTGCGCGAACTGGGCGAGGAAATCGGCTTGCGACCGGGCCTGATCGAAATCGTGATGCGGAAAGGTGGATACCGTTACCGGTTCCCCAAACCGATGCGGCGCTTCGGGCGCAATGTCGGCCAAGAACAGACTTACTACCTCTGCCGCTTCCTCGGCACCGACGCCGACATTAACCTCAAGACGAGCCATCCCGAATTCCGCTCGTTCAAATGGATCGCACCCCATGAATTCCGGCTCGAATGGCTGCCCGAATTTAAACAACCGGTTTACCGGCAGGTGATGCAGGATTTCTTTGGTGTCACCTTGCCCGGCGGGGAAGAATCGCCATGCCCAGACGAACAACCAGACTGAAGCTGCTTTGGCGCGAGGCCCGGGCCTTTTTCGCCGGACAAACGGTGGACTTGCTGCCCGCGCGCAAAGGATGGTCTGGTTACGGGCGGGCGGACTTGAAAGCGGACGGCATCGCCGGCTTGAACGTGGCGCTTCTCGCCTTGCCACAAGGCATGGCCTTCGCGAGCATCGCGGGCATGAGCCTGGCGCAAGGAATTGCCTGCGCCACCGTGGCCGCCATGGCGGCCGGGTTGTTCTGCGCGTCGCGGTTTGTCGCCTTGGGCCCCACCAACGCCACCGCTTTCACCGTCTTCAGCTTCTTCGCCACCTACCCCGCGCTTGGCATGCGCCAAGCCGAACTCATGCCCTGGCTGGCCGTGCTACTGGGGGTGATTTTTGTTTCCGGAGCATTCCTCCACGTCGCCGAACTGGTGCAATACATCAGCCGAAGCGTGATGATCGGTTACCTCTCCGGGGCCGCCCTGCTCATCATGGCCACGCAAATGAAAGACGTGTTTGCCATCAGCCTCAGCGGGCCCGGTGAAGTCGCTCCCCGCACGTTTTTCAGCACGATCGGGCGGCTCTTGGAAAAATGGGCGGAAGTAAACCCGGCCAGCGTCTGCGTGGCCGCGGGGACTTTGGTCATTTACGAAGTCTTCAGCCGGTGGCGGCCCCGCTGGCCGTGTTTTGCCCTCGCCATGTTCGTGGCCACCTTGTTGACACTAGGGGTCGGTATGTTCCAGCCGATGGTGGCCTCTTTGCCTCGTCTGGGTGCTTATTTGCCCTCCGATTTGCACCCGAAGTTGCCCGTTCCCACGCCCAACCTTCTTGACGACCTCGGAGCCTTGTTCGGGCTTGCCTTCGCCCTCGGGTTCATTTCCTCGCTCGAGACTTCGGTCACGGTCAAGGGCATGGCCGGGCGCAGCGGGGAAAAGGTAAATCTCGACCAGGATTTCTATGGCCTCGGCATGGCGAACCTCGCCAGCGCTTGCGTCGGTGGGCTGCCAGCCTCTGGCTCGCTTACCCGCACCGCCCTCGCCCGCACGGCCGGGGGCAAGTCCCGCTTGAGCATGCTCATCAACGGCCTCATTTGCGGGGGCCTCGCCTTCGCCATCGGTCCTCTTGTCGGGTGGATCCCGAAAGCGGTGCTGGCTGGTCTCGTCATCGCCGTGGCATGGAAATTGTTCAACCCCAGGCAGATCCGCGTGTGCTTGCGCGCCACCGGCTCGGATGCCATCACCGTTGTCGCCACTTTGCTCGCCACCCTGCTGGTGCCGCTCTACGTCGCCATCTTCACCGGCATCGCGGTTTCCGTCATGCTTTACCTGAGGAAAGCCGCCCGTCCCGAGCTGGTCGAATACGAATTTAACGAAGAAGGAGCGCTGACCGAAACCACCAGCCGCCGAATTCCGGCCATCGCCATCGTCCATGTCGAAGGCGACCTCTTCTTCGGAGCCGCCGATCTTTTCCGCAATCAGATCCAGCGCAGCATGCAGGACCCGATGCTCAAGGTGATCATCCTCCGCCTCCGCAACGCCCGCAACCTCGACGCCACCAGCGTGCTCGCCCTCGAGGAGTTGATGGACGCCGTCACGGCGGAAGGGCGCCACCTGCTCATCTCCGGTGTCACGAAGAGTGTCTATCGTGTCCTCCGGAACGCCGGAACCCTTGAACGCCTCGACCGGAGAAATGTCTTCATCCATTCCACCGGCAACCCGAACGTCTCCACCCGCAATGCCCTCCAACGCGCCCAGGAAGTCCTCGGCACCCGCGAGGCGGAAATCCAGATCTTCGTGGACCAGAACAAGAAAAGCGCCAGCGGCAAATCGTGAGCCCGGAATCCGGCCATGCCCGCCAGACCGGCGGCCCCCCGCGTTCAAAGATAAGTGCCAGAAGGGCGAAAATGAAAATTCCCCCGGGAATTCGGGGGAGTCCCGCCCCGTCCTTGGGGGATTTGTGGCAGGACGGAAAATCCGCGCAATGAATTTTCTCGCTATTTTGGCAGACTCCATGCTAATCCTGAAATTTGTCCCGCCATGGTGGCGGGCACGAAAACAACAAAAAAAATGGACCTGACCAAAACCACCAATGGAGGAATGGGGAGCTTCCGCAAGCTCTCCCGTAAAGGAAAAGACCTTTCCGATGGCGCCGCCAAGACGCGAGCCCGCCGCCATGAGCGCCGCAAGACTTGCGAGGCGCTCCACCGATACCTTGGCCAGGTAAGCGAGTCGGATGAATGAGGCCGGCTCTCCGCACCGGTGGTTTCGTTCGTTTCCCGGACGGACCATCGGTTTTTTTATGCCCGTATCCACGGGTTATCGGCCCCGTGTCGCTTCTTCACTCCGTGCCGGCCGTGCGTTTCAGCTTGTGGAGGCGCAACATGCTCGGTGCGGGCAGGGGTGGTTCCGGTCGGCGGTCGTGATTGGCCTCGAGCGATTCCCACTGGAGCAAATAGGTGAAGCCTCCGCCGGTTTTATCGGTCTCGGAAATCCGTTGGATACCCATCCCGGGAAAGGTGCTGGTCCGGCGTTTGAGTTCGGGCGGAAGTGACGGGGGCGGCTTGATATCCTTGTCCACCCGCTGGAGGGTGCGCTCATCGATTTGCAGGAGTCCCGAGCCGTGTTCCTTGTGGTTGTAGCCAACGCCAAGGATACCCGGGGCGATTTGTTCGAAGCGGGTGATGGCGATGCCGATGAACGGCATGGTCCCGCCGCCCGCGAAGGGAATGGGTGTGTTCCAATCTGTTAGAACATGGCTTTCCCACGAGTTCTTGCCAGCGCGGGCGACATAGATCTGCATGTTCCCTTCTTTATCCGCCTTGTGGTAGGCCAACAGTGGCCGCTTGTTCGAATCAAAGGCGAGCCGATGGCCGCCATTGATGATCCCGCCGCCGCTCGGGATCGGATCCACGATCAGTTCGCGCTGGTCGAAGCGGATCGGAAGTTTGACCAGTTGTCCGAAAATCGACTCCCAGTGGAGGAGGTCGCGGCTGCGCGCATGGGAGAGATGCTGGTTGGTGGCACAGTCGGAAGTGTCTCTCCAGACCCAGTGGGTGTGGAACCATCCATCCGGCCCGAAGGTCGGCAGGCTCGGATACGCGTTGCGCAGCCCCTCGCCGTCGAAAAGTGGCGTATCCAGCATACGCGACCAGGTGCGGGTCGCGGTGTCGTAAAGGTTGTAGATGTTGATCCCGTTGCCCGAGCTGCCATGCCGGTAAGTGAAGACAAGCCGTCCTTTCGCGTCGTGAAGGAATTGCGGATAGGTGGCCTTATCCTCCAGTTCGCCGGTCATCGGAGCCGCTTGTAATGTCGTGATGTCGCCTGGTTTCCGCGTGCGGAAATAAACAAGCGGATTGCAGTGGAGATTGCCGGAGACATGGAGATGACCATCCGGGTCGAGAGCCATGGTGATGTAATTGTGCGAATCCCAACCCACATTCGACGGGAGCACCTGGTGGGTCCAAACCTTGGAGTCGAGTGCGCGCGAGGAAACCGTCATGCGGCGTTCGGCATCGTAATAGGCGACAAACTGGTGGCTGGAGGTTGTTAGCAGGTCGAAGCCAACCCGGAAATCGGACACCACGGGTGCAATGTCAATCGATTCGACGAGGGTGTATCGCGGCGAAGATGCTCGGCAATCGGCTTTTGCCTTGTTCTGGGCCGCTGCAGACACAGACATAAAAAGAGGGAGGCAGAGCAAGCCGGAGAAAAATGGCAGATATTTTGGCCGGGAGGCTCTCGCTCGGCCTTGCCGCTTTATAAAGAAATGGAAAGGCATACCCCTATTACGTGCTGAAGTGGTCTTTTTTTTCTCTGGAACGGAGGCCGGGCGGGGTTTCCCCACCGGAGGCGGCCGGGGGAGGTGCGGTGGCACTGCTTCATAGGCAGCCAGAAGAAAATCCGGTGGAAGATGGGCATGAATCACTGGGAAATGCATGCGGCCATTGACGATGGCCCGGACCCGGCCATGGTTCGGCATGGAAAGTGTCATCATCATCGGGACGGGCTGCGCCGGCTTCACGGCCGCCATTTATACCGCCCGGGCCAACCTCAATCCCCTGCTCATCGCGGGCACCCAAATCGGCGGACAACTGACCACTACCACCGAGGTGGAGAACTTCCCCGGCTTTCCCGAAGGAGTCATGGGGCCTGACCTCATGTTCAAGATGCAGGAACAGGCGATGAAGTTCGGCGCACGATTGGATTACCAGGTCGTGCAGAAGATCGAAAAAGCACCCGAGGGACATTTCCGCGTGCAGATTGGGGAAGAGAACTGGCTCGAATCCCGCTCGGTGATTGTGGCCACGGGTGCGGCCCCGCGCCACCTCGGTTTGCCGAACGAGAAAGAACTGATAGGGCGCGGTCTCACCTCCTGCGCGACCTGCGACGGAGCCTTTTACCGCGATGTGCCGGTGTGTGTCGTCGGCGGTGGCGACTCCGCCTGCGAGGAAGCAGGTTTCCTCACCAAGTTTGCGAGCAAGGTCTATCTGATTCACCGCCGCGATACTCTGCGCGCTTCGAAGATCATGGCCGAGCGCGCGCTCGCCAATCCAAAGGTCGAACCGATCTGGGATTCCACCATCAGCGCCTATTTGCCCGATGAAAAAGGAAAAATGCGCGCTGTGACTCTGAAAAACTTGAAGACCGGAGCCGAGTCGGAATTGGAAGTCGCCTGCGTTTTCGTCGCCATCGGCCATGTGCCGAATAGCGCGTTTGTTGCCAACCTCGCCGACCTCGATGAGAACGGTTACATCCTGCAGAAGCAGGGCACGATGACGAGCGTGGACGGTCTTTTCACCGCCGGTGACGTGGCCGATCACGTATACCGTCAGGCCATCACCGCCGCCGGACAAGGCTGCGCCGCCGCGCTCGATTGCGAGCGTTGGCTCGCCGCGCGCGGGGTGCACTAAGACACCCGTTCCAACCCTCCGCCCCGCAACCTCCCATGCGCGCGTGGCTGCCCGGCTTCCAACGTCCCGCCCTGGTGCTCGCACCCATGCAGGACGTCACCCATCATGCCTTCCTGCGGGTCATGCATGCCTATGGGGATCCGGATTGGTATGTCACCGAATACACCCGCGTCTATGAGAACGCGCGCGTCGATCCGGCGGTGGCGAAATGTTTCGAAGAAAACCCGACCGGCCAGCCTGTAGTGGCGCAAATGATCGGACGCTCCATTCCCGACCTCGTGCGGGTGGCCGTGGAAATGGAAAAGCGCGGAGCTTCCGGCATCGACCTCAACCTCGGTTGCCCGGCCCCTGTCGTTTGCCGCAAGGATGCAGGCGGCGGCCTGCTCCGCCAACCCGAACATGTCGACCGCATCATCGGAACTCTGCGCGACTCCTTGCAAGGAACCTTCACGGTAAAGACCCGCGTCGGTTACGAGAGCAAGGAAGAATTTCCGCGTTTGTTAGATGTTTTCCGCCGCCATGCCATCGATGGATTGACCGTGCATGGGCGCACGGTGCGCGATGGGTATGCGACGCCGGTGCATCTCGATGCCATCCGCATCGCCGTCGAGACCATGCCCTGCCCGGTCATCGCCAATGGCAATGCGGTCTCCACCCGCACCGCACTCGCTCTCTGGGAGCGCACGGGCGCGGCCGGCGTGATGATCGGGCGCGGTGCCATCCGCGATCCGTGGTTGTTCAAGCGTATCCGCAGCCACTGTGAGGGCATCCCCGCACCCGCGCCAACCATGCGCGACCTGCGGGGCTATATCCAAACCCTCTGGGATGTCTTGCGGATCCCCGGCACACCGGAGAACCGTCTCGTGCAGGCGATGAAAAAGTTCCTCAACTTCACGGCCGATGGCGTGAGCGAGGGCAATGTCTTTCTCCATGAGATCCGCCGCGCCAGCACGCCGGAAGAATTCCATGGTATTTGTGATCGTCATCTCCACTCCGACGAACTCTTGCCGGAAGAACCCCCGCTCGATTCCGGCTCCTTCCGCGGATTCGGACCACTCACCCGATAAAGCGGGCAAGATGCCCGGTCCTGTGAGTTTAGCACCAGAAGCTACGAAGGGCACCCCTTTGAAAGGGCATAGGCGTGAAATTAAGGAAAATTGGCGGGATATCCTCCAAAGGAGGTGCTTTGATACGGCCAAAGCGCCGGCCAATGTGTGGAGTGCGGTGGCACCCCCGACTTGTCGGGGACGACACCGCTTTGGGCATGGACGCTCCACCCCCAAAGCGCCGTCGACGGCCGCCAAAGGCTCCCTCTGCCGGCGCACTCCGACACTTTTGCGGCACAGGCGCCCCTCGATAAACCCGATGGAACAGGCTCAAACCTGTTAACTTGACGCGCATGCTCCGAGGGGCCGAGGCGAAAGAGGAGAATATATCGATAAGAGTGTTAAAATGACAGGATTGGGCAAGATGCTCGGTCCCGCCGCCGTTTTGTCCGGATGACACGCGGCACGCGGTTTTGTTTTCTGTTCTTGCTCCTCTGTCCGGCCCTTGCGTCCGCCGGGCCGCGTGTGTTGTTTCTCGGCGACAGTATCACCCAGGCCGGAGGATGGACGGTCGAAGTCGAGGCCGCCTTGCGTGCCGACCCGAAATTCCGTGCCGCCGAGATCGTCAATATGGGCTTGGGGAGTGAAACGGTTTCCGGTTTGTCGGAGCCCGGTCATGCCGGCGGTTCTTTCCCACGGCCCTGCTTGCATGAACGTCTCGGCCGCATCCTCGCGCTCTATCGGCCCACCCACATCATCGCCTGTTATGGCATGAACGACGGCATCTATCTTCCTCTCGATGTAGCGAGGATGAAAGCCTACAGCGAGGGCATGGAAAAACTCGCCACGGCGGCGACCGAAGCCGGAGCGACTCTTGTTCTCGCGACTCCTCCGCCGTTTCGGATCGACAATGCCGACACCGACAAGCACGGCTACGATTCCGTGCTCGATGCGCAGGCCGAGTGGCTGATCGCGCAACGGAAACGGGGATGGAAAGTCGCCGACATGCGCGCGCCTTTGAAGTCCGCCATCGCCACGCGGAAAAAGAATGAGCCGCGCTTCGTCTTCGCCGGCGATGGCGTCCATCCCGGCAGCGAGGGCCATAGCCTCATGGCTCATGCCGCCTTGGTCGATCTCCTTCCCTTGCTCGAGGTCAAAGCATCAACGCCCCCGCCACCGAAAGCGTTGGATATCCTCCGTCGCCGCTCCGATCTGCTTAAATTCGCTTGGCTGTCACATACGAAACACCAGCGTCCGGGTGTGCCGGTCGGTCTTCCGCTGGATGAGGCAGAGAAACAAGCCACCAGCCTGCTCGCGGATTACTTCACCGCACTTTCGGGCGATTGAAGCTCGGCCAACACATAAGACCGGATCTCCTCGTCATCGCCGCTTTCCTTGATCGGTGTGCCGTCCCAGAAGTTAACCCGCTTCGCTTCTTTGCCTTGCAGGGAGACGGTGAATCCGAAATCTTCGAGCACGATATCCTCGTGTTTCCATGAATCGACAATACTCGCGCCGGGGATCTGCGAGATTACCCGCTGCACCTTGTGGTAACGCCCGTAGTATCCGAATTCGATTGCCGGATTTTTAATGGGTGCACAATTCCAAACCCACCAACCACTCGACAAGACTAGCAAAGCGGAAAGCGAGAACAAGAGACCAAGACATCCACGTCGTTGCATTTATGCATGTTGCCCAATTGGGTGTTGGCGGTCAATGAAAAAACTGCTCCGGCCCCTATCCCCAAATTCACTCACGGACTCCATCCCTGATGCACAAGCGCGACGACGATGGCGGCGTCTATGTCTCCGACCTTTTCCCACCGGGTTTTCACGGTAACAGGCACAGGTTCTCCGTTTTTGAGGAGGCCGAGAATCTCGCGGGTGACTTTTCCCCGGTCAACCAGGCTACTGACTTCACAGGCGAGTCGCGATGGGAAAGGGTCACGCGCTTCCAATTCGTGGGCGCGCCGGGAGGAGATCCGATGGAAGCATCGGCGGCCTCGACAAGGACACGCAATTCGTGTTCCCGGCTGGGCCGCAAATCAATCCATTCCCGCCAGGCGATGCTTCCGTGGGCGGACCAGTCCTCCCAATCGAAGCGGAAGGCGCCGTTGCTCCACACAAAAGCGAAGGGAAGTATCTCACCATCCGGCAATCGCAGAAGGGCGGAACAAGCGATACGCTCCGCTGACCCGGCATCGGTCATCCGCCAAAGGCTGGTGCCTCCCGGAATCAGGCCGTGGCCCTGGATTTCGTGGTGCGACCGCATCATCGGTTCCACTCGCGCCGGATCCCGAACCAAAGGCAACCACTGCCGCCATCCTTTCGCGGCCAGAACGGTCTCCATCACACCACGGGCGAGTTTTTCCCGCTCGGCGGCATCGGGGGGCGGCGTGGGCATTTGCCAAGGCACCGTTGACGGGTCGTCCGCATCCGACCTTCCGAAACCGGATTTGATGAGAAAGGCGAGCAGCAAAAATGCCGCCGTGGCGAGAAGCCCGACGACCACCAGTGCGCGGGGATCTTTTTCGGTGAAAGGGGCCATGGGAAAGGGGACGCCGGATGGCAAATCCGGCGACTATCCCGAGGCATAGCAGGCCCGCCGGCGGTTGTCACGATCAATCCTTCCCTCCACCCTGGAGGGCGGCGATTCGCGGTGGACAGATCGCCCGCCATGGGGTTGGATTGTCCATGCGCGAGGACCTGCGAAAAATCCTATTCCATGAAACGACCATTCTGGCCCGTTTGGACGAGTTGGCCGAACAGATCACTCGCGATTATCTTGGCAAGCATCTGTCCGTGCTGGTGATTCTCCACGGGGGCATGATCCTGATGGCCGATCTTTTGAGGCGGGTGCATATCCCGCTGCGCATCGAGACATTGGTCGCTTCGAGTTACCACGGCGGAACCAGCAGCAGCGGTGAGGTGAAATTCAGCGCCACCCCGTTGCCGAATGTCGAGGGACGCCATGTGCTAATCCTCGACGACATCCTCGATACCGGCTTGACCTTGAAAGCCGTGAAAGAACGCCTCATCCGCGAGGGCGGCGCGGCTGGCGTCAAGACATGCGTGCTGCTGAGCAAGAAAAAGGAGCGTTCCGTGGAAGTGCAGGCCGACTACACGGGTTTTGAAATCCAGAACGAATTCGTGGTCGGATACGGACTCGACTACGATGGTCGTTATCGCAACCTTCCCTTCATCGGCGTGCTCAAGGAAGAGGTTATCCAAGCCGGCTCGGCGGGAACATGAAGTGGATCAAATGGCCGATTCGATGGATGAAGGTGCTGCCGTTCGTGGCGGTCTCCGGTTCGATGATCTATGCCGCGCTGACGCAATGGTGTGGGCACTGGGCTTGGGTTGAGGCCATCACTGCCTATCGGTTGCTTGTTCTTGTTCTCTGCATCACCGGCACAATCCTCTTTTTGATTGGTTTGTCGCTCGGCCGGGTGATTCTCGGCATCATGGTCGCGATCTGGCTGGTCTGGCCGGTGGTGCCATATTTCCTGCCCGAACGGGGACCGGAACCCACCGGGGATGTTTCCGCAGGGCCGGTTCTGACCATCGCCGTGATCCACATCGACCCGGATGGTGAAAGCACCGCGTTGTTAGAAAAAATCCTCGGTGCCAATGCCGATCTCGTGATCGCGGGCGGTGTCGGTAACCGCTTCTACCAGGACTCATTCCAAGCGGCAAGGGAAAGGTATCCCGTCCATTGGATCAATACGCCGGATGGAAATACGCCCGGTCTCTGGTGTTTCACACGGCTTGAACTGGAGCGCGATCTCAGCCGCACCCGGACACGCGAGGCGGGCGAACCCTCCTGTGATTGGACCCTGAAGCTAACCGACGGGTCGCTTTTCCGTCTTGCCACCACCATGCCGCCGGGTCCGTGGCGTGCCGCCGACTTCCCGAGCCGCCGCCAAGCCCTTCTCGCCATTGCCGATGCGGCGGGGGCGCACGAGGGGCCACGCATCGTCGCCGGAGCACTTGGGGCGCATCCATTCTCCGATCTCTTCGACGAGGTGCTCGCGAATGGCCGCCTGCGTGACAGTGGCAAGGGCCACGGATTTCAATCCACGTGGATGCCCGTGCCCCCCTTCGGCCTGCCGCTGGACCACGTTCTTGTTTCCGATCACTGGCAGGTATTGGATCGCCAAGTGCAGTCCATCGAGGGCTCCGGCAATCGGTTGCTGGTCACGAAACTCCGCCGCGTGCGGTGAGAGGCCCGGCGCCAGCACGAGGAAGCCATTTTTTGGGCCACACCGGGTCTGTCGATGCAAATAGTGCTTCTCATTGCGCGGGCCGGACGTATGGTGTGGCACCATGACCCAGACGCCTGCTCCCGCTTCCCGACGCATCAATCCATGGACGGTTTGGATGCTCGTGATCATCGTGGCGCTCGGCGTGGTGGTCGGTGCGAACATCGTGAAACAGTCGATGCAAAACGCTGACCCAAAACAAGGTCGCCCCCGACTTCTCGGACGCATCGAACAAGCTCCGGAGATGATTGAGCGCAGTGGCCGCAAGGTCAATCTGGCGGAACTGGCGGGTTCGACCTACATCGCTTCGTATGTTTACACTTCTTGCCCGAAACAATGTATGGGTGTGCTCGCCGAACTGCGCGCGCTTGGCGATGAAGCGGGAAACCCGGAGAAGTTGAAGTTCATCGCTTTCAGCCTGGAACCGGAAGCGGATCGCCCGGAACGATTGAAAGGCTGGGCCGAGTTGCACGGGGTGGACAAGCCGAACTGGTGGTTCCTCACCACCGACAAACCCGCGGAGATGACCGCCTTGATGACCGGACCCGACAGCCAGTTCAAGCTCATGGAGGTGACGAGATATGATCCGGCGACGCAGGCCGACATCATTGCCGCCGAGGGTCCATTCGCCCACGATCCGCGGGTCGTGCTGGTGGATGGTGCCGGCCACATCCGCGGTTATTACAACCTTCTTGAAATCGATCCCGTGCGTTCACAGGCCACCCGTGAAACCTTGCTGAAGGATTTGAAAGCCGTGCTCTCCGAGCAGGAACCCGAGGGGCGGTCGCTCTGGTGGCTGGTCGGGCTTGTTGTCGTGGTGGTGGTTTTTCTCGCTCTGACCGGCGGGCGCAAATCGGATCAACCCACGACTCCCCAGCCATGACCGTTCAGGACATACCCGCCATCAACGCCTTTCTCAATAGTATTGCCACAATTCTATTGGCGGCCGGATTCATTTTCATCAAATCAGGAAGGAAGGAGGCGCATCGGAAATGCATGATGTCGGCCTTCTGTGTGTCGGCAGTGTTTCTTGTCGGTTATGTGGCGCACAAGATTCTTGTTCAGGGCGTGCATACGCCATTCGGCGGCGAGGGAATATGGAAAACCATCTATTACACGATGCTCATCACCCATATCATCCTCGCCATGGTCATCCTTCCCCTGATCTTCGTGACCTTCGGGCACGCGCTCAAGGGCCGGTTCGAAAAACACAAGGCGTGGGCGCGCTGGACCTTTCCAGCGTGGTTTTATGTTTCGGTCACGGGCGTTCTTGTCTATTTTTTTCTATATCAATGGTTTCCGTCCAAATAACGGGATCCCTGCTTGACGATGACGGGCTAGACGGGCATGCTTAGACGCATTTCCTCCCAGACCATGAAAAGAAATAAACTAATCCCACTTGCGCTGGCGGCTTTTACGCTGGCAGTCATTCCATCATGCGGCAAAAAGGAACCAGCCGCAACTCCGCCTCCGGGCAACGAAACCGCTGCCGCACCCGTCAGCACGGCCCCCGCTACCACACCAGGAACCCCGGCCCCCGCTCCAGCGCCGGAGGCTCCGAAACCTTCGGTCAGCGCTGCGGAAATCGCCCCGTTGATTGGGCATGGTGCCGGGCTCTCGAAGGACTTCGAGACGCTGGTGATGTTCGACCTCGGCCAGGTGAAGAAAAAGCTGGAAGGGACCGAGTTGTGGAAAAAAGCCAAAGAAGAAATGGGCATCGGCGAAGGAGATCTGCCCGCACCCGCGGCGGCCGCTCCCGCCGCTCCCACGACACCCGATGGCGAACCTTCCCCTGCCGACGGGCCGGCGGTAGCCCCGGATGACAGCCCGGTCGGGGTTGGCACGGAAGCCGGTGAATATTTCGACATGTTCACCAGCGGCAAGCTGACGGTCGCCACCGGTCCCGGCACCGGCACCCAGACTACCCAACTCCTCAAACTGATGAACTTGGTCAACGCCACCACCTATCGCACGGCGTTGGTCCAGATGGCCCAGGAACAGGGTCTCATCGAGGATACCAGCGATGCATACGTGAACCCGATGACCGACGTGCTGAAGAAAAACTTCGACGTGATTCTTGAAAGCGTCGAGAAGATGGACCCCCCGATGCTTTATATCGCCGTGGAAGCCAAAGGCAAGGCCGACAAGGTTCAGGAGATGCTGGCTTCGTGGAACAGCGAGATGTCCGAAGGAATTCCGCCCTTTGTCGTGAAGGAAGAAAAAGAAATGGGCGGCGGAAAGTTCGTCTCGTTCACCGTCAAGGCGGCGGAGATGATCAGTATCGACGACATGCGCGAGGGCATGAGCGAGGACCTCGAACCAGCGCAAATCGAGAAGCTGCACGCGGCCTTGATCAAGAAGCAAGTCAGCTTCGGCTTCGGCCTGCGCGGCGAATCGCTCGTGCTGTTCCTCGCACCCAATCCGGAAGCCCTCAAATTCACGGATAAGCCAGACGAATCCATGGCCGCGCGCCCGGAGTTTTCGATGTTGGGTGAAGCGAAAGGCAAAAATCCGTTCCTCGTGCTCATGGCTGCCGAGGAAGTGAACAAGAGTTTCCGCGCTTCGGCCGATTACTCTTGGCTTTCCGATATGGCCACGGGTGTGCTCGGCGAGATCAAATCCATGGGCGACTTGCGCGATGTGATTGCCCTGGTGGAAAAAGCCGGCAAGACGCTCACCGAACTCGCCCGTGGCACCGACACCGCTTTCTGCGGCGCGGGCTGGTTTGAAAATGGTGTCCGCTTCGAAGGCCTCGGCGGTGCCGACAGCCCCGACCTCGACGCGAGCGTGCCTCTGGCTTTCGCGAATGCCCTCGACAGCGAAGATACCATGTTGGCCATCCACACCCGTGCTGACAAAAACTACACCAGCAAAGTGGTGGATCTGCTCGAGGATCTCGCCGAAATCGGTTACGAACTCGGTCATCGCTATGCCGAAAGCGAACCCGGCAAGGAAGCGGGCATGGCCGAGCAGTTCACTCTCTTCCGCGACAAGATGCTTCCACATGTGACGGCCCTTTGGAAAGCGGCCCGTGGCAAGATCGGCGGGGCGGTGGATTCCGAGAGCGCGTTCGTGATGGATATGGGTGCTCCCATTCCGAAATTCCCCGGATTGCCGGAAGCGCTCACCAAAGGCCGCGTCCCGCGTATGGCCCTTTTGCGCCCGGTTGTGAACCGCGCCCTCATCACCGAAGGCTGGAAGGAAATGGAGCCCGCCATCAAAGGCATGCTCGCCGCCCTGCCCATGCCGGAAGATTCGAGGATCAATCTGCCCGACCCGTCGATCAGCGAGAAAGAAAGCCTCGGCTTGAAGACCTTCTCGTATCCGGTCAGCGGCTTCACCAACGACGACTTCCTGCCCTCCGCTTCCATCAGCGAGAAGTATTTCTTCCTCAGCACGTCGAAGAACTTCTCGGAGATGCTGGCTGGCAAACTGGCCGCCGCCAAACCCGACGCCAATGCTCCCCGTGGTCTGGTCCTGAAAATGCGCTTCGACCCGCTGACCAAGACGGCGCTCGAGTGGCTCGACCTGGCGAAGAACAACGCCAGCACGGTGTTCCCCGATGATTCTTCCCGCGAGGAGTTTCTTTCCGAAGAAAACACCATCCGCGAGGTCATCGACACGGTCTCGACGATGGATTCGATGACCCTGCGCCGCTTCCCCGAGGGGAGCCAATGGCGCACCTCGATTCACTTCAAGACGAAGTGATTCCGCTCAAAAAACGCCCGCCGCCCCTCGCGGCGGGCGTTTTTGGTTTTCCGAAAGCACCCGCCATGGGCCCAACGAACTTCCGAGCCCGCAACCACCGTGCGGCCATCGTGGCGGGAGGAGTGGCCTTGCTGGTGGCGGGTATTTTGATTGCCAACAGCGATGCCCGCACGGCTTGGGCCGAGGCCGCGGCATCCGTTGAAGGAGCGGGGAAAATACGGGTGGAGCCGATGGCGGCCACCTGCCTCTGGTGGAGTGGGGTGGCGGTCGCGGTGGTGGCGGCTCTCGCCTCGGCGAGCGCCGGGCTTTTTTCCAAACTCGATCAGCCGGGGTGGATCGGCCCGTCGGAATTGCCTGGGTTGTTGGAGCATCCGCCCGCGCACCCGCGCTGGTTTTGGCCGGCGATTTTGCTCACGTTGTTGTTAGGTCTCGGACTCCGTTTGCCCCGCATGGGCCATTCGCTCTACAACGACGAATCGCACAACTACGTGCGCATCATCGCCGGAGAATGGAAAAACTGCGGGGAAAAGGGTGAAAAATTCCGCCAACCGCGTTGGGCGGAGACCGCCTTCCGCAATTCCACCGGCAACAATGGCTTTCTCTACAGTATCCTCGCTCGTGTGGGCCACGACACGTGGAAAAAAGCCGCCGGGGCTCCGGATGGCATGGTGAAAGAGTGGCCGACGCGGGTGCCGCCTCTGTTGGCTGGGCTGGCCACGATTCTGCTCGCCGGTTTGGTCGGGGCGCGCATGGGGAGTCCTTCGGCCGGATTTGCCATGGCCCTTCTTCTCGCCATCCATCCATGGCATGTGCGCTACAGCACGGAGGCGCGGGGCTACAGCATCATGATCATGGCGATTATGGCCGGGTATGTTTTCCTGCTTGCCGCATTGCAGTCCGGACGCTGGAGCGCGTGGGTCGGGCATGGAATGTGCCAGTTGGTCGCGATGTGGGCCAATCCCGGCTCCTTGATCGCAGTGGCTTTGGGCCAAGGGGGCATCTTTCTCATGCTGGCAGGATGGCGGATCATCGGTGGCCGCCGCGAGGCGGTGCATCATCTGACGCGCTGGGCCGGCGGCGGATTGCTCGCAGCTTTAGCGGCCGGTCTGGTGCTTACTCCCGGCATGATTCAACTGCGCGAGCAGCTCCAAAGTAACCCCGCCATGGTCGGCACGATTCCCCCCGGATGGTGGCGGGACACCTTGTTTTTCCTCGGCAACGGCTGTGGATGGGGATTGGCCGATTGGGAAAATCCCGTCAATCCCGGGGCGGTCCATTCCCCGCTGCGGACCGCCGGGGCTATCGCGTTTTATCTGCTAGCGGGGTGGGGGTGCTGGGTGGCGTGGAAAAAATCCACTGTCGGCAAAGTGGTTCTGGTGTTGGCCCTGCTGCATTTTTTCTCGCTGGTGCCGCTTTACCTCCGCTCGGTGTTGTCGGCAAATGTCCTGCTCTGGTGGTATGCCCTTCCCGCCCTCCCGGGCATGATTGTGTTGGCCGGGCTGGGTCTTGGGGGTGCACGCGGTCGCGGACGCTGGCTCGCGGGGGCGGTCGCTTGCGTTTTCGCCATTTCGTCGGTCTCCGCGATTCTGGTCTTCTGGAAACATGGAAAATCCGATGGGCGCGAGCTGGTCCGCTTGGCCCGGGGCGGGGATTTTCCGAATTTCGACAAGGAAGTGGTGACCCTGGACCTCTGGAGCGACGCCGTGACCTACGACCCGCTCGTGCGCTGGGCGGATTCCTTGGAACAGGTCCGGGAGGCCGGTGCCAAGGCCGATGGGGAGGGGAAAAAGCTGTTTCTCTATGTCGGCCATGAGTCGAAAGCCCGGTCCACCCACCCCGAGGTTCTCGATTTTGTCGAGCATGGCGGGCGCTTCGAGCTGGCCTACACCGCCTGGGCGCTCGAAAGCCCGGTGCACGACAACCGCATTTACCGTTGGATCCCGGAATCCAAATCACCTGAAAAATAGGCGCAAGAGCGGCTTGCGTTGGAGGAAAGAAAAGGCTTTGTTCAGAGTTCGATCACTGCGAATATCGCTTGAGGATGAAACCCAGACCCACGACCCGATCCCGAAACCTCCTGGTTGCCCTTTTCTTGGGCGCCTCTTGGTGCGCCGTCGTGGCTGGTCCGATCGCGGATTCCGGCCCGCATTCCATCGCGGGAATGGCGGAAATCGAGGCCGAGAAACGCGCCAATGCGACCCGGGCGGCCGATGCCGCCACCATTGAGGCACGAGAATTGGCCGCGAAGGGGGAAGTCGCCATCGCTCTCGACAAACTCGCGGCCGCGCGTGCTTCCTTGCCGCAGTCGCCCATGACTCTCGCCACCCGTGCGGCCGCCCGCGATACTTTTTCGGAGATTGCCACCGAGGAAGCCGGTCGTCTGGCGAGCGCGGGCAGCTACCCCGAAGCCAAAACGTTGCTCGATCGGGTTCTGGCCGTTGATATGGATCCGGACAACCGTCCTGCCAAACGCCTTTTGGCCGAGATCCAGGATCCCGTGCGTTATCCTCCCGCGAACTCTCCGGAACTGGCGGCCAACCGCAAGGAAGTCCTGCGTTTGCTCACGCTCGCGGAATCGCACTACAATCTCGGACGCTTTGATGAAGCCCGCGCCACCTACGAAGAAGTTCTGCGGATTGATCGTTACAATGTCGCGGCCCGCGAGGGCATGGAAAAAGTCGAAGGCGCCATCATCGAGTATGCCGGTGCCGCCTACAACCACAGCCGGGCCCGCATGCTCCGGCAGGTGGACCAAGGATGGACGTCGGAAAACCCCGAGGCAAACGCCGCCGCCGTGCGCGCCACCGTTGCGCAGGCCCAAGGGCAGGTCACCGAGGTGGCGGCTCGTGATGCCATCGGCAAGAAACTGCGCGAGATTCAGATCGACAACATCGCGCTCGAAGGAGTTGATATCCGCGATGCGTTGCAGACCGTCGTCTCCAAAGCCCGCATGTTGGATCGTGGTGCGAAAGAGGGTGAAGCACGCGGCGTGAGCGTGATTCTGCGCATCGGTTCTTTGGACGAGCCGTTCGCCCAGCAGGTGATCAATCGCGAGATCAATCTCCGCCTCACCGACGTGCCATTGGAAGCGGTGCTGCGTTATCTGGCCGAACAAGCCGGGCTCGCCGTGGTGGTCGAGCCATTTGCCGTGGTGCTCGTGCCCCCGGCATCGGCGAATGCCTCGCTTTACACGCGGACCTATGATGTTCCCCCGGATTTCATTTCCAATGTGCCAACCCAAGCCGGTGGCGATGCGGGTGATCCCTTCGGAAATCCGGGCGGCGGTGGTTTGGCACTGCAAAGGCTTTCCGCGAAAACATTTTTGGAGCAGACCGGTTTGACATTCCCGGAGGGGGCGAGTGCGAATTTCGACCCCCGCACGAGCACGGTGACCATGCGGAGCTCCCAGGCCAATCACGAGATGCTGGAGGGCATGATCGAAGCGGCGAGGTCCAACATCAATCCCCAGGTGACCATCGAGGCCAAGATGCTCGAGGTGAATGAATTAACCGCGCGCGAACTCGGTTTCGACTGGTTGCTCGGTGCCTTCACCGGATCGAATGGTGTGGCGGTTGCCGGGGGCACCGGCCCGGGAATGCTCGCGCCCAACACGTATCCTTTCAATTATCCCGGCGGAGGACCAGTCGGATCGAACCCGGTGACCGCGGGCAACCGGAGCGGTGATACCGCTTTCACCGGACGGAATCTCGACCGCCTGCTCGATGTGCAGGACGCCAGCAAACTCGCGCAAGGTGTGCTGCGCGCGCCAGGAATTCTTTCCATCGCCGGTGCGTTGTCCGAGCCGAATTTCCAAGTCGTCATCCGCGCGATTTCCCAAGCCAAAGGCACCGACTTCCTCAACGCGCCGACGGTGACCACGCGCAGTGGTCTGCCCGCCCGCATCGAGGTGATTCGCGATTTCATCTACCCGACCGAGTTTGATCCGCCGGAGTTGCCCAACTCCGTCGGCAACGATGCGCTTGGTGGTGGCGGCGGCGGTGGTCTCTTGAGTCCGGCCACGGTGACCACTTTCCCTGTTACCCCGGCGAACCCGGCCGCCTTCGACTCCAAACCTGTCGGCTCCATTCTCGAAGTGGATCCTGTTGTTTCCGCCGATAAAAAACTCGTGGAAGTGAACATGGATATCACCCACCGCGAGTTCATCGGCTTCGTCAATTACGGCACCCCGATTACCTCCGGCGCCATAGATGGTCTCGGCCGTCCGACAAGCATTATCATCACTGAAAACAGGATCATCCAGCCGATCTTTGAGACCCGCCACCTCAAGACGAGCACCAGTGTTTACGATGGCCAGACCATTTTTGTCGGTGGTATGCTCGGGGAACAGTCCGAGACCATCAACGACAAGGTCCCGATTCTCGGGGATGCTCCGATCCTGGGACGTCTTTTCAAATCAAATGCCCGCAAGAGTTCACGGAAGGCCCTGATGATTTTCCTCACCGTGCGTGTGCTCGATCCATCCGGTCGCCCGCTCAATGCTTCCTCGGTGAATGCCGCTTCCATCTCGCCCTGATCACCATTTTCTTGCTTCCTGATTTTCCCCGATGTCTGCCGATCGCGACCCCAAGCTGCAGTATTCTTACCAGGAAATGGTGGATCGCCTCCGCGAGAACCGCCCGGAAGGTTCGCGCGTCCGCAGTGAGGAACGCGAGGTGGACCCGGAGACCGGCAAGGTGACGGTGCGCCGCCAGAAACGCCGCCGCACGGGCAAGACCAAATCCGGACTGGTCCGCGACCCCCGGTGGATTCGTTTTTTTTCCCGGCTCGCGTATTTCGGTGTGCCCGCGCTGGTCGTTTTGCTGGCCGTGACCTATTTCGTGGTGGCTGCTTCCACCGGCACCGGTCGTTTCCAGGAAGGTGTGGCCCGGACTCTCACCCGTGACCTCGACCTTGAGTCCGTTGCGATCAAAGACACGAAATTGCGCGCCTTGAGCCTGATGGTCGGCCAAGCCGCCATGCAAGGAAAGCCGGGTTCCATGATCCGCACCGCGGAGTTTCAGGAAGTGGAGATGCGGTTGAACCCCGGTTCATTTCTGGGAGGCAGTTGGCAAGTGGAAGGTTGTGCCATCGCGAATCTGAAAGTCAGTCTTGCCGCGCCTCTTCCGGTCGCCGTCGCTGCCCTGAATCGGGCGCGCGCCACCGCCGCTGGGTTTCTTCTCGCCGACGAACCGGAGCGCATCCACTTCAGCGACGTGACGGTGGCCCAGGCCGACATCGTGTTCGGGGTGCCCGCCAATTCCACCGCCGCCGCCCGCGATGCGCTTCCCGGACTGCGTAAGGTTCGGCTCTCTTTGCTCGAGCGGCCTTCCGAAGATGGTTCACCTACCTACTTCGATTTGCAAATTGGCGGTGGTCGCGATGGCACGCTCACCTTGCCCGGCTGGCCTGCCCTTCGCATCGAGGTTCTTCGCGCCGAACTTCGGTCCGATGGTGCGAAACTGAAACGCAGCGCGTTCCAATTCGCCGCTCCCGTCGAAAACAAACCAGCCAATGCCCCCGTCGGCTTCATTGAAGCTCAAGGCACCATTCCTTCAGCCCCCGGAGCCACCGCCGAACTCCTGCTCGACCTGAACAACGTCAACCTCGCGGATATTTTGCCCAAGAACGTCAACCGTTACCTCTCCGGCACCCTGAACGCCGAAGGCCTCCGTTTGACATGGCGGACTTCCGACCCGCTCAATACATGGACCATCGAAGGTCCGATCACTGTCCGTAGGACACAAATACGCGAACTCGCCGCTCTCAACGGACTCGGCGATATAACTGCGGGGGAACTGGCCGGACTCGATTTCGACGAAACCAGCGCCGTCCTGAATCTCACCCCCGAAGGCACCCGCATCAGCGAGATCAAGGCCCGTGGCATCGGCAGGGCGTATGTGACCGGCGAAATGAGGATCGCTTCGAACGGCAAACTGGACGGGCAAATCCAAATCGGCATCTCCCAGGATTCGCTCATGGAAAATCCTCCCCCCTTCTTCAAGCCCGGCGAAGAATCAGCAGCGTGGACCTCCGTGATCCTGAGCGGAACAACGACCAATCCCGGCGAAGATCTTAGCGAACGCATTAATGCCTGGGATGCCGCTCGAAACAAGGAGGGATCCTCTGCGCGCCCGACACCACCGGGAGAAACCACTCCCGGCGGCGAACCCGGCCCCGTGGTGCCTGGGCCGACTCCGGATGACCCTGCGGCCAAAGACGAGAAAGCCCTTGAATTGCTTTACAAGGAATTGCTCAAGGACGAGTGAAGCTTGCGGAGGAGCACTGAGTTGCTGTGCGTAAAACCCGGGCTCCCGTTTCCATCACGGTTGAAGATCCCAGTCGGCGAAATTGTGATTTTGCCCATGCCTTCGCACCGAACGCAACCGCGCGGGAAACGATTCGGCGCATAACAACCCTCCCGCTTGTTCCCCCTTCGCGAGAATTCCATCCTCGGGAAATCCGGTGTCAATCGGACCGAACACACCGGTCATACCGACATTCACATCAATGGCCGTCGTCCAGTCGGCCACGCCCACGAGCGGAGCCATTGCGACATAACACTGGTTCTCCAGCGCCCGCGCGCGCGCGCCGGTGCAGACCCTCCAGTAGCCATGCCAGCCATCCGTATTGCTTGGCGTGACAATCAATTCCGCCCCCGCTTCCGCCGCCGCGCGGACAAGCAAAGGAAACTCGACGTCATAACAAATCGCGATCGCCAGGCGGATCCCGCCGACCTCAAAAACCTTGAGCCCTCCACCGCCACTGGCAATATCCCACTGTTCGCGTTCGAAGCGGGTCATCATTTGTTTGTCTTGGAAATCATACCGGCCATCCGGATGACAAAGCCACGCGCGGTTGGTCGTGGTGTCATTCGATCCTCGCCATGGAAACGATGACGCGATAATGGAGAGCCCGTGTTTCTTGGCGAGTTCGAGATGGGTTTGCAACCATTGCTCGCGCCAGACTTGGATGGCTTCGATCTGCGATCGCACGTCATTCGGATCGGTTGTCATACCGGGCAAACCGGTCAAGACCATCGATCCATATTCCGGGAAGACCAGCAAGCGCGCTCCTTTTTCGGCGGCGAGCATGGCCTCTGCCTCCAACGATCGAACGACATCCTCGTAACAAAGCGGGCGTTCGATGCCCATGGTCGAGAGGGCGATGGGAAAGGATTCAGCCATGGGCGGGCGGGTTGGTTGAGAGTGATTTCACCCAGAAGACCATGGGTTTGGCCGTGGACTCCGTTTCTCCGATTTCCTTCCAGTGGAATTCGGTGGCAAGGTCGGCGCGTCTTTCGAAGCCGCGGCTGGCCCAGAAAGGATGAAGATCCAAGAAACCGTGCGGACGGCGTGGGTCGGCGGGATCACGTTCGACCGCACAAAATGTCGCCCAGGTGTAGCCGGTGTCGCTCGCTTCCCGCAATCGTTCCTCCATGAACCTCCCGCCAATGCCCCGACCGCGAAACTCGGGTAGCAGAACACTTTCCCCGAAATAAAAATAAGACTCGACGGGCAAGCCGGCCAATGCAAAAGGGGCGCGGACCGTGTCCGGTTCTTTCTTCAATGGCAGGGCGGTGGATGCCCCGATCACACGTCCGCCGGTGCTGGCCACCACGACGATGGCCTCGGGGCACTTCGCATAGGTCGAGAGGTAGTCGTGTTCATAGGCGGTGTCGCCGTCATAGAGATAAGGCCATTCCCGGAAAACACGCACCCGCAACTCGGCAAGAGCGTCCATACGCGCCAGGACTTCGGCCCCCCGCGCCACGGTGATTTCGATCGGTTCATTCATCGGCAGCCACCCATGCCATCAGATGGGGAATTCGTCATCTGGAAAATGTCCCTTGGCTTCAGGGCCTGATGCGTCGTATTGATACGGCGCATGAGCCTGAAAACGTCGGACTTTGATTACGAACTCCCGGATGAGTTGATCGCCGCTCACCCGCTGCCGGACCGCGCCGCATCGCGAATGATGGTGGTGGACCGCGCGGCCGGCACGATCCGCCATGCCATGTTCCGGGACTTTCCATCCCTTCTTTGTGACGGCGACATTTGCATTTTCAACAACTCCCGGGTCGTGCCCGCCCGGTTTTTCTCCGAGGATGGCAAAATCGAGATCCTGAGGATCGCGGAGCCCGAGCCGCTGGTCTGGCATTGTCTCGTCAAACCGGGCAAAAAAATGCGGCCCGGAGCGGTGGTGAGCGTAGCCGGGGCCACCGGCACCGTGGAAGCCGTGGTCGAAGAAGGCATGCGCCGCATCCGGTGGAACATGGAAATCGATCTCGAACGCCACGGCCAACTGGCCCTGCCTCCCTACATGAACCGCGCCCAGGAAGAAGAGGATCGCGAGCGTTACCAAACCGTCTATGCGCGCGCGGCCGGTTCGGTGGCCGCTCCGACCGCCGGGCTCCATTTCACCGACGAAATCCTCGCCGCCATCCCGCACGCTTTTGTTACCTTGCATGTTGGCATCGGGACCTTCCGGCCGGTGAAAGCCGAAGCGATCACCGATCACCAGATGCACGCGGAACAATTCTTCGTGCCGGATGAAACCGTGGCCGCAATGGCCGGGGCCCGCCGTGTCGTCGCCATTGGCACCACCAGCGCCCGCGTGCTCGAATCCGCCACCGAACCGGGAGCACATCCGCAGGCCGGGCCGGGTGTTACCTCCATCTACATTCACCCGCCCTACACGTTCAAATGCGTGGGCGCGCTGCTGACCAACTTCCATCTTCCGAAATCCACACTGCTCATGCTGGTGAGCGCGCTGGCCGGACGCGAGTTGATTCTCGAAGCCTATCGCGAGGCCGTGAAAGAACGCTACCGCTTCTTCAGCTACGGCGATTGTATGTTCATCACCTGAGCGATCCCGAGCGATGACCACGAGAAATCCCCAACCGGAAATCCTCGACCATTTGCCGCCGGATCACCCGGATGCGGTTGCTTCCCGGCGCGACCTCCGGTTCATCAATACACTCATGGGTAATGACCGCTGGTTGCGCACCCGTTTGATGAAACATCTCAGGCCGGGCATGAAAATCGTCGAGCTGGGCGCTGGTGATGGTTCCTTCGCCCGGAGTTTGCAGAGCCACCTGTCGCGCGACTTTTCCATCCATTTCACCGCCATTGATTTGGCACCACGTCCGCCCGATTGGCCGGACGACCCCCGCTTCGAATGGCGGCAGGAAAATATCTTCCATTCCGATGCCCTCGCCGATGCTGATGGTGTCATGGTTTGTCTGATGTTACACCACTTTGATGATCGGACCTTGTCTATACTCGGTGCGCGCCTAACAAATGCCCGGTTCTTCCTGGCGCGCGAACCCGCGCGGCAGTCGCTCTGGATGCGATTTCTTCTTTATCCCTTCCGTCTCAATCCCGTGACCAAACACGACATGAAGATCAGCATCGAAGCCGGCTTCCTCGGCTCCGAACTCGCCGACACCCTCGGGCTACGGCAACCGGAGTGGAATATCTCCACCCGCGAGACCCCGCTCAATGCCCATCAGTTCGAGGCGGTGAGGGGAGGATGCCCGGTGAGCTGACACGGTTCCGCACAGGCGCCTGAGGGCTCTGGTGCCTAAAACGAGGAGGGTCGGGGTCCGCGTCATCGGCTTGCCCGACATGGCCTGTCGTTCGCGCGGGCAACGGACACGACCCTGCGGGATCGTGTCCCTCCGGGTAGGAAAAACGCGATTCGGGCACTCCGACCCGGGTTCCTGCCCCGGCATCACGGCCGATGAGGGCCAGCCGCAAGGTCGAAAGACCTCCTCAATTGTTAAACATTATTTGCATTTCATTTGGGAAATTTGACCAAAAACCACAAGATAATGATTGCCATCGTGACTTTACCCCCATATTTTGAGGTTGTTTCGCAGAAATGCGCTGTTCTCGCTGTGGCTCATTGGATGACAAGGTGGTTGATTCCCGACTCGCCAGAGAAGGGACGTCGATTCGCCGGCGTCGCGAATGTCTCGCATGCGGCCATCGGTTCACAACCTACGAGGCCATCGAACAGGCCACCCTCGCGGTGGTGAAACGCGACAATCGTCGGGAGGAATTTAGCCGGGAAAAACTTTTCCGCGGGGTCGTCAAGGCCTGCGAAAAGCGCCCGGTTTCCATCGACGTGCTCGACAAGGCCATCGACGACATCATCAACGAACTCCAGTCCGACGGTGTGAGAGAAGTCCCTTCCGCCACCATTGGCAACAAAGTCATGACCATGCTCCGCGATATCGACCCCGTCGCCTACGTGCGATACGCCTCGGTTTACCGGAAGTTCACCGCCGTCGAGGAGTTCATCGAAGAAATCCAATCGCTCGAAAATACCGCTGCCGGTCGCCCGGTCCAACAAATCGAGCTTTTCCCCTCCCCCGGTCGCTAACAAACGCCCGTTACATTCTCCTCCATGATTTCCCTTCCCCACCGTCAACCGCTCCTCAGCGTCGGCAATCTGCCGATGGAGCCTTGCGACGAGGAATGGATCCGCCAGCGTATCGAAGAAGCGGCGCGCGCCTCCGGTCGTGGAGAATTCTGGCCCGCCGATGATATCGCGCGCGGCATCATGGAATATCTCGTCCGGAACTACGAAGGCACCGTCATTCCCCTCCCCGCTCTCCTCGAGCGCATGAAGGCCTTGCTCGACAAACTCGACTGCGCGGATATCGCCGCCCACATCGATGCGACACCGCCGCCCCCGGTGCTCCGCTTGGCCGAAATGGCGCGCGAAGCCGGCAATGGCTTCGAATTGCATTTCTTTGCCGGCCTACGCCGACACCTCGAAGCCTGCACCGCCCACGGCGCGCGCGAAGTCAAGGTGCGCGAACTCCGGCCCTGCGTGCGCCAGTTGCGCGGGACCGGCAAATGGCGCAAGGACTGCGAGGCCCTGGCTCGCGAGATCCTCGACTTCATCGCCTCGCACCAGCTCGCGCCCACTCTCGAACCGCATGACCCTCTTTGAACGCATCATCGCGCGGGAAATTCCCGCCGACATCGTGCACGAGGATGATGTCTGCATCGCCTTCCGCGACATCAATCCGCAGGCACCCATCCACATTCTCGTGGTTCCGAAAAAACCGATTGTCCGGATCGCCCGCGCGGATGACGACGACGCAGCCACACTCGGACATCTTCTGATTGCCGCCCGCGACATCGCGGACCAACTCGGTGTGCGCGATGAGACCAAGGGCTTCCGCCTGGTCATCAACAGCGGACGCGACGCCGGCGAGGCCGTGCCGCATTTGCATGTCCATCTGCTCGCCGGACGCCCCCTCGACTGGCCGCCCGGCTGAAAAGTCATGCCCGACGCGGAAACCCAGGATCTCTTTGATGATGCCAATGGCGAACTTGCCGTCGGCGAATTGGAGAAAGCCATCGAGGGCTACCGGGCTTGCGTGGAGCGCGATCCCCAATTCTTCGATGCGTGGCATGCACTTGGCATGGCCTTGCTCAAAACCGGTGAAACCACCGAAGCCATCGGCGCCGGGCTCATGGCCACCACGATCCGGCCCAACGACCTCCTCGCCTGGACCGGGCTCTCCCAAATGTATGTCCGCGCCGGCCAAATTGCCGAAGCCGAGGACGCCAAAGGCAAGGCCCGCATCCTCTCGCTCGGTGGAAAGGTCGTGAAGGAGTGAAAATGGATGACCGTGATCTTAACGCAATCCGCTATTCGTGATGAACTCAGGCAAAGGGAGCCGTCCATGGCCATGATGATTCTCACAACATGCGTGGTGTTCGCGTTGCTGGCTCTGGCCAGACTGATCACCCATTGGATCTCCAATCACTGAGAAACCTCACGCAAACAAATCCATGTTGAACTGGTGGAGCAATCTCGGAATCCGCGGCAAACTCATCTTCTGGGGCACCTTCGGTTTGCTGGTCAATGGAGTTCTTTACGTCATGGGCATGTGGATGCCAAAACTCCTATTCGCCGCGGTGGGGATGTTCCTGGTCGCCTTGTTCGTGAAGGGGGATTCTTCGACCGATCTCTGATCGAGTGGTCCCTGTAGCAATCACGCGACCCGCTATCGATATCAAATCCCTCGCACCCCTTCGTGTTTGAGCATGGCGAGTTTGCGTTCTCGTCCCCAGCGATAGTTGCCGGTCGCGCCATCGCGCCGGATCACACGATGACAAGGAATCAGCCATGCCACGGGGTTCATGCCGATGGCCGTTCCGGTGGCGCGGTGGGCGTTCGGGTTTCCGGTTGCCGTTGCTATCTGGCTGTAGATGCTGACCGTGCCAACAGGGATGGCAAGCAAGGCTTGCCAGACAGCGAGCTGGAATGCACTACCCGCTAAATGAAGGTGCAAGGGCTTGGTATGCTTTCCCGCGGGATGAAAAATGTCTTTTGCAAGAATCACGGCCGCGTCACCATCGCGAATCAACTTTGCCGCAGGCCAACGGGCGACAAGATCATTCCGCGCTTCGGTTTCTCCCCACGGATTGAGGAAGGCGAGGTGACAAAGCCCGCGCGGGCTTTGCGCGAGAAGGGCGCGACCGAATGGGGTTTCGGCGTAGCCTGTGCGCAGGGTAACTCCTTTGCCAAGTGATTTCCGTTGCCCGGGCGAAGCCTGCTCAACGGAGAAGGCCAGTTCTGGCGACCATGCCGGATCCCTTGAGCCTGGGGCTGGGGGAGCTTCAATTGTTAGGAGTTCGTCGTTCATGGAGTGGGCAGGTTATTGCTTTGCCAGGCGCGGAGCAGCATGAAGGTGCGGTTGCTACCAACCGAGGGAAACGGCGATCGCGTCGTATCGGGTCCACACCAATTGTGTGTCCCGGCCTCGAATGTGGTGGCGAACCCGGCCTCGGCGAGTCCGGCGAGCATTCGATAAGCGCGATGCGCGGTCGATTGGGCGAGGTGCACTTCCGCCACGAGATGGCGGACCTTGCGGATGACTCCGGTATCCAGGAGATGCTCGAGGCAATCGATTTCCGCGCCTTCGATATCCAGTTTCAGCAAGTCCACACCATCGGCGATTACAGCAGCGATATCGCGGCAGGGCACGTGTTCTGCGCTTTCCGAGGTCGAGATGTGCCCGCGATCATCGCCGGTCGCGTCAAAGCCGACCTCGCCATTGCGGGTCCAAAGTGCGGCTGAAACAATTTCCGCGCGCGCGGCTAGCCCGGCGGTTGTTAGGTTTCTGCGGCAGAGATCGGCGAGTGCGGGGTCGGCCTCGTAAGCTTCAATGCTGGCTTCCGGGTAGGCGGAGGCGAACCAAAGGACCGACACGCCAACATTGCATCCGCCCTCGACGATGCGGCGGATGGGTTCTTCGCTGGCGACCCGATAGCATTCATGGAGGATGATGTCCTCTAGCTGCGGCGGAATCGTCCCAGCCCGTTGAAACTCGAGCGGCCCCCAGGGCATCGGCCACGAGAGAGGATTCTCCCCCGAAGCAATGGACGCCCGCAACCCGCGGAGCGAGTTGGTGAGGGCGCCTTTCCAAGAAACAAAGGGTACAGAAGCATTTTCCGATGAATCTACTACCCAATCCGGGGAGCGCGGCGTGGTTGGCGCAGCCTGAAGTCCTAGGTAATTCGCAACGGTTGTTGCATAACCATCGACGGGAAAATGTGCTTGAATCCACGCCGGTGCGCGAAGGCGGATTTCGGCGCGATAATCATCATTGCCCAGATAGCTTTCGATGGCCTGGCGAACAGCGGCCTGATCACCGGCCGGCACCACCCTTCCGAATCCACTTTTTTCCAGTAGTTCGGCGCATCCCTGGGCCCGATCAAATCCGACCACGGGGATGCCAAGAGCCAAGGCTTCGAGCACGACAGTAGGAAAAGGATCAATACGCGAGCACATCAGGAAAACATCAGCGCAAGCCAAGACAGTCCAAGGATCCGGGCGCTCTCCAGCAAGGTGCACATGAGACTCCCACCCTGCCAGTCTCAGGGGTAGCATGGAATGGAAAACAAGATCTCGGTCCCCGCATTTTCCGAGCCAAACGAAATGGGTCGAAGAAGCGAACGGGGAATGGCGAAGAAACCCAAGGGCAAAATCGCAGAACCAGTCGAATCCTTTTCGCAAGTCCACGGTGCCGCACGCCAAAACCACACGTGCCTCCAATGGCAGGCCGCATTCCACTTTCCATTCCTGCGTCTTCGCGGATGGGGGGTGGGTGACGTTGACACCTTGCGGACGCACGTGCACCGGAACCGCAGGTTCGCCGAATCTCAGGGCGTACTCTCGCCGCACATCCTCGCAGGGAAATACCAACTCCGCGCTATGGTCCAGCATCTCGCGGATGGCTCTGTCCGAAAACGCGAACGGGTATTCATGGACGAGCGACACGATTTCGAATCCCGCCGCGGCAAGTGCAGGCACCAAAGGGGCGCTGCAGAACGAGTTCACCAGAGCTCGCGGATGGCAAAACGAACGCAAGCCCGCCAATTCCTCCCGGATTTGGCCAACGATGAAGTCATCCTCTCCATCAAGGATGCTCAAACCTCCAACCGCCGGGCCCAGAGCGGCGAAATCTCCAAATAACGCGCCTTCTTCGCCAAGGCATAGGGTGAGTGGAGTGGCAGTGAGCGCGCCAGCAATCCGGCGGGCGAGGGACAGAGCTATCAACGGTGCGCCGGTGCGATGGGTCTCGTGGATCACCAGAAGCCACGGCCGGGGGGCATAAGCCAACTCCCGGGTCGCTGCCCGAAGTCGAGTCAGAATCTTTGCCGCCTCGATGGCGGCGACCGGGCTTCTCACCTTGCTTTTGCGAGGGAGAGAGAATTTTCGAGCCTCCTTGGGAAATTCGAGACCAGTCTCGAGAATCCGGAACGAGAAATGGGGATGGGCATCTGGATTGCGCGCCCACGCCAGCGGAATCGGAATGCGGAATCCACAATCTTGGCCGACTTGTGCCCGGGGGCTTGGCTGGTCGGCTACGGCAATCCCCGCGATTTTTCCCTCCGCGTCCAGCAAAGCAATGGTCAGCCGCTTCGACGGACTGCCCGGGCAGCAAGCCGCCCCGGTGAAATGATCATTCCTGATGCCGAAATACTTCCGGAAGATCGGGCCCCGTGTCAGTCGCCGGGATTCGGAGAAAAATGGAAACATGAAAATCGGGGTATTCAGAGGGGATAGTCAGTGCAACGCGCAATATTGGCAAGCTGGATTCCGTAATATCCGCTGGATGGCTCGAAAATGGCTTGATTAGGCCTGCTAGCCAGCCTAAGCAGGGACCTGCAATCCGCCGTATGGGAGCCTACTTCATCCGCCGCTTTCTATTGATTCCGCTGACCTTTGTCGGGATCACCCTGATGGTCTTCGCCATCACGCGACTGGCGCCCGGAGGACCGATGGATGCCCTCAAGGCGGCCCGTCAGGCCGGGGAATCGGGAAAACGGGGGGCGAAGGAGGAAATGGCCCGCACGGTAGCTTGGCAACAGACTCTGGACGACCAGGAACGTTTCGATTTCCACAAGAGCATCCCGGTGGCCTACTTGCGTTGGTTCGGGATTTTGCCCCGGGAAGTCAAGGTCGCCCGCGAGGAAATTCCCACCGGACAGAATGAGGTCGAGGTCGCTCTTTCCGGTTCGGGAAAACTGGTAAAGGTGCAAGTGGAAGGAGAAAAAGTCGTTTCGGCCACCATGGCGGCGGATGGCACTCCGCTCGGTTCGGAATGGACCATCCAGGTGGAAACGGTATCGGAACTCCAGGGCCGTTGGCTCGATGCCATGGGGGAAACCGGCTTCAGGGCTTTCACACGCAAGCTCAAGGGCTTGCCGGTCGGGGAGCGCAAACCACCCGACACCATCCGCGCAAGGGTCTTGATCCACCAGAAAGAGTTCAGCGGTCTTCTGCAAGGCGATCTGCGGCGGTCTTACCGCTACAACGAGCCGGTCTGGGAAATGATGTCCCGGCGTTTTCCCATATCCACCTTCTACGGCATCCTGACCATCATCGCCACCTACGGGATATGTATCCCGCTTGGGGTGGTCAAGGCCATCCGCCACCGCACCTATGTGGACAACTTGAGTTCCATCCTCATCTTCATGGGTTATGCGATTCCGGGTTACGCCCTCGCCTCCGTGCTCCTGCTCGTCTTCGGGACGAACCTGGGATGGTTCCCGATCAGCGGATTCGTGAGCGACAACTTCGCCGACCTCGGGACCTTCGATAAGATCAAAGACATCCTGTCCCACGCGGCCATGCCGTTGCTTTGTTATCTGGTCGGCTCCTTCGCCATCACGACCATGATGGTGAAAAACAATCTTATGGAAAACCTCGCCGCCGACTACGTGCGCACGGCCGTGTCGAAGGGTGTGGCCTTTCCCAAAGCGGTGGTCGGCCATGCCTTGCGCAATTCGCTCATTCCGATTGCCACCACCCTTGGTCATGTGCTCGGGGTTTTCCTCATGGGCAGTTTCATCGTGGAGAAGATTTTCGATATCGATGGCTTCGGCCTGCTCGGTTTCAACTCCGCCCTCGAACGCGATTACATGGTCACCATGGGAATTTTGACCATCAGCTCCCTGCTCATGCTGCTGGGCAACGTGCTCTCCGATTTCCTCGTCGCCCTCACCGATCCGCGGGTGAGTTACCATTGATTTTTCATGCGCCTTCTGCTCGGCATCTTCGTTCTCTTCTGCACTGTCCTGGCCATGGTGGGGCAGGTGCTCTCCAGCGAGGGCAATACGGTGGTTTTCCCGACCGTGAGTTGGATCTTCACTTCCTTGCCCGCATGGCAACCTTGGCTCGGCGTCGTGTTGACGCTCGCGTTCGGAGCGCTCGGTGTCTGGTTGGTTTCCACAAGGCAATTCCAATTCACCCCGATGACCGCGCGCAAACTCAAGCGCTTCGGGGAAATCGGGCGCGGCGTGTGGTCGTTCCGCATCCTGCTGGTTCTGGTGGCTCTGGCTTGTTTGGACCAAGCCTTGGTCGGCCGCCGTGCCCTCGCGGTGAAACACGATGGCCAATGGTATTTTCCCGCCTTCCGGAAAGAGATTTATCCGGCTAGCACCTTCGGATTGCCCGGCGAAGCGGAAACCGATTATCGGAAATTGGGCGAGTTGGTCAAAGAGAAAAACGATGGCCGCAAAGTGGTGCTTCCTCTCATTCCCTGGGACCCCGTCTCCGACACCGACCCGGGAGTCGCGATCAATCTTCAGGAGAAGGATGGCAAACTGTTTTATACCGATGGTCAACCCTTCTCCGGATTGGCCCAGAAATTCACTCCCGGCGAAAATGGCAAACGGGTCTGGCAGGCGCGTTTCCGCGAGGGCGTAAAACACTTGACCGAAGAAGCCTTCTCGCCGGATGGAAAAATCGTTTACAACGCGAAGTGGGACATGGGGCGGAAGATCGAGGAAAAACGCGAGGAGGGTGCGGACGCCGTCCTCTCCATGGAAATCGGCCCTTGGCAGGAAATGGACTATCCGCCCATCGCCCCCAACTTCGAGCGGCGTCATTATCTTGGCTCGGATGGCAAGGGCTGGGATGTGGCGGCCCAGTTGTTTGGTGGATTCCAAGTCATCCTCAAGGCGGCCGCGCTTTACCTGTTGGTCACGTATGTCATCGGCACCAGTTTGGGCCTGATGATGGGATTCTGGGGCGGTATCTTCGATCTGATCATGCAGCGCTTCATCGAGGTGCTCAGCAGCATCCCGTTCCTCTACCTCGTGATCATCCTCGTGAGCATCATGGAGAAAGAGAATATCACCCTGCCCTTGATCATCGGGGTATTCTGCCTCTTCTCTTGGATCGGATGCAGCTACTACATGCGCTCGGCAACCTACCGGGAAAAAGCCCGCGACTATGTGGCCGCCGCGCGTGTCATGGGTGCGAGATCGGGGCGGATCATCTTCAAACACATCCTGCCCAACACCATCGCCTTGCTGGTCACGCTCATTCCATTCTCCATTACCGGTATTTCGTCGGCCCTCACCTCCCTTGATTTCATCGGCTTCGGATTGCCGGAAAAGTATGCCAGTTGGGGGCGCTTGCTCGGCGACGGGGTCGAAAACCTCCGCACCGCGCCATGGATTGTCTCCAGCGTTTTCTTCATGATCGTTTTTGTCCTCCTGCTCGTCACCTTTGTTGGTGAGGCGCTCCGCGAGGCCTTTGATCCCAAAAAGTTCACCACCTACCGATGAGATTCGTCCGTGCCATTTTTGTTCTGGTTCTCTGGCCGCTCTTTTCCGGATGCGGGGCCAAGGAGGACTTCGAGCCGTATGATTCCAAAGTGGAGTTTCAGAATTTCCTGCGGGATTGGGATCGCGAGTATCACGATCAGTTCGTCAGCGATCAACTGATGGTCAAGTCGCTCGAAGCAGCCGGTTCTTTGGAAAAGGCACGCGAAGACATCCCACGCTTGGCCAAGGAGCTGGCCCAGAACGCATCCACCCCGTGGCCGGAGCCGCTTTTGACTTGGGCCCGTTCGTTGCCCGGAGTAAAAGAGGTCGAGAAATCCCGGCCGGTCGTGGCGGGAGATTTTTCCTCCATGGAAAAACGCCTCGTCGCGACCGATGCGAATTGGGAAATCATCTTGGAAACCGCCCGGAAGAAGAGCCTCGAATTGCAGAAACCCGGATACTTTACCTTCGCCACCCTCGCCGATCTGCCTAAGGATTTGGCTTGGGTGACCAACCTCGATGCTCCGGAAGTCGGTTCTCCAGAGGCCAAGAAGGGTGGCACCTTCCACCAGATGATGCCGGCTTTTCCACCTACCTTGCGTGTCGTTGGCAACGATTCCAATAACTCGTTCCGCTCCGAGCATTACGACAATGTGGAGATGCTGCCGGTCGAGATGCATCCCGACACCGGCGAAATGATTCCCGGCGTCGCGGACCGCTGGGCCATGTCCCCGGATGAACGCACGGTCTATTACCACATCGATCCCGAAGCGAAGTTCTCCGACGGGAAACCGGTGCGCACCGAGGATTTCCTCACATCCTATTACCTGCACCTCAACACCTATACAAATAACACCTACGGCCAGCAGTATTACCGCGAGCAATTCTCCCATTTGACCGTCTATTCCGATAGCATCTACTCGGTGACCTTGAAGCAGAAGAAACCCCTGGCGCCGGTGCTGGCGGGCAACTATCCGGCCCACACGGGATTCTACTCCGAGATCGGTCCCGACTTCGACAAACGTTACGACTGGCGTTGCCGACCCACCGTCGCACCCTATGCCCTCCGTCCCGAGGGCATCAACAAGGGACGCTCGATTACCATGTTCCGGGTCGAGAACTGGTGGGCCAAGGACAAACGTTACCGCCGCTACCGCTTCAATGCGGATCGCATCGAACACAGGGTCATCCGGGACATCCCGAAAGCCTGGGAAGTCTTCCGCGGGGGAGGGCTGGACATTTTCCCTCTCAGCGTTCCCGAATACTGGTATGAACGCAGCGAAATCCCCGAGGTCTTCAATGGCTACATCGAGCGCCATACCTTCTACAATGTCTGGCCAGGATCCGGAAGCGGGCTTTATCTCAACGTCGCCCGACCGCCGCTCAACAACAAGGATGTCCGCCTCGGTCTGGCCTACGCTTGCGATTGGGACTCCGTGATCAAGATCCTCCTCCGCGGCGACGGTGTGCGGGGCAACGCATTGCAGGAGGGTTATGTCCTGATCAAAGACCCACCAGTCAAAGCACGTCCCCATGATGTGGCGAAGGCCCGCGAGCATTTCGCGGCCGCGGGTTACACGATTCCGGATGCGGATGGAATTCTCAAGAACGCCCAGGGCGAACGCTTGAGCGTTTCCGTCACCGTCATCCAGATAGCCACCCGCGTCGCCACCCTGAACCTTCTGGCCGAGTTGGCGAAAAAGGCCGGCATTGAAATCAAGGTGGATGCCATGGAGGGAACAGGCGCCTTTCAGAAGGTCGGGCAGAAATTGCATCAGATCGGTTACAATTCCTGGGGCTTCAGCCCTCCCATCAACGATTACTTCCAGTTTCTTCATAGCAGCAATGCCTACGAAAAAGACGGACGGGTCAAGACCGACACCAACAACCTCTTCAGTTACTCGAATCCGGAAATGGACAAGCTAACCGAAGCCCACCGGGTCGCCACCAGTCTGGAGGAAATGTCGCGTCTGACGGCGGAGATCGAGCAACTCATTTACGACGAGGGGATTTTCATTCCCGCGGTGCGCATCAATTTCCTGCGCGAGGCCTCGTGGCGGTGGATCCGCTGGCCGGAGAAGTATGCAACTGCGGCTTGTTATATCGGATTCGACAGTTATGTCTGGTGGATTGACGAAAAGATGAGGGAGGAAACCCTCGAAGCGCGGGTGGAGAACCGGAAATTCCCCGAAGTCATGGCCATCCACGACAACTACCGGAATGGCCCGCCGCCCGCCACCGGTGAAGAGCCCGCGCCACCGCCACCCCAACCCCTTCCCAAATCGTGAGCGAGACGCTGTTAGAACTGCGCGATTTGCGCACCACTTTCGCCACCGACGCCGGATTGCTGACGGCGGTGGATGGGGTGAGTTTTTCCGTGCCGCGTGGCAAGACGGTCGGCATCGTCGGGGAAAGCGGGTGCGGCAAAAGTGTGACCGCCATGAGCATCACCCGCCTTTTGCCCCAACCTTCCGGGAGCATCGCCGCCGGACAAGTCCTTTTCCAAGGCAAGGATCTGGCAACCGCCAGCGACGAGGAAATGCGGACGATCCGCGGCCAAGGCATCGGGGTCATTTTCCAAGAACCAATGACCGCGCTCAATCCGGTGCATCGCATCGGACGCCAGGTCAGCGAGGTTTTCCTCACCCACGGCAAAGCTACCAAAGCGGAAGCGTGGAAGCAGACCATTGAGGTGCTCGACAAGGTGGGCATTCCCGCGCCGGAGATCCGGGCCATGGAATACCCGCACCAGCTTTCCGGCGGCATGCGCCAGCGGGTCGGCATTGCCATTGCGCTCGCCCTCAAACCCGCCTTGCTCATCGCCGACGAACCGACCACCGCGCTGGACGTGACTGTGCAGGCGCAGATTCTCGAGTTGCTGAAATCGCTGCAAAAGGAAGTCGGTATGTCGATTATCATGATCACCCACGACCTCGGGGTGATTGCCGAGACCTGCGACGAAGTGGTCGTGATGTATGCCGGCCGCGTGGTGGAACGCGCTCCCGCGAAGACCCTTTTCCGCAATCCCTCCCATGCTTACACCCGCGGGCTGCTCGCTTCAATGCCGCGTCTCGAAACACCGAGAAAGAGCCGCCTGCCGGTGATTCCGGGCATGGTGGCCCCGCTCCATCAACTCGTGCCCGGCTGCCGGTTCTGCCAGCGTATGGGACGCGAGGGAGAAACCCTGGAAACCCGCTATCCCATGATGGAAATCGCCCCCGGCCATTGGGTCGAGGGTTGCCCGATTTGCACCGCCCGCTCCTAACAGACCTCATGCCCCTGCTCGATGTAAAACATCTTTCCGTGAACTTCCCGGTCAAGGGCGGGGTCCTCATGCGCACCCGCAAATGGTGTAAGGCCGTGCGGGATGTGAGCCTGCGCCTTGAGACCGGCGAAACCCTCGGGCTGGTCGGCGAGAGCGGATGCGGCAAGTCCACGCTCGGAAAAGCCATCGTGCGTTTGCATCGGGCCACATCCGGCGATGTTCGCTTCGACGGAATCGATCTGAATTTGCTCTCCAGCCGCGCGCTCCGTCCTCTGCGCCGTGACATCCAGATGATCTTCCAGGATCCCGCGGAGAGCCTCAACCCGCGCTTCTCCATCGGAGACATTCTTTCCGAACCGTTCGAGATCCAGAATCTCGGCACACGCGCGGAGCGGAGAATGTGGGTGCAAGAATTGCTCGAAAAAGTGGGTTTACCATCAGGAGCCGCCGACCGTTTCCCCTTCGAGTTCTCGGGCGGCCAACGCCAACGCATCGGCATCGCCCGCGCCATCGCGCTCAAGCCACGCCTCATCATCGCCGATGAACCGGTATCCGCGCTTGATGTTTCCATCCAGAGTCAGGTGCTGAATCTCATGCTCGACCTCCAGCGTGAGATGGGCATGGCCTATCTCTTCATCGCCCATGACCTCGCCGTCGTGAAACACGTGTCCGACCGCGTTGCCGTCATGTATCTCGGCCAGATCGTCGAACTGGCCGACGCGGAAACCATCTACCATGGTCCACGCCACGCCTACACCAAGGCCCTGCTCTCCGCGATTCCCGTGCCGGATCCGGAAAGACAGCCCCAGCGGGTCCTGCTCGAAGGAGATGTGCCCTCGCCTATCGATCCGCCGGCCGGCAGCGCCTTTGGCCACCGCATCGCTCACCCGCGTTACCAGGAAACCGTCGGCCTCGACATGCCTCTCGTGGAAATCGAACCCGGCCACTTCGTCCGCCGCGACCCTTGCTGCCTCGAACCCTCCGACTGGGATCGCGTGAAACTCATGCCAGGGATCTGAAGTTGGTTTCACCCGCCCACCTGGAACTGGTGGCGCACATCCGATGTTGCGATGGCGAGAGAATCAGGCATGATGAGGAACCCATTTCCTGCGACCAAGGAGAGCACCATGAGAAATCTGATATTGTTTTGCATTGCGCTGATTCCCGGATTTCTGCGGGCGGCAACTGACTTCGATGTTAAGCTCGCGGAAGAGCTTCGGGCGAGGGATGGATTGCCCAATTTCTTCGCCAAGCTGGATCGGGGCGGCGATGTGCGCATTGCTTATCTCGGGGGGAGCATAACCAAGGCCGAGGGATGGCGAGTCAAGACCCTCGCCCATTTCAAGGCGGCGAATGCAAAGACGAATGTTATTGAAATCAACGCCGCCGTTTCCGGAACCGGTTCCACTTATGGGGCCTGCCGTCTCGGCGGTCATGTGCTCCAGCACAAGCCCGACCTGGTATTTGTCGAGTTCCGGGTCAATGGCGGGGATCTCAAGTCGATGGAGGGAATTGTCCGGCAGATTTGGACCAACGATCCGACGACCGATATCTGCTTCGTTTACACGATCAGCGAACGCATGGTGTCGGCGCTTTCCTCGGGCAGGAATGTTGCCTTCGGCTCGATCATGGAAGGCGTGGCAAACCATTACGGGATTCCGACCATTGACTTCGGGCTCGAAGTCACGCGTCAGGTGAAAGATCGGTCGCTGGTCTTCAAAGGGAAGAAGGAGGAGGGCAAGAGGATCTTCGCCGAAGATGGCACACATCCCGGCGAGATAGGTCATGATATCTATCGAGATGTCATCGTAAGGTCGTTTGCCGCCATGAAAAAGGTCGGCACCGCAGGTGCGCATCGTCTGCCCGCGCCGTTGGACGCTGGTTCGTGGAACAAAGCGAAGTTGGTGCCTATCAAAGCGGCTTCCCTCGGTGGAAACTGGTCGCCGGTGGATGTGGCCAAGGATCCCATCATCGCGCGCGGGCAAGATCGATCCTCGTCGATGTTCCCTGCGGCGGTTAAGACCTCCGCTCAAGGCGCGACGTTGACGATACGATTCAAAGGGACGACAGCGGGCTTCATCGATCTACCGGGACCCGAGGAGACAAGGGTTTCCGCCTTCATTGATGGCAAGGGGCCGGTGGTGATTTCGCGGAAGGAGACTTATCGTGCCGAGCAGAGGATGGGCAGATTCTTTTTCTTGCCCGAGATGAAGCCAGGTGAGCACACCGTGCGATTCGAGATCACGAAACTGCCGGAAAACATGACTTACTATGTGGGTCCTCTGTTGGTCGTAGGGGATATTCTTCCGTCGGCGAAATAAAGAAAGAAACCACGAATGGACACGAAGTAACACGAAGAAGAAATTGAAACCCAGAGGCTTGTGTGTGGGTATTCTCTCACCCACAAGATGAACTGCTCTTTTTCCTAATCCTCTGGGTTCTTCCCTATCCCGAAGGGATTGTGTCCCAGAGCCCTGGGTTGCCCCGCTTGCGGGGCTACCCAGGGAGGTCCAAACCAAAGATCAGCAACCCTGTAAGGGTTGTGCCCCCTTTGGACGCAACCCTTGCAGCCTCCATAACCGGTAGATACCGGAACAATGCTACTGGGAAGTTGGTCTGGTGAAACACGCCGCCGCAGGGCAAAAACAATCAATTTCCCAATGAGGTTCCATGTCAAGCGTAGCCCCGACGCCGTCGGGGCCCTACAAGTGAGTGAGGCCATTTCGTGCGGGGTGCCGCACGAGTCGCCGTGCTCCACAACCGAAAGCGTTGTCACAGCCGGCGCAGTCCAACACAGCGACTGCCCAAGCGAGTGTGTTGGAGTGCGGTGGCAACCCCGACCTGTCGGGGATGACACCGCTTTGGGGACGGATGTCGAACGCTTTTCAACCAATCGTCAATCCGAAGTCATTTCGCCGAAAGCTTCCGCAAGGTCGATATCTTGATGTCGTTCTGGACCTTCCGGCGACAGATCCCAGGGCAAGACCGGGCCTACTTCGCCAGGGCTTCGAAGGCCTCAACGGTCTTCTTACGACTCCGAGGAATGCTCACAGGCAGCGTCCATACCGGTAGATACCGGAACAATGCTAATGGGAATTTGGTCTGGTGAAACACGTCGCCGCAGAGCAAAAACAAACGACTTCCCGATGAGGGTTGTTTTCTGCAGGGGATGGTTTTCCCGGGGTAGCCCCGCGCACGGGGCAACCCCGGGCTTTGGGGCGGATTCGGCCCGTTCGAGCACGCCCCGGGCTTCCCCGAGCAAGAGTTGGCCGGCTTCGGTGAGACGGATGGAGTTTCCCGTGCGGGAAAGCAGGCATTCGCCCACTTCATCTTCCAAGGCACGGATCTGACGGCTCAGCGCCGGTTGGGTTAGACGCAACCGGGCGGCGGCGCGGTTGATGCTGCCTTCTTCGGCCACGGCCACGAAGTATTTGAGATGACGCAGTTCGAACATGCCTGTGAAGCGCATGATAACGCCATCCGGGCCGATGGAAAATCTCTTTCCTCCCCCAAAGTTTGCTATGCCTGGCGGGTTGACCCAGCCCAACGAATCGGCATTGGCGGAAAAGCCGGCTCGATGAAATACTCAACTCGTTATGAAAACCAACTCGACTCCCCGACTCACCGTTCGTCTGGCCAATGACCGCGGTCATGCCAATCACGGATGGTTAAACAGCCATCATACCTTCTCCTTCGCCGACTATTTTGATCCCCGCCACACGGGTTTCCGTTCCCTGCGTGTGATCAATGATGACCGCGTCGCGCCCGGAGGGGGTTTTCCCACCCACCCTCACCGCGACATGGAAATCTTTTCCTATGTGCTCGAGGGCAAACTGCAGCACCAGGACAGCATGGGCAATGGGCGCATCCTCGGGCCCGGAGAAATCCAGCTCATGGGTGCGGGGCGCGGCGTGCGCCATAGCGAATACAACCCGTCTCCGACCGATTCGGCCCATTTCCTGCAAATCTGGATCGAGCCGCACACCCGCGGACTCGAACCCCGCTACACCGAATGGAAACCCGCCTCCGGTCCGGCCGCCGCCAAAACCCTGGTCATCTCTCCGGACGGCCGCGATAGCTCCGCCGTCATCTTCCAGGATGCCGAGGTTTTCCTGCTTCGTCCACGCGTCGGAGAGTCGGTAACCCATGAGGTGAAACCCGGACGCGGGATTTGGCTCCATGCCGCCCGCGGACAATTCACCGTCAATGGCGTGCCGCTCCGTGAAGGTGATGCCGTAAGCACCGAGGAAGCGGGCGAACTGGAGATCACCGGTGAAGCTGGTTCCGAAGGCTTGCTTTTTGATCTCGCCTGAACCGCCCTATCGACCCCAAGTCCACATTCCACATCTGCCCCCCATCCATTCAATATGAAAATCGCAGCCCACGTTATCGCCGGCCTTCTCGGCCTCCTCTTCATTGTCTTCGGACTCAATTACTTCCTGCAATTCATGCCCATGCCTCCGCCTCCGCCGGAGGGCTCACCTCCCGCCCTTTTCATGGGCGCGTTGTTCCCGACCGGATACCTTGGGTTCGTGAAAGTGTTGGAGGTGATCGGAGGATTGCTCGTCGTCATTCCCCTGACCAGGAATCTCGGCCTGCTCGTGCTCGGGCCGATCATCTTGAACATCGCCGCTTTCCACGCATTCCTGCTCAAGGGAGAGGGGTTATTCGGTCCGATCATGCTCTTTCTCGCGGCCTCCTCTCTCTTCCTGCTCTGGACGGAACGCCGGGCTTTCCTCGGCCTGGTGCGCCGCTGACCGCGGCCCGACTAACAGATCCCAAGGAACAACGATCATCGGGAAATCGAGTGGAGTTATAGCGTCTTGCTCTGAATCTGCCGTTGGTGCATTCGATGGAGCAGAGACAGTCAAGGATTGAATCCAACCGGGCATACGCGTCCAGTTAAGAATTTCTCCCAGTAGCGGAACGCCTTCGCGTTCCGAGGTGGGGACCTCGCGGCTCAGAGGAGGTGGAGCGTCCTTCGCCCGGCACCGGAAGCGGTGCCGCTACGGGCCTACGCGCCAAGTTGAGCATTTCAGTCCCTGTAACCTATGGGCATTTGAATAGCAAAATTGTCCGATGCACGTGGCAACCCCGGGCTCCGGGACACAATCCCGTCGGGATTGGGAACCCCTCCGATGCTAGGGTCTCAGGCCTTGTGCTCTTTGACCACGAGCAAGGAGCATGGGGCATCGTGCACGAGCCGTTCGGCGGTGGTGCCGAGCAGGAAGGCTCGCAAGCCGGAACGTCCGCGTGTGCCGAGCACGGCCAGGTCTGCTTTGCTTTGGCGCAAGTGGTCGATGATGCCATCGGTCGGACTGGCGGCGGTCTGGAAATTCGGCATGACCACGACGCCATCTTCGCTTTTCCCATACTTGGCCACGAACGCTTCAAATTCAGCACGCGCGGCCTGGTCCCGGTTGTCGTGCAGTTGCACGGACTCGGATGGTGGAAATGGATCGAGGGCGATATCGCCGAGCACGAGAGGAACATGCACATGCAGCGCCTCGCACACCGCACCGTCCGCCGTTGCGACGGCAATCGCGCATTCCAAAGCCCGCGCCGAGGTCTCCGTGAATTCGAGGCACGCGACCACACGTTGGAATGGCCCATCCTGGGCTCGCCGGACGAGCAACACATCGACGGGCGTCTTGCGGATGCATTTGCTCGCCACCGCTCCCGGGTGACCGCCGTCCGCCTCCATGCCGCGTGATCCGAGCACGAGCAGATCGGCTTGGTGGCGTTCCACCGCGTGTATGATTCCCTCGAAGGGATGGGCAATCACGGCCTCGCTTGCCACACCGTGGTCGGAACCCAGGAATTCCGCCAGCCAATACGAAAGACGTTTCTCAGCCTGCTGCTGAATCACTTCTTCAGTCATCTTGGCGTGCTTTTTCAGGTCCTCGACCAGCGATTTTTCGATGATGTGCACGGCCACCACTCCGGTGTGGCTGTCCCGGCGCACACGCGCCGCTTCCCTGAGCGCCTGGCGACTGTTCGGCGAAAAATCTACCCCTACGACAATTTGTTGGAATCTCATAATTCTTACCTCCTTATTCATCATCTAGCAGGACAACGTGGCTTCTTCCAGCAAAATTTCCCATTTTCGGACACCTCCATCCTTTTTCTGTCCCGACTCAGCCATTCGAAAGCCACCCTTCCAGTAGACAGACCACGATATCCTCCCAGCCGGAGTATATCGGATACTCGGGCGTCTTCGATTCTTTTGGCAGCCAGGAGGACGCCGGTTCGACCGATTTGTGGAAGGTCGGGGTCTCCGATTTGCCATAAAGAATCCGGGCTTTTTCGTGTTGGTGTTGCTCGTAAACGAGCTTTCCACCCACGCGCCACCACTCCATGAGCCGCCGCAGTCCTCCGGCTTCCAGCTCCCCCGGATTGAAAAACATGCCATGGCAGGAAAGACAACGCTCGATCACGATCGGCGTCTTGCCGGGAAACTCGATGCCTCCGAGTTTGCCGCTGCACGAGGGACATTTCTGCCCTTCTGTCGGTCCGAGATCTCGGAAATGCACCTGCCGCAAATCAACATCGGCGCGCACCCCGCAATAGGGGCAGAAAGAAAGTCCCACATCGAGCGCACCATTGCAGTGATGACATTTATACCAAAATCATGAGCGAGGCCCCATGCGGCGTCAAACTTCCCGGAGAGTCATGTGGAGGGCGACAGGGGACATGAGCGAGGCTTCTCTTGCTCTTGGCTTTTTCGGCAACCACAGGATTTTGGTTGCTCCGAACATCCGCGTGTCGCTGTTCAGGTTTGGAGCCACGACAATCCTGTCGTGATCGCAATGGCGCGGAGAATGGCCGAAAATGGTGACCGGTGAGATGCCCGGCTTTCAGTCCTTGCGGAATCGGGAACGGACGAGCCAGCCCGACATCGGGAGACAGCGGTTCTTCGGGTAAGACCATCTCATGTGCGATTTACCAAGAATAGGGTGAGATGTCCACCGAAAACGGCGAGGATTTCCCACGCTGCCCCGATGGAAAAGTCAATCGAGCGGCGGGATGCCGGCGAGAGCTTCCTGGAGTCGGGCGACGGTGCCGTGCTGGCTGCACCAGTGCTCGATGTAGGTTATATCGAGAGTTTCCGGTCCCTGCACGGCGAGCACGTCGCGGGCGTCATCGAGGTCCTTGTTCCGGCCCCAGCGGAGCTTTTGCACGATGACGTCCTCGGGCGTGGGCAGCCACGTCTCGCGCTGGATCTGGGCGGAGACCATTCGCCGCCTCCGCTTGAACTGGGAAAGGACAAAAGGATCGTCGAATAACTCGAAAAGTTCGACTTGGAAGGGAGGTGTGCCAATGGACTCTCCTACAAGGCGCCTGCCCCACATGAGGGTGTCAAACTGGACCTGGGGTTCGAATAGGACGATGCCATCGAGCCGCTTGACCACTTTCGTGATCGAGTCGTCGGCAGTGATACTGAGCACGACGTCCACATCCTTTGTCGAACGTGGGATACCATAGAGCCCGTGCGCGAAGGCGCCGGTGAGCATGTGATCGACCCCCTCGGCCTCACAGGCATCCAGAACAGCACATGCAAGTTGCTCGATGGTCATGCGCGGGGGGATGGGGGGTGGCTGACAAAGCGCCCGGCGTCATGGACTTTGCTCAAACGGGCGAGCCTCTGTCGCACGATCCGCCATCCTTCCTGCTCGTCCGTTGTTCCCGCCTGCCACATCGCTCCCGCATGCATGCGGGCGAACGCTGAGTTGGTTAGCACGAAGACATCGGCCAAGCGCTCCTCCGGTGTCTGGCGGCGTGCCCGGAGGATTTTCTCCCGGTAGATGGAATCCTGCATCGCCTTGAGTTCGGCGGCGGCGCGATCGGGTGCGGGGGAATCCATGGCAGCACAATGATACGCGGAGAGCGGAGGGGGCTCAAGTTGACAAATGCCCGTCGAAAGAATAAGAAACCATTCGGCAGAAAAGCACCTCATCCATCCCTCCCAGTATCAGCGAAGTCTGTGGTTCTCTTTTCGGAGTTCAAGTCCGATGGTTCATCGCGGGTTCGAACCGGGGGCGGGTCATCGCACCACGACTGGGCAACCGGGGCGCAAGAAATTGGGAAGGCGCACGGCATCCCAGTTGGCGAGGCGGATGCAACCGGCGCTGCGCGAGCGGCCGATGGTTTCGGGCGTGGCGGTGCCGTGGAGTCCGATGCCGGAGCGGTTGAGTCCGGCCCAGAGCACGCCGACGGGACTATTGGGGCCGGGCGGGAGCATGTGGAATTCCTCGCCGCGTAGTCCGGCTTCGAGCATGGATTTATCCCAACGGAATTGCGGCCATGCTTGCATGACGACAATTTTCCAATCGCCGCGGTGGATAAATTTTTCCTCGCCGGGAGTGACGGGGAAAGCCGCGATCATGCGGTTCTCTTCGAAGATGCAGGCGAATTTGTAATTGGTATCGACGAGCGCGGTGCGTTTCGCGTAGGCGGGAGTGGAGGCCCATTGGTGAGGACGTGGCAAACTTTCGATCGCGAAAGGCACGACGTTGGGCACACGCACGGTGTCGCCGCTCTTGAGGTTGGCAAAGTCGATTTTCGGGTTCGACTTTTTCAACCATGGTTCGTCGGTATGGTATCGCTCGGCGAGAAACTCGAGATGACTGCGGTAGGGGAGAAGTTTCCGCTTTGCCTGTTCCGGTGGATCGGTTGGCAAAGTGGCATCCACCCACGCGAAGTCCGTTTCGCTCACGAGGTGGTTTTTCCAGATCGGCATGTTTTCCGACTCCTTGAGCACGGCGCTGTAGTCGCCGGGGGCGAGACCGATGGTCGTGTTGTAGCAATCGACCGCCTTGCGGGTGAACTCACCCGGCTTGCCGTCCACTTTACCGGGACCGAAGCCCTGGCGGTCGAGGTAAATTTGCAGGCGCAGGCTGGCTTCAACATCACGCGGATCAAAACCCTTGGCCGGCACGGCCGGGCTCCAGCGAGGAAGACAGAGCGAGACGAGTCCTCCGAGGGTGGCGCGGCGTGTCCACCGTGTGCCCGGACCCGGCGATGGTCGGCGAATCTTCATGCCTCGCGTCGGCCGAGCGCAAAGGCGGCGTGCACGAGGCGGGCCGCCTCTTCCGCCCGATCCTGATCGATGGTGACGGCAATCTTGATTTCGGAAGTGGAGATCATCTGGATGTTCACTCCGCCTTTGCCGAGGGCATCGAACATTTCCCCGGCCACACCCGAGTGGGAGCGCATGCCGATACCGACCGCGCTGAGTTTCGCGATACCGGCTTCGCTTTCCATCATCGAGCCATCAAATGAGGAAACCACCGGGGCGAGCGCCTTCTCGGCGCGTCCGAGATCATTGCGATGCACGGTGAAGGAAATCCGGGCTTTGCCGGACTTCGACACGTTCTGGATGATCATGTCGATGTTCACATCGGCGCGACCAAGCGCGCTGAAAACTTTCGCCGAGACGCCGGGTTCGTCGGGCAGATCGTTGATGGTGACCTTGGCCTGGTCGCGTTCCAGGCTGATGCCGCGGATGACTGCTGATTCCATGTTGGGGTGTTCTTCGGTAACGAGGGTTCCGGGTTCGTTGTTGAGGCTGCTGCGCACCTCGAAGGGCACGCCATATTTTTTTGCGAATTCGACCGATCGGGCCTGCATGACTTTCGAGCCGCTGCTGGCCATTTCGAGCATTTCGTCGTAGGAAATCTCGTGCAATTTTCTCGCGTCGGGCACGATACGCGGGTCGCAGGTATAGACCCCATCCACATCGGTGAAGATCTGGCAGAGGTCGGCTTTCACCGCCGAGGCCATGGCGATGGCGGTGAGGTCGGAACCACCGCGGCCGAGGGTGGTGAGTCGGCCTTGCACCGATTGCCCCTGGAAACCGGCGACCACCACGATGGCTCCCTCGTCGAGGGCCCGGGTCACCGCCTCCGGATGAATGTCGAGGATGCGGGCGCGGGTGTGCCCGGAATCAGTGAGGATGCCAGCCTGGGGACCGGTCATGGAAATCGCCTTGCCGCCCATCGCCTGAATAGCCATGCAGACGAGGGCAATGGTGGTTTGTTCCCCCGTGGACAAGAGCACATCCATTTCGCCGGCGGCGGGGTCTTCCGAGACCTCGCGGGCAAGCCCGATAAGCTTGTCGGTCACGCCTCCCATGGCGGAGACGACTCCGACGACCTGATTGCCCTGGCGGGCGCTTTCCATCAGGCGGCGGGCGACATTGCGGATGCGTTCGGGATTGCCGACGGACGTGCCGCCGTATTTCTGGACGATGCGGGCCAAAATTCAGGAATGCGGGTGGACGCCAACTCTAGAACCCGGAGCGGAGAAATCAACCTCGCACGGGATTTTCTCACTCACTGGTTGGCGGCGCGCCGGATATTCTGCCGCAGGTTTTCCACCTCCCGCATGAGAGCGGTATCGTCGATTTGGCCGGAGGCATCGAGGCAGGCGGCGGCGCGGAAATCCGAGGCATCGAGATCAAAAACCCCCTGCACCTTGATGCGCCGGTCTTTCATCAACTCGGCATAGGATTGCTCGCCCGTCGGATCCTGACCTCCGCCGAGAAAAACAAAACGTATGGTGCGTCGATTTTCCGTACCCGCAAAGGCTTGGGCCAGTTCGAGGGCCACCGCGATGGGCAAATGCACCGCCAGTCCCTCGCGATTGCCGGTCGGGACGCTGCGTGCCCGCACCTCGATGATCTCGGTGAGGTTGCGTTTGCCGGAGTTGTCCACCCAGAGATGCCGCCATTTTCCGGCGCCGGAGTCGTATTCATGCAGGACCGGTTGATAACCCATGTTCGTTTCGCCAGTCGCGCCTTCGATCAAACTCATCGTCGCCTGCCAGCCTACTCCACCGGCTTCCGTGGCTTCCCCGCGCACCGCCAACGGGGGCAGGGAGAGTTTCCGCACGCTGTCACGAATGGAAGCCGCCGTTGGTTCCTTGGTGTAAAGGCCGCGTTCTTCCTTTGCTCCCGGGCGTGAACCTTCGTGGAAATACCAGAGCATGGCGATGGTTCCCAGCACGACCGTGCCAATCGGCAAAACCATGAGGGCCACCTGGATGAAGGTGGGGCGGCGACGCGCCGGATTGGGCTCCACTGCAGATGTCATGCCCCACCATACGCGGCGGCCGGGCGCTTGCCACCCCGGGATCTGCCGGATTCGTTGGATATTTGGATTCGCCGACTTTGACGGGAGATTTGAAGGAATCCGATACTTGACGACCCGTGTATCCTAAAGCATCTTGTCACCAACGAAGCCGCCTGCGGTTTCGATTCGATCTTTCCATTATCCAACCAATCCGCCGGCCTAGGAAAGCAGGGTGAAAGTCCCTCACTGTCGCGCAAAGGTCAAAGTCCGGGTTCGAACCGGCGGAGAAAACCGCACCGTCCTGAAATGGACAACGGCGTCGCGAAAACGTCCGTGCGGGGGTAGTCCTTTCGCATTCGGGGAAAAGGATTGTCCTTTTCATCCACCCCGTCTTTGCAAAGGACACCACATGAAAAAATCATTGTTTGTATTGGCGGCCGCCATCGCGGCCGGTTTTGTTTCCACGGCCCGCGCGTCATGGACTGTGTTGCCCCTGCCGAATACGCAAAACTTCACCAATACCGCTCTTGGCCATCTGCCGGACGGTCGTTTTGTATACGGCCACAACGGAAACCTCATCCGGCAGGATACTTTCGGAGCGTCGACGGCGACTCCTTACACGAACGCACCAGCAGGTGATTCAAGCTTCATCACTTCCACGCACATCGGATATTCCAACTCCGGCACGCGAAGTTACGACGGCACGAATACCGCCACCACTTTCAACGCCGCGATAGCCCCGCCCAATAATCCTTATGCGGGCGTCAACTACGGATCGGGCGCCTTGCTCATGGTCGGTTCGCAGGGATTCGGTTCATCGGCTCTCTATCACATTTCATCCGGTGGCACCATCACAACCCTGATTACCGCGTTCTCCGATTTCTCGGGTGGCATCGCCATGGATGATGTCGGAAATGTCTATCTCGCCCATGCCGGGCTCGATGCCAACGACAATAACATCTACCGCTATACCGCCGCGCAAATCACCACGGCCATCGCAGGAACGCCGCTCACCCTCGCGAACGGCACTTTTGTAGCGAATCTTGGCGTGAGTGGTTACCTGGCGGTGGATTCGACAACCAACCGGCTCTACGCGAGCGGATATCAAATCAATGGCATCCGCGTGCTCGATCTCGGCACCAGTGAGACAGGAACCCTCGTCGCGCCCGGTTTCAACAACTCCAACTACGCGAGTCTAGCCACCTTCACGAATGGCGGAACAGAGTATCTCGGCTGGGTGAATCGGGCGGGCTTTGGAAGCGGTGATGCCGTTTCCTATGGATATGCGCCTCTCTCGACATTGCCGATTCCCGAACCGGGCGCGGCCGTTCTTGGCCTTGCCGGAGTTTTCATGCTTGGTATCCGCCGCCGGAGAATTTCCGCGTGAAATTACCCTCTCATATCATTGCGTGCTCGGTCATGGTGCTTGCGGGATTGGCCGCCGCCGGTCCGTATTCCGGGCCACGATCGGATCCTACAAAAGCCGACGCCGGAATTCCCGGCTTCATCGGTCCGGATGGAGAAGGTGCTACCGGACTCGATGGAGAACCGGGTGCCGCGAATCGGGTGAATCCATTATTCTTCACGTGGGCGAATCAAGTCGTGAGCTACGAAAGCGCGAATCCGGGGGACGACACGAATGACGATCCCCAGTGGGCCCTCGGCCCGGTCACCGGAGATCATTATCTCGACACCGTTTCGCTCGGCGATTTGACCGCCACACAGGTCACCAGCGGCTTCCTGCCCGGCCACATCACCATTACCCTGGCGCGTCCGATTGCCGATCTTCCCGGCGCCGACCTCGCGGTCTTTGAAAATGGATTCTCGAGTGGCAACCAGATTTTCGGCGAACTCGCCTACATTGAGGTGTCGAGCAATGGCAACGTCTTCGCGCGGTTTCCGTCGCGTTCGTTGAGCACATCGTCTATTACCGCTTATGGAGTCTTTAATGCCACCAATGTCTTCAACCTCGCGGGCAAACACGCGAATGGTTACGGAATTTCCTGGGGCACACCGTTTGATCTTTCGCAACTCACGTCGCATTCAGTGGTTGTTAGTGGGGCTGTCAATCTCAACGCCATCACTCATGTGCGGGTCGTCGATATTCCCGGCACCGGGCAGTTTTTCGATAGCGAAGGATCGCCAATCTACGACCCATCGGTCACCACCGGCTCGGGTGGTTTCGACCTCGAAGCCATCGGCGGGATCTCGACACCGGTTGATTTCACGACATGGGTCGGCATCAAAGAGATTCCGTCCGAATCGTCGGCCTGGTTAGTCGATGCGGATGATGATGGTTGTTCGAATGCCCTCGAGTTTGCCCTCGGCCGCGAACCGACGCGAAGGGAAAACGAACCAGCGATGTCCATCAACATCACCTACGGCTCCGTGGTGCTGGAATTCAACCGCGACACGCGTGCCCGGGGACTGGTTCTGGAAGTGCAACGCTCCCTCAATCTCAAAGATTGGGACACCATCGCACGTTCCACGGATGGCGGGGCATTCAAACCCGTCGCGCCCTTTTCCCCCACTCTGGGCGACGTTTCGGCCTCACCCATCGCCAGCATCGGAGTTATCCGTCGCCAAACCGTCACTTTGCCCTTACCTTCCTCTCCCAGCGCCCATTTCCGACTCGCCGTCCGGCCCACTACGCCCTGATGAATTTTCCAACTGCCAACTTCCGACGCCCCGGCTTCACGCTCGTCGAGCTGCTCATCGTGCTCGTCGTGATCGCGGTGCTGGCGGTTGTTGGTTTTGGAAGCTTGCAGAAAGCCGTCACAGGCGCCCGCATCGCACGCAGTAGCCAGAACCTCGGGCAACTGGCCGCCGCCAATCTGCTGTATGTCGCGGATCACGGCACCTTCGCTCCGGCCGATGACCGGACAAACAACAAGCGCTGGCACGGCGCGCGCAAAGGAGGTCAGGCATTTGCTCCGGAAGATGGATTCCTCGCCCCCTATCTGGGAAAATCGCGTCAGATTACACCCTGTCCTTTGCTCACGGCCATGGTCGAAGGCAAGGAGAGTTTTGAAACCGGCACCGGGGGATATGGATACAACGCGCAATACATCGGCGGCCGGCCGGGAGGAAAATTCGACCGCGCGAGCGGCCTGCGGATTCCCGAACATCCGGGCCGTGTCGGCAATCCCGCACACACCGTCATGTTCGCGACCACGGCCTACGCGCGCGAAGGTGGAATTCAGGAATACCCTTATTGCGAACCGCCCTTCTGGGATTTCGGCGCCGGTCCGAGCGGCCAACGCCCCTCACCCACCGTGCATTTCCGCGCGAATGGAAAAGCCCTCGTCGCCTGGTGCGATGGACGCGTGACCGCCGAACCAAAAAATACCCGGGCGGTCGGTGAGAACCCCCATGGCGGGGACGCGGATGCTGCCGGCCTCGGCTGGTTCGGCCCCGATGAGGAGAATGGTTTCTGGAACCCGCATCGTTCCGAAAATGTTCCGTGAAGCGTTCGCACGAACTTCACGGACGAACCGTCAACGTAACCCATGTTCCCATTTCCGGCGAAACGTGGCCGCTCCCGAACGCGTATCTTCGGCATTATGATCCGCATTTTCCTTTCCACCCTCGCCATTCTCGGTTCCGGCGTTTGCGCTCTGGCCGGTGACCTTGCCGAAATTCCCTTCAAAACCATCACCGGAGAGAGCACCAGCCTGGCAGCCCATCGCGGTAAGGTGGTGCTGGTGGTGAATACCGCGTCCAAATGCGGACTGACCCCGCAATACGAGGAACTCGAGAAAATTCACCAGCGATTCTCCGCCAAGGGCTTCACGGTCATCGCTTTTCCCTGCAATGACTTCGGAGGACAAGAACCCGGCACCGCCGAGGAAATCCAGGAATTCTGCAGCAATCGTTTCAAGGTCAGTTTTCCCCTCATGGAAAAAATCCACGTGAAGGGCGCGGAACAGCATCCGCTTTATACTGCCCTCACCGGCAAGGATGGCGCTTTCCCCGGTGACGTGAAGTGGAACTTCGGCAAATTCCTCATCGGGAAGGATGGGAAACCACTGGCCCGTTTCGAGCCAAAACAAAAACCGGAGAGCCCGGAGGTCATCGCGGCCATTGAACAAGCGCTGGCACCATGAGCCGCATGGAAATCGAAGCCCGCTTGGACACGTTGGTGGAAGACATGCTTCTACTGCCGGATCCTCAGGAGCGATTGGGCGCGCTCGCGAATTGGGGGAAAAAAGCGACCGAACTTCCCGAAGCACTCGGTACCGAAACAAACCGCGTTCACGGTTGCGTGTCGAGGGTTCATCTCGCGGTGGATGGTGATATCACCAGCCTTCATTTTCGCGTCCTCGCCGATTCCGTCATGGTGCGCGGACTCGTCGGCGTGACCGTCCGGCTCGCGGATGGTTGTTCCGCCAGGGAATTGGCTGCCATCAATCTCGATTGGCCTGCCCGCTTGAAACTGGAACGTCAGATCACCCCGACGCGTCTGAACGGACTCGCATCCGTGGTGACGCGTATCCAAACTCTCGCAAAAGAGGCGCTGGATTCCCATGTGGATTGATGCCCACAATCACCTGCACGATTCGCGACTGCCACCACTCGACGCCGGATTTGTCGCGTCGCTGCAAGATCTCGGCATTGGACGCGCGGTGGTCAATGGAACCCGTGAAAGCGACTGGTCGGAAGTAGCACGTTTGGCGAGGGAGTTTCCCGGGTTTGTCATCCCCTCTTTCGGTTTGCATCCATGGCACGTTGCGGACCGCACCCCGGCTTGGCTGGAAACATTGGCTGGCTATCTCGAGCAATTCCCGGGTTGCCCGGTTGGGGAAATCGGACTCGATCGTTGGGTAAAAGGCCCTGACATCAACATCCAGAGCGGGGTCTTTGTCTCCCAGATGGAATTGGCCGCTGACCTCGGGCGCGCGGTCACGATCCATTGCCTGAAAGCATGGGAAGATCTCGAACGCCAATGGCCGACATTGCCACGCCGCCCGGGACGTTGCTTGCTCCACGGCTTCACCGGAAGCCCGGATCGAGCGCGTGTGTGGATTGAAGACGGGTGTTTGTTAGGGTTCGGAGGCTACGCCCTGCAGCCCCGTAAAGGCGCGGCCCGCGAGACCTTTTCCTCGATGCCATTGGAAAACATCCTCATCGAAACGGATGCGCCCGATATGGCCGCTCCGGAAGAGTGCCGAACCCATCACCTCGACAACCCGAGGCGGCATCATCCCGGCAATCTCGCGCGCTATGCGGAAATCCTCGGGACATGGCGCGGTCTTCCGCCATCAGAGTTATCACAACGTCTGCAGGAAAATTTCCATCGTTGGCTCGGGACTTGAGGTCGCAATCATTTTAGCTCCCATGCTCGTTACTTTGCGAAAGTGTTGATGACCATCATCGTCTCTTTCGCCTTATCCCAGCATGGCAAGAGCGAGACGCTCTTGCTACGATTGAAATGGAGACTCAAGAGGATATGGCCCTTGAGAATCCATCGGAGTCGTAACAAGACCGTCCCGGTCTTGCCCTGTAAAGCGATCAACTCCGCAACGCACCGGCCAGCGCCACGCCTCGATCCTTCCAGTCGAAAGAGTTACGACATTTCTCGAGCGCGGAGTTTGCGGCGCGGGTGAGGAAATCAATGTCGTGAATTCGTTCTGCGATCGCGCGCACGAGGCCATCTTGGTCGTCGGCGACGATGGCATCAAAATTGGGGTCGATGGGAAGTCCGCTCAAGGCGGGTCGGATGGCGGCGACCGGCAGTCCACGGAAGATGTAATCGAGGGCCTTGATTTTGAACCCGCCATCGAGGGCTTCGGGAATGAGGCCGATGCGGGTTCCGTCGAGCCATGGTGCGATGCTCGGCACATTGCAGGCGCATTCGCACCATGGGAATTTCGCTTTCAGAGCATCGAAGTAGCCGTCCGGAGCTTTGCCAACCACGGTGAAGCTTATGCCTTGCTTTGGGAAAACAGGCGTGGCGGCGGTGAGGAACGATTCGAGGTTGCGGCGTTTGGCGAGCCATTCGAAAGCCCCGGCAAGCACGACGGCGACCGGGGTTTCTGCATTCAGGCCCAGTCCATCATGGGGATTGCCAACATAACCCGGTGGCAGGAAGATGGTGGTCTTGCCGGGATGTGCTTGCAGGAAAAGCTGTTCATCACGCGGAGTGATGGCGGTCACGAGATCGACTGCGGCGGCCAGACGATCTTCCATGGCGGCGTATTTGCTCGCATCCAATCGCAAGGCCATGCGCATCGGCCATGAGCCATCTCCCTCGGCAGCGATTTGCCGGCGCACATCGGCTTCGCGGTTGTGGGCGATGTAAGCGAGTTTGCCCCAGCGGGAGCGGTGGCCGGCGAGTTCATCCAAGCCCAGGCACAGGCGGCCTGGTCGATGACCACCCAATCCCATATTTGTTCGCCCAGCAGTTGCCGCAAGGCGGCGCGGGATCGGTCGTTGCCCAACCTCCAGGCATCCGTGGGCCAACTGGTGAACATTGCTTTCCAGCGGTTGGTCGGGATGGGGCCGGTTAACTTCCAGTGTACGTCCGGTCCCTCGGCCACGTTTTTCTTCGCATCGTGCGCGAGCACGGTGATCTCGAATTGTCCGGTGGCGGCGAGCGATTGCAGCAATCCGCCGGAATAGATTAACTCGCCACTATCAAGTGGCCGGGTGTCTTGCCGTGTGATCCAGAGTATACGCGACATGGGGTTGCTAGATGCGGAACAGCGATTCGAACTTCCTTGTCGTTTCCTCGATATCGAAAGTGGCTTCGGCGTAACTGCGCGCGTTGCTTCCCTTGCGCTCCCGCTCGGCGGGGTCGGCGAGCAACGCGGCGGCGGCGCGGAGGAAGCCCGCCATATCTGCCGGTGGCACGGTCAAGCCCGCTTCGTGTTCGCGCACGATCCGCGCGGCGAGATTCACCTCCGGCACGGCAAGCAGGATGGCGCGTCCGGCACAGAGATAGCTGAGGACCTTGGATGGCACGGAAAAGACCCCGGCGTCTTCCTCGAGCACGCTCACCAACACATCGCCGCTCGCCAGCATGTCGGGCAGTTCGGAGAAGTCCTGGTAAGGAAGAAGAATAAGGTTGGGCAAATCGGCGGATTCCTTTTTCAACCACTCGGAGCCGATTCCTTCGGAAACCACGACCACGCGGACCTCGGGATTGGTGCGATGGGTTCGCGCGAGTTCGAGCAAGAGCGCGCGATTGTGTTTCATGCCGAGCGTTCCCGAGCAAAGGAAAACGAATTTGTCGTGCAAACCCATGCGTCGGGACCATGGGTTGTCCTTCGGCCGCTGCGGCAGCGCCTCGAGCACCGCCCAATTCGGAATGACCGCGACCTTTGATTCGGGCGCGCCGAACTCATCACGCAGGATCGGCGTGAAATCGCCCGTGATGGCGACCACGCCGGAGCTGCGCTCGAACTGCTTCCTTTCTAACATCTTATAGTAGGCCCCGACCCAACCTCCGACGATGGGGATCTTTTTCCGCAGCAGTTTGTCCACGGCCAGGCTGTAGAAATCCTGCACCCAGTAGTAGAATCGCCCCCCGTTCTCGTTGGCGGCCCGGCTGATCGGCTCCTGGGTTTCCGTGGGGGTGTTGCCGGAGATGGTGATATCCGGTTTCCACGACCGGATAAAGGCGGCGGCCGCGTGCCCGTAGGCGACCTCCATGGAGCGCCGGCGCACGAACGAGTATTTGTATTTCGGATACTCTGGATCCATGGCGATCTCGTGGAACGAAAGTCCGGTGGGATCGCCATCGCGGCGGCGGAGTTCCCCGCGCGGGGTTTGCAGGCTGGATGGGAAGGCGTGGGCCACCTCGTGACCACGGGCAGCCAAGGCCCTGCTCAAAGGCACGGGAAAGGCATGGCCGGCGTAGTCATGGACGAGGATTTACATCTGTCAACTCAACACCCCGTCTGGCCATGCGACAAGCGGGGAAATGGGGGAAACGCTGGCACGGAGCATGTGCTCCCGGCCTTGTGGTGCTGTGATCGCTGATGCCACACCATCGTCCAAACGACAAGGGCAGGGACGTTTGTCCCAAACGTCCGCGGGAGAAGATCCGCCACACTTCTGCGTTTGCGATTTCCTCGCGAGCTCACGGACTGTTGGGACAGCGGTCCCTGCCGCTTTCAAGGTCGGCCACGTTCCTGACCGTGGTAAGGCGTCCCGGTCTTTCCCGCTTACTCCTTCGCCACACCTTCCAACACCTTGAGCACCACGTCCTTTGGCAAGGCGTAGGTGGTGACGCGGTCGGTGCGGGAAATGAGAATGCCGATAGCGAGACCGTCGAGATTGAGCAAGGGACTGCCCATGGATTCCGGCGGCACGGGGATATCGGTTTGCAGGATCATCGGGAAGGGATCCTTGCGCCGGGAGGTGCGACCGCTCATCTGCTGGTTGCGGTTCATCTTGTCGAGCACGTCCGAAGGCGAGTCGAGCGTGACGTCGAGTTTCACCGATTTGCCCTTGCGCAGGACTTCAAACTTCACGACCTCACCGGGCTTTTTCGCTTTGAGGTATTCGGAAAGATCCTCCCGTTTGGTGATAGCCTTGTCACCGGCCTTCACGATGATGTCTTCTTTCTCCATGCCACCTTTCTGTGCGGCCGCATCGGGGATGACATCACCAACCAGACAACCCTTCTTTTTCTTCGGTGCATCCTCGAGCATGGCTCCGAGGCTGGCGCCGCGGCTATCGATGGGACGCATGTTGGCGGCATTCAAACCGACACGCACCATGCCAATGCGGGGCGTGGTGGCGACCACCCACTTTCCGAGTTGGGGTGCATCATCGGCCCAGTTGATGGGTTTGCCGCCTTCCCACTCCACTTTCAGGACGGCGAGATCCGACGGCTCATCCACGCGGTCGAGGGAAACCTTGATCGTCCGGCGGCGTTCGTCGCGGGCCTCGAACGAGCTTTTGCCTTCGAGATCACTGGCTTTGGCGACGGCGATGCCCGGAGCAACCAAGGTGGCCATGGCCATGGGATCCCGTTCTCCGGGGTTGTGCAACGTGAGCACGCTCGCGCGCATGGATGCGATGGCGGCGGTGAACGCGCGGGTGGTTTCCATGCCATTCACTCGTTCGGTGGCGGGCAAGGCATCGACCTGCGCAAGGGCAGCAGAGGACAGAATCGCGGTGATGAGGATGAAGATTGTTCTCATGGTATTGGTGTGATCAGTGGTTCACGTGCCCATCACGTCGAAGCCATCACGGCTGGTTGAACGCATCCAGATATCTTCTTCCTTCCCATCGGCCCGGCGCACGCGAATGGGGATGCGCTCACCCGCTTTGGTCGCGCTGATGATGGCGGAAAAAGCCGCCTTGTCGGCGATGGCTTCACCAAAAACGGAGAGGATGGTGTCTTTCTCTTTCAAACCCGCGTTGTCCGCCGGTCCGTCTTCCAGCACTTTGGTCACCCGCACGCCTTTGCCGTCGTTTTCGACGGTAGTGACCCCGAAGAACGCGGGCTCGTCCTGGCCGACCACCAGTCCTTTGCGCATTGGCACGTCCTCGCGAATGTAAACATCCGTCGGGCAGTGCAAACTCTCCTCGACGTTGCTGCCCACACGGCTGTTGATACCGATCAGCCGTCCCTGCATGTCAAAGATGGGACCACCGGAATCGCCGCCGATGAGTTTGCAGTCCGACTGCATCGTCCCGTCCTTGAGGCGAATGATGCGACCGATGCGCACGACCGGGCCGCGTTTCTCATCCCAGCCACCGGAATGTCCGAGTGCGTAGCACCAGTGGCCGAGTTTGAGCGAAGCGTAATCGCCCAAGGGCACATAGTCGTAGGTGCCCTCGTCGATGATACGGGCCATACCTGCATCCGTATCCGGCACGAGGCCGAGGGTCTCGGCTTTGACTTTTTTTCCTCCCGGAAGAATGATGTCGAGGTCCTTGCCCGGCTCCATGACCACGTGGGCGGCGGAAAGGATGAGACCATTCGGGGAGACAATGACCCCGCTGCCGGAGCCGCCTCCCATTTCGATGCAGACCAGTGCCTTGAGGGAACGGGGCAGGGATTTGTCAACGGCCGCCTGGATGAGTTGCAGGTCGCTGTCGTTTTCGGGCAGGCGTTTCAAGTTGAATCGTGTGTCGATGGATGGATCATCCGGCGTGGTGGCCAAGGGAGGCGCGGACTTGACCAACGGGTCTTCCGGTCGTTCTCCGGCGCCGGCCAGCGGCGTGAGGAGCAACACGAGAGAAAGGAGAAGAGGGGCACGCGGAGTCATAGGGAAATGGACGCCAATCCGGCAAATTTGTCCACGACCGAATCAGCGTCACCGCAGTAAGGAAACGTCTGGCAAAGGCCCGTTGATTCTCAAGACTTCGGGGCTTCCTCGCGACAGACGTTACACAGTTCCCTTCCGGCGGCGGTAATGCGGAATTCGTGGTCCGGATGGCTGATTTCCGTCGCGCCGCAGGACTCACAGGTATGGAAGGCATCCCCTTTGGCCACTTTCCCTTCCTCGAAGCGCGCGCGACGCTCGCGGGTCTCCCCGCGATGGGCGAGATAACGCGTGAAAATCGGCACGGCCCAGATCAGATAGTTGGCCACGGCCAAAAGCGGCACCATCGAGTAAGCCGGAGCGACTCGCCCGATGCGGAAGACATCGGCGAGCAATCCCACGCCTGCCAACCCACCGACGACATACAGCGGCACCGGAAGCACGAACATCAACCGGACCTCCAATCGCGGGGCCACCGTCGAAGCAGCCATTAAGGCACTCGCTCCGAGGTAAGCGGCGGCGGAAAACTGGGCGGGCGGGAAAAGGGAACTTGCGCCGATGCAGGCGACCACGCCGGTGAAAAAGAAAGCGCTCAGACCCCGGCTGCCCCAAGCTTGCTCCAGGATGTCGTTCACGAAGAAGGTGAACATCACCAGGAAAAACATGAAGAGGAGACCGGTCGTGGAAAACGGGCTGACCGGAGGTATAAGAATGAAACTCACCACTCTCCAAACTTGGCCGCTGAGGATCCGGTCCCAATCCAGCATCAGCATTTCATAAATATCCCTCGCGCCGACCGGACCACGCACCATCAAAAGGAGAAACACGATGCCTTGGAACCCGACCCAAATGCGCAGGATACCCGGCATGGTAAGCGGGCCGAAAATCTTCTGGAACGGAGGGGGCGGCATGGGCGCGGACAATGACGGGCCGACAGGGCGCTTTGTCAACGCGCGGAGGCGTTTCCTGGCTTGGCCACGAAGCGAGCGAGAAACACTTCACCCTTGCTTTCCGTTTTCAGAGGGAGCTGCGGGCGCGTTCAAGGCGTTGTTGACCGGTGGCGGGGCTTTTGCGCCTGCTGGCGGCGGAGGAATTTCTCCCAACAAACTGGCGCGTCGATCGAGGTTGAAGCTCCATACCATGGGCGCATCGTATTCTTCCTCGTTGAGACGTTTCCAGTAAAGGAAAACCGAACATTCCGGCTGGCGCAGCCGCACCGGCATGCGGTAACTCAATTGTTTGGTCGCGGGGTCGAAAGTCGCATCGACCCGGCCCAGTCCGGTCACGCGCAGGAAGACCGTTGAGGGATCGAGATCGGGAATGGGTGTGAGATCAGCCGTGATCTCCGGTTGACGTTCCGTGATGGTGCTTCCATCGGCGGGCGCGACCGCGAGTTTCAATTCCTTGCCATCCGCTCCGAGCAAGCGGCGACCGAGCGGAATGCCGCTGAACGAGGTGGCCGACGCGAAGCTGGATGATGCTTTGCCGAGAATGACATAGCGGTGGACCTCGTCCATCGGTGTTTCCCATGTCACCTTGGCGGGATTGACGGTGAAGAGGGCCTCGTATTTTGCTTCTTCGGCGAAAGGGGCCATCTCGGGCAAATGGAAGCCACCGGGGTAAGCGTAGGTTTTCGGGCGCACACCGATCAGGCTTTCGAGTTTGTCGGCGGTTTCCACCATCTCACGGCGGAAAAACTCAGCGGCAGACTCGGGTCCCTTGGCCACGGCCGCGCGCACGGTTGGAGGATAAGGATGGCTGCGGCTGTGACACCCGAGGGTCGCGCCGTTGTCCAACATCTCCTTGATCATCTCGATACTCAGCGATTTGCTGCCGCCGGCTATATAATTCGTGTAGAGATAAATGGTAAAAGGAAATCCGAACTCCTTCAGAATGGGATAGGCATCGGTATAAACCGAGCGCCATCCGTCGTCCATCGTGATCATGAAACTTGGATCGGGGATATTTTTTTCACCGCGTTTCCAAGCCAGGAAGTCCTCCATGCTGATCACCGCATGCCCGCTATCCTTGATGCGTTGCATTTGCTCGCGGAAGTCCGCCGTCGGAATGGTCATATCCGTGGCAGCGCCCGAGGCGGAGAACTCATGGTAAAGCAGAATGGAAACCTGCGGCGACTTGTCGTGCACGAAGACGGGCGCGGCCGGCTCGACTTCCGGAGCTTCCGCGAAGGCTTCGGCCGCGATCTCGGTGGAGTCCGTGTGCCCTTCATCGCTCGTTTCGACCGTGGGGGACTTTCCACAAGAAACCATCAACCCGGCCAAAATGACCGGAAGCCAGGTTCGAAGATGGATGGGAAATCGGATCACGGGCAGGCGACGGGCACAGCGGCCCGATGTCGGCAGATTACACCACGGCGGGCAATTTGTCACGCCACCGGAGGCCCACCCATCTTGGCGAGTTGCTGGCGGGCCATTTTGCCAACCCAGGGCAGGCTGTATTCCTGACCGCTGAATGCCTTGAAGACATGGAAGACCCAGATGCAGAGGATGACCAAACCGACAATCGGTCCGACGATCAGCATCGCCAGGCCGGCGATGATATTGATGAACGGAATAAAGGCGAGAATGAACCCGGCAACCGAAAACACCGTCCAGAAGACGACATTGATGCCACCGAAGATGACGGACTGCATGGCGTGGAAGCGGACGAACTGGTCTTTCTTCTCAAGCACCAGAAAGGCGATGCCCCCGATTAAGGAGAAAAAGACGGCCAGAGCAGCGGCGATGTTCGGTGCCAGCCCGGTTTCCGAAGATGCCGTGCCATTCGCCACAGCCGGCGGAGGTGGTGGCGGGGTGGCTGGTTCGGAAGGAGGTGGTGGAGGCGGTGGGGTATCCATGATGGTGCTTTGTAACTATTAAGCATTTAACATGCCGACAGCAAAATAGAAAATGTCTTTTGGAGACAATGGGGCTGGCCCGTGGCTCTGGGACACAATCCGGCTGGCCTTGGGGGAGGGATGCGCGCAGGCAACGGACACGACATCGCGGGATCGTGTTCCTCCGGTTGGTAGGGGGATTGTGGTGGCGCGTCTTTCTTGGAAAATAGGCGGTGCCCATTGGCTCGCCGATACAATAACGGAAGATTTTCCGGGGAGTGACGCTTGTGGGAGGCTCTTCAATAAACCTCGTCATGCGTTCCCGTGTTCAGCAGCAACACAAGGGCATGGCCACCCTCCTCCTCATAGACGATTCGCAGGTCATAGCCGGCGCTGAAGGCGCGCGTGCCACGCAGCTTTCCGGAGAGTGCGTGGTTTTTCAACGAGGGATGGAAAGGCTGATCCATGAAGAGCATCAGGACCGCTTCCACTCGCCTTTGGTCCCTGGGGGCCAAACGTGCGAATGCTTTGTCGAAACGGTTGGTGGTTTGAACCTTCACGGACGAGCTTTGCGCAGATGGCCAACGAGCGCCTCCGCCGATGTGAAAGGTCCGCTTAGTTGGTTCTTTTTCCGAGCTTCGCGCTTGGCCGCGAGGATCTCTTTTGTTTCCTTCGCGCTGAAGCGGTAGTTCTCCGGCTCTTCGGCGAGAGCAAAGGGGATCGAATGGGTCGAGACCACCTTGGTAAGAAAAACGCGCACCGCGCTTTCCATGTCGAGCCCAAGCCCGTCCAAAACCTTGGTGGCTTTCTTTTTCAATGCGGGATCGACCCTGACTTCGATGGTCTGTGGACTCATGTGGCTAACCTAGCCGAAATGGCTCGCCGGTGCAAGGACCGGAAAGTATGCTTCGATGGGACACCCATTGCAATCACTTCCCCGGTCCGTCGATATCGATGACACGGCCCTGGGCGGGCGGGTTTTTGCCGCCGATGCCGACGAGGTTGATACCGAAGTAGGCGAGAACGCGCAGCAGGAGCAGGCTCGCCACGGCTTCGTCGAAGTTGCCGATGATGGGGAGATTGTCCGGGATAAAGTCGATCAATCCCCAGCCGGGATTGGCCAGATAGAAAGCGCAGAACGCACCGAGCCCGGCCATGGCGTGGGATTTGATCGGGTTGCCGGTGGTTTGGTTTTTCTGTAGGGGATTGGGTAGCACGGGTTTGTTAGAGGAGGGAGTTGGAATGACCGATGGCGGGCACGGGTGTTCCTTGTTCGCGCGCGGCAGCCTCGCGCAGGCGGCGGCCGAGTTCCTTTTCCACCTGTTCGAACAATTCCTTGTTCCCGGCTTTGGCGCGGGCTTCGGTGAGCAGTTGCTGGTGAACCTGCGTGCGGTCGGTGGCATTGAGTTTATTCCACATGCCATCGTCATCGGCGACCATGTTGATCTCCTTCAGTTCACAGGAGAGCACGGTGGGGTCGGGAAGATTGACGATCCATGTTCCGTCGGGCTTTTGTTCGACGAACCATTCGCCGTCGGCAAGATTGTAGCCGGCCTTTACGGTGAATCGCCCGCGCGCATGCAGGACCTTACGGCTGCCGAGCCAGGTGGTTTCGTAACGAAGGTCGTGGGTCATTTCCTGCTCGGCGAAGGTCACTTCAAAGGCTCCTTTCGCGCCTTCATGGATGATGGTTGAAGAGACGATGATCTTCGGCTCGATGGTCAGGGCATCTTTGACCACGCGGGCCATGGCGCGGGCGGTGTCGGCGGCCGCATTGCCGAGTCCTCCGGCAACTTGGGCGGGAAGATTCGCGAGTTTGTCGAGCAGGATCCATCCTCCCCCCGCGAGGGCGAGGATGATCACGGCGATGGCGAGACCACGCGGAAGGGCGCGGGATTTGCGGTGCGGCGGACTGATGGTCGGGGTTTCGTTCACGGCGCGAGTGGCACGGATTCGTCCTCATAGAGACGCGCGGGAATGGCGATTCGTTCAGACGAAAGATTGTGGATTTCCACTTTTCCGGCGAAAGCGGCTCCGGCGGGAATGATCATCGGTCCACGGGTGAGTAGTCGATCGCAAGCGAGCAGGGACGGCGCGCCGGTGCCGAAAACAGTCTCAAGCCCATCGACGAGTTTCGTTTCTTTCGGATCGAGGTCGAGCACGGGTGGCACGCCTTCGCGGTCGGGATGCAATTCGACACGCCAGTCGGGCGTGAGCACGCACGCGTCGGAACGGAGGACCAACAAATCAGCGGTCGTCTTCACGGGCGCGAAACGGGTGCGGGGCACTTCGATGGCGTCAGCACCGGGGTAACATTCGATGGCCGCGCCCATGGCGGTTTCGAGTTGCACGACGGGCGGGCTTTGCGGGTCGCGCGGATCGACGGTCTTGTGATTGCGCATGACCGGCAATGGGAGGACTCCGCCCGCTTCGTCGAGCGCTTCCTTCAGTCGGTCGAGTCGCAACCAGAGGTTGTTGGTATTGAAGTAGCGGTGGCGGTCGATGTCCTGGAAGGCTGCTTCGTCTTCTTTCGGACACTGGGCGGATTCGCGCAGTACAAGTCGGCCATCCTTTTTGCGCACGGCGAGGTGGCCGCCTTTTTTATCCGCTTCGGTGCGACGGGTCACTTCCATGAGGAAAGGGGCGCCGGAAGCGGCGAAGTGGCCGAGCAAATTCGCATCAAGGGTGGCACCGAGGTTATCGGAATTCGAAATGAAGGCATAGAGCACGCCTTCGGCGAGCAGGCGGTCGAGCCATCCGCTTCCTAACAACGCCGCGTAGATGTCGCCATGGCCGGGCGGGCACCATTCCTGGGAGGGATTGGCGGGCCACTCGACGGGTTCGCCATTGTCGGCGCGGAGTTTCGGCACGCGGTTTTGCATGATTTCGAGCGCGGCGGGATCACCGAGATCGGGATGCGCCGAGAGAGCGGCGCGGGTATCGTCGCTGGTGCTGAAGCTATTCATCAGCAAGAAGCGCAACGAGGGCGCAGTCGCGCGCTGATGGAGGATTTGCCGGGCGATGAGATCGAGGAAGCTGTGACCCTCTTTGACCACAAGCAGTGATTTGGCTTTTTCCAAACCCATGCCGGTGCCCAGTCCGCCGTTGAGTTTGATCACGACGGTGCGGGCGATGAGTTCGTCGCCGGCGGGCGGGGCATCAAGATGAGTGCTCGACGCGAGGCCGGTGGCAGGCTCGATTTCCAATTCACCGAGTAGCGAGGAAGCTCCCGAGAGATGGACCGCTCGGGCATGGGCGAAGGCCCGGATGGCGGCTTCTCCGAGACCATGGTCGAGCATTTTGCGCTCGGCGGAAGAGATTTCGGTCATATCGCGATCATGGTGGGACAGCTCGCGGGAAATTCCATCGCGAATGTGTCTTCACCAATTGATCAAGGCAGAGCAGGAAGGGCGAGCCAGACGGTGGTGGTGCCTTCGTGGCTGCGGATGCCGAGTTTGCCACCGAGATGCTGGGTGATCATGGCGGCGGTGGGCAGGCCGAGGCCGAAATGGTCGCTACCTTTGGTGCCGTGGAAGGGTTCGAAGGCGGTGGCGATTTTGGCAGAAGTGATGGTCTGACCGGAGTTGCGGATAAAGATATCGACATGCGGGTCGTCCATCGGGCTCGCTTGGCCGGGGGCAAAGGCGTCGAAGGCGACTTGGCCATTGCCGGCGGCAGAGGCGGCTTCGGCGGCGTTGCGCAGGAGTTCAAAGAGAAGCTCGCGCAGGCGGGACGGGTCGGCTTGGATGGCAGGCAGGCTTTTCGCGATGTTTGCGGTGAACGGCACGCCCTGGCCTTGCATGAGTTCGCGCATCGGGCGGTCCATCATGGCCAAGAACTCCCCGAATTGCAAGCGCTGCATCGCGGGGCGTCCGCAACCGGAGAGCAGGAGCACGCGGCTCATGAGGGCGGACATCTGGTTGGAGGCGTCCTTCATGTGCGAAATATTGTCGCGGGCGCCGCTGTCGAGGTTGTCCTGCATGAGGAGCAGGCTGGAAAAGCCGTGCACGACCGAAGTCTGATTGTTCAATTTGTGGGCGAGGCCGCGGAAAAGCTTCTCATAGTATTGGCGGGCTCGCCCGTCCCCTAAATCGGGAATTGAAGCAAAATGGTAGTCCGTAGGATTGGGAAAAGTAGCCGTTGCCATGGCTAAAATATTCCAAAGCTACCACAAAATTGCAAGAAAGATGAGAGTTTACGAGGGATTGATGGATAAATTTTCTAGTAAATCTGGCAAATTCTCAATTCTGCCGATGTATAGGGGCCGGACGGGAGGAAAAATTCAAGGGGAAGGGCGGAAAAATGCTTCCAAAGCCGCGGGGTTTGGCGTATATGGCGAGCCCTTCAACATGCCTAATTCCCTGCTCTCCTTTTTTCGCCGTCGTTTTCCGTTTCTCCATTGGCCTTTGAAGCCATTGCGCAAGACCCTGCCGCCGGTAGAGGCGGGCTCACTGCTCGACCAACATCTCGGCAAAGCGGACTTTTCGGTGCGGCTTTTGCGGTATTGGTGGGCAGGTCAAGCCCTGGCCGAGGAAGCGGCGCGTCTGGGGCGTCCGCTCGTCGTGGTCGATGTGGGCTGCGAGCGTGGCTGGTTGAAATTTTTCACCCCGGCGGGAGCAGTTGGAAGATGGGTCGGGTTGGACTGGAATCCGAGAGATGACGCGCGTGCGGCGGGTTACGACGAGGTCCTCCAAGCGAACTTCGACGAGGCGTTACCGGTTGGTTCCGGAGAAGCAGATGTGGTGGTGAGCTTGCACGTTTTTGAGCACCTGCCGAGGCCGGGGGTTGCGATGGCCGAAGTGGCGCGGTTGCTGCGACCCGGCGGCATTTTCCTGGGCGGGGCCCCGACCATGCCGGACTGGCTGGCGCGTTTGCGGGAAAGGTATTTTCGCAGGAAACTGGAGGCCGGGGAACTCGTGCCGGGAGGCCACATCACGGTGCTCTCGCCATCACGGTGGCGGAATCTGGCCCACGATTCGGGGCTGGACGTCGAGTTCGCCACGGGTAGCCACGCGGTGCGCATGACGGGATCGTGGTTGGAGAGCTCTCGTCTATGGGTGAGGTTGAACCAATTCTGGGGCGGGCTTTTCCCATCGCTAGGCTCGGAGTGCTACCTGCAAGCACGGCGAAGAAAGCCTTGGGTTGAAGGGGCGATTCCGCTGCCGAAGGGCAGCGGGCGGCCTCGTCTGGCTTGGGCGGCTGCGCTGTTGCTTTTGCTTGGGGCGACGGGATGGGTGGGAGTGGGCTTCCAGTGCGGGGAGTGTGTGGAAATCTGGGCAAGGAACACCGGACCTTGCCCGATGCAGAGCTGGATTGAGAATCATCAGGATGGCCAGACGGTATTTATCGTGGTGGAGGGCCCCGATATCCCGGCTCATATCCTGATACGGAAGGATGTGCGCCTGGTCGGGACGGTCGAGGAAGCCTTGAGCCACCTCAAAGCGCGCGCGGATGCCCATATTCTGGTAGACAAAGGCTATCTCGTGCCACCGAACGGTGGGCTCGCCCAACTCGCGCATCTACGGGTGGATTCTAGGCTCAACCACGGTCAGGGAGACTACTTTTTGCTAAAGAACGAGACAGCCTCCTGCGGAACGTTGGGTCACTATTTGAAGGGGATGTGAGGGCGACCGGAGAAAGGGAACCGGATATTTTAAAAACTCCGCCCGATAGACCAAGAATTTGGAAAAAGACAAGAAAAATGTTGACACGGGGCGCTGCGGACGTAATTTCCCGTCCGCTTTTCTTCCCGGATGAGGAAAAACGTGCGTTTTCTGGCCCTCGTGGACAGCAAATGTGCGGTTTTTTTCTGAAAGGAACGGCGGCCTGCCAAGGGGTAAGCCTGCTTCTGTAGCTCAGGGGTAGAGCGCGTCCTTGGTAAGGACGAGGTCGTGGGTTCAATTCCCACCAGAAGCTCCATCCCGCCGCAGGTCACCAACCAGAAAGCAATCAACCAGCCTAACCTAAGATACACGCCCCAAGAAGGCGCACCCACCTACCCACCATGGCCAAAGAATCATTCCAGAGGTCCAAGCCCCACGTGAACGTCGGGACGATCGGTCACGTTGACCACGGCAAAACCACCCTTACCGCCGCCATCACCACTACCTTGGCGAAGAAGGGATTCGCCGAAGCGAAAAAGTATGATGAAATCGACGCCGCCCCCGAAGAAAAGGCGCGCGGGATTACCATCAATACCGCCCACGTTGAATACCAAACCGACAACCGCCACTATGCGCACGTTGACTGCCCGGGGCACGCTGACTATGTGAAAAACATGATCACCGGCGCCGCCCAGATGGACGGAGCGATCCTCGTGGTCAGCGCCGCCGACGGCCCGATGCCGCAAACGCGTGAGCACATTCTCCTTGCCCGCCAGGTTGGCGTGCCCGCCCTTGTCGTTTACATGAACAAGTGCGATATGGTGGACGACGCCGAACTCCTCGACCTCGTCGAAATGGAGATCCGCGAGCTGCTTTCCAAATACGAATTCCCGGGTGACGACATTCCTGTTATCCGTGGTTCCGCCCTCAAGGCCCTTGAAGGCGACGCCAAATACGTGACCAGCATCGACGAGCTGATGGCCGCGGTGGACAGCTACATCCCGCTGCCCGAGCGTCCGATCGACAAGCCCTTCCTCATGCCGATCGAAGACGTGTTCTCGATTGAAGGTCGTGGCACCGTCTGCACCGGCCGTGTCGAACGCGGTATCGTGAAGAAGATGGAAGAAGTTGAAGTGATCGGCATCCGCCCGACCGTCAAGTCGACCGTGACCGACATCGAAATGTTCCGCAAGCTGCTCGACGAGGGCCGCGCCGGTGACAACGTTGGTCTGCTTCTCCGCGGTCTGAAAAAGACCGACGTTGAGCGTGGACAGGTCATCGCCAAGCCCGGTTCGACTTCCCCGCACAAGAAGTTCACCGCGGAAGTTTACGTCCTTTCCAAGGATGAAGGCGGCCGTCACACCCCGTTCTTCGCGAACTATCGTCCGCAGTTCTATTTCCGCACCACCGACGTGACCGGTTCGGTTACCCTCCCCGAAGGGACCGAAATGGTCATGCCCGGCGACAACGTGAGCATCACCGTCGAGTTGATCACCCCGATCGCGATGGAGAAGACCATGCGCTTCGCCATTCGTGAAGGTGGCCGCACCGTTGGTGCCGGCCGTGTCGCCGATATCATCGAGTGATGCCAAGCGGCGGGCGCCGGGCGCGAGTCCGGTGTTCGCCAGAAGGTTCAAGGCTGGCTCGCCTCCGGGGGAATTTCCTCCGGAGGCAACCCCGTCTAAAAGGGCAGTAGCTCAATGGTAGAGTAGCGGTCTCCAAAACCGTTGGTTGGGGGTTCGAGTCCCTCCTGCCCTGCCAATCCATCCCAAACAAGTCAAGCACCCGAATGGCAAAAGTAACCCAATATCTGGCGGAAGTGAAGTCCGAGCTCAGCAAGGCCAACTGGCCTTGGGATCTGCAGGAAAAAGGCTTCAAGCGATTCCGCGAATTGAGCGACTCCACCTTGGTCGTTTTGGTGGCCACCATCGTCTTGGGAGGATTCGTCGCGCTCTGGGATCTCATCATCCGGGAGGCCATGAAATTGCTGACATACATCGGAGGCTGAGCCCGCCCGCCGGCTCACCCGCCATCCATTTTTCTTCCAACGTTTTTACCGCTCCATGCCCGCCATTCCTGCTCCCCGTGACCAGTGGTTTGTCGTCCAAGTCCTTTCGGGCATGGAAAAGAAGGTGTTTGAAAACATCAAACGCCGGATCCAGACCGAGGAAATGGGCGATGTCATTTTCGAAGTGCTCATGCCGACCGAACTGGTCTATGAAGTCAAGGGCGGCAAGAAGACCGAAACACGCCGCAAGTTTTTCCCCGGCTACTTGATCGTCAACATGCACCTGCTGCGCGAAGACGGCGGCCTGGTGGATCGCTCGTGGTATTTCTTCCAGGAGACGGATGGTGTAATCGGATTCGCCGGCACCAAGGAGAAACCTCTCCCGATGCGCGCGAAAGAAGTCGAGCAACTTCTCGCCCAAGTGCGCGAGCGCGAAGAAGGCGTGCGCCCGAAAGTGCAGTTCGATACCGGCGACCGCGTGCGTGTGGCCGATGGACCATTCGAAAGCCAGATCGGCGTGGTCGAAGAGATCGACCTCGATCGCGGCAAACTCCGTGTCTCCGTAGATATTTTCGGCCGCAGCACCCCGGTCGAACTCGAATTCTGGCAAGTCACCCGCGAAGCCTGATTTTTTCCAACTCCCGTTCAATCCCAACCGGCACCCCATCATGGCTAAAGAAGTCGTCAAACAAATCAAATTGCAAATTCCCGCTGGCGCGGCCAACCCGTCGCCGCCCGTAGGTCCCGCGCTCGGTCAGGCCGGCGTCAACATCATGGCCTTCTGTAAGGAGTTCAATGCCGCCACCCAGAAGCAGGCCGGCGACATCCTTCCCGTCGTGATCTCCGTTTACAAGGACAAAACCTTCTCCTTCATCACCAAACAGCCGCCCGCGTCCAATCTGCTCAAGAAGGCCGCCGGTCTCGCTTCCGGATCCAAAGAGCCGCACAAGATCAAGGTCGGCAAGCTGACCAAAGCGCAGCTCCAGGAAGTGGCGAAACGGAAGATGGTCGACATGAACACCGACAATATCGACGCCGCTTGCCGTGTGCTCGCCGGCACCGCCCGCCAAATGGGCCTCGAAATCGAAGGTTGATCCCATCCGCATTTCCGCCCGGTCCGCCGGGCTTCACCCAAACCAAGCAGGAGGGCTAACCGCCCGCATGAACTGCCCGAAATCATGAAAAAACGCAGCAAACGATATAAGAAAGCCGCCGGTCTGGTGACCGCCGGAAAGACGTATCCGCTTCCCGAGGCCGTGGCCTTGGTGAAGCAATTCCCCGCGCCGAAGTTCGACCAATCGGTCACCATCTCGTTCAAGATGGGCGTGGATCCCCGTAAATCCGACCAGATGGTCCGTGGCACCTGTGCCCTGCCCCACGGTTCGGGTAAAAAAGTCCGTGTGGCCGTCTTCGCGCAAGGCGTGGCCGCCGAAGCCGCTCGTGCCGCCGGTGCCGAACTCGTCGGATTCGAAGATCTCATCGAGAAGATCAAGGGTGGATTCCTTGATTTCGATACCGCCATCGCGACACCGGACGCCATGGCTGAGGTGCGGAAATTGGCCCGTGTGCTTGGTCCCCGCGGCCTTATGCCGAACCCGAAGACCGGCACCGTGACCGACGACACCGCCAAAGCGGTGAATGCCGTCATGGGTGGCCAGGTGACCTTCAAGCTCGACCGCAACGGGAACATTTCCGTGCCCATGGGCAAAGTTTCTTTCGAACCCCAAAAGCTCGTGGATAACGCCCGCGCCGTGATTGAAGCGGTGGTGCGCGCCAAACCTGCGACCGCCAAGGGCAACTATCTCCAAGCCGCCACCTTGGCCGCCACGATGACCCCCGGGGTCTCCGTCGAAGCCGGTGAATTGGCCCACTAATCCCCAGCCCCCAACCAAGGAAATCCAGAATCATGCAAGCAGAAAAGCAATTCCTGATCGACGAACTCCTGGCTCGGCTGGAGAAGTCCCCGTATCTCTTTGTCGCGGACTACACCGGTCTCCAGGTCAAACACTTCGCCGAGTTGCGCAAGCGGCTCAAAGAAGTCGGAGCGAAAGCCCGCGTGCTCAAGAACACGCTGGTCAAGCGCACCCTCAAGTCCGCGGGTCTTCCCGAACTTGCCGACGTGCTGACCGGCCAGACCATGGTCGTCACCGGCGAAGGTGAAGCCCCCGCCGCGGCCAAAGTGCTGAAGAATTTCGCGGCCGAGTTCCAGAAGCCGGCCCTTCGTGGTGGCGTGCTTGATGGCAACGCCCTCGGAGCCAACGAACTCAAGGCACTCGCGGACCTTCCTTCGCGCGAACAACTCCTCGCGACCCTGCTCGGAGTTATCAACGCCCCCGCGACCAAACTTCTTCGCACCATCAACGAACCCGCCGCCGCACTGGCCCGCGTCATCCAAGCGCGTGCCGACCAAGGCTGAACCCAAAACCAACAAATTTGACCCCGATGGGAGTCGGCCGCCAAGCTGGCTCCTTGAAATCCAACCCAAATGGTTCCTCATCGGTCGGGCGGCTGCCTGACTCAATCCCGCCGGAGCCCCGGCGAACGATGATACCGGAGGATCAACAATACCATGGCTAACATCGATACAATTGCAGCAGAACTGGGCAAGCTCACCGTCCTTGAGGCGGCCGAGCTGGTGAAAAAACTTGAAGCCGATTGGGGCGTGAGCGCAGCTGCTCCCGTCGCCGTTGCCGCCGCCGGCCCCGCCGCCGCGGCTGCTCCCGCCGAAGAGAAGACCGAATTCAACGTTCTTCTTACCGACGGTGGCTCCAACAAGATCGCCGTCATTAAAGAAGTCCGCGCCCTCGTGGCCGGCCTCGGCCTCGCCGATGCCAAAGCGATGGTGGACAACGCCGGAAGCAAGCCCGCCACCCTCAAGGAAGGCGCCAGCAAGCAAGAGGCCGACGAGATCAAGAAGAAGCTTGAAGCCGCCGGAGCCAAGGTCGAAATCAAGTAATCCCGCCCGAACGTTTCCTTTCCCGTGTCCGGCCCGCGAGGGCCGGGCACGGCCAATTCACCGGGCCTAACAAACCCGGTTCCCATTCCCCAGGTTCCCGCCAACGCAACCGCCATTCCACCCCGAACAGCACCGCTTTGCCCACTCCGCCGCCGCGCGAACCATTCTCCATAAAGGCCGTCCGCATGACCCCCGGTCACGCGGTTCGGCCTTTTGCCGCCTGTGGCATCCGACACGGTGGTCGCCCATAAACCGACATTTCCCGGCCGTCCACACGGTCGAAACAACCAAGAGCCCAAACAGCACACGCCATGTCAGAACGCCTCAACTTCGGAAAAATCATGGAGGTCATCGAGCCGCCAAACCTCATCGAGGTCCAGCTCCACTCGTATCAAGAGTTCCTGCAAAAGGATCTCACTCAATCCAAGCGCACGGACGTCGGTCTCCACGCCGTCTTCAAGGAGGTTTTCCCGATCGAGAGCTACGATGAGAAAGTCAAACTCGACTACGTGACCTATGAGGTGACCGAACCGAAATTGAGTTCCCTGCAGGCCGTGCGTGAAGGCGAGACCTTCAGCGCCGCGCTGTATGTGACTTTCCGCCTGACCGACGAGAGCGGTGGCAAGGAAGAACGCGTTTACATGGGCGAACTGCCCCTCATGACCCGCCGGGGCACTTTCGTTATCAACGGAGCCGAACGCGTGGTCGTTTCCCAACTCCACCGCTCCCCGGGTATCTGTTTTGAAAAGGATACCCACATGAACGGAAAGCTCCTGCTTTCCTTCCGCATCATTCCGGATCGCGGCACCTGGTTGGAAGTGCAATTCGATACCAACGATCTTCTTTACGTTTATCTGGATCGCCGCCGCCGCCGCCGCAAGTTCCTGGCCACCACGTTCCTGCGCGCCCTTGGCCTCGGATCCAACGAGGATATCGTCCGCCAGTTCTACACCATCGAGAAACTGAAGCTCTCGGAGAAAATGGATGAAAATGATCTCATCGGCAAATTGCCCTACGATCATATCATCGATGGCGAGGTCGTCGTGGCGCGCGCTTTCGAGCCGCTCACCCCCGGCATCGTGCGCCAGCTTCTCCAGCTCGGCCACAAGACGCTGAATGTCTTCCTCTGCTCGGACGAAGACCTGCTGCTCAAATCGATCCGCAAGGACCCCGCTGACAGCGAAGAAGAAGCGCTCAAGGACATTTACCGCCGCCTCCGCCCCGGGGATCCGCCCACGACCGCGAATGCGCGCGCCTTGCTCAAGCGTCTTTTCTTCGACCCGAAGAAATACGACCTCACCCGCGTGGGCCGTTACAAGATCAATCAGAAGCTCGGCCTGAAGAGCGAGCTCGACCAACGCATCCTCACCAACGAGGACGTGATCGCCTCCATCAAATACCTGCTCCGCCTGCGCAATGGAGAGGGCGTGTTGGACGATATCGATCACCTCGGTAGCCGCCGTGTGCGCGCCGTGGGTGAACTGCTGGCCAACCAGTGCCGCGTTGGTCTCGCCCGCACCGAGCGTCTGGTAAAAGAACGCATGACCCTGTTCGACGTGAATGTCGAGGGCATGACTCCGTCCAAACTGATCAACCCGAAAGCACTTTCGGCCGTGGTCCGCGACTTCTTCGGTCGTTCCCAATTGAGCCAGTTCATGGACCAGACGAATCCTCTGGCCGAGCTGACCCACAAGCGTCGTCTTTCCGCGCTCGGGCCTGGCGGTCTGAACCGCGATCGCGCCGGCTTCGAAGTGCGCGACGTTCACCCGTCCCACTACGGCCGTATTTGCCCGATTGAAACTCCGGAAGGTCCGAACATCGGTCTCATCAACTCGATGAGCACCTTCTCCCGCATCAATGACTTCGGTTTCATCGAAACCCCTTACCGCAAGGTGGTCAATGGCAAGGTGACGAGCAAAATCGAATACCTTACAGCCGACCAGGAAGAAAGCTTCCTCATCGCGCAGGCGAACAACAAGCTGCTCGAAGACGGAGGATTCGCCACCGAGCGTATCACTGCCCGCGAGCGCGGCGAATTCATCGAAGTGGATCCGAAGAGCGTGCAATACATGGACGTTTCGCCCAAGCAGCTCGTTTCCGTGGCCGCGTCGCTGGTGCCGTTCCTCGAGCACGATGACGCCAACCGCGCGCTGATGGGTTCGAACATGCAACGCCAAGGCGTGCCACTGCTGATTGCCGATGCCCCGCTTGTCGGAACCGGCATGGAAGGCAAGGCCGCGCGCGATTCCCGCTCCGTGGTTGTCTCCGAAAGCGTCGGCCGCGTTGCCGCCGCCACCGCCGAGGCCATCGTCGTGACCAAGGATGGCAAGCTTCCGATTTCCGATCGCGAGTTCCTCGCCGACTGGACGAAAGTTCGTGCCAAACCCGATGAAGGCATCTTCGTTTATCCGCTCCGCAAGTTCATGCGTTCGAACGCCGGCACCTGCATCAACCAGAAGCCAATCGTGGTCAAGGGCGACAAGGTGAAAGTGGGCGACGTGCTCGCCGACGGACCGAACACCGAGAATGGCGAACTCGCCCTCGGCCGCAACGTGCTCGTCGCGTTCATGCCGTGGAACGGCTACAATTTCGAGGACGCCATCACCATTTCCCAGAAGGTGGTGAAGGAGGACATCTATACGTCCATCCATATCGAAGAATTCGAAATCAGCGCCCGTGACACCAAACTCGGGCCTGAAGAAATCACCCGCGACATCCCCAATGTCGGCGACGAGGCCCTGAAAAACCTCGGTGTCGATGGTGTCATCCGCATCGGTGCGGAAGTGAAACCCGGCGACATCCTTGTCGGAAAAATCACTCCGAAGAGCGAAACCGAACTCGCCCCGGAAGAACGCCTCCTGCGCGCCATCTTCGGTGAAAAAGCCGCGGACGTGAAAGACACTTCGCTGCGCGTTCCTTCCGGCTGTATCGGCATCGTGATGGACGTGCGGGTTTCTTCCCGCCTCGCCTCGGCCAAGGAAAAACGCGCCCAGGCCGAAACGAAGAAGCAGATCAAACAAATCGAAGAGGAATACAAGAAGAAGCGCGTCGAACTCATCGACCAGCTTACTGACAAACTCTCCGACGTTCTCATGGGAGAAAAAATCCCGCTCGACGTTGTTGATGGCCAGTCCGGCGCAATCATCATCGAGGCGAACAAGAAGGTCACCAAGAGCCTCCTGCACAAGGTGGCCGAACACCACGACTCGATCGAGATCGATGCCAGCCCGATCCGCAACCGCATCATGGAGATCATCGAGGGCTTCGAGCCGAAGTTCGAAGAACTCGACATGGATCGCGAACGTCAACTCGACCGCCTCGAAGCGGGCGACGAGGTCGAACCCGGCATCATCAAGCAGGTGAAGGTTTACATCGCCGCCAAGCGCAAGCTGTCGGTCGGTGACAAGATGGCCGGCCGTCACGGGAACAAAGGCGTCGTCGCCAAGATCGTCCCGGAAGAAGACATGCCTTTCCTCGAGAATGGCCAGCCCGTCGATATCGTGCTCAACCCGCTCGGCGTGCCCAGCCGGATGAACGTCGGTCAGGTTCTCGAAACCCACCTCGGTATTGCCGCCCGCGCCCTCGGCTTGAAAGTCGCCACTCCTGTCTTCGACGGGATGAAAGAGGAACACATCAAGCAGAAGATGAAAGAGGCACAAAAAGTGCCCGGCTACGAATGGATTGGCTATCAGGAAGACAGCAATGGCAAGGTCAAGACCTTCGGTAAGTCCACCCTTTACGATGGACGCACCGGTGAGGCCTTCGACAACAAGGTCGTTGTCGGCGTCATCTACATGATGAAGCTCGGTCACCTTGTCGCCGACAAGATCCACGCCCGTGCCGTCGGTCCTTACAGCCTTGTTACCCAGCAACCGCTCGGTGGTAAAGCCCAATACGGTGGCCAGCGTTTCGGGGAGATGGAGGTCTGGGCTCTCGAAGCCTATGGCGCCGCCTACACCCTGCAGGAACTGCTCACCGTCAAATCCGACGATGTGCAAGGCCGCACGCGCATTTACGAGTCGATCGTCAAAGGCGACAATACCCTCGAAGCCGGCACGCCGGAATCGTTCAACGTTCTCATCAAGGAAATGCAAAGCCTCGGACTGGATGTCCGGCCCGAGGCCTCGCGCCCATCCCGTGACGAAGTCCTCGACGTCGTCAACGATTAACCCCTAGCGTCCGACCCACCAGATCCGATATCACAATCATGAGCACTCATCCCCAACCGGAGGACATCATCGGAATCGAAAAGCCCGTCCAGGGCTTCGATCAGGTTTCAATTCGCGTGGCCGCGCCCGACACCATCCGCAAATGGAGTTCCGGCGAAGTCATCAATCCCGAGACCATCAACTACCGGACGTTCAAACCTGAAAAGGGCGGCCTTTTCTGCGAACGTATTTTCGGTCCCACCAAGGACTGGCAGTGTGCCTGCGGAAAATACAAGAACATCAAACACAAGGGCGTGATCTGCGACCGTTGCGGCGTCGAGGTGACCCTCGCCCGCGTGCGCCGCGAGCGCATGGGCCACATCGAGCTGGCCGTGCCCGTGACCCACATCTGGTTCTACAAGTGTATGCCCTCGCGCCTCGGCCTCATGCTCGACATGACGGCCCGCCAGCTCGAGCGCGTCATCTACTACGAAGACTTCATCGTCATCGACCCGGGTGATACCCAGCTCACGGCCGGTCAGCTTTTGACCGAACCCGAGATGCGTGAAGCCGAAGACGCTTACGGAGCCGACGCCTTCCGCGCCGGCATGGGAGCGGAAGCTTTGCGCGACCTTCTCGCCCGCGTGAACCTGGCCGAGGTGGCTGTCCAACTAGAACAGGACATGCTCAAGACCAAGTCGAAGCAGAACCGCAAGAAGCTGGCCAAACGCCTGAAGCTTGCCAAAGGCTTCGCCGAGTCGCACAGCCGTCCGGAATGGATGGTGCTGGAAGTTCTTCCCGTTATCCCGCCGGATCTGCGCCCGCTCGTTCCGCTTGAGGGTGGCCGCTTCGCCACTTCCGACTTGAATGATTTGTATCGCCGCGTGATCAACCGCAACAACCGGTTGAAGAACCTGCTCATGCTCAAGACCCCGGATGTCATCATCCGGAACGAAAAGCGCATGCTCCAGGAATCGGTGGATGCCCTTTTCGACAACGGTCGCCATGGCCGCGCCGTTACCGGCGCCGGCAACCGCCCGCTCAAGTCGCTCTCCGACATGCTCAAGGGCAAAGGCGGCCGCTTCCGCCAGAACTTGCTCGGCAAGCGTGTGGACTACTCCGGTCGTTCGGTCATCGTCATCGGTCCGGAACTCAAACTGCACCAGTGTGGTCTTCCGAAGAAGATGGCCCTCGTGTTGTTCGAGCCGTTCATCATCCGCCGCCTGAAGGAGCTTGGTTTCGTGCACACCGTGCGTTCGGCCAAGAAGATGATCGAGCGCCGCACCCCGGAAGTCTGGGACATTCTGGAAGAGGTGACCAAAGGACACCCGGTGCTGCTCAACCGCGCGCCGACCCTGCACCGCCTCTCCATCCAGGCCTTCGAACCCGTTCTCATCGAGGGCGAGGCCATCCGCGTCCACCCGCTCGTTTGTACCGCCTACAACGCCGACTTCGACGGTGACCAGATGGCCGTGCACGTTCCTCTTTCGGTGGAAGCCCAGATGGAAGCGCGCCTGCTCATGCTTGCGCCGAACAACATCTTCTCGCCCGCCAACGGCAAACCCATCACCACGCCGTCGCAAGACATCGTGCTGGGCTGCTATTACCTCACCCACGAGCGCCCGATGCGCCCGGATGAAAAAGAGGCGTTCGAAAAAGGCGAGCTGCACATGCCGATTTTCGAGAACACCACGGAAGTCGAATTCGCCATCGCCAGCCGCAAGATCTGGTATCACGACCGCATCCGCCTCCGCAACCCCGACTTTGGGAAAACCTCCCACTTCGGCGACAAGGAGAAGCGCGTCATCGTCACGACCCCCGGTCGTGTGCGTTTCAATGAGATTTGGCCCAAAGGCCTCGGTTTCATCAACAAGACGGTCGGCAAGAAACAACTTTCCGAAATCATCTGGGGATGTTTCCAAGTGGCCGGCCAGCGCGAAACCGTCCGTATTTTGGACGACATGAAGAACCTCGGATTTAAGGAAGCCACCCGCTCCGGTTGCTCGATTGGTATCGTGGACATGGTCGTGCCCGACGAAAAACCGGACGAGCTGAAAAAAGCCTACGATCAGCTTTCCGTTGTCGATAAACAACGCCGCGCCGGTGTCATCACCGAAGGCGAGCGCTACAACAAGATCGTTGACATCTGGACCCAAGCGACCCAGCGCCTCGAAACTTCCGTTATGCGGAAACTCGAGCACAATCAGGGCGCCAAAACCGTCAGCCCGCTGTGGATGATGGTGGACTCCGGTGCCCGGGGCAACAAGACCCAGATCAAGCAGCTCTCCGGGATGCGCGGCCTGATGTCGAAGCCTGACGGCTCGATCATCGAGCGCCCGATCACGTCGAACTTCCGCGAAGGTTTGACCGTGCTCGAATACTTCATCTCGACTCACGGCGCCCGTAAAGGTCTTTCCGATACCGCCCTCAAGACCGCCGACTCGGGTTACATGACCCGGAAGCTCGTCGACGTCTCGCAGGATGTGATCGTGACCGAAATTGATTGCGGAACCGTCAATGGCATTATCGCCCGTTCGATCTACGAGGGCGATGACGAAGTCGTCAGCCTGAAGCAACGCATCTACGGACGCACCAGCGGTGAAACCGTGAAGGATCCTGTTTCCGGAGAGATCATCGTCCGCGAAGGCGACATCATCACCGAAGCCCAAGCCTTCCAACTCACCAACCTCGGTGTGGAACAACTCAAGATTCGTTCCGTGCTCACCTGCGAAAGCCAGCGTGGTTGCTGTATCAAGTGCTACGGACTGAACCTCGCGACCGGACGTCCCGTCAAGATCGGTGAAGCGGTCGGCATCATCGCCGCCCAATCCATCGGTGAACCGGGAACGCAGCTCACCATGCGGACCTTCCACGTTGGTGGAACGGCCAGCTCGACCTTCAAACAGCCGATCGTGCAGGTCAAGAATGTCGGTTCGCTCCGCTTCAATGATATCCGCACTGTTGCCAACGAAGAAGGCAAACTGGTCGCTCTTAACAAGAATGGCACCCTCGCACTCGTCGATGATGAAGGCGAGGAAATCGAGAACTACAATGTTGTGCTCGGTTCCGTGCTCCATTTCCCCGACAATGCCAAGGTCAAAAAAGGCGACACCGTCCTGACCTGGGATCCCTACAACGTGCCGATCATCACCGAGCGCGGTGGCAAGGTCACTTTCGTCGATATGATCCGCGGCGTGACCATCTCCCGCGATAATACCGCGGAAGCGGAAGCTGGCGGCCTGGTTGTCATGGAACACAAGGGCGACTTGCACCCGCAAATCGTCATCATCGACCCGTCGACCAAGGAACAACTTGCGAGCTATTCGATTCCCGCCGGCGCTCACCTCAGTGTCAAGGAAGGCCAGAAAGTCGGACCCGGCGCGCAACTCGCCCGGACCCCGCGCAAGGCCTCCAAGACGAAGGACATCACCGGTGGTCTGCCCCGTGTGGCCGAACTCTTCGAAGCCCGCAAGCCGAAGGACGCCTGCGTCATCGCGCGTATCGATGGTTTCGTCGAAATCGGCGGACTGGTTCGCGGCAAGAAGAAGGTGCTCGTGCACAACAAGGAAACCGGTGAAGAAGCGGAACACCTTGTCCCCGCGAACAAACACATCATCGTCGCCAACGGTGATTTCGTGAAGCGTGGCAGCCAACTCACCGAAGGTCCGGTTGTTCCCCACGAAATCCTCGAGATTTCCGGAGCGAATGCCCTCCAGCAACACCTCACCAACGAGGTGCAGGAGGTCTATCGCCTGCAAGGGGTTGAGATCAACGACAAACACATCGAGATCATCATCCGCCAGATGCTCCGCAAGGTCCGCATCACCGATCCGGGTGACACCGAGTTCCTCTGGGGTGATCAGGTCGAGCGCATCGAATTCGAGCGCGTCAACCGTGAGACCACCGAAGAAGGTGGACAGCCCGCACAAGCGGAGCCCGTCCTCCTCGGTATCACCAAGGCTTCCCTCGAAACCGAATCGTTCATCTCCGCCGCTTCCTTCCAGGACACGACCCGTGTTCTCACCGAAGCCGCCACCCACGGAAAGATCGACAAACTCGAAGGTTTCAAAGAGAACGTCATCATGGGCCACCTCATCCCGGCTGGTTCCGGTTTCCCCAACGCCCGCGACACCCGCGTGCAGGAATTGGAAACCGTCGCCGCCCTTGAGGCCCATCATGCCGCCGCCGCGGAGCCGGAGAGCGACGCCATCGGCGACCTCTAATCGCTAATCTGCGCCAAGAGGCCGCGTCCGCGAGGGCGCGGCCTTTTTCGCGGTAAATCCTTCCAATCAGACAACCATGTGGCACCCGGATACCACAAAACAGATTGAAATGATGCTTGCCGACGAGATCCAATGCAAGGGCGGCAAGATGAGCCCTCTGTATCGGGAGCTTGTCGAGCTCGTGGTTCGATTCCGCAGATTCGAAGGCGTCGCGGAGGGCTGGCCGCGTTTCCGTGAAATCGTCGAAACGGATCTTTCCAAATTCCTCTTCAAGGAAGTCAGGGAACGCTGGCTCATCAGTATCGCCGATACCTACGCTGATCTAGGATCTCCAATCGAAAAACGGAACGCCTTGCTCATCACGACTTTTTTCAACGTCATGAAGTTCACGGAGTCGCATCGGCTCTACTATTTCGGGACGGAACAGCGGGTGCCGGACCTCGTGCCCGGCGAAGTCGATGAAACCATCTATCCCATGTCCATACCCCTCGGCTATGATCCACCGCACACCGTGGATACCATGCGGAACATGGTGCGGAGAATCCGTATCGCCCTGTCCGACACTCCGCATCTACTAGCTATCTTCGAACATTTGCGGGAACGATGTGTCGCCATGCGGGGAAATCCCCTTCACCGCGCCTACAATTACGACTCCAGGCCTTTCTCGTCGTAGTGCAAGTTGGTTTGCCGATGGTGTGAATGATCTCACCCACGGGCCAGCGTGATCACAACCACCCTGCGGGCACCGGCGGATTTGAGCACTTCCGCGCAGGCCTGGCCGGTTGAACCGGTGGTGAAGATATCGTCCACCAGCAGTATGTCGCGGTCTTTGATTGCCTGAAGTTGTTTGGGCCGCACCCGAATGGCGCGCGTGAGGTTGTCGAGTCGTTGCTGGCGATTGAGCCGACTTTGCGGCGGAGTGAAGACAACACGCTGCAAGGCGTCAACGACCTGGTAGCCGGTGATATTGGAGAGCACGGTGGCGAGTTCCTCCGCTTGGTTGAAGCCGCGTTGGTAGCGCCGCCGCCAGTGAATGGGCACGGGCACTAGCTGCCACTCGTGGCCGCTCAACCGCGGATCATCGAAGACGCGTGCGAAGAGTTGACCGAGAGGTTTGCGCAGGGGCTCCACCTTCCCGAACTTGAATCGATGTACCAACTCGCGGAGCAGTCCGCTCGCGAGATAGGGCGCAATGGCGAAGTCGAACGCGAACTTGCGCCCACCGCAGTTGAAGCAACGGAATCCACCCTCGGTGGAGCCGCTTTCGTAAGGCTGGCCGCAGACTTCGCAAAAGGGCGGGACGAGTGGTTCGAGCTTCGACTCGCAGGTCGGACAAACGGGCAATGATTGGCCGGTGGGATCGGTAGCGGGTGCAGGCCCGTCACAACCAGGGCAGGAGCGAGGGTAAAGCAGGTCAACCAAGCCGCGACCAAAGGTGCCGAGCAAGCGTGCGCGCGGGGTCGGGGCATCCTGGCGCATGGGATTCTATCGCGTCAAGGTTCCGGCGGGTTCTCCCCGGCATCGGGGATGCCGACGGGTGGGAGTTCGGGCTCCGGTTCAGGCACTGGGGGCGCGACGACCGTGGCACCGGGCTGGCCGCCGGGAAGAGGACGGAGCGGAGGCTCTTCTCCGGGCCGGGCGGTGGGTTCGTCCGGCAAGTCAGTGGGGAGCGGGACATTGGGCAATCCGCGTTCCTCGCGTTCGGCTTTGGGAACGAGTGGGCCCTGCGGAGCCTGGAAAAGCGGGAAACGAGTTTCGATTTCCGCGCGGAATTTCTTCGCCTCGTCGCGTTGGCCCGCGCGCTGGAGGGCCTGCGAAGTTTTCCAAAGGGCGAGGGGAGTGATCTCGGAATCGACCATCGTCTGCGATGGCACGATGTAGTGTTTGACGGCTTCGTCCCACTTGTCTTGGGCGGCGGCGATGTCGCCGCGGAGGATGCCGAGCCAGGCATTGGTTTTGCCTTGGCGGACGATTTTTTGTCCTTCCATGGCGGTGGTATCGGCATCGGCGAAAGCGCGCAAGCCGAATTGGGCCCGGGCTTTATCGAGGGAACCGGAGGCACGGGCGGCGGCATCCTCGGTGGTGGCGAGGTAATGGTCGGCGGCGCGCACGGCGGCGGCGAAACGACCGGCATCGAGGCGGGCTTTGGCAAGGAACTTCCAGATAACCGGTTCGGTGGCCTTGGGATCCTGTTCGTTGGCCGACATGGTCAGGTAGTCGTCAGCGGCGGCGGCATCACCTTCCTCGTAAAGCTTGACCCCGAGCCAAGCGGGCACCTGCGGGGGAAGCTCGCTCGCTTTGGCGACCTGGAGGAAGGTGTCGAGTTCTTTGCGGAGGGCGGCTGCATCGCGGAGTGCATAACAGGAAAGCACGAGACGTGAACCGGCCGAGCGGGCATAGAGTTCCGCATCGAGGTCGCGGGCTTTGCGAAGATGTTCAACGGCGAGATCGTATTTTTTCGTCTGGTAATAGGCTCGCCCGAGGGCGTAGTGGGCATCGGGCGCTGCTTTGCTTTGGGGGAATTTTTCCAACAAGCCGTTATAAAGCCGGATCATCGTCTGGGTGTCGTTCTGATCGGCGTGCAAACGGGCGGCGCGCACATAAGCGAATTCCGCCGCTTCCGAATCGGGAAACTTTTCCGTGACCGTGGTGAAGTCCTGTGAAGCCCGCGCGGGGTCGCCATTGAGGGCATACATCTCGCCGCGTTTGGCGAGGGCGAGAGGAACACGGGAGTCGTTAGGAGCCAAGGTGAGAAAACGGCCGAGGGCCTCGACGGCCTGCGGTCGGCGACCTGCCTCGGCTTCGGCCCATCCGTGTTTGTAAAGTGCTGTCGGGCGCTGCTGCTCGGGAATATTTTCCATGCGGATGGCGGCATAGGCCGGCGCTGCGGCAACGGGGTTTTTTTGCCCGAAGAGTGTTTCGGCCTTTAAAAGCATGGCGCGATCGAGGAATTTATGATTGCGGCCGGCCTTCTTTTCCGTCTCGACAAAGCTATCGACGAAGGCGGGAAGATTATCGTCTTTGGCGAGATAAAGGCACTCGAGACGGCGGTAGCCGGCTTCAAATCCCTCGGGCTGGCCGGGCGCGAAATTCTCGAGGATTCCATAGACTTTGACGGCATCCTGCAACTTGCCGAGGCGCTGGAAGGAATGCCCGACCATGAGGAACATTTGGACCCGCATGTCGTCCGCGAGTTTGTAAACCCCGGCGGTGTAGGCATCGATGACGCCCTGGTAATCTTTGCGCTGGTAGCGCCCGCGGATCAGACCAAGCTGGGCGACAGGCTTCCAAGGTTCGGCTTCGGGGAGTTTGAAAACCGCCAGATAGTGTTTTTCCGCTTCGGCATCGCGTTTCAGATCGGTCTCGATGAGTGCGGCGCGCACGAGGCTCTCGGCGCGCACGGTCGCGTCCTTCGCATTGGTCGCGAGGTCGAGGAAGAATCCAAGTGACTCCTCTTTCTTTCCTTCGGTCAGTGATTGGCGGGCGAGGGCGAGCATGCTCGGCTCCTTGAATTCACCGGCGTCGGGGGACTGGATGATTTCGCGGAAGAGGGGAGCGGCGAGACGGGATTCGCCGCTGAGTTCGTAACAACGGGCCGCGCGGAACGTGGCGTCGAGCTTGAATTGCGGCTTTGTTCCTAACAAACGCGCGATCTTGAAATATGGCACGGCCGAACGGTAGTCGCGGCGGTTGTAGGCGAGCCCGGCCGCACGATAAGCCGAAACATCGACGAATTCGCCCGTCTTGTAACGATCCACCAGAAGTGCGTAAGCTTGTTCGGCGTCATCGAGACGGTTCAGGCGGCGGAGGCACTCGGCGAGTTGGTAAAGCGCCTTGCGCGCGAGCGGGTGGCGGGGATTATCAACGATGAACTGATCATAACGAGTCATGGCCAGCTCGAATTCATTGCGGCCAAACAATTCATCGGCGAACTTGATGAGGTCATTCGCCGGATCCGGCGCCAGGAACGGCTCCGCCGGTGCAACCGGAGCGGGAGGAACGACAGGAGTATCCGGGGCCATCGGCCGGCCATCGGGACCGATCTCAACCGGGCGCGCGGGAGCTACCGGGATTTCCGGAGGGGCCGGCTCGGGCACCGGACGTGCGGGCACGACGCTCTGGGCCGCCAACGGCGAAATGGCGAGGGTGGAGCCGAGCAAACAATGGAAAATCGATCTCATGGCGGCGATTAAGTGGGGCGGGCGGTTCATTCGTTATCCGGCCGGTCGGTGGCGAAGGCGACATTCATGATTCCCGCTTCGCGGCAGAGATCCAGCACCTTCACGATATTCTCGTAGCTGGTCTGGCGATCACCGCGCAAGATCACAGCAACATCACGGTAGTGAGAGGCCACTTTCTGCAATCGGTCGAGCAAGTCCGGCCCGGTGATGCCGCGCCCTTCGAGCACGAGAGATCCATCCCGGCGCACATTGACAATGATTTCACCGACGGAACGATTCGGGTCTGCCCCCTGCTTCGCCACCGGCACGGCCACATCGAGCTCGGTCTCGAAACGAGCGAAAGCCCAGGTGACAATGAAGAAGATCAACAGCAGGAAGACGACATCGATCATCGGGGCCAGTTGCAGTCCCGCGCGTTCGGCTTCGATGGAGGGGCGGAATCTCATGGCTCAGCGGCGCCGGGAGACGCGGGGCTCGTCTTCTTCAGCATACTCCACAGCCCGCGCCCCGCGGTTGGCCGAGCTGCGCGGCTGCGGCGGTGCGGTGTAGGCGTCGTGGTTGGCCGCGAAAATCGCCATCAGATGCGTGCTTGCCGCTTCGAGTTCGGAAATGAGTTTCTGCACCTTCCCGCGGAAATAAGAATAGAAAGCGAGCGCGGGGATGCTGACAAAAAGCCCCGCCGCGGTCGTGATCAAGGCCTGCGAAACCCCGTTGGCCAGCTTCATTGTCTTCGCGCCGACAAACGATCCGCCCGAAAGTGTATCGAACGATTCAATCATCCCGAGCACCGTGCCGAGCAATCCGACCATGGGTGCAATGGCCCCGATGTCGGCGAGATAGGAAATGCGCTGCGTCATCATGCTCGCCTGCCGTGAGCCTTCCGCTTGCGCAACCTCTCGCACTTCCTCGACACTGGCCGCCGGATTCCGTCCGATGAAATCCATTGCACGCTGCATGACCAATGCCACCGATTGCCCGCCGCGATTGCACACGGCCGCCAGCCCGAGATAGTCCTGTTTCCGCAGCATGCTTTCCGCCACATCCATGAAGCGCATGGTCACCACCGCGCCTTGGCGGAGGGAAAGCGTGTAGACGACCACCAGAATCACGCCCACAAAGGAGAGGGCCCCGAGCGGATACATCATGGGGCCGCCCTTTTGCAGGATTTCGAGCAAAGACGAGCCGCCGGCCCGGCCGGCGCCTTCGACCGCCATTTGAACGGCCTCGGTGGTCGAACCCTGCGCCATCGCCGTCACGGGGAAAACCGCCAGCGCCAGCAGAAAGAAAATTCTTAAGAGACGATCCATGGATTTGTCGGGACCATTACAACCTAAGGCCTCGGGGCCTGTCACGCAATCGCCATCCGAGGGTCGGATTGTCCATGAAATTGCCGCGCCGAGCCCTCTTTTCTTGTCTCCGGGCCGAACCTGTCGTATCGCATGTTCCGCCCCCGCCATGGCCGACGAACCCTTTGAGCCCCGACCCGACCCCAAGGTCAAATTGCGCGACGTGCCCCACCAGCCCGGCGTCTATCTCATGCGCGACCGGCTGAAAAAGGTCATTTACGTCGGCAAAGCCCGCGATCTGCGCAAACGCCTTTCCCATTATTTCCAGCCATCCCGTCAGACGCTGGCCGACCTCAAGACCCGCGCCCTCATCCGCAGCATCTGGGATTTCGACATCCACGTCGTGCGCAATGAATCCGAGGCCCTGCTCCTCGAAGGCAAGCTGATCAAGGAATACCGGCCGCGCTACAACATTTCCTTCCGCGACGACAAACGATTCCTGCTCGTCCGCGTCAAAGTCGACGACCCTGCTCCCCGGCTCCAGCTCACGCGTTTGAAAAAGGAGGACGGAGCCCGCTACTTCGGCCCCTACGCCCACACGGGTGCCCTGCGCGAGACCGTCGATTGGCTCAACCGCAAGTTCGGGCTCCGCGTCTGCCGCCCCCGTCACCCCGACGAAAACGACTACCGCCACTGCCACGCCGACATTATCAAAAACTGCCCCGCTCCCTGCATCGGGCGCATTTCCCGCGACGACTACCATGGGCGCGTCCAGGCCGCAATGCGTGTGCTCGAAGGCGGCGACAAAGCCATGCTCGACGGCATGCGCGACGACATGGAAGCCGCCGCCGCCATCCTCGATTTCGAAAAAGCCGCCCGCCTCCGCGACGCCATCGATGCCTTGGAAAAAACCACCACCCCGACCCGCCGTTTCACCCGTGGACGCGGTGAACCCCTCGGCCCCGGCATCGACCCCATGGCCGACGTGCGCGATTTGCAGGACGCGCTCGGCCTCGCTCTCCCGCCCCTGACCATGGAGTGTTTCGACATTTCCAATATTTCCTCGACCTACGCCGTCGCTTCCATGGTTCGGTTTGAAAATGGCAAACCCGACAGCGCGAACTACCGCCGCTACCGCATCCGCACCGTCGAAGGACAAAACGACTTCGCCAGCATGGCCGAAGTCGTGCGCCGCCGCTACGGGCGAATCCTCCGCGAGCTCGCCCCCAACGCCGACCCGGAATCCCAGGAAGACCCCGCCGAAGCCGCCGCCAGGGCCGCCCGCCAGGCCAAAGCCGCCGGTCGCCCTGCCATCCTCCTCCCCGACCTTGTCATCGTCGATGGCGGCAAAGGACAACTTGGCATGGCCGTGGCGGAGCTCCAGACCCTCGGTCTCTGGGATTTACCTGTCATCGGTCTGGCCAAGGAACGCGAGGAAATCCACCGCCCCGGCAGCGAATTTCCCATCCTCCTTCCGCATTCCCGCGGGGCCATCAAACTCCTCCAGCGGATCCGCGACGAAGCCCATCGATTCGCCAACGGTTACCACCAAATCCTGCTCCGCCGCCGCGTGCGCGAAAGCCAACTCGACGATATCCCGGGCATGAGCCAGACGAAAAAACAGAAGCTGCTCACCGAATTCGGCTCTGTTGAACGCCTCCGCCGCCGCAGCGCCGAAGACCTCGCCGCACTCCCCGGCATCTCCCTTGATTTCGCCCGCACCGTGCTCGACGCCCTTCAGGGCAAAGGCGGATGAGTTTTCGATCTGTGATGCGCGCGAAATCCCAATACGAGGATCATCGGAGGTAATTCGCTCGAGAACCTTGGCTGTCCATCGGAGGGACACGATCCCGCAGGGTCGTGTCCGTTGCTCGCATGTCTTCTTCTCCCAATCCCAACGGGATTGTGTCCCAGAGCCCGGGGTTGCCCCGTGCGCGGGGCTACCCCGGGGAACGAATGCATACTCCTCCAAACCCCCTGAAGGGGTTTTGTCCCGTTTGCCGGAGGACAGAACCCCTTCAGGGTCCATAACCGGTAGATACCGGAACAATGCTACTGGGAAGTTGGTCTGGTGAAACACGCCGCCGAGTCCAACCTCCAACCTTGTAGCGGCGGTCTGTGACCGCCGGTGGCTTTTCCCAGCGGGATGCTCCATCCCCAGACAAATGCGACGGTCACAGACCGCCGCTACAGAATTCAGAAGACGTGTTTCCCAGATGGATGCTCCATCCCAAGAACGGCATCTCTCGATCGCACAAAGGCTCAATCTCCTATCCGTTCATCAGATGGTGTAATTATGGCAATCGCCAAAGCGCGTCATATCATTCATTTCCGTGGTTAACCGATCACTTCACGGCGGCCCACACGCGGTGGACGTCGTCGTGGTCATCGAGAGACTGGAGGAATTCGCCGACCTCGCGCCGTTGATCGTCGGTCAGGTCGGGGAATTGTTTGGGCAGGTAGCCGAGTTCGCTGGTGACAACGGTCCAGCCGTTGGCGGCAAGCCATTGGGCGACCTGCGCCACGGCGGTGCGTTCAGTGATAAAGCGCGCCCCGCAGGTGCCATCCGGGATGTCGTCGTTCTGGCTTGCGTCGAGGGGCTCGACTTCGTTCGCGCCCGCTTCAATGGCGGCCGCTTCGATGTCGGCGGCGGTGTCCGCACAATGGGCTTCGACAAGCCCGACATGTTCGAAGAGAAATTTGTTACTGCCGGTCGTGCCGAGTTGTCCTTTGCGGAAAAGCACGCGGATTTCCGGTGCCGTGCGGTTGTTATTGTCGGTCATCACCTCGACGATCACCGGCACCTTGTGGGGCGCATAACCCTCGAAGGTGAATTGTTCATAGTTCATTCTCTCGCCGCCGACGCCGGCGCCTTTCTGGATGGCACGTTCGATCACATCACGCGACACGCTTTCGCGGCGGGCTTTCTCGATGGCGTGGGCCAGCCGCGCATTCAGGTCGGGATCGGTACCCCCGGCACGGGCGGCCACCATGATTTCGCGTACGAATTTGACCACCGCCCGCGACTTTTTCAGCGAGGCGACTTCCCGATGAGCCTGCAACCATTGGCGTCCCATGGGCAAACCATAGCGCGGGCGTCAAGCGAGGGCCTTGCCATTGCCTGTCCCGTGCTCCAGATTCGTTTGAAGACGCGCGCATGAACACATCCGCCCTGGAATTGTTCACCATCGGTATCGGACCGTCATCGTCACACACGGTCGGCCCGATGCGGGCGGCGGCACGCTTTGTCCGGGAAATCGAAGCCGCCGGATTGGCCCCACGGGTGGCGCGGTTGAAATGTGACCTCTATGGTTCGTTGGCCGCCACCGGAAAAGGCCATGGCACCGATCGCGCCATCGTGTTCGGATTCCTCTGCGAGAATCCTGAATCCATCGATGTCGAATCGATGGAGGCAAGGCGCGAAGAAATCTCCACCCGCAAGCTCCTGCGCTTGCCATGAGGAAAGGAAATCGGATTTGATCCCGCGGTTGATTTGACCTTCCGGCGGCTGAAACCCCTGCCGTTGCATCCGAATGGCATGCACTTCACCGCAATCGATGGAGACGATGCCATTCTGCGCGATGCGGTGATCTATTCGCTCGGGGGAGGCTTCATCGGCACGGAGGAAGAGATGGCGGCTCCAACCACCATCGGTGTTTCGGTGCCCATGCCTTTTACCTCGGCCGCGGAGTTGATCTCCCATGGCCAAGCCCGTTCATTAGCGATCAGTCATATTGTCCTCGCCAACGAGGAAGTCTTTCGTCCTGAGGCGGAAACGCGCGCGCGCCTGGACGCGATCTGGGCGGCGATGCAGGACTGCGTGCGTCGCGGTTGCTCGCGCGATGGTGTTCTACCCGGGGGGTTGAAAGTGCGACGCCGGGCCAAGGCGCTGGCCGAACAACTCCACGCCCGGCCGGAAGAAGCGCTCATCGATCCTCTGCGTATCCTCGATTGGGTGAACCTCTACGCGCTCGCGGTGAACGAGGAAAACGCGGCCGGCGGCCGGGTTGTCACGGCGCCCACGAATGGCGCGGCCGGCATTCTCCCCGCGGTCTTGCATTATGCGACCCGCTTCCGCGCTTCGCCCCATGCCGATGGTGTGCATCGTTTTCTCCTTACCGCCGCTGCGATCGGGCTCCTTTACAAACGCAATGCTTCCATCTCCGGCGCGGAAGCCGGTTGCCAAGGTGAAGTCGGCTTGGCCTGTTCCATGGCCGCCGCCGGCTTGGTTGAATACCTCGGGGGATCTCCCGCGCAGGTGGAAAATGCCGCGGAAATCGGCATGGAGCACAACCTCGGACTCACCTGCGATCCCATTGGCGGTCTCGTGCAGATCCCCTGCATCGAACGCAACGCCATGGTATCCGTCAAAGCCATCAATGCCGCCCGCCTCGCCCTCGCTTCCGACGGCAGTCACTTCGTTTCCCTCGACAAGGTCATCCGCACCATGCGTGATACCGGACGCGACATGCATTCCAAATACAAGGAAACCTCGCGCGGTGGCCTGGCCGTGAATGTGGTCGAGTGCTGAGGTCGATTCGTGAACAACGCCGCACGTCTTGGGCTTCTACGTTCTCATCCACGCGAAACCGCGAGGGTTGACTTGGCAAGAGCAGGATGTTAGGCTGGCGTCCCCATGGAAATCTCCCGTTGCGCGCTTTGTATCGGCCACCCAGGACACGAGTTGAGGGTATTTGACTGGATGCGGAAGAACACTCCGCTTGTGGATGTGATCACCGACGGCTCGGGTCCGAACCGCGAATCGCGCTTCGCCTCCACGCGCAATCTCATCGAGGGTGCGGGCGGTCGTCTCGGCAAGCTCCAGGGCGCGTATTCAGACCGGCGCTTCTACGAGATGGTCAGCGAGGGGAATCCGGCTCCCTTTGTCGCCCTCGCCCGGGGATTCGCGAGTTCATGGGAAGAAGCCGATATCGATACGGTCGCCGGTGACATGGTCGAGGGCTTCAGTATCACGCATGACCTCTGCCGCGCCATGATCAATGCCGCCGTGGAAAAGCTGCGCCGTCGGGGGCGTTCCCTGCGCAACCTAGCCTTCGCCCTCGAGTCCATGCCCGCTCCCAGCCAGATTCCCGGCGAGGTCGTGCTCCGTCTCAACGACGAGGAATTCGCTGCCAAACACGCGGCGGCCCATCTCTGGTATCCGGAGCTGGCTGGCGAGGTCGATCGATTGATCAGCCAGTACGGGGAAGATGCTTTCCGCACCGAAATCCTCACGCCCGTTGATCCGGGACCGGCTGCCACCATCTGGGATTCCGCCGAGCCGCCGTTTTACGAAACCTACGGGCGCAAACAGGTTGCGGCAGGCCACTACAAGCAGATCCTCACGCACGAGGCGAATTTGAAACCGCTGGCCATCGCCCTTTGGGAGTGGGCGATATCCGACGCGGATTAACAACCCGATGCGAATCCTTTTCACCAACAACACGCTGGCCGCGCGCGGCGGCACGGAGTGTTACATTCTCGATGTCGCGCCCGCCTTACGGGCCCTCGGCCACGATGTGGCGGCATTCACGCTCGAGCCCGGCGGTGTGGCCGACGAACTGAGGGCGGCGGGAATTCCGGTGGTTGATGATCCACGGCTTCTGCCATGGACACCGGATGTTATCCACGGCCATCATGCGATCGAGACAACGTTGGTGGCGATGACGGCGCGTTCGTCACCGGTGCTGTCGTTCTGCCACGGTCCGGAGGCATGGCAAGAGGCGCCATGCCGCCTTCCGAATGTCGCGCGCTGGGTGGCAGTGGATGAAGCCTGCCGCGAACGCCTCATCCATGAGGAGGGCATTCCCGCCGATCGGGTTGCCTTGGTTTTGAACTTCGTGGACATGCGGCGGTTTCCCGCGCGCGATCCCCTGCCAGCGCGGCCGCAGCGCGCGCTTGTATTTTCCAATTACCTGAGCCCGGGCCATCCTGTCATGCGTGCAATAGCGGAGTCATGCGCGGAACGGGGGATCGCCGTCGAGGGGTGCGGCGCGGGTTTTGGCAATCCAACCACGGAGCCGGAGAAATTGCTCGGCTCGTATGACATCGTCTTTGCCAAGGCGCGTTGCGCGCTCGAAGCGATGGCCGCCGGTTGCGCGATCATCCAGGCCGATCACTTTGGTGTCGGGCGTCTGGTTACCAGTGCCAACTTCGACGAAATCAGACCCTGGAATTTCGGCTACCGTTCGATGCGCCGGGAGGCCAGCGCGGCTATCCTCGGCGCGGAGCTGGACGCCTACGATGCCGCTGATGCGGGTGCCGTCAGTCTCCGCGTCCGCTCCGAAGCGTCGCTGGATGCCGCGCTGCTCCAGCTCGAAGCACTTTATCACGAAGCCTCCACGTTTGTTCCTCCAGCCTATGATCCTGCCCTTGAGGCCGCGGATATGCTGCGTTTCCAGTTGTTCCTTTCCAAACAACCCCTGGAAGCGTTGCGCAAGACAGCTGACCTGCCGCTGCGCTTGCCCCGGCCCGGCGCGCGAGGAAGCCAACGCGAATTGTGGAATGCCCTCCGCCATGGCCACGAAACCCGGGATGAAAAACGCGTCATCCGGCTGGAAGAAAAACTGGAGACTGCCAATGAGAAAATCCAAGATCTCCAAACGCGATTGAAGGAGGCCCGCGCGGCGAAGCCGTTGAAGCAAGGGGGCTGGCGGCGCTGGTTCGGCCGCGATTGATGGGATTTGAGCGTGGCCGGTTTTTGAAATTGAAACACTCTGCGCGCCATTTCCGTATTGGTCGGGCTCATGTTTCCCCGCTCCACATTCCTCGTCCTGCTTGCCGCCTCTCCACTGATGGCGGCTCCCGTTGAGATTTCCGGCATCAACCCCGCCATCGCTTCCTTCAATAATGAAGGCGAATGTGGAACTGGTGCCGTGGTGCCATGGGCGGATCGAGTGTGGTGGTTGACCTATGCACCTCACAGTCCGTCCGGCTCCTCCGACAAGCTCTATTCCCTGGGCAAGGATGGTTCATTCACCGTGCATCCGGAATCTATCGGCGGCACACCCGCGAACCGGCTTGTTCATTTGGAGTCGAATCAACTTTTTATGGGACCCTACGCCATCGACGCCGGGGGCAAAGTTCGGGCCGTTCCATACAAGAAGATGCTCGGCCGGCCAACGGGAACAGCGCGTCATCTTACGGATCCCGCGAACAAAGTGGTCACCGCCACGATGGAGGAGGGGATCTATGAAGTTGATGTGAAGACCCTCGAAACCCGTGAGCTATGGGCTGACACGGCAACCGAAAGAAGCCCGCGCAAGGCGAACCTGCCCGGTTATCATGGAAAGGGCTTCTATTCGGGCCAAGGGGTCTATGTCTATGCGAACAACGGTGAATACGGATCCGATGCGAAAAGCAAGCCCGAGACACCAAGCGGTGTCCTGGCGGAATGGGATGGGCAAGCCGACAAATGGACCGTTGTGCGCCGAAATCAATTCACCGAAGTCACCGGTCCCGGCGGCATCACGGGTAACCCGCATCCCGCTACGGATCCGATCTGGACCATCGGGTGGGATTACCGCTCTTTGATTCTCGGCACGCGTGATGCAAAATCCGGTTGGAGTTTCCGGCGTTTGCCGAAGGGTTCGCATTCCTATGACGGTGCGCACGGATGGAATACCGAATGGCCGCGGATCCGCGAGATCGGGGAAGAAGATTTTCTGATGACCATGCACGGCACCTTCTGGCGGTTTCCTCGCGACTTCGGCGGCGGAAAACACGCCGGTATCCGCCCGCGGTCGAACTACCTCAAAGTCATCGGCGATTTCGCACGCTGGGGCGACCGTATCGCCTTCGGATGTGACGACACCGCGAAATCGGAGTTTCTCAACAAACGCAAAGCGAAAGGAGAAATCGCCGCACCGCAGTCCCAGTCGAACCTTTGGTTTGTCGAACCGGCCAAACTCGATTCCTTCGGCCCGGCCATTGGACGGGGCGGCGTTTGGGTTGGTGATGCCGTCGAAGCTGGCGTCCCTTCCGATCCTTTCCTCATTGCCGGGTATGACCGCAAAGCACTGCACCTCCATCTTCCGGAGGGGGCGCTCGATGGGCTCGTCATTCGGATCGACGTCGATGCCAACGGCACGGGCGAATGGAAAGACGCGCAGGAGATTTCACTCACCGGCAAGGCTTACCAGTGGGTGGATCTTGGTGGCATCCAAGGCGAGTGGGTCAGGCTGACGAGCAACCGGCCCGTTCCCGCCATCACGGCGTGGTTTCACCTATCCAACCGCGATCCGCGCGGAATGGAAAATGATGCCATCTTTGCCGGTCTCGGATTGGATTCGGCCAAGGAGTCCGCGAGCGCTGGAGTTTTACGCGCCCGGGATCAAAACAAACGCACCCTCGCTTTCGCCGCCATGGACCAAACAGGCAAGGCCATGGGAGCATACGAACTCGATGCGAATACCCGGCTCGTGCCTACCGCCGATGAAGGCCTGCTCAAACACACGCTCGATCACGCCTCGGTTCCGAAAAATGTCTATGTGAATGATCCCGGCTCCATCCTCATCATCGATGATGCGGGCCGTCGTTGGCGCTTGCCCAAGGGAGATGCCAGCATGGACAAAGCCGGTATCGCGGGGTCCTATCGCGTCGCCCGCGAAGTCGCCACCGAACGCGATTTGCTGCACGTCCATGGCAGCTTCTATGAACTTCCCGCCGAGAATGCGGGAGGTTTCGCCAAGCTCCGGCCGGTCGCCACTCACAATCTCTCCATCCACGACTTCTGTTCGTATCGCGGACTATTCATCATCTCCGGAGTCACGCCCACAAGCGCCGGAGACAATCCCCATGTGATTCGCTCCGAGGATGGCAAAGCCGCGCTCTGGGCCGGAGCCATCGACGACATCTGGAAAATGGGCAAAGCCCGCGGTAGCGGAGGGCCATGGCACGCAACCACCGTGAAGGCGGGGGAAGTTTCCGACCCGTATTTGATGACCGGATATGATCAAAAGTCGCTTTCCCTCCAGTCGGATAAAGCGGTGAATATCGCCGTCGAAATCGATCTGGATGGCACCGGCCGTTGGGCTCCCTACCAGACCTTCGAGGTCAATGGTTCGATGGATCACACATTCCCGGAGGCTTTCCAAGCCTATTGGGTGCGCTTCCGCAGCGACGGCGAAGCGACCGTTACCACCAAGCTCGAATATCGGTGATCTTCATTTCTTCATCCGGAGATGCCCGGTTTGGCGTATTTTGCCCGATGTTTCGTCCCCGTCTCATGGTCGAATCCGAGCGCGCTTTCACGCTCGTCGAGTTGCTGATCGTGATCGTGATTGTCGCTGTCCTGGCGATTGGCGGTTTTGCCGGTTATGAGTCTCTCCGTCGCGGCGCGGATCGCTCGGTGGCCTTGACCCAGCTCCGGCAAATCGGCGCGGCCATTGTTTCCTATGGCGGGGAACATGGCGGGCGTTTTCCCGGGCCGATGTGGCCGGGTCAGATGCCGATGGTCGATCCCGCCCGGGATGGTCGTCTCTCGCGCGACCTCGCTCCTTATCTCGGCGGACCGGTGCCCACCCAGCCGGAGCTTTCCTCTATTTTCATCCCGCCCGCCTACCGCAAAGCGGTCGAGCCCTCTCGCCTGAATGACGCCCGCACTTATGTGCTCAATATGGAAGTCCCGCTCGAAGATGGCACGGTCATCAATCCGTGGGGCTCCTTGGCCGACCCGAAAAGCCCCCGGTCGCTGAGCCAGACAATCCCGCCGGGCAATATCTGGGCCATGGCCGACGCCGACCAGAAAAACCCGCGGGTGGCTTCGGCGGGATGGAAAGCCAACACCCCCTTGGATCCAATCCACGGCCGCGAGCGGCAAGCGCTCTATTTCGACGGCCGGGCCGCTACGGTGTCGGAGGGAGAGCTTGCGAGGCCGGTGGCGAGATGATAAAGCGTGAGATATGCGGGCTAGCACCTCATGAAAACGAGAACGGGCATCCTTGCCCGTTTTTGAATCCAATCACGGGCGAGGACGCCCAATTCTGTCGGTTTAGCACTCGAAATGGCAAAGAGTGGTCAGATTTCAGGGCAAGACCGGGACGGTCTTGCTACGACTCCGATGGATCCTCACAGGCCATATCCTCTTGAGCTTCCACTTCAAGCGTAGCAAGAGCGTCTCGCTCTTGCCCCACAAGGACTTGAACAACGGGAACCCGGAAGACCAAGATTGCTGGTGCTAAACTCACGGTATTGGGCGAGGACGCCCGTGCTCCTTTGTTTCGATGACAGCAAAGCCCCCACGCCGCCCCGGCAAGAAAAAACCGCCGCCCTGGTTGGGGGCGACGGTTTTGTGAATCAACCAAACTACTCCTGAAAATTCAACCAGCGGAGACGGCGTCCACGCCGGTTTCGCCGGTGCGGATGCGGATCGCCTGTTCGACGGAGGAGATGAAGACCTTGCCGTCGCCGATTTTACCGGTGTTGGCGGCCTTCACGATGGCTCCGGCCACGTCGTCGGCCCGGTCGTCGTCAATGACGACTTCCAGTTTCACTTTGGGGAGGAAGTCCACGGTATATTCGGACCCCCGGTAGATTTCCGTGTGACCTTTTTGACGGCCGAAACCTTTGACTTCGGTCACGGTCATCCCTTGGATGCCGATTTCGGAGAGGGCTTCTTTGACGTCCTCGAGTTTGAACGGTTTGATGATGGCTTCGATTTTTTTCATGCCTGATCGGTGGTTGGCGGGTTCCTTGGGGAAGATGTTCTCTTGGAACGGGACATTGTAAAGCGGGAAGTGTGCCAACAAGAAAATTAGCAGGCAAATCATGCTTTTTTTGGCCTGGAATGGGGCTTCGAGGGGGCTTGGGAGAGCAATCCGGCCCGGAGGGTGGGGCGCCGCCGGAGTATTTCGACGAGGTTTTCGATGGCCCGGAGGGTGGCCGGGGAGACGTGGTGCTCCATGCCCTCGACGTCGTGGTAGGCGGTATCCTCGTCCACCCCGAGCTGGTGGAGGAATTCGGTCAGGACGGCGTGGCGGTGGGTGATATTGCGGGCCAATTCCTCCCCGGTGGCGGTGAGGATAAGCCCCCGGTATTTCTCGTAGTGCAGAAGTCCCTCGGCGTCGAGACGCTGGACCATATTGGTGACGCTGGCCTGGCTGATGCCCAAGCGGTCGGCGATATCCACCACCCGAGCGTAGCCCTTGGTGTTGATCAGCTCGAGGATGCGCTCGAGGTAATCCTCGACCGCGGAGCTGGCCGGGCGGGCAGGGTGGGGGCGGCGCGTCGTCATCGGCACCAAACGTAGCCAGAATTCCCCTTCCGCGCAAAGCTTCTTTTCCTCTTGCAGAAAAATTAGCCCGGCCTAAAATCGGGTATGAAGTTGTTTGATCCCCAGCCCTGGACCGGCCCGCGGGGCCGCCGTGTATTCCTGCGTTCGGCCGTCTTGGCGGCGCTTGCCCCCGCCGCCTGCGGATCGCGCTCCGGTTCGGGTAAGGCAGGTGGATTCAAAGCGGCGACTACTTTCACCATTCTCGCGGATATGGCCAGGAATGTCGCGGGAAGTGCGGCCACCGTGCAATCGGTGACGAAACCGGGCGCGGAAATCCACGATTACGAGCCCACGCCCATGGATGTGGCCGGTGCCCGCGGCGCGGGGCTCATCATCTGGAACGGCCTTGGACTCGAGCGTTGGTTCGAGAAGTTTTTCAGCCAGCTCGACGGGGTGTCGGCGGTGGTGGCGAGCGGAGGCATTGAGCCGATCGGCATCAGTGAGGGGCCTTACAGCGGGAAACCAAATCCCCATGCCTGGATGTCTCCGGTCAACGCCCTTCTCTACGTGGAGAATATCCGCCGCGCCTTATCTGCAGCCGTGCCGGGCGAAACCAAGACCTTCGCCATCAATGCCGATGCCTACGGCGAGCGGTTGCGCGCCCTCGATGTCGAGTTGCGCTCCCGTTTGTCCTCGATCCCGAAGGAGCAACGCGTGCTGGTGACCAGTGAAGCCGCGTTCTCGTATCTGGCGCGGGACTACGGAATGGAAGAACTTTGCCTCTGGCCGATCAACGCCGACCAGGAAGGCACGCCACAGCAGGTCAGACGGGTCATCGACACCGTGCGCGCCCGCAATATTCCGGTGGTCTTTTCCGAAAGCACGGTTTCCGACCGCGCCATGCGCCAGGTGGTGGAAGAAACCGGCGCGCGTTACGGAGGAGTGCTGCATGTGGACTCTCTCACCGGCCCGGAAGGACCAGCACCGACGTATCTCGATTTGCTCAGCTACAACACCGATGTCCTGCTCAAAGGATTCAATCCATGAATGATGGAGAGCCGGCGGAGATGCTGCGGGTCGCGGGCCTGACCGTGACCTACGCCAACGGGCACACCGCCGTGCGAGACACGACATTTTCGCTCCGCGGCGGCAGCATTTCCGCGCTCGTGGGGATGAATGGAAGCGGCAAAAGCACGCTCTTCAAAGCCATCATGGGATTCGTTCGCCCGGTCAAAGGCGAAATTCAGCTCGCCGGAATGACGGTGAATCAGGCGCAGGCGAGATCGTTGGTCGCTTATGTGCCCCAGAGCGAGGAAGTGGATTGGAATTTCCCGGTCCGTGTGTGCGACGTGGTGATGATGGGCCGATACGGGCATATGAATTTTTTGCGCCTGGCGAAAGCGAAGGATCACGAAATTGTCGCGGCGGCTCTGGAACGTGTCGGCATGCACGGACTTTCCCACCGGCAAATCGGCGAGCTTTCCGGCGGTCAACGCAAACGCGCCTTCCTGGCCCGCGCGCTCGCCCAGGAGGCGAGGGTCATCCTGCTCGATGAACCATTCACCGGTGTGGACGTGGAAACGGAAGCCGCCATCATCAACCTGCTGCGCGAGGCCCGCGATCAGGGAAAACTGGTCCTGGTTTCCACCCACAACCTCGGTAGCGTGCCTGCTTTTTGTGATCATGTCGTGCTCATCAACCGCACCATCCTCGCCAGCGGTCCGGTAGCGCAGGTTTTCACCGAAGCGAATATCGCGCGCGCCTTCGGCGGCACCTTGAGGCATTTCCGCCTCGGCGGCTCCGAACTGCACGACGATGCCGATCAACGCAGCGTGACCGTGCTCAGTGATGATGAACGCCCGCTCGTCTTCTATCCCGAACCCGGCACGACCACCGCTCCACCCAAAACCGATCCTTCGGATCTGGACTCGGTGAACAAACCCGACGACTCCCGCTGAGCCAATAGCCCATGGAAGAATTGCTCGTGCCCTTCGCTTATGAATACATGGTCAAGGCCATGGCGGTGAGCGCGTTCGTGGGATTGGTTTGCGGACTTCTCAGTTGTTTCCTCACGCTCAAGGGTTGGTCATTGACCGGTGATGCCCTCGCCCATGCCATCGTGCCGGGTGTCGCGATCGCCCATCTCTCGGGTCTGCCGATGGCCGCCGGGGCGATGGTCGCGGCCTTGCTCGCAAGCGGCGGCATGTTCTTCTTGAAGCAAAAGACCATCTTGCGTGCCGACGCGGTCATCGGAGTTGTGTTCACCGCCTTCTTCGCCCTCGGATTGCTCCTCGTGTCACTACGTCCGGCCGGCGTGAGCATGAAGACGATCCTTTTCGGCAACGTACTCGGAATCCTCGATGCCGACATCATTCAAGTGGGGATCATCGGGCTCGTCACCCTCCTTTTGATCGCCGCCCGCTGGCGGGATCTGGTGCTCGTCTTCTTCGATGAAGGCCAAGCCCGCGCGGTCGGTCTATCGCCGGAGTTCTGGAATGCGGTCTTCTTCACCTTGCTCGCCGCTTGCACGGTGGCCGCTTTGCAGACCGTCGGTGCGACCCTCGTCGTGGCCATGGTCATTGTGCCCGGGGCCACCGCCTATCTGCTTGTCGATCGTTTTGGTCCCTTTCTGCTGCTGGCCGGTGGGCTCGGGGCTTTTTGCGGAGCCGCCGGGGCCTATGCCAGCTACTTTCTCAACGGATCGACGGGCGGGTGCATCGTCGTGCTGCAATGCGCCATCTTCCTGCTCGCCTTCATCTTCGGTCCGAAACACGGATGGCTCGGCCGAAGACGCGCGGCGAGGTCAACCTCCATCACCGAAGGAGGCCCGCAATGATGTCGTCCATTTTGTTAGAGCCATTCGCCCTGCCCTTCATGCGCGAGGCCATGCTCGCGGGCGCCATCACCGGGGTGGTGTGTGCGGTGCTTTCGTGTTTTCTAATCCTGCGCGGCTGGTCGCTCATGGGGGATGCCATTTCCCATGCCGTGCTGCCGGGCATCGTGCTCGCCTACGTGGCCGGCGTGCCACTCGCCCTCGGGGCCTTCGCCGCCGGATGGTTCTGCGCGGCCGGCAGCGGGTATCTGAAAGAGCGCTGCCGGGTGAAGGAAGACACGTTGCTCGGGGTCGTCTTCACCGGGCTTTTTGCCCTCGGGCTTGTGCTTTTCACCAAAGTGGAAACCGACAAACACCTCAACCACATCCTGCTGGGGAATCTACTCGGTGTCGAAGCGGCCGAACTCTGGCAATCGACCGGCATGGCGGTGGTCGCGTTGATCCTGCTGCTGGTCTTCCGCCGGAACCTGGCGCTCGTTTCTTTTGATCCTGCCCATGCCCGCGCTCTCGGTATTCATCCCGGTCGCTGGAATCAATTCCTTCTCGCCATCCTCTCGCTCACCATCGTGGCTTCGATCCAAACCACCGGTATCCTGCTCGTGGTCGCGATGCTGGTCGCTCCCGGCGCGATGGCGCGGCTACTGACCGACCGATTCGACCGCATGCTCGGGCTGGCTGCCGCTTCCGCGCTCTTTTCATCGGTGGTCGGCACTTATGCCAGCTTTTTTCTCGATGGATCGACCGGTCCTTGCATCGTTCTCGTGCAAAGTTTGCTTTTTATCGCCGCCTTTCTTTTTGGTCCCAAGGCCGCATGGAGGATGAGAGAAGTGGCGGACAGTCAACGTATCCCTGCTCCCGGCCCCACACCATGAACCCACCACCCACCGTAGAACGCGACTTCATGGAAGCGCGCGCCCGTATGATCGACCTCGCCGCCTATCTGGACCGGGTCCACCGATATGGCGACGGGGATGACTTCCGGCATCAGGCCTTGCTGGCTTGCCTGCCCTTGCTTACCGACCCGAACGCGGAAGGGAATCGTGCCCGCTCCATCCTGCTTGCCCTTTCCGATCCAAGCGTGCAGCCCATACCCGCCGCCACGATCCAGGGTGCCTTCGGTGCGCCACGCCCGCTGGCCTGAGTTCCGCACCGCCCAACCCGTTTTCCACCCATGTATATCGAACCGCACGCCCACATGGTCAGTCGCACGACCGACGACTACCAGACCATGGCCATGGCCGGATGTATCGCCATCTGTGAGCCCGCTTTCTGGGCTGGATTCGATCGCGGCTCGCCCCAGGGTTTCCACGACTATTTCCGCCAGCTCACCGAATACGAACCGAAACGGGCGGCCAAGTTTGGGCTCGCCCATTACTGCTGGCTCTGCATCAACCCGAAAGAGGCGGAAGACCCGGTCTTCGCCCGCGAGGTCATGTCCCTCATCCCCGAGTTCATCAACCAGCCCACGGTGCTCGGTATTGGCGAGATCGGCCTGAACAAGAACACACGCAACGAACTCGCCATCTTCGAGGAACACGTCGCCCTTGCGGCGCGTTACAAACTTCCCATCCTCATCCACACTCCCCACCTTGAGGACAAACTCAAGGGCACCAAGCTGACCCTCGATGTGCTGAAAAACCATCCGGAAATCGCGCCCGGCTCGGTGATCATCGATCACGTCGAGGAGCACACGATCGGCCAGGTGCTCGACGCCGGATATTGGGCGGGCATGACTCTTTATCCGACCTCAAAATGCACCGCTGCCCGCGCGGTGGACATGGTCGAGTGTTTCGGCAACGAGAACGTCTGGCTCAACTCCGCTTGCGACTGGGGCATTTCCGATCCATTGGCCGTCGTCAAAGCCGGCCTCGAGATGAAACGCCGCGGCCATGGCTCCGGCCTCGTGGATAAGATCCTGCTCGAGAATCCGAAAGCCTTCCTCTCCCAATGCCCGGGCTGGAAGAACAATCCACCGTGACGAGGGTGTTAGCAAAGCGCGAATAGGCATTCCAAAAAAGCCAACTCGGCAAAACTCAATCCATTTTCACCTCGCTCCGCTGCAAGAGCGAGACGCTCTTGCTACGACCATGAATGGACCGGCCATCGGCAACCGTAGCAAGACCGTTGAAGCCTTCGAAGCCTTGGCGAAGTAGGCCCGGTCTTGCCTGAACGGCGGTGCCTTGGCACCATTCGGGCAATTTTATGAACGTTTTGGTATGAAAGAAGACAAGCGGGGTGGATGGCGATCCCTCCACCGCACCTACATCTTCGCGACCGGATACCGGCCTTTACTTGCGCAGAAGGTCGCGGATTTCCGCAAGAAGCTGCTCCTGGGTCGGTCCCGCTGGTGGAGGGGGTGCTTCTTTGGCGGCTTGCATTGCGCGCATCTTGTTCATCGGTTTGACGAACAGGAAGAACAAAATGGCCCCGGTGATGACGAGACCGATGATGGAATTCAGCACCATTCCAATGTCGAGGATGCCAAGTTTGAGGCTGACATTCGGGTTGCCACCAATGGCTCCAAGGATGGGTTTGACCAAGCCGTCGGTCACGGCGGAAACCACTTTTCCGAAAGCGCCGCCGATGAGGACGCCGACGGCGAGGTCGATGGGATTGCCTTTTACGATGAAGTCTTTGAATTCGGTGACCATGCTCATATCGGCTGAGGCTAAACAATATCCCCGCCAAGTCGCAAGGTTTTTTTGCGAAAAAAATCGGCGACGGGACAAAAAGCGAAACCATGGCCTTAAAACGCGACCGGCCTATTGATCGGCAGGGACCGCTGTCCCAGCGGTCCGTGAGATGGCGAGGCGAGAGCGCGGGCCAGAGGCGGTGTCGGCTCCACTGCCGACCGGCTGGAAGCGCGGTCGCACGACAGGCATTCTTGCCTGTCGGGTCGAAGGGGTTGGCAGATCTTTCCCCTCGGACGTTTGGGACAAACGCCCCTGCCTTGGTCGGTTGGATCTGCGGGGCAACGGGCGATGGCGGCTCTCGCGGGATCGGACCGGGAAGGTCTCAAGACGTTCCCAAAACGAGCCCACGCCCCTCAGGGCACGAGCCGGTTGAGCGGGTATTCGATGATGCCTTCGGCCCCGAGTTCCTTGAGCCGGGGGATAATCTCCCGCACGACGGCCTCATCGATCACGGTTTCCAGAGCGACCCATTCGTCGGTGTTGGCGAGGTAGGCGATGGTCGGGCGGCGCAGGGCCGGTAGGGCTTCCAAGAGGCCGTTCAGGCGATCCTTGGGCAGGTTCATCTTCAAACCGACTTTGCCGCGGGCTTGCAGCGCGCTTTTGAGCATGAGCGCGATAGTCTCCACCTTCTTGCGTTTCCACGGATCGGCGGCGGCTTTCTTGTTCATGACCAGCCGCGGATAGGAAAGCATGAGCGTCTCCACGATGCGGAGTTTGTTCGCGCGCAGGCTGCTGCCGGTTTCCGTGATGTCCACGATGGCATCGACCAGTTCGGGCACCTTGACTTCGGTAGCCCCCCAACTGAACTCGACCTCGGCTTTCACCCCGCGTTCCTCGAGCCAGGCTTCGGTCAAACCGACGGCTTCCGTGGCGATACGTTTGCCTTCCAAATCGGCCACGCTGCGGATGGGCGAATTTTCCGGCACCACCAGCACCCAGCGGGTCGGGTTGGTCGTCGCCCGGCTGTAGGGTAAATCGCAGATCACCTCCACGTCGGCGCGATTTTCCGCGATCCAATCCAGCCCGGTGATCCCGCAGTCAAGGTAGCCGTGATCGACATACCGGCCGATTTCCTGGGCCCGCAGCAATCGCGCTTCGATTTCCGGGTCGTCAATTGACGGACGGTAGGACCGCGAGGGAACATAGACATTGTATCCGGCCTTCTGGAAAAGTTGCAAAGTCGGTTCCTGGAGGCTGCCGCTGGGCAGTCCGAGCATCAAGGTGCGGGCGGGTTCGGTCATTTGCCGCACGAAACCCCGCCCGGACGGCTTTGCAACCGGAGATCGCGGGGTTCCTTGGCGAATTCCACAAAAATCGTTGACCTCCCGTGGTCGATCTGAAAAGATACAACGTCATGCAACCCCAGATTACCCCCGACTTTGCTTCCCTTGCCTCTCGTGCCCTCGACCGCCGGGCCTTTCTCCGGACGGCGGGTTTGGCCACCGGCGCCTTCGGGTTGGGTGGGATCCTGCCGGTCCGTGCCGATGGGACAACCAAGCCGACCTCGGAGACCTTGGTTAAGACCTTCTACGACACCCTGAGCGAGGAGCAGCGCACGAAGATTTGTTTCGCCTTCGACAACGATTTGCGCCTGAAAGTGGACAACAACTGGCATATCACCAAGACACTGGTGAGCGACTTCTCCAAAGATCAACAGGCCATGATCAAGGAGATCTTCATGGGCCTGCACAGCGAGGAATACGCGCAAAAAGTCTATGACCAAGTGACGTGGGATAGCGGAAGCGATGGTTTCGAAGGGGGAAGTTCGGTGGCCATCTTCGGCGAACCCGGCACCGGGAAATTCCAGTTTGTGCTGACCGGGCGTCATTGCACGCGCCGCTGTGATGGCGATTCGGTGGAGGGCGCTTCGTTCGGCGGACCGATATTCTACGGTCATGCCGCCAAGGCCTTCCGCGAAGGACCGGCGCACGAGGGCAATGCCTATTGGTATCAGGCGGTGCGGGCCAATCATGTCTATCAGATGCTCGATGGCAAACAACGCGAACGCGCCCTGCTCGACCAAAGCCGCGGGGAGAAGGGACTGGCCACCGTGAAACTGACCGGAAAAAAAGAGGGACTCGAAGGCATTCGTGTCGCCGATCTCACGCATGATCAGAAGGGAGAAGTGCGCAAGGTTCTGGCCGATATCCTCGCGCCCTTCCGCAAGGCGGATGCCGACGAAGCGATGAAGCACGTCGAGGCGGGTGGCATCGACAACCTGCACCTCGCATTCTACAAAGGAGAGAACATCGGCGAGGATGAAGTCTGGGATGTGTGGCAGGTAGAAGGACCGAACATGATCTGTTATTTCCGGGGCAAGCCCCACGTCCATACCTGGCTGCACATCCGCGAATCCGCGTGACAGATTGGATTTTTTGTTGGAGTTCGGGCTTTAGCCCGTCGGGGTTTCTGGGATCTAGGACTGCGTGTTTTGTGATCCGGAAGAAGAACGGGCTAAAGCCCGAACTCCGACAAGCATTCCATTACGATCCAACTATTTTTCCGTATGTATGACTGGCGGCGCATGAGCGAGCGGGAGCGGCAGGAGACGCTCACCTGGAGGAAGGCTTCCGCTCGACCGTGGCATAGTCCACCGCATCGTGCCAATGACGTCGGTGACGGCTATCTCCTAACGGCCGCATGTTACGAGCATCGGTCCTTCATTGGCAAGTCGGCGGAACGACTGGCCGCTTTCGAGAGGGATCTGCTGGAAACCCTCGAACCGATTTGCATGGCCATCCAATGCTGGGTGGTTTTACCCAATCACTACCACGTCCTCGTTCGCAGCGCGGATGTATTTTCCACACTCGAGGCCTTGGGTCGGCTTCACGGGCGGACCGCGTTTGCGTGGAATACGGAGGACCAGACACGGGGGCGCCACGTCTGGCACAGCGCTGCCGAAACCGCGATGAAGTCGGAGCGGCACTGGCACGCCACAATCAACTACATCCACCACAACCCTGTCAAACATGGTCACGTGCTCTGCTGGCAAGACTGGCCGTTTTCCAGTGCCCACGCTTTTCTGCAGCAAGTGGGGAGGGAAGAGGCCGAGGCCCTGTGGAGAGAGTATCCCATCGACCAATACGGCCGGGGATGGGATGATTGATCGTTGCTGTTCGCGCTGGAGTTCCGGTGGAGTTCGGGCTTTAGCCCGTCTTCGAAAAGCGGATGAAACATGAACGGGCTAAAGCCCGAACTCCAACATCGCACCTCACTTCTTCACCAGCCGGAGCGCGAGGATCAAACGACCGTGGCCTGCGAGTTCGGGGCCTTTGATGATGACCGGACGGTCGCCTTTGAGCACGACATCGGTTTTGAGCAGCACTTCTTTTTCGCGCCAGAGTTGGACAGCAACACGGTTGCCTCCTTTGGGATCGGGGCCGCGAGAATCAAGTTTGAAGAAGAATCCCCGGCTGGGCACGAGCCAGCTTTCATATTCCTTGAGCAGAGGCTGGACGTGTTCGCCGAGCACGCGGTAATGCGGAAAGCGGAAGTCGGGCACCTTGCCGATACGTTCGATGACGGATTTGCTTTCCTCGGTGTCGGGGGCTTGTCCAAGTTCGCTGGCGGCCGACGAGCCGAGAATGAGCCCGGCCCAGACCGTCCCATCATCGCTTTCGGCACGGCACGTGCCCGCCATCGCGAGGGCGAACCCGGCGAATAAGGTGAGGAAAAGTTTCCTTATCATGAGCAGGGCGGGCAGAACGAACAATCACGAACCCCCGTCATGGCCACCTTCGAAACGATGCGCGGGCACATGGCCAGCGAGGCGGGTCTGGATCGGCCGGGGATCATCCGGCAGGAATGCCGCGAGGTCGTCTGGGTTGGCCACCGGTTTGAGGCCATCGACGACGATGACCACGGCATCAGCGGTTTCGTCGTAGCGGGCGGTGATGTCGAGGCTGGCGTCGGGAGCGTAGGTGGCGAGCAGCGCATCCGGCGTGGTCGGCGCGGCGGCGAAGGTCGGGTTGGCCTGCCCACCATCTTGGAAAAGCGGGCGCACAGCCAAGGCGAGTGCGACGATGGCGGCCGCGGCGGCCAACCAGAGCGGGAAACGCGAACCTCCGGCAGCGGCGGGTGTTTCCAAAACCGGGGCTTCACTGGCTTGGTCGAGCCGGTGGTTGAGCTGGTGCATGAATAGTTCCGGTCCGGCCACGTCGCGGGCGGCGGGATACTGGCTACGGAGTAGGTCTCCGAGCGCCCGGGCCGAGGATTTTTCCTGCTCCAGCATGGCATGGAGAGCCGGGTCGGCCGCGAGGGCGGCGCGGGTGGCTTCATCCAATTCGCCATCGCTCCAGCGGGTGAGGAGTTCGGGATCGGGTTGTTGGTGCGGATTCATAGCGTGGATTGGACGTTGGGTGGGGAGAATTTATTCATTACCGCCCCGGCGGAATTCATCGTAGGCCGGGCGCAGCAGTTCCTGGAGTTTTTTGCGGGCGTAAAAGAGGCGGGACATGACCGTGCCGATGGAACAATCCATGACGTCGGCAATCTCCTGATATTTCAAATCCTGCACTTCTTTGAGCAGAATTACCTGCCGGTGCTCGGGAGTGAGCTTTTCCATGGCGGCATCGAGGGCGGCGCGCAGGTCGGCGCGGTCGAGGCCCGCGGCGGGCGATTCCCCGGCATCGAGCAGGCTATCGGCTTCCGGGGCGAGGTGGGACGATTGCCAGTCCTCGTCGAATTCGGTGGCCGTCTCCGGGCGTTTTTTCCGCAGCCAGTCGTAGGTGACATTGTGGGCGATGCGGTAGAGCCAGGTGAAAAACGAGGAACGTCCCTCGAATTTCCCGAGCGCCAGCCAGGCCTTGAGAAAGACCTCCTGGGTCAAGTCCCAGGCGTCGGCTTCGTTGCGGATCATGTTCACGACCATTCCATGCACCCGCGAACGGTAGCGATTCACCAGCAGGGTGAAAGCCGCCCGGTCTCCCGACTTGGCCGCCGCTACCAGCGAAGCATCCGTCGGCCCACCTCCCTCCGCCGGTTCGACGGCGGGGGCGCGAAGCCAGAAGAATGGATGTCTGCCGAACATGTCGTTGCGATGCGCACACTTTGCACGACCCGCCCCCCCTCGCGCAAGCAGGGAAAATTCCGGACACTTGCGGGGCGGGGCTTCCGTTCTATTTTGCGGGGCGCTTCGTGAACCCCAGAATGGTTTCCCCCACAACTTTGGCCTGCCGCTTTTCCTATTCTCTTTCCTGGTTGCTCCTGCCCCTGCTGGCGGTGGGAGCCTGCACCGGCACGGGCGGGAAATCGGGCATGGACGGCGTGGCCGTCGAATTGCCGGCGTCGTTTTCCAAGTCCATCGCGGGTTTGCCCCGAGCAGATGGAAAATGGTGGGAGGATCTCGGCTCCAAGGAGCTTGAATCATGGATCAAGCGCGCCCTCGCCGCGAATGGCGATATCCAGGCTGCCCAAGCCCGCCTCCGCCGCGCCGAAGCCGACGTGCGGGCGGCGGGGGCCGAGCGGTTCCCGGATTTGGATGCGAGCGCCGGTTACGAAGCCCGATCCCGCGAGGAATCGACCGGACGCCGCGAATCCTCGGGGGGATCGCTTGGTCTAGCCAGCTCATGGGAAATTGATCTCTGGGGGCGCGTGCGCTCCGGGAGAATGGCTGCCGCCTTCGATGCCGAGGCTGCTGCCGCCGACCTCGATGCCGCCCGCATTTCCATCGCCGCATCGGTCGCCACCTTGTGGGCCAACGCAACCGAACAATCCGCGCAAATCCGTTTGCTCGAAGAGCAGAGGAAAAACAACCAAACCGGACTGGAGATTCTCGAACTCCGCAACCGCCGGGGGCAGGCCAGCGCCATCGATGTCGCCCAGCAACGCCAGCTCGTCGAATCCGCCAGTGGCGATATCATCCAGGCCAAGAGCAACCTGACCGTGACCACCACTGCCCTGCTCGTGCTCGCCGGAGAAATCCCCGCCAGCCGGGCGGTGGAAGTTTCCGGTCCTCTTCCCGAGCCCGGGCGCTGGCCACCCACCGGAATTCCCTCCGAATGCTTGGCCGGGCGGCCCGACTTGCGGGCTTCCATGGCCCGGATCGCCTCCTCGGAAGAACGAGTCGCCGTGGCCATTGCCGAACGTTTTCCGCGCCTGCGCTTGAATGCCCTGGCCAGTTCGGATGCCCCATCTTGGTCGGGGCTGGCCGACGCATGGATCGCCAGCATCGCCGCCGATGTCGTCGCTCCCTTGATTGACGGCGGAGCCCGCAAAGCCGCCGTGGATGCCGCCCGCGCCCGGGCCGCCGAATTGTCGTCAACCTTCGCCCAGGACTTGCGCGGGGCCTTCGCGGAAGTGGAGAATGCCATGGTCGAGGAGACCGCCCAGCGCGACTTCGTGGCCAGCCTTGAGACCCAGGCCGCCCACGCCCGGGTCGCCGTCGAGCGGGCCCGGGCCGGATATTTGCGCGGAACCGAGTCCTATCTTCGCGTGTTGGATGCGGTAAGATCCATGCAATCGCTCGAGCGCCGGATTCTGGGTGCGCGTCGCGACCGCTTCGTCCAGCGTATCAATCTCTCACGCGCGCTCGCGCGCTCGCCCCGCCCATGACCACACCCGTCCAGCCGAAGAAATCATCGCCCGCGGTCCTCGCCCTGAAGGTGGTGCTGCCGGTCGCGCTGGTCGGCATCGGATTGTGGCAAGCCCTCGCCCTCATCCAATCCGCGCCCAAGGCGGAGAACGGGCGTGGTGGACCGCGCGCCGCCCGCTTGGTCGAGGTCGCGCCCGTCCTTCAACAAACCAGGGCGGTCGAGGTCGAAGCCATGGGTACGGTCAAGCCCGCCCGCTTGGTCGATCTCCACCCCCGCGTCGCTGGTATGGTCGCGGAAATCGGGAAAAATTTCCGCCCCGGCGGAACCTTCGTGCGAGGTGAACCAATTCTCCGCCTCGAACCCGACGACCTCCGCCTTGCTGTCCAACGCGCCGAAGCCGCCGTCGCCACCGCGCGGGCGAGTCTCGACCTGGAACGCGGCCAGCAGGCGGTCGCCCGCGACGAACTCGCCCTCATCCGCGAGCCACTCGACGAACAAGACAAACGCTGGGTCTTGCGCGAACCACAACTCGAGAGCGCCGCTGCCACTTTGCGCTCCAGCGAAGCCGCCCTCGAACAGGCGAAACTCGATCTCGCCCGCGCGGAAGTGCTTTCTCCTTTCAATGCCGTTGTGCTCGATCGCCTGACCGACCTAGGTGGCCAGGTAAATTCTAACATGACCATTGCTACTCTCGCCGGCACCGATACCTTCTGGGTCGAACTCTCCGTGCCCGGCGACGACTTGCGTTGGGTGCGGATTCCAGGTCCCGACGGAAAGGGCGGCAGCGATGTGCTGCTCAGCGACGAGTCCACCTTTCCCAAGGATGGCAAACGCGAGGGCCGCGTGATTGGCCTCGCCGCCCGGCTCGATGAGAATTCCCGCATGGCACGGGTGCTTGTCGAGGTGGAGGATCCCATGGCGTTGCGTGCGCCGGGTTCGCCCCGTTTGTTATTGAACAGCTATGTGCGCGCCCGCATCCTCGGGCCCCAGGTGCCGGAAGCGAAACTCATTTCCCGCGCCCATCTCCGCGAGGGCGATACCGTCTGGGTTATGAATGCGAAGGACGAACTAGAGATCCGCCGCGTCGAAATCATCTACCGCGGTGAGGATGAAGTGATGATCGGGAGCGGTTTGACCGAAGGAGAACGCGTCGTCATGACGAATCTCCGCACCCCCGTGGCAGGCATGGCCCTGCGCGTGGAAAAGCAAAACCCCGCCGCTCCCGAGACCAAGGTCGCCGGCCCCGCCGCCCCATGAGCCGGCCTCTTTCCATGACTCTTGCTGTAGCAAGACCGTCCCGGTCTTGCCCGGGCCGGCTCTCCAACTCCCCGCACGTTGACCGACGAACGACCAAGGCAGGGACCGTTGTCCCCAACGGTCCGCGGGGGCGGAGCCGCCATGTCCTGGCCGTCGCGATGTCCTCACCATCGCGCGGACCGCTGGGGACAGCGGTCCCTGCCCATCGAATGGCCGACAGCGATTCTAACAATAGGCAGATGATCAAAAATTTCGCCTTTCCATTCACGGGCCAACAGCCATGAGCCAGCCTCTTTCCAGTAACGGCCCGATTGGTTGGATGGCCCGCAATCCGGTCGTCGCCAATCTGCTCATGCTGCTTTTTCTAGCAGGAGGATTTCTTTCCGCTTTCCACATTCGGCAGGAGGTTTTTCCGGAATTCGATCCCGACACGGTGCAGGTGCGGGTGCGTTATCCCGGTGCCAGCCCCGAGGAAATCGAAACCGGTGTGCTGCGCGCCGCAGAAGAAGCCGTGCGCGGCGTGCGCCAGGTCACCAAGGTTACTTCCACCGCCCGCGAAGGCAGCGGCACCGTCACGGCTGAATACGAGCAAGGTGCCGACCGGATGGAGATCTATCAGGAAGTGCAGCAGGCCATCGATCGCATCACCACTTTGCCGGAGGATGCCGAGGAACCCGAAATCGGTGTCTTTGATCGGCGGCGTGATGTTTTCGAATTCACTCTCTATGGACAAGCTAGCGAGTGGTCGCTTCGGCAAATCGCGGAGTCGGTGCGTGAGCAACTCCTACAACGACCGAGCATCACCGACGTGCAGATCGAAGACGCCCGGCCATTTGAAATCCATGTCACCCCAAGCCGCGAGGCCCTCCGCACCTACGGACTCACCCTCGGTCGCATCTCCGAAATCATCGCCGCCAGTTCCGTGGAAGTCCCGGCCGGCGGGGTGAAAACCCTGCAGGGTGAGGTGCTCGTGCGCTTCGACGAGCGCCGCGATTATGCCGAGGAATTCCGACGCATCCCGGTTATCACCACCGCGGAAGGTGCGAAGCTCACCCTCGGTGACATTGCCGAGGTAACCGAAGGCTTCCAGGACGTTGATAGCGCATACACTTACAATGGGCTCCCCGCCATCAGCATCGAGATTTTCCGCGTTGGTGATCAACGCCCGGCCGACGTGGCCGCTGCCGCGCGTGCGGCCATGGATGAAATCATTCCCACCCTTCCCACGGGTGTTCATTGTGTCGTCCAGGAAGACCGCTCCATCGATTTCCACGACCGTCTCGACCTACTCCTCCGCAACGCCGGATTCGGATTGTTGCTCGTTTTTGTCTTGCTCGGCCTCTTCCTCGAGTTGCGCCTCGCCTTCTGGGTGACGATGGGCATTCCCGTGGCCTTCCTTGGTTCGTTCCTCCTCCTGCCCTCCGTCGACATCTCATTGAACATGATTTCCATGTTCGCTTTCATCATCGCGCTCGGCATCGTGGTGGATGATGCCATCGTGATTGGCGAGAGCGTGTATGGATGGCGAGAGAGGGGATGCCCGCCCCGAGAAGCCGCCATCCGCGGTGCCCACCGCATGTCCGTGCCGGTCGCGTTCAGTATCCTGACGAATATCGCGGCATTCATCCCCCTCCTTTTTATTCCGGGATATATGGGAAAAATCTGGTATGCCGTGCCCATCGTCGTGAGCGCCGTCTTTATCATCTCTTGGATCGAAAGCGTCTTCATCCTTCCCAGCCACCTCGCCGCCTTGGCGGAAAAACCGAAGTTCGCTCTCGTGCGCTGGATCGACGCTCGCCAACAGAAAGTCAGCGCACTCCTCCAGCGCGGCATCGAGAGAATCTACGCTCCCATCCTCACCACCTGCCTGCGTTACCGCTACGCCGTGCTCGGCGGCGGCTTGGCCATCCTCATGGTCACGCTCGCCTACGCCACCAGCGGACGCATGGGCTGGACGCTCATGCCGAGCGTGGAAAGCGACGAAGCCAATGCATCCGCCATCATGCCCTTTGGCACACCGCTCGCGCAGTCGGAACGCGTCCGCGAAGTGCTCGAAGCCTCCGCCCGGCGTGTCATCGAGGAAAATGGCGGCGACGCATTGGCCACCGGGATCTTCAGCAGCATCGAGGGCAACGAGGTCCGCACGCGCGTTTACCTCAAACCGCCGGAGGAACGGCCCATCTCGACCACCCGCTTCACGGATCTCTGGCGCGAGGCCACCCCGCGCGTGCCTGTGGCCACCAGCACGCGTTTTGAATCCGATCGCGGTGGACCCGGTGGTGGACCTGCCATCACCGTGGAGGTAAGCCATCCCGACATTGCCACTCTCGAAGCTGCCGCCGTTGCCCTTGGCAATCGCTTGCGCTCGATCCCCAGCATCTCTGACGTGGACGACGGTTTCAACCTCGGCAAGGAACAACTCAACTTCAAACTTACCGCCGAAGGGCTCAGCCTCGGGCTCACCTCAAACGAAGTCGCGCGCCAGGTGCGCCATGCGTTTTACGGAGCGGAAGCCATCCGTCAGATGCGCGGCCACAGTGAAGTGCGTGTGCTCGTGCGCATGGAGGAAAACCAACGACGCAGCGAATACGACATCGAACAACTCATGCTACGCACACCCGACGGAGCCACCGTTCCATTGCGCCAAGTCGCGAGCGTCGAACGCGGACGCGCCTTCACCAGCATCGAACGCCGCGACGGACGCCGCATCCTCAGCATCACCGGACACTGCACACCCCGCGAGAAAGCAAACCAAGTCATCGAAACAATCAATTCCGAAATCATGCCCGCGCTGCAGGCCGATTTTCCCGGGCTTTCCTACACCTTCGAAGGCCGCCAGGCAGAAATGCGCGATGCCATGTCCGCCCTTGGAAGGAATTACCTCTACGCGCTCTTCGGAATCTATTTCCTTCTCGCCATTCCCTTCCGCAGTTACATACAGCCATTCATCGTCATGGTTGCCATTCCCTTCGGTATCGTCGGGGCTGTGCTCGGTCACCTCATGATGGGCTATTCGCTCAGTGTTATCAGTGTCATGGGCATCATCGCCCTCTCCGGTGTGGTCATCAATGACGCTTTGGTCATGGTCGATTATGCCAACGAACGGGTGCGCGCCGGCCATGGTGCTTTCCGCGCCATGCTCGAAGCCGGCATCCGCCGCTTCCGGCCCATCATGCTCACCACCCTCACCACTTTCGGCGGACTCGCCCCGATGATCTTTGAAACTTCACGCCAGGCCCGCTTCCTCATTCCCATGGCCATCTCTCTCGGCTACGGCCTCCTCTTTGCCACCGCCATCACCCTTGTCATCATTCCCAGTCTGTATCTGATCAACGAGGATATTGTCAAACTGTTCAAAAGGGTCTTCGCCGGGGGAGGGGAAGACCCGGAAGCCAAGACGGAACATCAGGAGGCCTGAACAGGGAGAAGAGCTCGCGGGAAGATCAAGGTCAGCCCAAGTGTTGGAGTGCGCCGGCATTGACGGCGCCTCCGGCGGTGATAAACGCGAGCGCCGTAAGTCTTTTGGACTGCTGGGATTCTTCCCAGCTCTTGGGGGGACCAGAAGTCTCGGCGATCCTCATCTGCACCTCGAAATGCTCTCCGGCGGAAATTTTCCTTTCCCGAGGGAAGACTTTCCGCCACTGGTTGCCATGGCCACACCGAGACTTCCCGACGATCAGATCACGAATCCCCCCGATGGGTTGCCGGGCATGGATCGGCTCCGTGCGCTGATGCACCGGTTGCGTGCGCCCGGTGGCTGCCCGTGGGATGCGCGACAAACCCATGAGAGCCTCATTCCAAATCTCATCGAGGAAACCTATGAGGTTGTCGATACCATCCGCCGTGGCGACGAAGCCCATCTCAAGGAAGAACTCGGCGATCTTCTTCTTCAGGTCGTTTTCCACAGCGAACTGGCCGAAGAGACCGGGGTCTTCGATTTCGATCAGGTCGCTCACTCCATTTGTGACAAACTCGTGCACCGCCACCCGCATGTCTTCGGCGACGCAGTGGCGGGAGATCCCGATGCCGTGCTCCGCCAGTGGGATGCCATCAAACGTGCCGAAAAGGGCAGGGAAGAAGCCCCATGGCTTGATGGCACTGGCGACGGATTGCCCGCGCTGATGAAGGCGGCCAAGCTCCAGAAAAAAGCCGCCAAAATCGGGTTTGATTGGCCGGATGCCGCCTCCGTGGTCGCGAAGATCCACGAGGAGATCGCCGAACTCGAAAACGAGTATCGTCGGGATGTCCCGGAAGCCGCCCGCATTGACGACGAACTCGGCGACCTTCTTTTCTCCGTGGTCAATCTCATCCGCAAGGACGGCCGCGATCCGGAAGCATTGCTCGCCGCCGCCAATGCCAAGTTCATGCGCCGGTTCCACGCCATGGAGGTCCTGCTGCGCGACGATGGCATCGCCCTCGATCAAGCCGGGCCAGAACGACTCGAGCAAGCATGGGATCGCGCCAAACGCGAAGAAGAGTGATCGAGCGGGCAGGCACGGACTACCGTGCCGTGGTCTCCGGCATCTTGTCCTCGCCCCGGATGTAACGCCCGACCTGCTGGAGCGTGCGAACGTCGATCTCGCGGATTTTTCCATCGTAACCCGGTCCGACGTCGAGTGCGAAGACATTGCCGAACTTCACCGCGCCGAGATAATCCTGATAGATCTTTTCCGCCGGATGGCAAAGGCCATCGTGTTTCGGCAAGGAATAGAACCAATTTGCGCCGCCCTGGTGTTTGGGAAGAATGGGATAGGTGAACTCCGCCACGCGATAAGTCTTCGCCGCCGCTTGTTTCATGTGTGGGCCGGCTGCCTTAGGATCATCAAGCGAGCCGGGACGCCCCATTTCTCCCAACCGGATGTCGGCACCATCCTGATCGCCGTGGTTGAAACCGACGAAGCAGTCCGGTTGCAAGGACTTTACGAAGGCGAGGGTGTCACGGTGGCTCAGCCCGCCATCACCAACCGCGTGGTCGAACCAGATATATTCAATCGGACCATAACGCGTTAGCAACTCCTTGAGCTGCGCCTTCTTCATCTCCGGATCTCGTCCGCCTTGGTTCGCTTTTTTGGGCCCGGGGGTAGCGGGATCGTCCAGTCCGCCGGGATGCCGCCATTCCCCTTCGGAGAAATAGAGGGCCAGTTTGATGCCCTGCGCGTCGCATGATTTTTTCAGCTGCGCGAGCACGTCGCGGCCCAGCGGGCTCTTGGTCACCTTGCGGTCGGTCGTCTCGGTATCCCACAGGCAGAAGCCATCATGGTGTTTGGTCAGGAACAAGATGTAGCCCATGCCCGCATCCTTGGCCGTGCGAACCCACTGGTCGGTGTCACAGCCCGTCGGTTTGAAAAGCGAGAGGTCAGTGACTCCCGGTGTCCACTCCTTGCCGGAAAACGTGCTGAAGCTCCAGCAGATGAACATGCCGAAACGCAGATCCTGCAACTCCTTGACCCGCGCCTCGCTGATCGGAGGCGGTGAAGCCGGAACCTCTGTAGCGCCCACGGAAGCGATACCTCCGGTAAAAGCCATTTGCGCGAGAAGAATGCTGGCAAAAAAGATGCTGTGGTCTTCATATATGGCATCTTTACGGAAATCGGAACGCTCCTGTTTCAATTGGATGAGCATTTCTGCCCGGCTGTGAGTGACTCGCAGCCTGCTCTCCTCTTTCCGAATAACGGTGAAGTCCATCAACCCGGCGGCAATTCCAGCACTTGCTCACCCGCCGCGAGCCACACGCGATCGCCGTCTTCGCGGGCGATCATGCCAAGTCCGGTGAATTCGCCGATGGCCGGGAGCACGAGCACACCCCGTCTTTGCCAGAAGCAGGGTGCCTTGACTTTGCGCTGGCGCGCGGGCCCGAAGGAAATGCCGGGGTGCAGGTGACCGCAGAGCAATGGCACATCGGATGATTCCGGCGGATGATGCGCGAGCCGCCATGGACCGAACATGGTCCCTTCTTCGAGGATTTCCGCTCCGGGCAACCATTTTGACCACGGCACACTTCGATCATGATTGCCGGGCACGATGATCCATTTTAGGACTGGATGTTTTTCCCGCCAGTCGGCGATCACGGCCAGTGTGGCTTCCATTCTGGCCGCACGGGCGTGGAAAACATCGCCGAGGATGATTAGGGTGTCCGCCGATGTGCGAACAAGCGAGGTTTCTATCCGCGCAAGCACCGAGGCATCGCTTCCATCTGGCACACCGAGACCGGAATTCCTGAAGACCGCGCTTTTGGCAAAATGCGGATCTGCAATGAAGAGGGCGCGGCTTTCCGCAGCGTACGCCGCTCCCGAGGGCAGGAGATGAAGCGGGTGTCCGAGGAAATCAATCGCGGTCATCGGGCGGCGGCGGATTCGAGTTCAGCGAGCATGTTGGCGAGAACCGTGGCCGGATCCTCCTTGCCGACATGGTGGGAGATGCGGTCCGCCCACAGCGGAAAGGCCAGAGGCGTGAGACGCGGGCAGATGCGGAGGACAATTTCACGCTTCTTCATTTCGCTCATGGTCGTGGCAAGGCGAGAGAAGTCCAATTGGCGTTCCAGCACCTCCCGCTGCGATTGGGCGAGCAGCAGGTTGTCCGGATCATATTTGGCAAAAACATCCCAGAGCAGCCCGCTGCTCGCTTGAAGTGCGCGCAAGGTGGGAGGCGCACCGGGGGTGCCGCTCAGGATCAATCCAGCGACCCGGGCGACTTCGCGGAAATGATGTCGCCCCAACTCGGCTGCGTTCATCGAGGCGAGCACGTCTTCGAGCAGATGCTCCGGTAAAAGCAGCTCGCGCCATTCATCGACAGAGAGTTCCGGCATGACGGGGCCGCTGAGTTCCACACCGTAGTCATTGGGGGTGACGCGGAGAGTGAGCGGATTGTTCCGGCCGAGCCGGTAGCCGAGCAGCGTGCCAAGCGCTCCATTCACCAGCCGACCCGCGAAGGGGTAAAGATAGACATGCTCGCCGTCGCGTGTGCGGGTGCGTTCGATGAGCAGCTCCGATGGTTTGGGAACCACCGACCATTTCGCCTGCGTCTGCAGAATCGGCGAGACCTTTTTCATCTCGGGCGAAGCATCCTTGGTGCCTTCACGGAAACGCAGCAACTTTTCCGCCACAGCGAAGGACAACTCGGAAGAGAGCGGGCTTTTACCGCCTTGCCAGGAGGGAATCTCCCCGCGCGCGTTCTTCCTCGTCGGCACCTGCACTGTGGCCACGAGTCCGCGCACACGCACCAACTCCCAGATGCGTCCTCCGAAGATGAAACATTTTCCGGGACGGATTCCGGAAATGAACCACTCTTCGACACTGCCGAGGCGTCGTCCGTTTTTCAGGCGCAGAGAGATGGAAGCGCCGCCGACGATGGTGCCGATGCTCATGCGGTGGATCCTCGCCATGGCCTTGTCGGTGAGCCGGTGCATGCCATCGTCATCGATCGTGACTTTGCGGTATTGCGGATAGGCCTGGAGAGCTCCTCCGGTGGTGATGAAAGTGAGTGTCCATTGCCATTCCTCGTCGCTCAAATCGGCAAAGGCATGGGTGCCACGAACTTCCTCCAGCATCGGCTGAGTGCGGAAGCCGGTGCCAAGGGCAACCGTGATGAGATGCTGGGCTAACAAATCCAACGGCTTCACGACCGGTTGGCGCGCTTCGATCTTGCGCGCGTTCATCGCTTCGCGGGCCGCGGAAAACTCGATGAGCTCGAGGGCGTTGGTGGGCACGCCGAGCACTCGGCTGGTTTCGCCGGGCCGGTGGCCGCTGCGACCCGCGCGCTGGAGTAGGCGTGCGATGCCTTTTGGACTCCCGATCTGGATGACCTGCTCGACGGGGGAGAAGTCCACACCCAGATCGAGGGATGATGTGCAGACGACACATTTGACCGATCCCTCGCGCAGTCTTTGTTCGGCGTTCTCGCGTTCTGCGCGATCGATGCTTCCGTGGTGCATGGCAAGCACGTCCCGCCAGTCTGGCCGCACGTCGAGCAATTCCTGAAACCAGATTTCCGTCTGCGCCCGCGTATTGGTGAAGAGAAGGGTCGTTTGTGCCCTTTCGATCCTCTCCACCACCGCGCTGGTGAGTTTGACCCCGAGATGTCCGCTCCAGGGGAAGGTCTCGACATCCTCCGGCATTAGGGTTTCCACCACCACGTCTTTGCGGTCGCGGCCATGGATGAGCACTCCATCTTCGGCTCGCTGACCAAGCAAGACGTGTTTGGCTTGATCGAGATTCCCGATGGTGGCGGAGAGTCCCCAGACGCGCAGATCGGGATTCAATCCGCGCAAGCGCGCGAGGCAGAGTTCAGTTTGCACGCCGCGTTTCGAGCCGAGCAGTTCATGCCATTCATCGACGACCACCGCGCGCAGTCCGGCGAGTTGATCGCAACGCGCCGCGTCGGTGAGCATCAAGGAGAGGCTTTCCGGCGTGGTCACCAAAGCGAAGGGTGGCTTCGCTTTCTGGCGTGCCCGCGCCCCGCTAGTGGTGTCGCCCGTGCGCGCCTCGACTTTCCGGCTAAGGCCTGCGCCATCGAGGGCTTCCTGCAAACCACGCACGGTGTCAGCCGCGAGGGCCCGCAGGGGAGTAAGCCACAGAACCCGCAGGCCATCCTCGTCCCCATGCGCTAGCACCGGGCCGAGCCACGCGGCGAGGGTTTTTCCCAAGCCGGTGGGAGCGTGGATCAGTCCGCTTTTTCCATCCCCGTAGGCGGCCCAAGCTTCGCGCTGGAAGGGCAGCGGCTTCCAGCCACGGGCATCAAACCAGTGGCGGAACTTCCCGGACACAGTGTGGGGAGAAACCATCGCTGGCCAATACGTGCGCCGAAATGGTTGAGGACAACCCGAGACAGATTCGCCATGGCCAATCCGCGGACAATGGCCGATTGCAAAGCATGCCCCGCCGTGGCAGACTCGCTTTGACCGCCGGGCGCGAGCATCTTTGGAGTGAAAGTCCCCGAGTTCACCGAATAGCGGCCACCTCCGAAGCCATGAGAAGCCACCATCTCATCACCCCGGACGATCTTTTCTGGCGTCCGTCGAATCTGATGAAAATCCCGAACGCGGATTATCTGGAGCGCACGGGCAGCGAGCATCTGGGAGCTCGTCTTTGGCGCCTGCCGCCGAAAAGCGCGAACACACTCCACAAGCATGTTCCTTCCGAAGAGTTCTTCTTCGTGCTCGAGGGCACCGGTCGCATGCGGGTGGGTGATGAGACTTTGACCGTGCCCAAACATGGCGGAGTCCATGTGCGCCCCGATGTGATGAGGCAGATTTTCGACGACACGGACGAGGATGTCCTGTGGCTCATCGTCGGTGGTCCGGAGGAGTTGGAGTTTCTGCAAGGTTCCAAGTTGCCCGTTGATTTGTCGCTGTTTTACCCGCAGGACCCGACACAGCTGCCGAAGGAACTGGAAGGGTGCAAATGGCCCCCGGAAACCAACGGGTAGCCGCATTTGGTGGACTCGGCGAAAGTTACGGCAGAGCTGTGGGGTATAAGCCTTGAAAATCTGATTCCGATGCCTCCAAGAATTCCCGCCGCGCTGTCATTCGCCTCTACCGGTAACCGACTCCTTTCTGTCCCGGGCCAGAGGCTCCGGCGGTCCCTGCGGCTACTTTTGGTGGGTTTGTCTGTTGGCCTGTCCGCTTTATCCACGGCCAAGTCAGCAGCAGAGGATCCGGATTCGATTCCTAGTGAGCCCGGTTTGCGGTTACGGATCTATGCCCTGGACAAGCCGCCATCGACTTCGGCGGTGCTGGAAGCGGGCCAGTCACCTAACCTCGACCGCACGATCGTCGGTCCATCGGGAATCTTGGCCGGCGAGTGGCGGGCAGACTCCGGCGAGGTGCTCGCGAAAAATTTGATCATTACCATCGATGGTTGGATACGGGTGACCGAGGCCGGCACCTATCGTTTCCGATTCCAATGTGGTTCCGGATTCACTGCCCGGGTTGCTGGAGCAAGGCTCTCCGTCGGACCCGATGGGGGAGGGGCCGAAGCCGAGATGGAATTGCCAGTTGGCTGGCAGCGCGTGGAGGCCCAGATGGAGGTGGCCGGGAAGGCGATCGACAAGCTGCGGTGGATGTGGCGTAAGGACGAAGAGAAACGATTTGCTCCGATTCCGGACGAGGAATTTCGGGCGGCCGCTTTCCATTTTCGCCCGACCCAACCGGGGATCAAACGTCTGATGGATACGGGCGACCGACCGGGCCTCGGGCGCAAGCTCGTGGGCGTGCATCCCGGTTACCGCCTGACCAACATCCGGCCGGGCGGGCAGGAGATGCCTGTGGGTGGTCTTGCCTTGTTAGAGGATGGACGGCTGGTGGTGGCGCGATTTGATGCCCGCACGCTCAAGGCACCGCGACCCACGCCCGAGCCGAATGGCGAACTGTGGATTATCGACAATCCGCAGGCCGCCCGACAGGAGGATGTTGTCGGTCATCGCATCGCCACCGGATTGTTCGAGCCATCCGGCGTGTGTTTGGTCAAGGGGGCGATCTATGTTTCGCAACGCTCCGAGGTGACACGCTTTGATCTCGATGGCGCGGGTGGCTGGAAGCCGACCGCCGTCGCCAACGGCTGGGAGACGAACGACTTCCACCAGATTTCCGCCGGTTTGTTATATCGTCCCGGTGAACAGCCCGGGCATCCGGGTTGGTTGTTTATGGCGAGGTCACCCGGCCTGGGATTGTTCAAGAATCCACTCGGCCACGGCTCGGTCTGGAAGATCGATTTGTCCAAACCACCGGGAAAGAATGTCGAGTGGTTGACCGGTGGACACCGCACGCCCAACGGGATTGGTTTCGGTCCGCACGATGAAATGTTCGTGATCGACAATCAGGGGAACTGGACTCCCGCCAATGAAATCAACCATGTGCAAAAGGGACATTTCTACGGGTTTTATCAACCAGATGATCCGCCGCGGGCTTACGCCGCGCCATTTCAGCCGGAGGATCCGGAGGCCCCCTCCGCCGTGGTCACGAATGCAGCCGTTTTGCTGCCGCAGGATGAAATCGGGAACTCGCCAACCCAACCGCTGCTCTTCCCTCCCGGCACGCGTTATGCCGGGCAGCTCGCGGTGCCGGACATGAGATATGGCGGCATCAACCGGGTTTTCCTTGAGGAAATCGATGGCGTCTGGCAAGGCTGTGCGATGCGTTTCACCCAAGGGCTGGAAGCCGGACCGAACCGGATCTGTTTCGGCCCCGGGGGATCGATTTATGTCGGCGGGATTGGTGGTCGCCACGCTTCGACGTGGAGTTGGCGGAACCCGCAAGGTGAAGCGACTTTCCAAGGCCTCGAACGACTCGACCCCACGGACGAAGCTGTCTTTGAAATCGAAAACATGCGGGCGATTCCCGGGGGCTTTGAATTGCACTTCACCGAGCCGGTGCCAGTCGGCACGCTCGAGAATAAAGATGCCTACCGCGTGATGCAATGGACCTACCGCGCCACCTCCGCCTACGGTGGACCGAAGGTGGACGAAGGAGATTTGACCGTGAGCAAAGCCGAAGCTCTGCCGGATGGAAGATCAGTCAGGCTCAGCATCGATGGCTTGAAGAAAGGCTACGTGATCCGCCTTCGCTGCAATCCGGTGGCCGTCTCCGGGCGAGCCATTTGGTCGGGCGAAGTCTGGTATACGCTCAACCGGATTCCGGGTTAAACCGCTGCTTCAGGATGATTTTTCCGCAACCCTGAAGATGCGGTCAGGTTCAACTGACTGTGAAGCCATTCTCTCCCACTTCTTTCTGCGAAGGCTGTTGCCTATCCAGAGTCCTCGGCACGCTTCTTTGCGCAGCCGGCTTGGTGACCGTGCTTGGCTCCGCTGCCTTCGCGCAAACCGGAACCGTCGCAACTCCCACCGGGCCACGTTTGATCCTTGCTCCACCGCTCAAGGCCATGCCGGTGACACAGAGTCCGGGTAAATCCTTTGCCCTCGCCGGATCGGCTTTTGAGGACGAATTGGCCGACCCGAAATACGAGACGGATGGCAGGGGAATTGTCCTGCCATCGAAATCACCCAATGGGAGCGCATCATGGCAAGTCACGGGAATCAATACCCAAGAGACCGGACGTTGGTTCACTTTCCGCATCCGCGCCATGGCACAGGAGGATTTCAAAGTGAGCGAGGACAAATTGTTCCTGCGCGTGGACTACTACTCGCAAGGCGGAAAACGGAACCTCGATCAACTGACGAAGAATGTCTATGATCAGGTCGAACGCGACCGAAAGGATCTCGCGGATAAATCAACGAACCGGAATCTCGGCCATGCCACCTGGCGGAACTACGACATCAAGTTCCGCCTGCCTTTTCCAGAGATTGATACCATCCGGTTGACCGTAGGTTTCGATAAAGGCTGCGGGAGCGGTGAAAACTCCGGGTTTCTCGTGAATGAAGTCGAGTTAGCGGCCATCCCCGCTCCCACCGACTATATGAGCCCACCGAATGTCGCCGGAGCGGTGGCCAATCGGAAGCCGCCGGCCATGGATTCCGTTATTCCTATCGGTGGCCGATGGTATTACGACCCGCGGGGAGGAAGCAAAACCGTTCCCGAACGATTTGATCACACCAATGGCGACCGTCTCCTCTATCTCACGGATCGGCTTGAGGCACCTTTCGCCGGGAATATGAGTGCATGGAGAAAGAAAGGATATCTCGACCGCTCGGGCAATCACGTGGAAGAAGACGAGTTTGTTCCCGACAACGTGACCATCACCTTCACGCCCACCCATCTGGTGATGAAGTCGCGCAACCTGCCCAACCATCCCACGGCGGTCTTTCCGGATCGCTGGCGTGCCCTCGATGGTAATCCGAACTACATCCAGGAGCAGGACTTCTCCTGGCACATTCCGCTCAATCCTGCGGAAAATCCCAACCGCATCGCCATGGATGCCACCAATTCCAACCACGCGCTTCCCGGCGGAGCCATTGGCGTGTCCATCAACGGCATCATCCTCCATAATCCCTTCGATGAACTGGTGGACATGGATGCCGTCTGGCGCACGGACCGCTGCTGCGGCCACCCGAGTCCCCTGCAAAGTTACCACTATCACAAGTATCCCGTCTGCGTGAATACGCCTTGGTCGGATGACGGTGAGGCCCACTCGCCGCTCATCGGGTTCATGTTTGATGGTTTCCCCGTTTACGGCCCCTACGAATCAGCCGGCACCATGGCCCAGCACTCTGAAAATAACCCGCTCAATGAGTTCAATGTCCACCGTGATGCGGCCCGTGGCTGGCACTACCATGTGACCCCGGGAAAATACCCGCACATCATTGGCGGTCTCTGGGGAACCTTCGATTCAAAGAACCGCCTCCGCCGTGGCCCACCACCTCGTCCCACCGGACCTCCCGGTATGCCACGCCGGTTCTGAGGACCGGAGGGTTTGCGTAGGGAATCCGCTTTGCCGATCATCTGCCAGGCCTTGCCTCTGACCGTTGATGCGGCGTTGGTGAGGAGATGTTTTTTGAAGGCACCAGCGATGGGCGAGAGTTGTTTGGCTTTCGGATAGACAATGTGCCAATTCGAGATGATGGGAAAATCCTCCACATCGAGAATGGCCACACCGTGTTCGCGGGCATGGCCATGTAAGGCGTGGTTTGAGATGTCACGGAGACCGAGTCCGCCCGCCACAGCTTGCTTGATGGCCTCGTTGCTGCCCATTTCCAGCCGCACATCAGGGCGGAAACGTTTCTTGCGAAAATGCCTCTCCATGGCCATACGCGTGCCGGAGCCCGGTTCGCGGAGAATGAATTTCTCTCCCGTTAGATCCGAGAGCCGCACCTTGTTCCGTTTGGTCAGGGGATCACCGGAGGCCGCGACGACGACGAGCGGATTGCATATGAAGATCTCGTCGCTGAGTTCGACGTCGTCCGGCGGCATCGACATGATGTAAATGTCATCCATGTTTTCGCGCAGGCGCGTGACCACGCCATCGCGGTTCAACACCCCCAACGCGACCTCGATGCCCGGGTGTTTCTTGCAGAACGCGCCGACGAGGCGGGGCACGAAATACTTGGCCGTGCTCACCACCGCCACCCGGAGTTTGCCGCGGGTCAGGCCTTTCATGGCATCGACGCCTTGTTCAAAGAGATCCCACTCGTGGGAAATCCGCCGCACCGTCCGCGCCAGCTCTTGGCCGGCTTCGGTGAGATGCACCTTGCGTGAGACGACTTCGTAGAGGGCAATCCCCACCGTGTTGGTGATTTCCCGCAATTGCATGGAAGCGGTCGGTTGCGTGACATGCATGGCCCGGGCCGCCCCCGTCACGCTGCCGGTGTCGGCCAGGGCCAGGAAGAGTTTCATCTGCCGGTAGGTAATATCCATAGATATTTACTGATACAAAACTCTATAAAAATCGATTATTTAAGATATTTCGCGGCGGGTAGGATCGCGGACCAACCACCACCACCATCATGCAAATCCTCCTCGACCCCGCCATCCTGTTCTTTGTCTTCGGTGTCCTCGCTGGCGCCGTGAAGTCCAACCTCGAGATTCCGCCGGCCATCGCCAAGTTCTTTTCCCTCTATCTTTTGATGGCCTTGGGATTGAAGGGCGGTTTCGCCATGGCCGAATCCGGATTCAGCACGGCCGTCGCCATCAGCCTCGGGGCGGCCATCCTGATGTCCTTCCTTGTTAACCCTCGGCTACAATTTCCTCAAGAACCGGATTTCGAAGTTCGATGCTGCCGCCGTGGCCGCTTCCTACGGCTCGGTGAGCGCGGTGACTTTCGTGACAGCCATCCAGTTTCTTGAAACCAGCGGGCTTGCGGTCGGCGGTCACATGGCGGTGGCCATGGTCATCATGGAATCACCCGCCATCATCATGGCCGTGCTCATCGCCAATTCGATTCGGCACAAGCAGGGTCTGAGCGGCGCCCCGGGAGCGGGCGGTCAATCCATCTCTTTGCGGAAGATTCTGCATGAGTCGTTCACCGACGGCGCTCACCTCCTGCTGCTTGGTTCCATGGCCGTCGGCCTGATCAGCGGCGAGTCCGGCAAGGCGATGATGCAGCCATTCTCCGGCGACCTTTTCAAAGGGATGCTCGCCTTCTTCCTGCTCGACATGGGCATGATGGTCGCGAAAAACTTCAACCAGGCGAAAAAGGCATCCTTCGTGCTCATCGCCTACGCCACTGCCGGTCCGTTCATCCATGCGGCCATTGCCCTCGGCTTGGCCATGGTCCTGAACCTGCCGGTCGCCGACGACGCGCTGTTGATGGTGCTTTCCGCGAGCGCATCCTACATCGTCGTCCCCGCCGTGCTCCGGTATGCCATCCCCGAAGCCAACCCGTCAATTTACTTCGGACTCTCCCTCGGTGTGACTTTCCCGCTCAACATTCTGGTGGGGATATCCCTCTACACCTGGGCCGCGATAAAGTTTCTAGGGTGAGGGATTCTCCGATCCCTGCGATGGCGGCCTTTCCGCTTCCGCTGCCAACTCCTTGGACCACACGTTAAAGCGCCGCAGCCGACTGTATGGCTGCCTTGCTGGTGGAAATCGAAACCAATCTGATCGAGAACGTGTTGCGGCGGATCGCGGTCGGCCGCGATAACTGGATATTCCTCGGTAGCCGGGAAGCGGGCGGTGCCGGCCCCGGGTTCACCTTAGAATAGGACTCCACACCTTCTCAAACCCAAAATCGTTGAAGTGCGTGGCGTTGGCGGTGGCGAAGTGGGTGACGCCGTGGTGGCGGAGGGTGAAGGCGAGGCGGGCGTCGATGATGTGGCGGAAGCCTTTTTTGGTCTTGGCGGCCCAGTTCCAGAGCGGTTTGCCGACATCGGGTTCGTAGTCGCCGAACTCCCAAGCGGGATGGGTGCGGAGGGCGTCGCAGAAAGCGGTAGCCTCTTTGGAGGTCTTGCGTTTCTTGAAGACAGCAGGATTGCGGAGATGCATGTAAAGCTCCACCAAGACGAGGCCGCATAGCAGGAACCGCTCGCCGACGATCTCTTCCTCGAAAAAGCGGCGGGCGGATTCGTGATGAGGCGAATCAGGATTGGCCGCGTAGAGGAAGAGGTTGGTATCGGCGGCAATGATCATGGCCCGCTGCGTTCAAGGATGGCATCCACTTCGGGGCGCAGACTGGCGGGATCGGTGAGGAAATCGCCGCCGCAATTGAGGGTAGGAAAGCGCCAGACCTTCTTGGGTGCGGGATCTTCCGGGAAGCGGGTGACGAAGTGCTCCGCCGCCTTGCGCATGACCTCCGAGAGCGACCAGTCCTGACGCTCGGCGATCTCTTTGAGCCGCTGGTAAAGCGGCTCGGGAAACTGGATTTGGGTGCGTGTCATGATGCGTTTTATACATCATGCGTGGATGGATGTCAAATTGGCGGATGGGAAGCGTTTTGTTTTCGAGATCGAGGGTTTTCCAGAATGAGGGATACGAGCCCACGAGGCCGAGAGAGCGGAGGGGTGGCAATGGGTTCCGTCCCTCTCTCAGACCTCTGCCGGATGGGTGCCATCTCGTTGGTAAATTTGTCCAAGGATTGGGCACGATTGCGATTGGCGGAATCAGCGAATTTGCGCATCGTTGGCCATCGCCACCCGGAGAAAATACGCAACCGAGAGGGCCGCTCTGGGGTTTGATCGGAGCGACTGAGATCCAATTCCCGATAACTGGCCGCAGAAAACACCGATATGCCGTGCACATTCCCCCAATCGTTGCCGCTCCGGATTCTCATGTTGCTCGGACTCATGAGCTTTGGCGCCGCGCCCCTGCCGCTGCGCGGCCAGTCACTGCCGGGCCTGACCATCACTGGCAACACCTTCACGTACAATGCGAGCGATGGCGTCGTCTCGGGCATCATTCGCATTCCTTCCGGTAGCGGGCCGTTTCCGGTGGCACTGATCAGTCATGGCAAAGGCGGCACGGCGTCGAATTTCTCCGATCAACACGCGCAGACGCTCGTGGGCTGGGGCTTCGTCTGCATCGGGCCGTCCTACACCCATGAGGGGTCCAAGGTGAACGCGAGCGACAACGAGGGCTACTGCCCCGAAAACAGCCGGCGGGCGCGGCGAAGCATCGAGATCCTCGCTGCGACGCCCGGCGCGGACATGACGCGGCTGGCTTTGTTCGGGCACAGCATGGGGTCGTTTGTTACCGGCGGATTGGCGGGTGAAATTCCGGCTCAGATCAAAGCGGCGTGCATCAGCGCGGGCGGCACCTCGGGCACGACCAATACAGCTTTGGCCTCACCCGCGACCCAGGAGGTGCAGGGCATCACGGCACCCTTCCTCATGTTTCATGGCACGGCGGACAACACGGTGTTGCCGTCCCAGTCGGTGAATCTGCAGAATATTCTCAACGGAAACTCCGTGCCATCCAAGCGGCTGCTCTATCAGGGGATCAATCACGACATCGTGAACAGCAATGTGAAGCGCGCGGACATTCACGCGATCATGCGCGCCTGGTTCACGCAGCATGGTGTGCTCGCCTTTGCGGGTAATACTGCGCCGGGAATCAGCGCGTCGGGCGCGGTAACGATGACGCATGGCAATGCATCCGCGCCGATTCCGGTCAACCTTGCCGACACTGAAACCGCGGCATCCTCGCTCACCCTCAGCGCTTTCAGCACCGACGACGTGCGCCTGCCGGACAGCGCGATCGCCTTCGGTGGCAGCGGCGTGAATCGCACGATGACACTCACGCCGCCGGCCGGCCAGACCGGCACCGTTGAAGTCGCGCTCGTGGTTCACGACGGACAACTCAGCGCGGTGACCTACATGCAGGTGACGATCTCGGATCCGCCAGCACCGGTAACGAACTTCCGCCCCGAGGTTTCGTGGATCGCCGATCAACGCACCACACCGGGCGCTGCGGTGAACAGCATCGCCTTCACGGTGAGTGATGTGGAGACGGCGGCAGCTTCCCTGACCGTGAGCGCGACCTCTTCAAATACCACGCTGCTGCCGGTAAGTGGGATCACCTTCGGCGGCAGCGGCGCGAGCCGCACGGTGTCGCTCGCGCCGGCATCGGGTCAGAGCGGCGTGAGCACCATCACGCTCACCGTGAGCGATGGCTCCAAATCTTGCGCCACCGCCTTCACTCTCACAGCGGCCAGTGCGGTCGGTGGAAACACAGCGCCGACGATCTCCAGCATCGCGTCCGAGGTCATCGCCAGCGGCACGGTCTTTGGCCCCGGACTCTTCGTGACCAAGGACACCGAGCAAGCGGAGAACACGCTCACCGTCACCAGTTCCTCATCCAACACCACGCTGGTGCCAGCGGCGAATATCACGCTTACCGGCACGACCTACGGCCGCACAGTCAGCGTCACGCCGGCAGCGGGTCAAAGCGGACGCGCCACCATCACGCTCACTGTTTCCGACGGCACGAATACGTCGAGCTGCGCCTTCGTGCTCGATGTGGTCAGCGGCAATACCTTGCCCACCATCACTTCGCTGCCCGGCTTGGTGAATGCGCCGTTGGGCAGCACAGCGATGCCGGTGAACTTTACCATCGCGGATGCGGAATCAGCGTCGGGCGACTTGCGTATCACGGCTACTTCTTCCGACACCACGGTGCTGCCGAATGCGAACATCAGCCTCGGCGGCAGCGGCGCGAACCGCACGCTTACACTCACGCCCGCGAGCGGACAGACCGGCGCGGCCACGATCACGCTGCTGCTGCGCGATGCCGATCTCACGCGGCGCGCGGAGCTGCTCTACGTCGTCACCGACAGCACGGCATCATCGGCGCAGTTCAGCAGGCCGCGTGGCCTTTTCGTGCTCGATAGCGGGGGCGCTACGAACTACACGACGAGCTTTGGCAAGGCGATCTCCCTGCGTGATGCCAACATCCGCAGCCACAGCTTCGTCGATGGCTTCACGCTGCGTGTCGCGTGGAATGACGTGGA
>JBJTQJ010000051.1:0-15755 GCA_046075565.1 Verrucomicrobiales bacterium | reverse complement strand
GTAGGCGCGCGTGCCGCCGAAGAGCGAACTGAAGACGATTTCACGCAGCAACCCGAGCACGCGGCTGATCATGACGGCCGCGCCGACCAGATAACTAGCCTTGCGCGTCGAGCCGGTGGGTTTCTCTTCGGACATGCGAGGGTCAGTGTTTTTTGGTTGGGGTTGCAGGGAAGGACATGGCGGCTCCGTTCTGGCAAGACTGGATCATTTCGGCGGGGGCGTGCGCTCAGAATTCAACATCGTCCGTAGCAGTCGCTTCTGCTTCTTCCTCATTACCTGGCGTCCTGCCTTTCGCCTCGATCATCTTGTCGATCTCCTGGACTTGCTCCCATGGCACGCGGCGGCGCTGGTATTTGTCGAAAAGTTTTTCCCGCAGGGCGGTGAGGAAATCGAGGTCGGGGTCATCGACCGGCATCCAGTCGGGGTCGGATTTGAGGGTGGTGAGGAAATGCCATTTGCCTTTGCCCCGCCAAACTCGATAAAAACGATGGTCGCCATCCTCGGCGCGTTCGCGCCACTCGTGGAGGGTGTGGGGGGAAGACATGGCCGAATGTGCCGGAGAATCCGCCCGAACGCAAAAGGGATCCGCGAATTTGGCTTGCGTGACCCGAGGGGAAAGGGCTATGGGCAGACATGGAATTCGATGGTCCGGCTTACGAGCGGTTCCGCGACGCCATCTTCGGTGCGGGGGTGGCAGAGGGGGATTTGTTTGATGGCGATCCGGCCCTCGTGCCGGAGTTGGACTGGCAGAGCCGCTGGTATGCGGGGGAATTCGGCAGGGAATTCACCGGCACGGAGGGTGAGAAAATTTCCATCCGCCAATTCGGGTGGTGGAACCGCTCGGCCGGACCGGATTTCATCGATACCGCCGTCACCATTGATGGCGAAACCCGCGCCGGGGCCATCGAGTTGGACATCGACGCCCGGGACTGGGAACGCCACGGCCACGCCACGAATCCGCTCTACGAGGAGGTCGTGCTCCATTTGTTTTTCCGCCAGCCGCCGGGGAAATTCTTCACCCGCACGGCCAACCATCGCCGGGTGGTGCAGGTCGTTTTGCCCGCCACACTAGCTGAGCCGGGGCGTCGGGAAGCGGCGGCAAGGCTGGGACGGTGTTCGGTGCCGATGGCGACTATGCCCGTGCAAAGGGTGGAGGAGTTTCTCCGGGGTGCAGCCCGCCACCGGGCGACGGAAAAGGCGCGGCGATTCCTGCGGTTGGCCGGTCTCCATGGCCTCGACGAAGCCTGGTATCTGGCGCTCGCCGAAATGCTTGGCTACCACGCCAACCGCGAGGCCATGAGGGTCCTGGCCCAGCGGATTCCGCTGCGTTTGCTGCGCTCCCACGGCGACGAGGGGGAGGCCCTGCTTTTCGGGCACGCGGGGTTTCTCTCCGCCCGGCCCTATGACGACGAAAATGCCCCGGCGGCGCGGCTTTACCTGCGCGGATTGTGGGAATCGTGGTGGAAATACCGGACCGATCTGGTGCGCCCGCCGCGTTGGGATTACGCCGCCCAACGCCCGGCCAACCACCCCCAGCGCCGCGTAGCCGTGCTCGCCATGATCGCCCGCCAGTGGCCGAAATGGCGACCTGCCCTCGACGCCGCTGATGTGCCCGCCCTGCGGGCGCTTTTCGACGCCCTCGATCACCCGTTCTGGTCAGACCACTTTACTCTGCCCTCGGAGGCCCGCCCGGAGTCCGTCGCCCTCGTGGGAGGCGAAAGAGTGAATGATTTCCTAGGCAATACCGTGCTCCCGGTGCGCGGACTCGCCGACCCGGCGGCTTGGGCGGACTACGACCGCCTGACCGGCCGCCAGGCCAGCCGGTCCGTCCAACGGGCCGCCGAACGGATCCTCGGCCGCCACCCCGATGCCAGCCGTCTCCTGCGCTCTTTTGCTTGCCAGCAGGGACTATTGCAGGTCTATCGCGATTTCTGTCTGAACGACGCCTCCGCCTGCGAAAATTGCGTTTTCCCGGAACAATTGGGAAGGTGGAGAGGGTGAAGAAACCATTTGCGGAGAGTGGCAGGCGGGGCTAGGGATCCGACCAGCCCGCAACAACCATTCTCAACATGTCCCAGAGCATCGAAGACAAAATCAAGGAAATCATCACGCAACGTCTCAGTGTCACCCCCGACAAGGTGACCCCCGAAGCCAAATTCATGGAAGACCTCGGCGCCGACTCGCTCGACACCGTCGAACTCGTCATGGCTTTCGAAGAAGAATTCGGCATCGATGTGCCTGACGAAGACAGCGAGAAGCTGCAGACCGTCGGCGACGTCGTGAAATACATCACCGAGCACAAGAAAGACTGAGGCCCGCCCACGAGGCTGCCATCGGTTCTTGAAAAGCGCCGGATCAACGGACGCCCGGGTCAATCCTGGCCGTCCGTTTTTTCTTGGCGCGCGTTCTGCTCCTACTGCCTGCATGTTCCGCGAAGACGACATCCAATACGCGCTCGAAACGACCCGGATCCTCATGGAGCCGGACCGCCGCATCGACACGTTCGGAGCGACGGCCTTCCAGTTTTCCCTCGTTACCGAGTCGATGGACGAGGTGAACCAGGTCCGCGTGCGGGATGGCCGCATCGAGGCGGGACGCCCGACCATCGTGACCCCTGATCTGCTCCAGGAAATGAAATTTGAAGGTTTCGGGGAGCAAGCCGAGCGCTTCGCCCGCTGGTGGAAGGAGCACGGCCCCGACCTTGCCATCCTCAAATACGGCTTCCAATTCCGGAAAACCGACATCAGCGAGCACATCGTGCACGAACCGCTGGAAATCGTGCGCGAACGCGTGTTGGCCGATGCCCGTCAGGCCAACAATCCCATGCTCGCCGTCATCGAAGGCGTCGAAGACGCATGGGAAATCAGCCTGCTGAAATTCAGCCTCGACATGATCCAGAAATCCCGGGGTATCAATCTCTTCGACTTCAAACGCCGGGGCTTGCTCTGAGGCGCAAACCTGCCGATAATGGCGGCGGTGTTCCGCGTCCTCAAACTATTCCTCTGGGTCATCCCCGTCCTGCTGCTTGCGGTCGCCGTAGGGCTGGTGCTCTGGTTCAAACGCGACGTCCATGGCAAAGACAAACGCCTCGGCAGCGAAATCAAGGAACTGCGCACGGCCAAGGTCGAGCAATATGATTTTGGCCTCGAGAAATTCGACGCTGCCGTGGCGAAACTCCGCGATGGACAGGACGAGGAAGGCCGCAAGGCCCTCATGGCCATGCTGCGCTATCACAAGGACAGCGCCCGTGCGCGGGATGCCATGCGCCTGCTCGGTCAAATGAATCTCGACCGGCTGATCGACCCCGACATTCCCTGGCCCGGCAAGAAAAAGGTCGAGATCCCCCGTGGCGGCTCGCTCAACAAAATCGCCGCCGATAACCAAACCACCTGGCACTACATCACCCGCGCCACCGGCCTTTCCCGGCCCCAGGCCATGCAACCAAACGACCAGGTCTGGGTCTGCCCGCTCAATTTCCGGGCCATTATCGACGTCGGGGCCAAGACCATCGTCATCATGGACGGCGAGTATTTCTTCGCCCTCTTCCCCATCCGGGAAATCCGCCGCCCGCCGGGCGCGAAAATCCCCGCCACGGTCGCGGTTGGCCAGAAATTTGGCGTGCTCGATGGCAAACGGGTCGTTCTGACCGACGAAGGCACCACGCGGGCGGAGAAATGGATTGAGATTGGCCGGGATTGGGCGATCCGTTCCATTCCCGACGTGGCCACGCCGGGGCAGGGCTTCGGTGTTTTCGTCTCGGAGGCGGACGCCGCCGACCTGCTCCTGTTGCTGCGCTCCGGCAACTCCGTCGAACTCAAACCCTGAGCCCACAATCATTTTCCCATGAAAGTCCAGCCTTTGGAATTCGAACGCCCGTTGCTTGAACTTGAAAAACAAATCGAGCAACTGACTAACGAAGCGGCGCGCAACTCCCTCGACCTCGGCCCGACCATCGCCGACCTGCGCGCCCGCCTGGACGAACAACGCCGCCAGATCTATCAGAATCTCTCCGCCTGGCAACGCGTGCAGATCGCCCGCCACGTCCAGCGTCCGTTCACCCTCGACTACATCGCGGCCTGCTTCGAGGACTTCACCGAACTCCACGGCGACCGCCATGTCGGCGACGACCATTCCATGCCTGGCGGTCTCGCCCGCTTCCGCGAGCGCAATTGCGTCGTGCTCGGTCACCAGAAAGGCCGCGATACAAAGGAAAATCTGCTCCGCAATTTCGGCAGCGCCCACCCGGAAGGCTACCGGAAATCCCTCCGCCTCATGCGCATGGGCGAAAAATTCGGACTCCCGATCATTGCCTTCATCGATACGCCGGGAGCCTTTCCTGGCATCGGCGCGGAAGAACGTAACATCGCCGAGGCCATCGCCTTCAACCTCCGTGAAATGATGCTCCTGCGCGTGCCCATCATCGCCATCGTCATCGGCGAAGGCGGCTCTGGCGGGGCCCTTGGGATTGGTGTGGCCGACAAAGTCCTGATGCTCGAAAATGCCTATTATTCGGTCATCAGCCCGGAGGGTTGCGCTGCCATCCTTTGGAAACACCGGAAACACGCGCCCGAAGCAGCCGAAGCGATGAAGCTCACCGCCACCGATCTCCATGGCCTCGGCCTCGTGGATGGTGTCATCCCCGAACCCGAGGGTGGTGCCCATCACGACCCTGATGCCACCGCCGACTCGGTTGGTGGTGCCATCGCCGCCGCCGTCGCCGAACTCTCCGCCCTTTCCACGGACGACCTCCTCGCCCGCCGCTACGAGAAGTTCCGCCGCTTCGGCGCTTTTTCGGAAGCAGGTTGAGGCCTGGGATCGCCGACAGCTGTCGGCGTTCCCAGCGCTGCGCAAAAAGCGTGGTTCATAACACGCTTGCAAACCGACAGTTCACGATCAAGATAGTCGAGAGGCAAAACGAACGATCGACCTGCGTCAACCATCGAGTCGGTCCATGAGCAAGAAGCAGCACATCAGCCTCTGGATTCTCTTACTCCTGCTCGCCGGGATCGCGTGGCTCTTCCGCCCCTACGAGAAGCCGAATCTGGAGCAAGTCGAACCTCGTCTGCTTGCGCTTTCTGAACCCTATCAATCGCTTAAAGTTCTCCACCGCGAGGCTCACTACCTCTTTATTTTCATCACAGATGCCGACGGCAAGGAAGGGGAATTCCTCCTGTACCCCTCAAGATCGGGGCTTCGGGACTTCACCGAAATGCAGGTCGGTCCTAACTATGGTAGCTCATTTGCAAGACTGGCGACAAGGCCAGTGGCAAACTCCTCCGAAACCAAAAAAGCTCTCCTGCTCAGATTTGATCGCTACGGCACCGGGTCTCTGGGAGAAGCCGAGGCCATTTACTGCCTGAGCGGGCGGACTTCGGATCTCGCTCGCGTCTTTATCGCTCGACAACTGGCTCGTTGGTTGTCTCCTTAATGGGATCGCCGACGTCCTCGTCGGCATTGGTTCAAACGTGCCGACGGGGACCCAGCCTTCGCCGAAGGCTCCGGCGGGCAGGCTGTCGGCGATCCCAGCGATCCCGGCGGAGATCCCGGTGGCGATCACTTTTTCACCGTCACTCCGGCCTGTTGGATCTCATGTTCGAGAGCATTCAGCGAGAGGGTCATATCGCGCAGGAAGGCGACCAGTGAAGCGGCGAGCGCAGCGAGCGATAGGCCGAATATTCCGAGCACGAGCGGGACAATCTGCAAGTCGGCGAGCAGGTGGAGGAAAAGTCCGAAAACCGTGCAGACCACACCGAGGACGCTTGCCGTGGCGAGGGAAATGGCCAACCGGAGCAGGCAGGCACGTTTCCAAATGCCGGCGAGTTCCTCCCAGGTGGCGCGTGCCTCCTGTGAATCAGCGGGCAGGCTGCTGAAGTGCTTGCGGTAGGCCCGGGCGCGGTCGATCACGCGCCCATAGCGATTGGTCATGCTCAACAACAACAACCCTGCTGCGGAAATCACCAGCATGGGGGAAACAGAAGCGGAAAGCAAATTTGCAAGCGCGGTTGTGGATGCCATGCGGTGAATCTAGCACGGAATCAGTGAATGCGCCAGAATGGGCAAGGGGAGAGGGAAAGATCCAAGGCGGCTATGGGATCCGGTGGTGTCGCGCGCTAAGCGCGCTCAACCACCGGCTAAACGCCGGGATGCCTCCGGCATCCTCCGGGTTCTCTTCGGGCAGCGGCCATGAATCCGCGACGGGATCCCTTACCCCAGTTCATTGTATTTCTTGTTCGAGCCCCGGGCTTTTTCGACGGGGTAACGGCTTTCGTTGCGTTCGAGTTTGGCGACCATAAGCTCTCTAAGATTGAAGCCGAGGTTGTCGGCCATTTCAAAGAGCAGTATCCCGACGTCGGCGATCTCGTCGGCGATTTCGCTGCGGCGGGCCGCGCATTTTTCCTCCGCTTGCGCGGCATCGAGCCAGACGAAGTGTTGAAGCAACTCGGAGGCTTCGACGCTGATGGCAGTGGCCATTTCTTTGGGACCGTGGAATTGTTTCCAGTCGCGGGCTTCGACGAAGACACGGATGCGGGCGGTGAGTTCGGTGATGGAGTCGGACATGCTGGGATCAGGCGAGGGCGGTCGAACGGGCGCGCAGGAGGTGGCAGACGCTTTCGGCTTCGAGCTCCATGGGGGCGCGGTCGTATCCGTGCTCGAGGCATTCGCCAAGGTAGCGGGCAAGGAAAGCGGCGAGGCCACCAAGGCGTTCACATTGGGCGGTGTGCACACATTCGTGCACAAAGGTTTCGAGCCGGGCCGGCCGTCGGCGCAGGAAGATCCCATAACGCAGGCAAAGTCCGATCACGCCGTCCATGCTCAGCCCCCAGCGCGCAGCCAGATGGCGCATCCACGGCAGCCCGGCGGAGGGCATGGCATCCACCACGAGCACGCGGATGCGATCGGGGTGGAGCACCCCGGCCCGGCGCGCGAGTTCCATCTCGCGGCGGTTGAGCGGGCGCCCGTGGAGGAGGGCGCGTTTTTCCATGCGGGCCGCCCAGAGCCAGACGGCGGGTAATATCACCCATTTCAATAGGCCTTTCGCCATGCGCTGAATTCTGGCGATTCCGCGACCTTCTGCCAAGAAAATTTCCTCCGATATCCCCGGAAAATGATTTCCGCCTTGGCGGAGAGGCCGATTTCCCGTAGTTTTGGAGGACGGTTTCCCAGTTTTTCATGCGCGACGATCCCGCCAGCGATTTTCCATGGCATCTCGAGAGCCGGTACGACCATCGTGGTGAACCGGAAAGTCGGCGTTTGCACTGGACGGTGCTGCTCGCGGTCATCACCTCGCTTGTTCTGCACCTGGCGCTCATCCTCATCTTCAGCGACATCCGGGTCTCGCTCGCCGATCTCGATTTGCCCGAGACGATCTCGTTCCGCACCCCCAAGGTTGAGGTGACGCGGGAGTCTTTGAATCCCCGCCCGGAGACGGACACGTCATCCAAACTCGATGTCGCGAATATTCCCGACATCGTCGAGGAGAAGGTTTTGGATCTAACAGAAATGCAGGACCGCATTCCCGATGACCGCGAGATCGAGATCACGCCGACGGTGAAGCAACCGGAGAATCTTTCGCCGGGAATCGAGGCTTCGGCCGGTCTGGCCCTCGAATCCCTCGACATGACCAACTTCGAGAATTCGCTGGAGTCGCTCAGCGATCGTAGTTTGCGCGCGCCGGATCTCCCGGCCAATGTTTCCGAGAGCCATCCCATCATGATGGCGGAACCCGATGGCAAGTCCGCGGGAATCACACGTGATCTGTTAGAAAAAGCCGCCAAAGGCAACGAGGGGTTATCCGACAAGTTCAGCACGCTGGAGGAGTTGATGGGTGTGCCGGGCGGAAAACTGACGGATAAGACGAAACCGATCTACATGCCTTCGGATTTGTTATTCGATTTCAACGAGGATCGCCTGCGCGAGGGCGCGAAGACAAGCCTGATGATGCTGGGCATTCTCATCGATAGGAATCCGGATACCCTTTTCATCATCGAGGGGCATACCGACACCATCGGTAGCGACGAGCGGAATCTGGATTTGAGCCACCGGCGTGCCCTGGCGGTTTCCACGTGGTTGCAGGCAAGCTTGCGTATCCCGGACGAGCGTATCCGTGTCGAAGGTCTCGGAGAATCCCGGCCGCTTGTCGCACCTGAGGGTAGTATCGATGAACAACAGCCGAACCGTCGCGTCGAGATCCGCATGATGCGCAAAGCAAAAGCCCCCGGAGAGACCAAGCCCAACCTGGAAACGCCTTCCCGCCGGCCATCCGTGCTTGATGGATTGCGCCCCGTGCCCTCGGGCGGTCCCGAGGTTCGTCCCGCCCGTCCGGTTGAGGAGCCGGGTAGTCTGCCGACGCGCCCGGCCCGGTTGATTGAGCCATGATTGCCTCCCCCGCGACCCAAGGCATTCCCCCGCTTCCGGGCCCGGTGGTCTGTCCTTCCTGCCGCCGGCAGAGCCCGGTGCTAGAGAAAAGTTGTCCGCATTGCGGTTACACGGGTGCGGCCTGTGTGGCGAAATTCCCCTTTGCCGCCCCGAGGTTGGAACCCGTCTTGGACGCCGCTTCTTTGCTGGAAGAAAAAACGCGCGAGTCCATCACACGGGCCATTGCCGGATTGCAGGGCGAATTTCCCCAGCTTGGTGTCTGGGTCTGCCTGGTGAATCTCGATGCGAAAATCCAGCCCGCGGAATTCGGCTTCTGGATGATGAATGCGTGCCCGGTGGAAGTTTCCGAAGATGCGATCCGGCGGTTGCATGGTGCGTTGTTGTTAGTTGATACCTTGAACGACCGCCTCGCGCTTACGCTCGGATATCGTTTGGAGCAACTGCTCGCCCCGAAGTCGCTCGATCATGATCTCGATTCGTTCGCGGATATTTGGCCAACCTCTCCGGAACAAGCCCTGCTCAATTGGCTGACAGCTCTTCGCAAGCGGCTTCTGGAGGCGTGGAACCCGCGCTCACATGGCAACTATTGAATCGAAAACCATGCGGACCATTCTCCATTGCGTTTTGCTCATGTCGCTGCTGTTCGGTGGCGGTGTGTTGGCCTTACCCCCTCCGCCTGCTGACCGCATTCATGATCCCGCGAGTCTGCTCGACAAGAAGCAACACCAACTTCTAGCCAAAAAACTCGCCGAGGCCGCAAAGCAAGGCGCGGATTTGTGGGTGGTGTCCGATGGCAGTGACGAGCGGGAACAAATCAACTCACTGGCTTCTTCGCTACAAGCCGCATGGGGACGTGGTCCGGTGAGCGCGGTCTTGATCCACGCGCCCGCAGTTCGGGCGCAGCCGTTTGTGCACGCCGGGGGAGTGGAAGCCCATTTGTTCGATTCCGGGGATCTACAAGACCAATTGAATGGAGCGCTGCAGCGGGCGCTCGCGCTCCATCCCGAGCGTCCCCTCGAAACCGCGGTCGATGCCATGGCCACCGAGTTCGCCATTTTGGACCGCCGGTTGACCCGACTGCGCGAACGAAACCTTCTCGCCCTCGCCACCGCCAATGAGAAGCAAAGCGCTCCTGCACAGGCGCTGCCCCGCTGGGCGGATTCTTTCGTCATCCCCGGTGTCGCGATCGTGCTCGCCCTCGGGAGTCTGGTCGTCTTGGCCACCATCATCGCACGTCATTCCCGGACCGGGCGGCCGCGGCATTTTCCGAATGCCGGATTCCATCCCCGCTTCGATGCGCCATTTTCCGGTGGCTCCGATTTCACCCGCGACCTTGTGCGCCGAAAGCCATGAAACACGCCCGTTGGATGATTTGTCTTTTGGTGGCGTGCGTGGTCGCTTGCCGACCGGAAAATCCGTCGCGTGCGCAGGCAACTCCTTCGGCCGAACCCAAGCTGTCGAAATGCCTCGCATTTCCCTTAGTCCCGGGCACGACCTGGGAATACGAAGTGACCACCGGATCTGCCCGAAAATGCCGTTGAGTTGACGGTCAGTTCGGCGCAGGAAACCCGGCCCTTGGCCGGTCGAAGAATCCGCGCCACCCGCACGACCACGCTCGACCGCCCGGCTCAGCTTCCCGGACGCGATGCCCTTCGTTTCACCACCCGTGTGAACGGCGAGGTTGAGCGTGTTGGACTACCGCGAGGTCTCCCCCGAACGAATCGCCGATGTGGCCACCGATCTGCTCGCCCCTCCCGCCACCGAGGGTGCCCAGCCATCCGTGCGCCAGATCACCTTGCCCGAACCATTGCCATTGGTGCGATTTCCCATCGAAGTCGGCGACACCTGGCAGGCACGCTTCCAAGTGGACGGCCACCCGGTCAGCCGCACCTTTGATGTGCTGGGAAAAGAAAAGATCACCGTGCCTGCCGGGACCTTCGAGGCCTGGCGCATCCGGACCATTGGTTCCGACCGCCCCCGGCACTCCGTCGAATCCACGACCTGGTTCGCCCCCGGCACCGGCTTCGTCAAATCCCGCGTCATCCACACCGCCGCCTTCGGACTCCTGAAGGTCGAAACGGCCGAGCTCGTGCGCGGTCCGGGCACCCCCGAATGACCCCCGCGAGCCGGCGCAACTTTTCCCCGCCGGGCGTCTTGACCTTGGGGCGGGCTTCCATTAGGATCAGGTTCCCATGAAACCTCACACCTCCGTCTGCTTGGTCACTATCGCCACCGGGCTTCTCGTTTCCCCCTGCCGGGCCGACGGCTTCCTCGGCCTGTTCGGGAAAAAGGAGGAGAAGGCACTTCCGGAACAGGCGGAACTCAATCGTCGCGAGGGAGAGGCCAGCGCCCTCGCCGCTCGTGCCGCCGCCGCCGAAGCCAAAGGTGACAGCTCCCAGGCCGCCAAACTCTACGCGGAAATCGTCGAGGATTTCCCCATTTCGACCTTGGCGCCGGACGCTGCCATTCGCGCGGGAGAACTTTACCAAAGTGTCGGCAAAGCTGAAAAGTCCTTCGAGAACTACCAGGCATTCATCACCCGGTTCAAGGGGGACAAACGCTACAAACAGGTGCTGGATCGGCAGTTTGCCCTCGCCATGGCCTGTAAAGAGGGCCAATTCACCGGTCGTATGCTCGGTTTGCCAGTGGGCGTTTCCCGCAACGAAACCATCGAGTTGCTTGAGACCGTCGCCTCGAATGTCCCGCGCTCGAGCATGGCCGGTCAAGCCCTGCTCGTGGTCGCCGAATTGCACAAGCAGGCTGGGAACCTCCCGAAAGCGGTCGCCAGCTACGAAAAGGTCGTCGATGAGATGCCCGGCACCAAAGAAGCCGCCGACGCCCAATTCCAGATTGCCCAGACCTATCAGGCGAAAGCCGAACAGAAGAGCAAAGACCGTACCACCGTGACGACGGCCCGCCGCAGCTACGAGGACTATCTGCTGCAGAACCCGGGAGGCGAGAAGGCCGGTGAGGCCCGCCGCCAGATCGGAGCCCTCAGCGGCAAAGAAGCTAAAGAAACCTTCGAGATTGCCAAATTCTACGAACGCACCGGCAAACCGCAGGCTGCCGCCATCTATTACCGCGAAGTGCTCGGCTACGACGACCCCGCTCTTGCCGCCGAAGCCCGCCAGCGCCTCGACGCCCTCGGGGCCAGCGGGGTCACCGCGCCCGTGATTCCCGATGATCCTCTCGGCTTCCCGGAAGACGCCCGCACCAAAGACCGGGATGATTATGCCGGACCGCCCGTGCCGGATCTGCGCCCCCGCCTGCCCTCCCTGCGCTACCTCGATATCGATACCTTGCCCGAAGGCGACCTGCCCCCCGGTGGTGGCAATCCCCTTCTCGATGAGGGGCCGCTGCCGCCGGTCGAACCACCCCCGCCCGGCCCGGAAACCCCGGAAGACGTGGCCCCGCCTGCGGCTCCACCTCCCGCCCAGTAAAAACCCGGCCCCGAATTGCGATCCATTGCTTGACGCGGGCGCTATTTCCGGCTTTCCTGAACAAATAACCATGAGACCGCTCCTTCTTTCCGCCCTCGCTCTCACTTCGTTGCTTTTCCTCCCCTCCTGCGCCGGTTACCGCGTGGGTCCGGTCAAGCCCGCCCAGTTGCAGAATGTGCAGACCATTGCCGTGCCGAATGTCAAAAATCTGACCCTCGAGCCCCGCATTGATGTCCATGTGACGAACTCGATCATCAGCCGCATGCAGGAAGACGGCACCTATAAAGTTGCCACCCAGGGCAACGCCGATGCCAGCCTCGAAGTCACCATCACGGATATCCAGCGCCGTCAACTCCGCTCCGCGCGCTTCAACACGCTGCGCACCCGCGAACTCGGCCTCAACCTCATGGTCACCTACCGTCTGGTCGATCTCCGCACCCAGGAAGTGCTCCGCCAAGGCTCGGCTCGCGGTGAAACCACCGTCTTCATCGATGCCAACTACCAGAACGCCGAACGCCAGGCCATCCCAGAAGCCGCCGACCGCGCCGCCGAACGGATTGTCAGCAATCTCGCTGAAGGCTGGTAAGGGAGACACAAGACCGGAAACTTGAGTCGGATCAGGTCGAGAACCGAATGGCTCGGGTCCGTCGGCCTAACCAACTTGTCTGATTCCACTCCATCTGGTCCCGGTTGCATCACGTTGGTTCCCACACCTATCGGGAATCTCGCTGACATCACCTTGCGCGCGCTCGAAGTCCTGCGCGCCGCCGACATCGTGGCATGTGAAGACACGAGGCACACACGGATCCTGTTAGATCACCACGGTATCCAGGCCCGTTTGGTGAGTTTGCACGAGCATAACGAGGCACGACGTTCCGCCGAACTCGTCGAACAAGCGGCAGAGGGCGCCAACGTGGCCGTGGTGAGTGATGCCGGTATGCCCGGCATCTCCGATCCCGGGGCCCGCCTCATCCAAGCTTGCCTTCGTGCCGGCATCCGCCATGAGGTCCTGCCCGGTCCCTGCGCATTTCTCACCGCCCTCGTCGGCTCCGGATTTCCTGCCGAACCATTCTACTTCGGGGGATTCCTTCCCGTGAAAAAAGGACGCCGCGAACGGGTGCTGCGGGAAGCCCTCGAACGCGAGGATGCCACCTCCGTCTTCCACGAAAGTCCGCACCGGCTCGATGGCAGCCTCGACATTCTCGCGGCTATCGATCCGGACCGATTGATCTGTGTCGCCCGCGAAATCAGCAAGAAATTCGAGCAATACCATCGCGGGCGCGCCGCCGACCTCGCTCAGCATTTCCACAAGACCGCACCACGCGGCGAAATCATCCTGCTCGTTTCCCCCCGGAATCTGCCCAAATACCAAGCCGGAGTCGAGGAGACGCCTCAAATAGAAGAGTAGCTGCGCGGAGATTGTTTTCCCCGGATCCACCATAACGGCAGGCTCATCGCGGCTCGGAAAAAAAGGACTTTTCGGGATCTCCCGATATTGACTCATTTTACTTGATGGACGGGGGCATTGATGGTCGTATGGAGCGATGATGAAATACCTCCCACTTCTTGCATTCGGACTCTTCGCTCTGTCCGCTACCGCCAACGAACCTCCCAAGGTCCTGGCGCTCGGTTCGCCAGCTCCAGAATTCCGCTTGCCCGATGTCAACGGCAAGGAAATGGCGCTCGCGGATTTCGCAAGCGCCAAGGCCCTCTGTTTGATTTTCACCTGCAACCACTGTCCCTCCGCCGTGCAAGGGATGGAAAGGATAAGAAAATTGCACGAGGACTACGCACCAAAGGGGGTGGCGATTGTCGCCATCAATCCGAACAACCCGGTTGGGTTGCGTCCCGACGAACTCGGATATTCTCCCTATGGAGACTCGTTCGAGGAGATGAAACCATACTACGAACAAGCGGGATGGAAGCTCCCTTACCTCTATGACGGGGAAAAACAAGAGTTGGCCATGGCCTGCGGCGCCCAAGCCACTCCCCACGCATTTTTGTTCGATGCCGAACGTAAGCTCCGCTACAACGGACGACTCGATGATGGCGGGCGGAACAAGGCGCCAGCGGAGGTCTCGCAAATCCGCAATGCCCTCGAGGCAGTGCTGTCGGGCAAGGAAGTCGCTGAACCGGTAACCAGGCCGATCGGATGTTCGACGAAGTGGATTTGGAAGGCGGAGAGTGTGGCCGAGGATCAGAAAAAATGGGAAGCCCTGCCGGTGACCATGGAAGATGTGGATGCCGAGGGCGCCGCCAAATTGGCCAAGCCTCTGGAGGGACGAGTTCGCTTGATCAATTTCTGGTCCACTTCCTGTGCCCCATGCGTGGCTGAATTCCCCGACCTTGTCGATACCTACCGCCGTTTCCAGAACCGGTCGTTTGATATGGTGACCATCAGCATGGACGAATCCGACCGTGCCGAGCGCGCGAAAAAGTTCCTCGCCGAGCAACACGCAGCCATCTCGCCCCGCCACCTTCCTTTCATGAAGAAGGAAAACCGCACGGCCATGAATTTCCGCTTCAGCGGCGAAAATCCGGACGCGCTGGCGGAAGCCATCGACCCCAAGTGGTCGGGCGCTCTACCCCATTCGGTGATCGTCGATTCCTCCGGCAAGGTGCTCTGGAGCCATACCGGCGAGATCGAAGTGGTGGCCCTGCGTCGCGCGATTCTGGAAGCGTTGAACCGGCAGTAAGAGGCAGATCAGGAGCAACGCTCTTCAGGAAATCCCCAATCCTTAGAGGCATCGGACGAAAGTCCGCGCTGCGATAGGGTCATTTCTTGAGGTTTGTCATTTGTTCCAGGCGTTCCACCAACGCGCGGCCCATTTCGGCCTCCTTGAGGCGGCGTGCTTCGAGGCGTGCTTGGCCATCGGCTTTCTGTTGGTTGTTCCACGAGCGACCCATCATGCTTTCCGCGGGATCCTCGCTTTCCGGGAGGTCCCAATTGTCGGTGCGGAAGCTCGGGAATGGAATGTCCTGGTCACCATTCAATTTCAGATTGCCCATGGCGTTGGTGGCCCACGCGTAGCGGAGTGCGACGGGCTTCTCAACCATCGGGCTCCACACATGGATGGCTTTCAACTCTTTTTTCCACTCTCCGTTTTGTTCAACCGGCAGATGGCGGGCGTAGGCCATGTAAAATTTGCCATCTTCACCGGCAAGCGAAAAGCCTTCGAGGATCTCGCTACCATTGACCGGCTGTACATTTTGCTTGTCGGCAAAGCGGACGATCATCATGTCGTCCTTGGCTTCCACTTGGGGAACGGTTGGGGTAATCCTTGAGGTATTCTGCACCTTGTAAATATGACTGATGGCCCATTGGGCGGCCCGGCGGCCGTGCTCGCGCTTATTGGATGGGTGGAGGCCGGGAACGACAACGTCGTGGTCTGGAATGAACTCGGTGTTTTGCGGATCGCCTACATCTTCTAGGCCGAGCCGCTGCGCTTCGCGGATATAAGGGCTGGTTTCGATCGAATACTGCTCAAAATTGGACATGTTTTGCGGGGCATTGCCACCGCAGCCGCCGATGATGCAAACGGGAAGACTCGGATCGCCAAAATCCTCGCGCCAGCCTTCGACCATGAGCTTGGTCAATAGGCGATAACGCTTGGGCCGGCAGTTTTCGCTGATCGTATTGTTGAATCCCTGATGAAAGACTACGCCCTTGATTTGGTAGCCCTTGAATACACCGAAGTAGCCGTTGTGCACGCTGCCCATGTCACTGGGGCTCTTGCCGGGAATGTTCCATGAGGGGAGAGTTTTCGGATCGGGTCTGGGCGGTTCCGGTTGTCCCTTCGACTTGGCCCGTGCCTTCTGATTATTCCAGATTAGGTCCGCCTCGGCTTCTGGATTGAATTCCGCCATTCTTTTTCTCACATGGTCGGCATAGCGTTTCGAGAGCGGGTGGTCGTCGAATTTCTGGACCGGCACCATGCT